>JAFZIV010000036.1 GCA_017554235.1 Selenomonadaceae bacterium
AACATTGTTATTGGATTTATAGTCCATAAAAGTATTATATAACAACGATTAACATAACACAAGCGTTTAATTTAAATACTATACAAACTGCGCCGTTTCATCCCCACAGCTAAAGCAGGGGGCTTTCACGGCGCGTCTTTGTAATTTTCCATACGCGCTCACTTTCCTTTAAAGTAAAATTTTTTGTACCATTCAGCAAATTTTCGTAAACCTGAACGTAAAGGAGTTTGTGGTCGAAAATTAAAATCTCTTTCCAAATCGCCGGTGTCAGCATATGTGATTGGGACATCGCCCGCTTGCATCGGTACAAATTTTTTATGGCTTTCAAAATCATAATCTTGCGGTAAAATTTTTGCGCGAATCAGTTCCTGTTGCAAAATGTTCACGAAATCTAAAAGTTTTACTGGCTGATTGTTGCCTATGTTATAAATTTTGTGTGGTGCAAGTGGTAAGCCGTCCGAGTCCTTTTCAATCGCAGGTGGCTTACCTATAACTCTTAAAATTCCCTCTACAATGTCGTCAATGTACGTAAAATCTCGTTCACATTTTCCGTAATTAAAAATCTTTATGTCCTCACCGTTAAGCAACTGATTAGTAAATTTGAAGTACGCCATATCAGGACGACCGGCAGGACCGTAAACCGTAAAAAATCTTAATCCCGTCGCGGGAATGTTATAAAGGTTGCTGTAACAGTGCGCGAAAAGTTCATTGGATTTTTTCGTTGCAGCGTAAAGACTAACGGGATTATCGACACGATCTGACGTTGAAAAAGGAATTTTTTTGTTGCCGCCATAAACCGAACTTGAACTGGCATAAACCAAATGATTTATACCGGAATATTGAAAGTAACTGTGTCGGCAAGCTTCAAGGACGTTAAAAAAGCCATTAATGTTGCTCGCAATATACGCGTCGGGATTTTCTATGCTGTAACGAACTCCGGCTTGTGCGGCAAGATTTACTACAATATTCGGTTGATTTTCAACAAATATTTTATCGACAAAAATTTTATCCGAAATATCGCCAATCTCAAACTTCCATTTGACATCAGGAAATTTTTTAGCCGTTGACTCAATCTGATTTAAGCGGTAATTTTTCAATGAGACATCATAATAATCGTTCATATTATCAATGCCGATTACATTTTCAAAATTGCCGGTAGAAATTATTCTCAACGCTAAATTGGCACCGATAAATCCGGCAGCACCTGTTATTAAAATATTTTTAGCCATAATTTCAAACTATTCCGCAATAACCTTCATTGTCGGGAAAAGTAAAACGTCACGAATCGACGGAGAATCAGTCAACAACATTACAAGACGGTCAACGCCAATACCAAGTCCGCCCGTCGGCGGTAAACCGTATTCAAGGGCACGTATAAAATCTGTGTCCATAACATGCGCTTCATCGTCGCCGGCTTCACGCGCTTTAAGTTGTTCTTCAAACCTAAATTTTTGGTCAATCGGGTCATTCAATTCAGTAAAGCCGTTGGCAAGTTCCTGTCCCAACACAAAAAATTCAAATCTGTCAGTAATGCGCGGGTCTTCAGGATTACGTTTTGCAAGCGGAGAAATTTCCGTAGGATGATGTGTTATAAAAATCGGCTGTATCAAATCATCTTCAACTTTTGCTTCAAATGCCGCGTTCAAAATTCCGCCAATGCCAAAACGCTCCTCATATTTAACGCCAATTTCATCAGCTAACCTGCGTGCCTCTTCGACAGTTTGACAAGACATAAAATCTTTGCCGGTTTTATTTTTAACGGCGTCATTCATACTGATTCGCGGAGGATTTTTCAATTCCAATTCTACGCCTTGACAAGTAATTTTCGTCGTGCCAAAAATTTTTTCTGCCGCCGCGCAGATTATTCCTTCAGTAATTTCAATTAAGTCGCGATAATCGCCGTAAGCTTGATAAATTTCAACGCTGGTAAATTCAGGATTGTGTCGCGTATCCATACCTTCATTGCGGAAAATCCTTCCAATTTCGTAAACGCGTTCAAAGCCGCCGACAATCAACCGCTTAAGATTAAGTTCAGTCGCAATGCGTAAATATAAATCAGCGTCAAGCGTGTTGTGGTGAGTGACAAAAGGTCTTGCCGCCGCGCCGCCTGCTATCGTCGATAAAATTGGCGTCTCAACTTCAATAAAATTTCTGTCGTCAAGATATTTGCGAATCGACTTGATAATTTCCGTACGTTTCAAAAATGTTTCGCGGACTTCAGGATTTACAATCAAGTCAAGGTAACGTTGACGATAGCGCGTTTCAAGGTCTTTCAAGCCGTGAAATTTTTCAGGCAACGGACGCAGAGATTTTGACAATAAATCAAAATTTTCAACGCGTACAGTCAATTCGCCGCGCTTCGTCTTAAAAACTTTTCCTTCAAGCCCGATAATGTCGCCAATGTCCAAAAGTTTAAACTGACTATATTTTTCATCGCCGAGTACGTCAAGCTTAAAATAAATCTGAATATTTCCCGTTCTGTCAGAAACTGTTGCGAAACTTGCCTTACCGTGTCCGCGAATCGCCATAAGACGCCCTGCAATTTTAACTTCGCCCGCGTCCTCTTCGCCTTCAATGTCGCCAAATTCTTTACGAATATCCGCCGCATGGTGCGTCACGTCGTAACGATGACCGAAAGGCGCAACACCTTTGTCAATAAACGCCTTCATTTTTTCATGACGAACTTTTATCAATTCATTTTCGTCAATAGGTTGAATATCTGTTTCCTTAGCCATTAAAAAATTTTCCCTCCTTAGTTGCGCAGAATTTCTACAAGCTCATATTCAACTACACCAATCGGCGCGTGAACTTGCACGATTGCTCCTGCCGAATGTCCAATAAGCGCGGCACCAATAGGCGATTCGTTAGAAATTTTTCCGTTATCGGGATCAGTCTCCGTCGAACCGACAATCATATAGGTATCTTCTTCGCCCGATTCAACTTCGCGAATCTTAACCTTACTGCCAATAGAAACCGTATCGCCAATGGAAACACCGCGAATAATATCGCTGTTATTAAGTTTTGCTTCAAGTTCGCGAATTTCCGCTTCAAGGCGTCCTTGTTCGTTTTTAGCGTCGTCGTACTCGGAATTTTCGCTAAGGTCACCAAGAGAAATTGCAACCTTCAATCTGTCAGCAACTTCAAGACGTTTAACGCTCTTCAAATAATTCAATTTCTCAACAAGCTTGTCGTAGCCGTCCTGTGTCAATACTGTAGTTTTTTGTGCCATTATAAATTTTCCTTTCTAAAAATCTTCCAAAATTCTTTTATCGCCCGGAACAATCGGCGACCAAATATTAATATTGGCATTGGAGACGTTGTCCCGGAAATTCAATGACGGTATCCACGCGGGATAACCGACGCGGTGCATTGCAACCAAATTTTTTACGTCAACTTGCTTAACAAATTCAATAATTCCCTTTTCCTGCGATTCCTCAAGCCTTCCGTCAACAGGAAAAAATGCTACATCTACTTCAAGATTTTGAAACTTTTTAAGTTGCTTTTTAAAAGTTTTTTCCGCTAAAGTTTTTTGTTCCGGCGTATCGTTTTCCCAATGCCACCAGTTAAAATCGCCCGCATGAAAAATTTTCTTACCCGACGTCGTCTCCACAAGAAAAGATACTCCAACATCCGTAGAATCATACGTCGTAACCTTCAAGCCTTCGCCTTCCCAACTGCTATATTTCTTAAGGAAAGTTATGCGCTCCGCAGGAAACATTTTAACGCGCTTAGTGTGCTTAATGTCGTTACTGAAAAGATAGCGCGAAGTTTGCGGCGCATAAGCTCTAATGTGCGTACCAAAATGGTCAAAGTGCGCGTGGCTTACCAAAATATACAAATTCTTAAAATCTTTCTTTGCAACAACCTTGTCGACAATTTTTTCGGGATCGTCGTAATCGTCGAAAAGTATCAAAATATCTTCGTCTTTAATCATAAATCCGCTGTTAAGCAGATATACAATTTCCATTTTGAAAAATCACTCCTTTTTAATTAAGAATGTAGAATTAAGAATTAATTTTCATGCAATGCCTTTTGAATTTTTTCCTCAACATCAGGCGAAAGTTTATCGGCGTCAGGAATTTTCATAGTATTTGACGGACGAGTAAAGCCGCGCCCCATAACTTCACCTGCCGACATTACAATCATAAAAGCATTTCTGTCAATCGCTTGCGTAATGATTTTTAATTTGCCAAGTTGAGTCAAGCGGACGACTACCATAACAATTTCTCGTTCTTCACCGCTGAAAGCTCCTTCGCCGTGCAAAAAAGTTACGCCGCGCCCAACGTCATTCATAATAGCGTTGGCAATCTCACGCGACTTTTCAGAGATAATTAAAACCGCCTTACTTTGATTCAATCCTGCAATAACTTTATCCGTGAATTGCCCGACGACAAACATATAAATCATTGTGAACATTGCGAGTTTAATGCCGAATAAAACTCCTGCGGCTGCAACAATTAAACAGTTAAAAGCAAAAATTACCGAGCCGATATTCATTGAGTAAAACTTTTTGAAAATCGCGCCAAGTATATCAAAGCCGCCGGTACTGCCATTCATACGAAAAACGATTCCGTAACCTGTGCCGATAAATACACCGCCGTAAATCGCCGCTAACATAGTTTCATCTCCAAGCGGCGCGTAGGCATTCAAAAATCTTGTAGCGTCAATGCAGACAGAAAATAAAACCGTTCCAATAATTACGTCAATGGTATAATTTTTTCCCAACAATTTATAGGACGCAATCAACAGCGGTATGTTGTACAAAAAAGATTGAATACCAATAGGCAATTCCGCCAAATAGTAAATGATAATCGCAATGCCTGTTACGCCGCCGGTTAAAAGATGACTCGGCACGACAAAAAGATTTATCGAACACGCGGCAATAAGACAGCCAATCAACATTCCCACATATCTTAGCGGTTGACGTTTATAAATCATCGCGGCAACTTTCAAACGACCTTCCTCCTATGCAACGCCGCATATTATAGCACAAAAATTATTTTGTTGCGCAATAAAAAAATTTTTATTTGAATAAAAGCAAAAAAAATTTGCAACCCTTTTCGTTGCTGAAAAGAATTGCAAAAGTTTTCTTATTCTAAAAAATCCTTAAGCTTTTTACTGCGGCTGGGGTGACGAAGTTTCCGCAGTGCCTTAGCTTCAATCTGCCTTATACGTTCACGAGTTACTTTAAAATTTTTGCCGACCTCTTCAAGGGTACGGGCTTTTCCGTCCTCCAAACCGAAACGCAACATTAAAACTTGCTTTTCGCGATCCGTCAAAGTCCCTAACACTTCAGTAAGCTGTTCCCTTAAAAGAACATCTGCCGCCGCGTCCGCAGGTGCTTGCGCGTCACGATCTTCTATGAAGTCGCCTAAATGTGAATCTTCCTCTTCGCCAATAGGCGTTTCCAAAGATACAGGCTCTTGCGCGATTTTCATTATTTCCAATACGCGGTCAACAGTTGTGTCCATCTCTTTGGCGATTTCATCGGGAGTAGGTTCCCTGCCGTGTTTTTGCAGAAGTTGCCTTTGCACTCTGATTAATTTATTGATTGTTTCAACCATATGAACTGGTATGCGAATTGTACGCGCTTGGTCTGCGATTGCTCGCGTTATTGCCTGCCGTATCCACCACGTTGCATAAGTGCTGAACTTGTAGCCTTTCTTGTAGTCAAATTTTTCTACGGCTTTAATCAATCCGAGATTGCCTTCTTGAATCAAGTCGAGGAATAACATTCCGCGTCCAATGTATCTTTTTGCAATGCTGACTACAAGGCGTAAATTTGCTTCCGCTAAATCCCTTTGCGCTTGCAATGCTGATTCTAAATCTTTGTCGCGATTTTCCATAAGCTTTGCAAGTTCAACTTCCTGTTGTGCTGTCAACAAAGGTACGCGCCCGATTTCTTTAAGATACATTCTTACGGGATCATCAACACCGCCGTCGACGATTCCTGTTTCAATTTCAAGGGGTCTTATTATTGGCGTATGAACTTCGGCAGAATCATCAGCGTTTAAAGTATTGGGAATAATTCCTTGCCCGATAATTTCTGCTATGCCGTCGTCCGCGCCAATCTTTGTGCTGAAAGTATTTTCCTGTCTTGAAAAGTGATCGCCGGTTACATCATCAATACTTTGATCTATTGACGCATCAAGACTGCGATCATCAAAACTTTCATCGTCTACAATCTCAATTTTTCTGCTTATCAGCTCTCCGTAAACGCTGTCAAATTCATCAACGGATTTTTCAATATCTGCATCCAGCCCGCTTGTAGCCTCTACAAGATCGCTCTGATACAACTTCCCGCCATTCTTCATGGCTTTTTCGTATAGCATTGCAACTATATGTTGAGAGTTGCTACTCGTGCCGGATTCGCTCGATTCGATTTTTTTATTTTCGTTCGACATACGAAGCCCGTTACTTACTTTCAAACTCTTATTCAAAAGACGGTAACGTCTGCACCTCCTTATGAATTTTGGATTATATATTTAACGGTGGGATAAAAATTTTCATCACACCTGCCGGATTCTTATTTTTTATTCTGATTACTAAAGTCAGTTAATTTTTTTAAATTTTTGTTGCCGAAATTTTTTTCAATCATAGCATCAATTTTTATGTGCGAATAGTCGACGCTCCAAATTTTTTTTGCAAGAAAGTCTAACCCGTCTTCAAAGGCTATTCTTTCATAATCAGTTGGACTTTGAGTATTTTCCAACATACTCAAAATTTTTTCGTCAACATCGCCTTCAAAAAAAATCGCCGCACCTTCCTTGTTGGGGCGTGAATTTTCATCCAAACAAATCATCAAATATTCAATCAGTGCCTGCTGACTATCTGAAAAAATTTCCTTAGGCAATACATTCATCACGTATCTAAATAAGCCTGATTCGCGACAAGCTACTCTCAAAATCGCTTCGCCGGCTTTCTTAGTAGCCGGACTTTTGATAAAAATTTGATTGACGGGAACAATTTTCTGCGCGGCTTCACCGTCAGGGGCAAGCCTTTTAGAAAATTCGTAATCGTCGAAAGGCAAACTGTCATTAAGATTTTGTAGGAAAATTTCTGTACCGTTTTTGCTTACAAATTCGTAAATATTTTCAGGCAACGCGGCAACAAAAATTTTTCCGTCTTGTCGTGCGACAGAAACAATAACTTCTTCCTCAATCTCTAAGGTGTCACCGGTTTTTAAACAGAAAATTATACGCTTGGCTAATCCTGCTAAAATTTCGGCTTGCTCAATCGTCAAAGTGTCAGCGAATACAGCGACAACATTTTCAACGCCCACGCTCGACAAATAAACTGCGTCAAGACAATCTTCAACAATTATAACGCTGTTTGTCTTTACGATAGCACGACGCGCCGCTTTAAGACCGAAGATCAGTTGACGCCGATTGAAAAAAGGACTTTCTTTAGGGTAAACGTATTTGGAAGTAATTCCTTCAGACTCGTAAAAAATTTTCTTCTCAAAATCGTAAATTCGCCCGATTAACGCAGCCGTATTTCCGAATTGATTTAAAATTGGAATCGTTATGCAATCTTGAAATTTATCGTTAAAACCTTCGTCCGTACTTTCGACTAAGCCCGATTGTACCATTTCATATAATTTAAAATCGTACCAGTCCAAAAATGTCATCAAGTCTTTTACGTGATTCGGAGCAAAACCCAGTTGAAATTTTTCAATTTCTCTCTTTTTAATTCCACGTGATTCTAAATATTTCCTGCAAGGTTCGCCCTCGTCCGCATTCATCAAAATTTCTTGATAAAAATCCCGCGCATAATCGTTAATTTCCGTCAGTTCTCTATTACTGCGTGCAATTCTTTCTGCATTAAAATCAATCTTCGTCGAATCAAATTTCAAGTTAAAATTTTTTGCCTGAAGTTCAAACGCCTCCATGAAGCTGATATTCTTAATTCTTGCAACAAAGTTTAAAGCACTGCCGCCCGCGTGACAATCGACGCAATAAAATTTTCCTTCAATCGGATTTACCGCTAACGATTCGCCTTCGTCTTTGTGAAACGGACATCGACCAAAGTACAATTCGCCGTCTTTCCTTAAAGCCACGTGCTTTGAAATAATTTCGTAAATGTCCAAATTATTTTGCACAAGTCGCACGCGCTCGCTTAACTGCCAATACTCCACGTCTTACCTCCGCCGTCTATATATTCCCTACGTTTTTAAAATTCCCTTTTTTTATGGCATTAAAAAACTTCCCCGCTCAATCTGCAGAGAAGTTTTTCAAAAATTTTTCGCGACTATCGAAAACCCTAAATTCACTTTACGATTGAATTTGCCCTAATTTACGGGAGGTCGCCTCCGAAATTCTCGGGGTTGAAGCAAAAATTTCTAAACCAATGATTGAATATGAAAATTCATTCAGAAAAATTTCACCAAAACCACTTGAGGTATAAACTTTTTGAAATGGATTTTTATTTTTCTATATAATCAACGATATAAATTTTCACCTAATGATTGAATTTGCCCTAATTTGCGGGAAGTCGCTTAAAAAATTCTCGGGGTTGAAGCAAAAATTTCTAAACCATTAATTGAATAAACTTTTTAGCGCATCGTCGCCGCCATAATTGCCTTTTGTACATGCAAGCGATTTTCCGCCTCTTCAAAAATAACATCAGCGTTGCGCTCAAAAACTTCGTCGGTAATTTCCTCGCCACGATAAGCCGGTAAACAGTGCATAACTATTGCCGATTTATGCGCGTGACTCAAAAGTTCCTCGTTGACTTGATACGGCGCAAAAATTTTCTTACGTTCGTCGTGTTCAGCTTCCTGTCCCATACTCGCCCAAGTATCCGTCGCAATTACATCTGCGTCTTTAACCGCCGCGATTGGATCTTCCGTCCACTGCAACTGCGCACCGGTTTTTTCAGCGTCTGCAAGAGCATTTTTAAAAACTTCATCGTTAGGCTTATGATTTTGCGGAGTTGCAACCGTCAATGCCATGCCAACTTTTGCCGCGCCGTAAAGATAAGAATTAGCCATATTATTTCCGTCACCGACATACGCCATTTTTAAATCTTTGAACCGCTTACCCTTAAATTCGCGAATCGTCAACAAGTCCGTTAAAACTTGGCACGGGTGAAGTAAATCGCTAAGCCCGTTAATAATCGGAATATCGGCATACTTAGCGAACTCAACAAGTCTGTCGTGACCGAATGTCCGAATCATTATCCCATCAAGGTAGCGTGACAAAACCCGCGCAGTATCTTTAATCGGCTCGCCGCGTCCAAGTTGCAAGTCTCTGTTAGACAAAAATAACGCTGACCCGCCCAACTGAAACATTCCGACTTCAAAGGAAACGCGCGTCCTAGTCGATGACTTTTCAAAAATCATTCCCAACGTTTTACCTTTCAAAAGGTGCGGCGTTGCGTCCATTTTGCACATTGTTTTCAATTCTGCCGCGAAGTCTAAAAGTTCTTCGACTTCGTCAACGCCCAAATCGTGAATTGAAAGTAAATCTCTGCCTTTTAAAAACATCTTCAAGTCCTCCGTTAATATAATTTTTTTTATTTTTTTAAACAGCATTTCTCTTTTGAAAGAAAAACATAATCGAATCGAGGAGTTGCCGAATTGGTTAAATTTTTTAATTACGCATTAGCAAAAACTTCGTCTAAAATATTTACAACTTCGTCAACCTGCGCGGCAGTAATAATAAGCGGCGGCACAAAACGTAAAACCGTCCCGACCGTACAGTTGATAATCGCGCCGCGTTTCATACACTCGTTGACAATCTCAACGCCTTTCATCTTCGGATTGGAAAGTTGCAAACCCAAAATTAAACCTTCGCCGCGTACTTCACTAATCTGCGCGGAATATTTTTTTTGCAATTCAATCAATTTATCTTTGAAATATTTTCCAACTTCAGCGACGTGAGCCAAAAATTTTTCATTCGGTATCGTATCAAGTACAACATTAGCCGCCGCGCAGGCAAGAGGATTTCCGCCAAAAGTCGTGCCGTGATCTCCCGCGTGAAAAGATTGTGCAACTTTTTCAGTGACGATAAACGCGCCAATCGGTACGCCGCCTGCAAGCCCTTTTGCCAACGTCACAATGTCGGGCTTAATGCCGTAATTTTCGTAAGCAAAAAATTTTCCCGTGCGTCCCATTCCGCATTGAATTTCATCAAGAATCAATAATGTACCGTGCTTATCGCAAAGTTCACGAACTTTTTTAAGATAATCGCCTTTCGGAGGATAAACGCCGCCTTCGCCTTGAATTGTTTCCAACATTACCGCGCAGGTTTTGTCGCTGATTTTTGATTCAAGGTCTGCAATGTCGTTGTACTTCACATAGTCGAAGGCTTGAGGTAAAGGCTCGTAACCTTTATGATATTTTGGTTGCCCAGTCGCCGTAAGAGTTGCAAGCGTCCGCCCATGAAAACTATCCCATGCCGAAATAATTTGAGATTTTTCCGCGTCGAATTGATGAGCAAACTTACGGGCAATTTTGATAGCACCTTCGTTAGCTTCTGCGCCGGAATTTGCAAAAAATGCGCGGTCAAGTCCCGAAAGTTTTACAAGTTTAGCGGCGGCGTTGGCTTGCGGCTCCGTGTAGTAAAGATTCGACACGTGAATTAATTTTTTTGCCTGATTACAAATTGCGTCGACAAGCGGCGGGTAGTTATGCCCCAAAACATTTACGGCAATTCCCGCGAGAAAGTCAACGTATTTTTTTCCGTTGATGTCGTAAACGTATGCGCCTTCGCCCTTGTCCAAAACAATTTTGTAACGATTGAACACGGGCAAATAATTTTTATCGTCACGTTCAAAAATTTGTTCCTGCGTTTCACTCAAAATAAAATTCCTCCTTCAAAAATATATTGTGTTGGTAAAATAGAGGCGCACAAGGACGTGCGCCCCGTCCGCACTCTGAGCGTGATGCGAAGATTGCGGACTGTTTTCTCTTTGCTAGCGTTTCTCTTTTGCGCCAAAAGAGAAATGCTTATAACCTTTAAAATTCATCGTCAAGTCCTTTTTGCGCGGCTTCTTCTTCGCAAAGAAGTTTATCCTGCATTTTCACAAAAGGCAAGTAAACCAAAGTTGATTCAATAATTGTTAGCGTTTGTACAACCGCACCTTGCCAGCCGTTTAACAAAAATCCTGCGATTATCGGCGGCGTTGTCCAAGGGACTTGCATTCCGCCAAAAGGCGACATAAATCCTATTGAAATTGAAATGTAGGTAATTATCATTGCCAAAACCGGCGCAAGTATGAAAGGCACAATCATATAGGGATTAAAAACTATCGGCAATCCAAAAATTATCGGTTCGTTGATGTTAAAAATTCCCGGTACAAGCGCAACTTTTGAAACCGTTTTCATCTGTTCAGATTTCCCGACAATGTAGCTTGCAATTAAAAATCCCATTGTCAAGCCGCAACCTCCGGCTTTCGTAAAAACATCGTGAATTTGTGCAGTCATTATGTGCGCCGCAGGATTTCCCATAAGTTGTTGTCCCATATCAAGTAATTGCTGATTTTCCCACGTGTTAGCTAAAAGTAACGGATTTACTACACCTCCGACGACATTCGGTCCATGTATTCCTGCCCAAAATAAAACGCTCTGCAAACCTATTATAACTATTCCGCCTAACATTGTATCGGAAAGTCCTTGCAACGGTGCCTGTATCAAATGAAAAATCAATTCTGGAAAAGTTGTTTCTAACACGTGATGACAAATGCCGTAAATAATCGCCGACAAAATAAAACAAATTACGGCAGGAGTAAACGCCGTAAAAGAACGAACAATTTCAACAGGTATCGAATCCGGCATTTTTATTCCAAGATTATGTTTGTCGCAATATAAAACAATCTTTGCTACGACAAATGAAACCAAAATTGCGGTAATCATACCGTTGGCACCAATCCAAGTGCGCGGAACAACTCCTCCGACAACATCTCCACTTTCCGTTGTAATGTCAGGCGGCAATAAAATTAGAAAAGTTGTAAGCGCAATAACTGATGCAACACTAGCGTCCCCGCCTTCCATAGAAACAAATTGATAAGTTATTCGCACCACAACAACTAAAGCCAACGCGCCAAATGTCGAATTTGCAACCGCATTTAATGAATCAGTCCAATGTGTGCCGAAAAGACCGGACATAAATTCAGCGTAACCTGATATTGGCAAATTTGCGATAAGCAGAAATATAGAGCCGCCTATTGTAAACGGCATCGTCGAAATCATTCCGTCGCGAAGAGCTATTGCAAAACGTATTTGTCCGAAACGCATTAATAATTCACTAAGCTTATCTAAAAATTCCTGCCTATTCATAAATTCTACACCTTCTAAAAAACGGTATCAGTTGCCATTTTCGCAAAAAATTTTCAAATGTTCCAGAGAATCATTTAATTACAAAATCCATCTGCCGTTACGTTTTTTCATTTCAAAATAAATCTGCCCAAATAAAAACCGTCTCATTATTTCTGAAAATGCAAATAAAACTTCATGTTCCTCCTTCGACCAAGTACGACTTTTTTTGCAATCGTCAAAGCCGACACAACCAATAAAATTTTCTCCGTCCATTACTGCACATTCAATGTAAGACTTAATATTCCGCCGTTCAAATTCCTGTTGCGCTCTGCCAATAAGTTTTGAAGTATCTGAACACTCACTGAATCTGCCAAGTTTTGTGTTGCGATAACGCTTTCTTATTTGTAAACGAAGCATAGGATCATGAGTCAATTCTGTTCCCTTGAAATCTCCACGCACATAATCAAACAAAATTTTGGGCCAATAATGCCCGTCAATATGCCAAATTACATACGCTCTATGAACCTTGAAATATTTTGCAAAAATCTGCAATAAAAGTTGTACTGCAAGCGAAGTATCTTTTGAGTGGAAAACCATTTGGAAAATATATTCCATTGGATTTAAAAGCATTTTACGAAAACTTTGGGTAGGTAATTCTGAATTGTCCGCCGTTTGATGCTCGGGATTTTCAAGACCGTCACGATAAATTGTTTCAGTATCTTTGCCTTGCCGTTTACTTTCCGCCAACGCGGCATCTGCGCGGGAAAATAAAAGATCGTAATTCGAGCCGTGCTCTGGAGAAATTGCAATTCCAATACTTGCAGAAACTGAAACTTCTTCGTCTTCGTGCGTATAAACTTTTCTTAAAGTATCGCGAAGTTGCGAACACTTTTTGACAACTATTTCCGGCGACTTAATGTCGTTCATCATCACAACAAACTCATCGCCGCCGATATGTCCGAGAATATCAGTTTTGCGAAAGGTCGTCCGCAAATTCATTGCCATATCCATAATTACGGCGTCGCCAATTAAATGTCCGAGCTTGTCATTCACGGATTTAAAATTGTCTAAATCCAAAACCAATATGGCGTTCATTTTACTGTTGTCGGCGACAACTTGATTGACGAGATAAGGCGTATGAGTTTTGCTGTAAAGCCCTGTCATTGCGTCGCGCTCCATAACTTCTTTGAGTTGCGCTTCTCTTTTTCTTACGTGGTCAATGTTTCGTATAAAGCCAGTAATTTTTTGGGCGACACCGTCAACAAATTCTGCACGATATTGCATTTTTACCCAAACAAAGTATCTTTTTCGCGTATAAACTTTAAATTCCAATTCATAATCTTGAAAAGGCGCGGTACGTTGCGTCTTCATATTCAGCAGACGGTTCATATGATTTTGAAATTCTATCCGATTTTCGGGATGAACCAGTCGCGCTTTCATCAAATGTTTTTTAAGATTTTCTCGCGGCAACTCGTGTTGAATTATCTGCGTCATTTTTTCATCGTAGTCTAATTTATCGTTGATAATGTCCCATTCAAAAACCGCCATATTATTCAGCGAAACAGCCAATTTGTAAGTATCTGAAAACATTTCTCCACCCGCCCTCAACCAATGGAGCTTATAACTTCATTTTCAAGAAAAAATTTTCGTAATAACTTCGTCAACAGAAATTGTTTCCTGCGCGGAAGTCTCAAGATTTTTGACGGTAACAGTTTTGTCGGCAACTTCATCATCGCCGATTATCAGCGCGAATTTTGCACCTGACTTAGCCGCCTGTTTCATCTGCGCTTTCATACTGCGTCCCGCAAAATCCATTGTAGCCGCAATATTTTTTTGCCGCAAATTATTCAGAAGTTGGAAGCCGCAAACTTCAGCCGCACTTCCCGCAGTCACAATAAAGGCGTCAAGTTTTTTCTGCGCGGACGGAACAAGATTTTGTTTTTCAAGCGCAATTAAAATTCTCTCAATACCTGCCGCAAATCCGATACCCGGCGTAGGACTTCCGCCAATTTCTTCTACAAGCCCGTCATAACGTCCGCCGCCCGCCAATGCAGATTGCGAACCCAATGGCGTATATTGAATTTCAAACGCCGTCTTAGTGTAGTAGTCAAGTCCGCGCACAAGCCGATTGTCAACCGTAAAGTCGACATTAGCCGCCGTCAAAAGTTCCTTAACCTTCGCAAAATGTTCCCTGCACTCGTCGCACAAACAAGTTTCAATTCGCGGAGCCTCGTCCATAAAATCTTTTCCCGCGTCAACTTTACAATCCAAAATTCGCAGAGGATTTTTATCAAGTCGCGATTTACAATCGTTGCAAAGTTCATCGCGAACATCGCCGAAATAATGTTGCAGTTTTTGACGGTACACGGGACGGCAAGCAGGACAACCGACCGTATTAATTTTAAGTTTGAGTTCGTCAAGCCCAAGATTTTTTAAGAAGTTCCACGCCAATAAAATTATTTCCGTGTCAAGGGCAGGATTTTTTTCACCAAGTGCCTCAACGCCGAATTGATGAAATTCCCTAAGCCTACCTGCCTGCGGTCTGTCGTAACGGAACATTGAACCGATATAAAAAAGTTTTACAAGATTTCCTGACGCGTAAAGTTTATTTTGAAGATAAGCGCGAACAGCTGACGCAGTATTTTCAGGACGCAGAGTTATTGAACGGTTACCGCGATCCGTAAAGGTATACATTTCCTTTTCGACAACGTCCGTTGCTTCACCAATGCCGCGTTGAAAAAGTTCCGTATGCTCAAACGTCGGCGTCCTAATTTCTTCGTAGCCGTATGCCGCGCAGATTTTTCTAATTTCATTTTCAACGTACTGCCAGCCGTCAATTTGTTCCGGCAAAATATCTTTCGTGCCTCTCGGCGCATTAGTCAACAAAGTTTTTCACCTCTAAAAATTCGTTGCTCAAAATTTTTTCGTAAAAATAGAAAATGGCAAATATATTTTAATTGACTGATAAAATTTTTTCAATGCACTTTAAAAACATTTTTTTAACGCTAAAGTTGACGATATAAAAAGTAAGTGATAAAATATTCGCCGTATGCGACAGCTAAGTTTTAAGCGAGGGGAGGGATAATAGCCGTGGCTAATGAAGTCAAAGTAGGGAAAAACGAATCCATAGACAGTGCTCTCCGTCGTTTTAAGCGAACCTGTCAAAGAGCGGGTACTCTCGCCGAAGTTAGAAAACGTGAACATTACGAAAAACCAAGTGTCCGCCGGAAAAAGAAATCTGAGGCGGCTCGCAAGCGTAAATTCCGTTAAAATTTTCGATAGCAATTATTTTGTCGTGAATTTTCTGTAGAGTTGCTTTTGGTCTCTTAGTATATCGGAAAATCTGAATATTGCCGCTGTCTCTTAAATTTGACGGCGGCATTTTCAGTTACACGCATAAAAAATTTTATTCAAGCTGATAGTATTTTCTAACAATTAAGCGATTAACTTAAAATCTACGATAAAATTTTTGTTCGTATCTTAAAAGAAGGGAGACTTGCATGGTATATGACTGACAATCAGTCCTCATCTGCGAATAATCGCACGGGAGTCATTTCAATTATAAAAATCCTGCAACATTACGGCGCAAAAGATTTAGAAAAAATCTATAAGGATAATCCTTTAACAGACGATCAAGCTACGTGGGCAAAACTTCAGAAAATCGCTCGCAAGTACAACGTCAAAAGTACAATGATTCGTCCGACTATTGATGAACTGCGCGAAATTGAATATCCCGCCGTCGCAAAAATGAATGACGGCGCGTACATCGCAATCGGCAGTGCTAATGACGAAGTTTTACTCATAATCGATCCGCGTCAAAATAAACCAGTTGCGTTGCCCGTTAAAGATTTTCTTGAGAGTTGGTCTAACGAAATTTTAGTTTTCTCCGCCGCTTTCAGTTGGACGTATTTCAAAAAACGATTTAACGTTGATTGGTTTTTAAAAGTTATCGGTCACTATAAAAGACCGTTGGGCGAAGTACTAACGGCATCGCTATTTTTACAAGTAATGGGAATTGCTATGCCGCTTATTACGCAGGTTGTCATTGATAAAGTTATCGGCAACTCCGGCTATTCGACGTTGATGGTTATCGGCGTGAGCATGATAATTTTCTTCTTCATGCAATCGTTGCTGACATTTCTCAAAACGTACATAATGAACCACACGACGAATAAACTTGACGCGATACTTGGCACAAGGTTATTTCGTCACTTAATCTCATTGCCCTTGCCGTATTACGAAAGGCGGCGCGTCGGTGATACGTTAATGCGTGTCGGCGCGTTGGGACAAATTCGCGGATTCTTAACAGGTACAGGCTTAATGACGATATTGGACGTATTTTTTTCCGTCGTCTTTATCGGCTTTATGTTCTGGTATTCAGTGCCGCTTACGTTAATAGCTCTGTCGATTGTGCCGCTTTACATTGTCCAAAATGTTTGGGCTGTACCGATTATCAAACGCAAAATTGAAGCGGTATGGCGTACAGGTGCGATGAATAACGCATTTATGGTTGAGTCCATTACGAACATGGAAACAATTAAATCGTTGGCAGTTGAGCCGCAATTCGTCAATAAGTGGGAAAATCTTTTGGCGCGTTATGTGCGGACGACTTTTGAGAATGTAAAATTTAATTTAGTTATCAACGCATTTAGTGGCGTTGTACAAGGTTTGCTGTCAATGGCTATCCTCTGGTACGGCGGTCATATGGTTATGGACGGCTACTTTACGCTTGGTCAGTTAATCGCCTTCCAAATGTTATCAGGACAGGCTACAGGACCAATGACTAAACTTTTAACGATGTGGCCGCAAGTTCAGCAGGTCGGATTAGGGCTTGAACGTATCGGTGACATTTTGAATACGCCAATGGAACCTATTGTTCACGAAATTGGTAAACGCGGCGCACCAAGAATTGACGGCGAAATTGATATTAGTGATGTCTCTTTCCGTTACCGCGTTGACTTGCCGCTTGTCTTGAAAAATATCAATTTGCATATTAATCCCGGAGAAAAATTAGGTATCGTCGGACGTTCCGGCTCGGGTAAATCGACGTTGACTAACCTCGTACAAAATCTTTATGTTCCTGAATCGGGAATTATAACCGTCGGCGGAATCAACACGAAGGAAGCGAATCTTGCTTGGTTACGCGATCAAATCGGCGTAGTTATGCAGGAAAATTATCTGTTCAATTCAAGTGTTCGTGATAACATTGCGGTCAGCAGACCTACCGCGACTATGGACGAAATTATTAGGGCGGCACGTCTTGCAGGTGCTCACGATTTCATTTTGGAATTGAAGGAAGGTTACGACACAAAAGTTGGTGAACGCGGTGATTCTCTTAGCGGCGGACAACGTCAACGTGTAGCTATTGCCCGTGCACTTTTAGCCAATCCGCCAATTCTGATTTTCGACGAGGCAACCAGTGCACTTGACTACGAATCGGAAAGAATTATTTTCAACAATATGGAAGCCATAGGCGCGGGTAGGACAATGTTAATTATTGCGCACAGACTTAGCGCGGTTCGTCGTTGCGATAAAATTATTGTTATCGATAAAGGCGAAATTGTTGAAAGCGGTTCACATGAACAGTTAATTGCACTCGGCGGCTTGTATCGTTACCTTTACGATCAGCAAGAGACACGCGGATAATTTTAGAAAGGAGTACTCCCAATGAAATTTTGGAATTGGCTGGTTCACGGCGAAGAACGTGAAAAAGAAACAGAATTTTTGCCTGCAATATTGGAAGTCACTGAAACACCACCTTCACCCACCGGACGTATTGTAATGTGGTCGATTTTAATATTGCTCTGCGTAGGTATAGCTTGGGCATTTCTCGGTAAAATAAATGAAGTTGCCGTCGCGCCCGGTAAAGTCATACCTTCGGGACAGGCTAAGACGGTGCAGGTTAAGAATAAAGGGATTATCAAGGAAATTCGCGTAATCGAAGGGCAACAGGTTGAAGAAGGCGAAGTTCTTGTAGTGCTTGACCCTACCACAACGTCTGCTGATTATGACAGCTTGAAAAAACGCGCCGCCTATTACAAATTGGATATTCAACGCTTGACGGCTGAATTGACAGGCAGTTCCTTTATTCCTGAAGATGATCCCGACCTTGAAGCGCATGATTTGGCAGCAGAAGTCGCATTGTATCAGAGTCGCACGAGAGATTATCAAACTCAACTTCAAAGTCGCAGTGACATCATTGAACAGAAAAAGGCGCGTCTTTTATCTACTCAAGCTACCTACGAAAAATATGTCGAAGGCTTAAAAATCGCGCGTGAAAAGGAATCACGCCTTCAAGCTTTGATTGCTGAAAGTGCTATTTCAGAGTTCCAACTTTTGGAGCAACAAAATCAGACGATTGAGTATGAAAAGAATGCACAGGCTGAATTGGACGCTATTAACAGTATTCGCGCAGAAATTGCAGAAGCTGAACAAAATTTAGCTAATGTCAGTGCGTCTTATCAAAAGGATATTATGACTTCACTCGTTGAGGCTAAGAAAGAATATTATTCTGTTGTCGAATCAATCAAAAAAGCTGATGAAGATTCGCGCATGGCGACGATTGTTGCACCGACCAGCGGGCGCGTTTACAATCTTTTGGTACACACCGTAGGCGGTATAGTAACTGATGCACAACCACTTATGCAGATTATTCCTGAAGATACTACTCTGGAATTTGAAGTTTACGCCGATAACAAAGACATTGGCTTTATCAAAGTTGGTATGCCTGCTGAAGTCAAAGTTGAGACTTTTAACTTTCAGAAATTCGGTATGATTGACGCGACGGTTAAAGAAGTCAGCGCGGACGCAGAAAATACTGCAAGTGACGTTGAGAAGTACAAAAAATTTAAAATGATTCTTACTCCGAGCGGCAAAGATACTATTGACGTTTTCGGCGAAGAAGTTCCGCTTGCGGTAGGAATGAATGTCAGCGCGGAAATTAAGATTAAGGAAAAGCGTATTGTTGACTTCTTCCTTGACCCGTTCCGTCAATACACTTCCGAAGCTTTGAGGGAGCGTTGATATATGCCGGAAGATAAGAATAACCAAAATAATCAAGGGCTTGTGCCTAGCGGTGGTAATTCTCCGCAAAAGCCTGACCAAAATCAAGGCGAGAAAAAGGCACTTGCTAAAATCGACTTAGCAAAAGTTCCTGCAGACCAAGCGAATAAAAATCAAGCAGTCAGCACTGACGTTAAGCAGGAGGACGGCGGACGCGTCAACGGCATTGATACGGGACTTGCTTGCCTTATCGCCATTGCAAAGTATTACAATATCCCTGCAGAATATCGGCAGTTGGAGCGTGCCTACGTTCTTTCTGAAGGTAGCGTTGACTTAACAACTTTGGTTCGTGCCGCGCAGGAGTTGAAATTGAAAGCGCGTGCTTACAACAATTTAAAGGAATCGGATTTAGACCGCCTTGTTTATCCCGTGTTGATTCAGTTGCACTCCGGCAGAAAAGTTGTTATCACGACGATTAGAGACGGCGACATTTACATAATGGATCCCGTCTTTTCACAACAGCCGGTAAAGGCGGACAGGTACAAGCTTTTAATGGATTGGACGGGCGACGCAATTTTATTCACACGCCGCTACGAATTGCCGAAGAAAAAGCAGGAATTTGGTTTCAAATGGTTTTTACCCGTCGTCACAAAATATTTCCCGTTCCTGCGAACTGTTTTATTTATGTCGCTTGTCCTGCAAATTTTAGGATTGGCGTCACCTTTCTTCGTTCAAAATATTATTGATAAAGTGCTTGTACACCGCGCAGCTGATGCGCTTGACGTTTTTGTTTTAGGTATGTTGACTTGTACAATTTTCACGACGTGGATTTCGGGCGTTCGTTCATACCTTTTTACAAATATCTGTTCTAAAATGGACGTTGCATTGAGTTCGCGGCTTTTCAAAAATATTACGTCATTACCGTTGAGCTATTTCCAAAAATGGCAAGTCGGCGACATTGTATCACGTCTTGGCGAATTACAAACTTTGCGCTCGTTTATGACGGGTTCCAGCTTAACAATCCTTCTGGATATGGTTTTTGCTGTCATCTACTTCTGCGTTATGTTTACTTACAGCAGAATTTTGAGCGTTATAGTTGTCGTAATGATTCCGCTTTTCGTTATCTTAAACGCGATTGTCGCGCCGATTTTCAAACGTCTGATTAATGACCAGTTTTTAATTGGCAGTGAGAATCGCTCCTTTTTGATTGAAACGATAACGGGTATTGGTACGGTTAAGGCAACGAGTGTTGAAAATAATTTTATTCGACGTTATGAAGAAATGCTGGCTCGGCTGGTAAAATCTTCATTGGCGGTTATAAATGTTGCCAACGTTGCAAATACTATTGGTACATTTTTATACAGCATTTTCAATCTTTTAATTTTGTGGATTGGTTCTTACTACGTAATGGAAGGCGAAATTTCCGTCGGTGAGTTGATAGCTTTCCAAATGATAGCAGGACAATTAATCGCGCCGATAATGCGTCTTATCAGCCAGTGGCAGTACTTTCAACAAATTCGCGTTTCAATGGACAGACTTGGCGATATTATGAACGAAGAAACCGAGCCTGCGTTTAACCCTTCGCGTACAACTTTACCTTCACTGCGCGGAGATATTGCGTTGGAAAAATTAGCTTTCAGTTATACTCCTGAAGGCGGAAAAGTTTTGGACAACATCAATATCAGAATACCTGCCGGTATGAAAGTTGGAATTGTCGGGCGTTCCGGCTCGGGTAAATCAACTTTAACAAAATTAATTCAGCGTCTGTTCCTTCCTGAAAATGGCAGAATTTTAATTGACGGCGTTGACATTGCGCAGGTTGAGCCGGCGTGGTTGCGTCGTCAAATCGGCGTTGTGTTGCAAGACAGCAAACTTTTCAGCGGAACCGTTGAAGAAAATATTAAAATCGCTTGTCCCAATGCTACTCACGAAGACGTTGTAAGAGCGGCGAAATTGGCGGGCGCAGATGACTTTATCAGCAGTTTTCAAAACGGCTATGAAACTTTCGTCGGAGAGCGCGGCAGTCTCTTAAGCGGCGGACAACGTCAACGTGTAGCTATTGCCCGTGCATTGATAACTGATCCAAGAATTTTAATTTTTGACGAGGCGACGAGTGCGCTTGACTACGAATCGGAAAATATCATTATGAGTAACATTGAACCTATTGCTCGCGGACGTACAATGTTGATGATTGCGCATAGACTTTCGACGGTTAGAAATTGCGACGCTATAATTGTTATTGACAAGGGAAGAATTGTTGAAGCCGGTTCGCATGATGATTTGATGAAACGTAACGGCGCATATTCAAGACTTTATCAAGCGCAAATGATGTAAAACAGTTAAGAATTATGAATGAAGAATTAAAAATGAGTAATGATTTTAATTACAGCGCACAGGCGCGAACCAATCCTGTATTTCAAACTGCAAAAACGGCAGTGTGTCTTATGGCGCGGGCGGGAATACCCGACGCCGATAAAATTTTGCATTGCTTAAAACTTGATGACAATCAACCGCTGAAAAGTATGACTGATTCGGATACGATTTTGGGCAATGCCATTGTGGTTGAGACAAAGTATCGCACAATGTGTAGCCTTATTGAAAATTCAGGTTATCATACTTGCGTAGATTTACCCTGCGGTTGTACTCCAAAAGCTCTTCATCTTACGGAAAAAGGATTTCGCTTTATCGGAATGGATTTACCCATTATAGTGCGGGAGTTTGCACCAATTATTAATTCTATCGCCACTCATCCTAATGCCATAACCTTTTGCGAAGTTGATGCCACGAATTATGAATCACTTGAACAGGCATTGCGTGATATAGATGAGCCGATTTGCATTTCTACCGAAGGAATGTTGATGTACTTTAGCGATGATGAAGTTGATGCCGTCATTTCAAATATTCGCAGACTGTTGGAGATACACGGCGGTTGTTGGATAACTCCTGATCCTGAAATTAAGTTGCAGTTTATGTTGACTTTTCATTCAGTGTTTGGAGAAAGTTCAGTTAGAAATTTGGAGAAAACAGGTAGCACTGCCAGTAAACAGTCTGATGTGGCAAATTTATTCAATTCGTTTATATTGAACGTAGAAAATTTATCTGATTCAATTAAAACTGCGGAAAATCTTTTAAGGTCGCACGGCTTGAAAGTTGAAAGAATTAATTTGGCAGAAAATCTGCCCGAACTTAGCGTTTATCGTCAACTTACTTCCGCGCAGATTAAGCAATTCAAAGACGCAATGCAGCAATGTCATTATTGGTTAATGACCCTTGATGAATCCCAAAACTTTCAAGATAATGTTACGGTTCAAAAAAATCTGCCTTTCGAGATGAAATATACATTTGAAAACGGAGTTTTGCAGATGACACTTCGCGGCAGAATGGACAGCATATCTGCGCCAAATATTTTGACGACATTTGAAAAGGAAAAGTTATCTGATAACATTGACGAAGTAAAAATTGATTGTTCGGAGCTTGAATATATTTCTTCTGCCGGTATTCGTGTATTTTTTGACATACATAAAAATTGTAATAAAGGCTTAGTGTTGTTCAACGTCAATTTGTCTGTAACAAAAATTTTATTGAATAAAGGATTCACTGAATTTGGAGTGAACAAATGGAAATTGAGCAAAAATTTTTAGTTTGTGAAATTTGTCCGCACCATTGCCGCCTGAACGTTGGCGAAGTTGGAAAATGTCGGGCGCGTTACAATGACGGCGAAAAAATTACCGCGTTGAATTACGGGCGTATCACGTCGATAGCACTTGACCCTATAGAAAAAAAGCCGTTGTACAGATTTTTTCCCGGCAGTACAATTTTATCTGTTGGGAGTTTTGGCTGTAACTTGAATTGCCCTTTCTGTCAAAACTACGAAATTTCTATGGCGGATTATAATTTTCCTACGCGGCAAATTTCTCCCGAACAACTTGTAAACATTGCCGTTGAACTGCGTGACAGAAAAAATATTGGTGTGGCGTTTACGTACAATGAACCGTTTATCAGCTATGAATATGTGCGCGACACTTCTAACCTTTTGAAGGCAGTGGGATTAAAATCTGTATTGGTGACTAATGGGACGGTTGCAAGCGGCGCATTGAAAAAAATTCTCCCGCTTATTGACGCGATGAACATTGACTTGAAAGGATTTAGCCAACAGATTTATAATATACTTGGCGGAGATTTTGAGACAGTACGGAATACTATTCAGACGGCGGCTAAAAGTTGTCACGTGGAAGTTACAACGCTGATTGTACCGCGTATGAATGATTCAGAAGAAGAAATGGACGCGGAGGCTAAATGGCTTGCGTCAATCTCGAAAGATATTCCGTTGCATGTCAGTAGATTTTTCCCGCGCTACAAGGTAAACGATCGCCCGCCGACTGATGTTAAGACGGTCTACAGGCTTGCTGAAGTTGCACAGCGTCATTTAAATTTTGTTTATACTGGCAACTGTTGAAAGGAGGTGATAAAATTGATTTGCATTTACATGATTACAAACACAATCACCGGCGATTTTTACATTGGGCAGACCATTGATTTCGACCGTCGTAAAAGAGAACATATGCGCAATCCTCAACCTGGTATGCGTGATGATGTTGAAAAATACGGTTGGAGTAATTTTACATTTTTAGTTCTTGAAAAGTGTCCTGCAGAAAAATTAACGGAAAGAGAAAATTTTTTCATATCCGCACTAAACCCTGTATATAACACAGTATCAAAAGGCTATGAAAGACCAGAATCTGTTTGTAAAAAAATTAGTGAAAGTCTCATGGGACATGAAGTTTCACAAGAAACACGCGAAAAAATTGGCATAGCTAATTTCGGTAAAGAAGTTCCGCTTGTGGTGCGTGAAAAAATAAGTCGAGCATTAATAGGAACTACAAACGGCACTACGTCACTGCTTGGAAAAAAACATACTTTAGAATCGCGTATGAAAATGGCTAAACCAGTTATTTGTGTAGAAACCGATAATATTTTTTGGAGTGTAAAAATTGCCGCTGAATGTTGTAATATATCTGTGGCTAATATAGAATCTGTTTTGCACGGCAGACAAATAACCGCTGGCGGCGTTCATTGGCGATACGCTGACGAAAGTCTTAACGGAAGTATTCGCACCGAAGATACACGCAAAAAGCCGATTATTTGTAAACAAACCGGAAAAATTTTCGATAGCGCAGAACAAGCCGCAACTGTTTTAAAACTTAATTCTTGCGGAATTCTTCAAGTTTTACACGGTCGCGCTAAAACTTGCGGAGGATATAGCTTTGAGTATTTCAAAAAAGTTTCAAAAACAAAAGAGTCGGGTAAGAAGAGATTTTGGGGTGGTAAACCCGTCTCTATTATTTGTGTCGAAACAAAGAAAGTTTATCCAATGGTTAAGACAGCCGCTAATGAATTAGGAATACCTCCTCAATCTATATCGGCGGTGTTAAATGGGCGTCGAATGTCAACAGGCGGTCTGCACTTTAAATATTTAGACGAAACTCTTAATGTTCCTGAAAAAAAGCCTAGTTCTGCTGAAAAACCTGTCATTGTTCTTGAAACGAAACAAATTTATCCAAGCGTAAAAGCTACTGCTAATGCGCTTAATGCAAAGTCCAGCGCAGTTTCGGCTGTACTTCGTGGAAAAGGTTTAACTATATGCGGCTTTCATGTAATGTATTTAAAAGATTACAAAGAATGATGTTTAAATTAAATTAACAATCATTAAACACTTGACAAAACCGAAAGGATTGTGATATAATGCAGATTTGCTTTCTTCACCCGAGCTACCCGGCCCAATATTTATCACTTGCGCCTTATTTGGCAAGAAACCCCGAAAATACCGTATTCTTCCTTTCAAAGGAGAACAGCATTGGCACCAGCTTGCCGGGTGTGACTTTAGCCCTCTATGGTAAGCCGACCGCCGAGAATGAGAAGTGGTTTGAGACTTGTGGACCTTTGCGCCCTGCGGCTGAAGCAGTTGTCGAAGGTCAAGCCGTAGCGCGTGCATTGGAATGGCTCGCCAAAGAAAAAAATTTTAAGCCCGATGTAATTATTGCGCATACAGGTTGGGGTTCTACCCTTTATTGTAAAGATTTATATCCCAATGTGCCGATTATGGGTTATTTTGAATGGTATTATCTTGCTGAAGACAGCGATTGTTATTGGTGGCCTGATGAAATTCCGCAAATGCCTAACAAAATTTCTATTCGTACAAGGAATGCCCACCACCTCTTAAATCTTGAAGCTGTAACAGCTCCGGGACCGGGTCAAGGAATTGGAATCGTTCCTACGAAATGGCAACATTCTCAACTTCCTGAAGTCTACAAGCCGAAAGTTAAGATTATTCACGAAGGCATTGATACGAGATTTTGTTCACCTGATCCGAGCGGCAAGCGTCCGGGACTTATTCTCGACGACGTAAAATTAAATCTGCCGGAAGGTACGGAAATTATTACTTACGTATCACGCGGCTTTGAAATTTATCGCGGTTTCCCCTACTTTATGGACGCTATCCGCCTTGTACTGCAACGTCGTCCTAAGGCTCACGTCGTAGTTGTCGGCAAAGACAGAATTTGTTACGGCGCACAACTTAAAGACACTACTTATTTGAAGGAAGAGGAAAAGAAGGGCGGCTACGATAAAGAGCGCGTTCACTTCGTAGGTTTACGCAATCGCGGCGATTATCAAAAGATTTTACGCGCGTCAAGCTGTCACGTTTACCTTACGCGTCCGTTTGTTTTAAGCTGGTCTTTCCTTGAGGCTATGAGTTTTGGCTGTCCTATTGTCGGTTCAAAAACTCCGCCTGTTGAAGAAGTTATGGAAGATGGCGTCAACGGTTTGTTGGCGGAATTTAGATCGCCTTACCACATTGCCCGTAAAATTGAAGAACATCTTGATAATCCTGAACGCGGACGTTTACTTGGTCAAAGAGCGCGTGAAACCATACAAGAGCGTTTTGAGCTTTATAAGTGTATGCGTGCGCAAGAAGATTTAATGTATAGCTTAGTAAGATAATTTTTTCTAAAAGCTTACAACGGAGGTAAATCATGACATTTGAAACGATGATACCTGCGCGGTCAAAAACGGTACTTGAAATTACCGGCGAAGTCGCGGAGGATTTTGAAACTACTGAAGAAAATTTTCTTTTGATACAACCTGATTGCAAATACACCGTCGCTGAAAATTTTAAAAGCGTAAAAGGCAAATTTGATTCTATTCTGATTCAAAGCGCGGTTATCGGCAACCTTAATCAAAATGAATTGGTAACACTGATTCAAGATGCCGCAAAGAAACTTAATAAGCGCGGCACACTACTTTTCACGCTTGAGAATATTGCCTTTGCTGATAATATTATAGCAATTTTAAATGAAGAGCCGCCGAAATTCAAAATCACGTTGACAAAAACTGAATTGTCCAAAGCCATTACTGAAGCGGGTCTTACCGAATATCGTTCACTTAACGCATCGCGCAGAACTAATGTCCCGCAGGAACTTCGCGCAATTTCTAAGACTGAACCGTTAATTTTTGAATATATTCTCATCGCAACCGCAGAGGAAATGCCGCCGAAATATTTAATTCAATCTATCATCGGCGAAAAGTTAGTTTGCGCACCTGTAAGAATTCATCGCCCTAACTCATTTTTGACGACAGAGCCGAATATTTTTACAACGTCATCAAACGTTGACCAGCCTTACCACATTTTCCCGAAGGAACAATACGAAAATCGAATTATGATTAATCAGCGTATGACGTTCCCGACATTTACAAATGGCGTAAAATTTTTCGAGAATATGAAAAGCCAAAATTATTTGTATCTTGAAGAAATGGACGACCATCCCGTTTTGTGGGAAGAGTCTTACGAAAAGACCGGCTTTATAAATTTTATCAGCGTCCACGCTATTCAGACTTCGACTGAATATCTTGCTGATTATTTGCGCCAGTTCAATCCTAATGTAAAAGTTTTTGCGAATCAGTTACAAAGACTTTTGCCGCCGCGTGACTTCGATAAAGAATTTGCGCAGGAAGATCGCCCAGTTACAATTTTCTTTGGCGCGTTGAATCGTGATAAAGAGTTCAATGAAATGTTGCCGACGCTTAATGAATTGGCGAAAAAATACGGTAAAAAGTTGGCGTTTAAAATTTTGGCGCGTCAAGGTTTGTATGAAGACCTTGAGAGCGAAAATAAAAAACTTATTGGCGATTCGCGAATTTATGACGGGCAATTCGTGCCTTATGAACGCTACGAACAAGAATTATATACATCTGATATTGCGCTGTTACCTTTGCAGGATAATAAATTCAATCGTGCCAAGTCTGATTTAAAATTCCTTGAATGTGCGGCGGCAGGAGTTGCGGCATTGGCGTCTCCTGTTGCATACTCGGAAGTTGTCAAAGATGGCGAAAACGGCTTTATCTTCTACGATATGAAAGATTTTGCGCAGAAATTAGAAATTTTGATTGAGAATCGTGACAAGCGTCGTGATATGACAAAGGCGGCTTATGAATATGTAAAGCACAACCGCTTGATGAGTCAGCATTATGAAGAGCGTTTTGATTGGTACAAGGAACTTTTTGCAAAGTTGCCTGAATTGACGGAAGAGGCGCAGGCTCGTATTGATAAGGAAGCACCGCGCTTTAAAGATGAAGTTCCCGTTGAGACGCAAAGAGTTTATTCTCCTGCAGGAAATTCTAACCGAACTGCCGAAATAATTATTCCAGTTTAAAAATTTGAAAATAAATGTAAAAGCTACCAGCTAACGAAAGGGTGTGACGCTAATGTTGGGGCTTCAGTTTTTCTCATTTTCTTTAATTTTCTACGTGGTATTTATGAGCGTGGTGTTGGGGATTGCGTTTATAGTTTACATCAACACGCATAAACCGACGAAAACCAAGCACGGTAGTGACGATTTGATTTTGAGTGAACGCCAGCAAAATGTTAGCGGTTACATCAGCACCGCTGACAAAAGTAAATATTTAGGCGCGATTGGTACTTGCTCAACAGACCTTCGTCCTTCCGGAACGGTTATGGTTGAAGGGCAACCGCTTGACGTTGTGACGGAGGGCAATTTCTTAAAGCAAGGCTCTATCGTCAAGATTATCAACGTTGACGGTTCTCGTATTCTCGTAAGACAGATTTAGTGAATAGTGGTTAGTGAATAGTTAATAGTACTAACAACTACACTATTCACTATTCACTATTTACTATTTACTATTAACTATTAACCAAAGGAGGCTTGAAAATGGAGGATTTATTGATAGGGTACGGAGCGATTATATTTTTTGCGATAGCCTTTGTGGCAATCTTTTTGAACTTCGTGCCTATAGGTTTATGGATTTCGGCATTGGCGGCAAATGTTCACGTTGGAATTTTCACGTTGATTGGAATGCGTATGCGTCGCGTAACACCGTCAAAAATCGTAATGCCGTTGATTAAAGCGAATAAAGCCGGGCTTGACGTAAATGTAAACCAACTTGAAGCGCATTACTTAGCGGGCGGCAATGTAGACAGAGTTGTTGACGCACTGATTGCGGCTCAACGTGCGCAAATAGTTTTACCTTTTGAGAGGTCAGCGGCTATTGACTTGGCAGGGCGCGACGTTTTAGAAGCAGTACAGATGAGCGTCAACCCGAAAGTTATTGAAACGCCTCTTGTAGGAGCTATTGCCAAAAATGGCATCGAATTAAAAGTTAAAGCGCGTGTAACAGTTCGGGCGAATATTGACAGGTTAGTTGGCGGCGCGGGCGAGCCTACAATTATTGCGCGTGTTGGTGAAGGTATTGTTTCAACAATCGGTAGTTCAGAAAGACATACGGACGTTATCGAAAGCCCCGAAGAAATTTCTAAAACGGTTTTGGCTAAAGGTCTTGACGCGGGGACGGCATTTGAAATTTTGTCTATTGATATTGCGGACGTTGACGTTGGACGTAATATCGGCGCACAACTTCAAACAGATCAAGCGGAAGCTGATAAACGAATTGCGCAGGCTAAAGCTGAAGAACGTCGCGCAATGGCTATTGCTCAAGAACAGGAAATGAAAGCTTATACGCAGGAAATGGAAGCTAAAGTCGTTGAGGCTCAAGCTGAAGTTCCCCACGCTATGGCTAAAGCTCTTATGGAAGGCAAAATCGGCGTTATGGATTATTTCAATATGATGAATGTTAAATCTGATACCGAAATGCGTAACGCTATCAGCCGCGCAGGTTCAACTGAAAAAGTTCACATTGCACACAATTCATAAGCGGTGATGTCGAATGGATTTTTCGATACTTGTAATTTTGTGGATAGCTTTTCTGGTTTTAGAAAAAATTGCGGAAAAGAAAAAAAAGAAAGTCCCGCCGCCGAATCCTACTGAAACTTCGACGAACAACGCAAGTTTTGAGATACCGACTTTAGCTAATGATCCGAATTTTCCCGGCGAAGATGTACCCGTTTTTAAAGACGAATTTAAACCGGCTGAAATTCGAGAAAAAATTTCTTCGCAACCTAAAACCGAACTTCAATCGGAAAAAAATTTTCGGCGCGAGGATACTACAGAAAATAAATCAAACTTGCCGCTGAATTTAAATCCAGATTCTGCTATGAACGCTATCGTTTTAAGTGAAATTTTCGGTAAACCTAAGGCGTTGCAACGCAAATAAATTTTTTGTACGGCGTCAAAATCGGACGCCAATTTTTTTTGGAGGAAAAAATTTGATTAAAATTAGAGGTCTCAAAAAATCTTTCGAGGATTTACACGTTTTGAAGGGAATTGATTTAAATATCTCCGAACGTGAAGTAGTCGTCATTATTGGTCCGTCAGGCTCCGGCAAGTCAACTTTGCTCCGTTGCATTAATTTTTTGGAAGTTCCCACTGAAGGTACAATCGAAGTTGACGGAATTAAAATGGACAGCGACGAAAATGTTAATAAAGTGCGCGAAGAAGTCGGAATGGTTTTTCAACGCTTTAATCTTTTTCCGCATATGACGGTACTTGATAACATTACGCTTGCGCCTATGAAAGTTCGCAAAATTTCTCGTGAAAAAGCTGAAATGACTGCGCAGGAACTTTTAGACCGCGTAGGATTGGGCGATAAAGCTTCCGCGTATCCTAACCAACTTTCAGGCGGTCAACAGCAACGTGTAGCGATTGCCCGCGCTCTTGCGATGAATCCTAAAGTTATGCTCTTCGATGAACCTACTAGCGCATTAGATCCCGAAATGGTCGGCGAAGTTCTCGACGTTATGCAAAAATTAGCTGAAAGCGGTATGACAATGGTAATTGTTACCCACGAAATGGGCTTTGCTCGCGAAGTCGGCACGCGTCTTTTATTTGTAGACGGTGGCTATATCGTCGAACAGGGCAAGCCTAAAGAAGTTTTTGAAAATCCGAAGGAAGAGCGCACTAAATTATTTTTGTCGAAAATTTTGTAGGTGAATGATATGGAACTTTGGTTTACTGAAAATCATACGCCCAACGTCAGATTTTCGATAAAAGTTGACCGTCAACTTTTTAGCGAAGTCAGCGAATTTCAGCGCATAGATATTTTTGATTCGCTTGAATTTGGGCGCGTTTTGGTTATCGACGGTCGAATTATGATGACCGAAAAAGATGAATTTATTTATCACGAAATGATTTCTCACGTACCTATGGGCGTTAATCCAGAAATTAAGCGCGTTTTACTTTTAGGCGGTGGAGACGGCGGAACTGCGCGGGAACTTTTGAAGTATGCAGGCATTGAGAAAATTGACTTGGTAGAAATTGACGAAGTTGTAGTGAATGCTTGTAAAAAATTTTTGCCGCAAACTTCCGCGTGTCTCGATAATCCGCGCGTCAACGTATATATTGAGGACGCTTTAAAATTTATTCGGCGCGTAGAAAATCATTACGATTTAATTTTAGTTGACCCGACAGATCCATTTGGACCGGGCGAAGGAATGTTTACGAAAGAATTTTATGGGAATTGCTATCAAGCATTGACGGAATGTGGAATAATGATAAATCAGCACGAAAATCCGTATTATTCAAAGGACGCCATGTCAATGAAGAGGGCGCATAAAAGGATAATAAGTACATTTCCGATAGTAGGAGTGTATCAAGTACACATTCCGACGTATCCTTCAGGGCATTGGTTATTTGGATTTGCGTCGAAAAAATTTCATCCGATTTCAGACGCAAATTTTGAGAGTTGGAAAAAACTTGAGATTCAGACAAAATATTATAATCCCAAATTGCATTGCGGCGCGTTTGCATTACCGACGTATGTAGAAAAACTTTTACAAGACATTTAAAAAATTTTTTTCCTGCGAAATCTGCGCGGGATTTTTTATTTCTTACCTCGCGGGACAGGACAAAATAAATTTGCTATGTTATAATCGAAAAAAATTTTGGGAGGAAGGTTTTATGAGAAAAATTTTTTCAATGATTATTTTGGTGGCATCGTTTTTTTTATGCGGACAAGAAAAAGTTTTTGCGTATGATGTTTATTGCGGAACTTATAAAGACGGTAGAGAAGCTTATTTGATGACTGAAACAATCAAATTTATTAGTTATGGCGATGCAAGTTATGAAGAAGGTCTTAATTGCCAAGTTAAAGCCACCAAAGGAAATTCTGTAATTTATATTGATTACCACTTTGATATAAGTGAAGGCGGAACTGTAGGATTCACAAATTCACAAGGGAACAGCGGAAGATTTGGCGGAGTTCTTTCAAGAAAAGGCTCACCATATCCCATTGAATCAGAAATATTTGAAAATGCTTATAAATTAAAACCGCCGAAGCGTGTCGGTTAAAACAAAAATTGGTATAAAAAAATTAATCTCCGATGAAATTTGTCGGAGATTTTTTTATTGCAAAGTTTTCTTTATTTTGATAAAATTTTTTTATCATTAACAGGAGAATTTTTATGAGTAGAACAAAATTTGAATTTACAGATAACATAATGTATTTAAAGGGCGTAGGTCCGAAACGCGCAAAGGCACTTGAAAAATTAAATATCTTGACGATGTACGATTTATTGACGCATTACCCGAGAGCCTATGAAGATTGGAGCAGAATCACGCCGATTATAAAATTAGCCTTCGACGATCAAGCGGTAATAGTCGGGACACTTTCGCGACTTGAAATGCGTGTAGCCGGGACGGGCTTAAAAATTATTACAGCGTATTTGCGCGACGGCACTGGTCAAATAAAATTGACGTGGTTCAATCAAGAATATTTAATGGATAAACTTTCGGAAGGTATGCGGCTTGTAGTTATCGGCAAGGTAAAATATGACGGCTGGACTGGCGAACGTACGATGAACCAGATTAACAGTTTTTCAATCCTTGACGATGGAGAAGTTCCGCAACTTGGAATTATGCCGATTTATCCCGCAACGGCGACACTTAATCAAAGTTTTTTTCGCAATGCAATGCGTAATCTTTTAAGCAAAATGCCGACGCTTGAAGAAATTTTACCGCAAAACATTTTAAGCGGATTAAATTTAATTTCACTTGACGAAGCAACCCGCGCAGTACATTTTCCTAAAAGTCGTGAACATCTTAGCGCGGCACGAAGACGCCTTGCCTTCGATGAATTATTTTTAATTCAATGCGGATTAATGCTGATAAAACGTCAAGCGCAGGACGAAAGATTAGGAATAACTCACAAAAAAAATGGCGAACTCGTCAAAAAAGCTCTTGAAAGTTTACCATTTGAATTGACGAAAGATCAGAAAAAAACTTTTAATACAATTTCAAAAGATATGGAAAAAAATTTGCCGATGCGCAGATTGATTCAAGGCGATGTTGGTTCAGGAAAAACTGCCGTTGCAATGTTGGCACTCGTCAAGACGGTAGAAAACGGCTATCAAGGCGCATTAATGGCACCTACAGAAATTTTAGCGTCGCAACATTACGAAAAATTTACAAAACAATTAAGCGACTTAGGAATAAGAGTAGGACTTTTGAGCGCAAAAATTACTTCGTCTAAGAAAAAACGCGAGGAAGTTTACAGACAAATTGCCGAACACGAAATAGATATTTTAATCGGCACTCACGCAATTTTACAAGAAGGCGTCCAATTTGCAAAGTTGGGATTAGTTGTCACTGATGAGCAACACAGATTTGGAGTTTCACAACGCGCTAAGCTTGAAAAGAAATCTGAAAAAATTCCTGATATGCTCGTAATGACAGCTACGCCAATTCCGCGCACAATGGTTTTGACGGTTTACGGCGACTTAGACGTTTCATTGATAAAGGAACTTCCGCCGGGACGTAAGCCGATAAAAACTTCGTTCAAAAGTACGCGTTCACGGAAAAAAATTTATGAATTTGTCCGCGAAGAAATTTTGAAAGGCAGACAAGCTTACGTAGTTTGTCCGCTGATTGAGCGCAGTGAATCAGAAGTTATGAGCCAAGTAGACCCTGCGACAGAGATTTATGAAATGTTGAGCAACGGAATTTTCAAAGATTTTAATTGCGCGTTGATTCACGGAAAATTACGTCCAAAGGCTAAAGATGAAATTATGGAAAAATTCCGCGCAGGTGAAATCAGCGTATTAGTTTCAACGACGGTTGTTGAAGTTGGAGTAGACGTGCCGAACGCAACGGTTATGATTGTGGAAAATGCGGAACGTTTTGGATTGGCGCAACTTCATCAACTGCGCGGACGAGTCGGGCGCGGTTCTGAAAATTCTTATTGCATTTTGGTTTCAGACGGCAAGGCGGAAAATTCCAAAGAAAGACTTAGGGCAATGGAGACGACGACGGACGGTTTCAAGTTGGCGGATATAGATTTAAAACTGCGCGGACCGGGACAATTTTTTGGCGAAGCGCAACACGGCTTGCCTGATTTAAAAATTGCCGATGTATTTCGTGACGTGGAAGTTTTAGTGGCGGCTAGTGAGGCGGCGGAAAAGTATGTAACTAAGGAAGAAGACTTAGCATATTATTCAGATTTAAGGAAAAATCTTGCGATAGCTTACGGAGAAAAATTTAGACAGATTACTGAAGCTTAATACTAAAAAAGGACGTAGCTTGAAAAAAGTTACGTCCTCTAATTAATTTTTTTAATTTTAAATTATGCCGCGCCGCTGGTAAGTTCTTTCATACGCATATCGAAACGGTGCATAAGTTCATTATAAGTTTGGCGGGTAATGTCGGGCATTGAAGATGAACCCGTCATATTTTCCCAAGCCACACCTGCTTGTTTAAAACCTTCCTCGACAGCATCGCGCATTTCCTGAAGTTTTTCAGGATCATTACCGGCGATTGAACTTGCGAGATCAAAAAGTCTTCCTGCAACCGAATCAACCGACCACGCGCCGCCTTCACCGACAGCCTTTGCGGCGTCAGCAGGATTTGTTGCAACTTCGGGAATACCGAATTTAGCCGCCTCAATTTGCTTATCGCCGTAATGCAAAATTCCCTGTCCATTGTTCAACCAATTTTGCAACGTGCTATTTGAATCAGTCATCGCCTGAATCATAACGTTAATCATAGCCTGTTCGTTGAGTTTAATATCTTCCCTCAACTCTTCGACGACGCTTGTAGCTACGCCTTTAGTTTGAACTTCGGCAGGTTGCGTTTCAGTTTTATTAACTGCGGCAACTTTTGAAGACTGTTGCGCCTGTTTAGCGGCGTCAGAAATGTTGACCTCGTAGGCATTACCTACATCGACGGTTGAATTTGCGTTTTGGCTTGAAGATGACGCATAAGCCGCAACGCCTTGAGTTGGATTCGCGAATCTAATCGCGCTTTGATTTAAAGTTACATCCATGTGAAAAACCTCCCATTAATTTAGAAAAACAATTAAGCCATAAGCAGAGCCGCTAAACTAAGACGTTGTTCAGCTTTTAAAGCAGGTTCGCCTTCAGGAGTGGGCGGCGCAGAATAATCAGGCGTCATTACCAAATGTGTACGTATTTTAACTTCGCTGTCAATTTCGCCGTCTTTATACGTAACAATCCTAATCGAGCCGTCCGGCATAATCTTTCTTAAAGTTTCGATATTGCTGACAGCTTTTTCGCTACTTGAAGAAAAATTTTCCTGCTGACTCGTGGAATTATTTTGCTGATTGTTCATATTGGAATCGACTTCAGCGATTTTTTCTGCCAAAATTTTCGCGTAGTCCGAAGAATCGTTGACCACATTTCCTGCGGCAATATTATTCGCAGTATTCGTATCCGTTATGAGCGTACTTTGCGCCATACTCGAAATTAAATTCGTTGCGGCGTTAATATCCCAAACTCCCACTTTTATCAACTTCCTTTCAACAAAAATTCTGAAATTCCTGCATAACCCTTTATCGAAAATTTTTTATTACAACTTAATTTTTCAGCGTCAAGTAAATCGTAAACGTAATGATATTTTCTTTTGAAGAAAAATTACCGGGCTTGACATTCGTCGTAATTGTTTTTAATCGACTGACATAATTTTTTATGTCATCAGAATTATTTGCAACGCCTTCAAGTTCGATTGAGTTATCGGACATTTTTATTTTAGTCAAATAAATTTTACCGTCAGCGATTTTACCAAGCTTAACGAGCGCGTTAAATTTCGGAAAAGGATTCTCCTGCGCGGCGCAAAATGAATTTAGGCGTTTCATTTCGGCAATATCTTCTTCGACAGATTTTTTCAGCTCCACTTCGTCGGCGTGTCCGTCAAGATAATTTTGCAACTCTTCAACCTGTGCGGAGGCAACGTGATATTCATATGAAGTCTTTACGAAAATTCCTAAGAGGACACAGAAAAATGTAATCGCGATAGCTACAGAAATTTTTTTATAGTTCCACGCGCTTAACCTGTCTTTAATCAAGTTAGGCGTCTTTTTATTTGCAACGACATCGGCGACGTAATCGGCGTAAGTTTGCGGCTTCGTCAAATTAATCTGCGCGTCAAATTCCTCCGGCATAACCGTTAAAGCGCATAAAGTCATAGAATTTTTTTGCCAAGCATTAACGTAATCAGTAGCAGTTGCCTTTGAAATAGCCTCCATCCAAATTTCTTCGCCAAACTTTATTGAATCAAAAAGCGCGTCTTCATCAACCTGCGATATAGCCCAAATTTTTACGGAGTTGTCAATTTCTTCAGGCGGAATAGTTCCAAAAGGTGTCTGAAAAGTTATGGCAACACCTTCACGCAGACATAAGCCCATCTTTGAAGTCTTCCAGCCGCGTTGATAGCATAGGAGGGAAATTTTTTCGGCAAGCTGTTCAATCTCTGAAACATCATCTTCTACAGAAAAATTTGCGTCGAAATTCTCAACATTACCGTTAATGTGCCGCGACAGATAAATTTTTTCTCCGTCAAAGTACGCTCCTACGACTTCGCTAAAATCTTCTTGTAAAAAATTTAGACTCAAAATTATATCTCCAAATAAAAAAAGAATCTGCTACGCATTATAGCAAATTCGTTAAAATCCGCAATGTATTTAAATTTATTTTTCAAGATTGACGGGAGACTTAGCGACGAAGATAAAATTTTTTCCGTCATAATCAATTTCTACCGTGTCGCCGTCTTTTACAACGCCGCCTATAATTTGTTTACTAAGCTCCGTTTCAACGGTGTGCGTTAAAAATCTTCTAAGCGGACGCGCTCCGAAATTCGGATCGAAACCTTTTTCGGCAAGCGCATCAACCGCCTTTGAAGTCCAAGTCAAAGTTACGTTAATTTGTTTTTCAAGGCGTTCATTCAAAGTCTTTAACAAAATTTCTGCGATAGATTTAACCTGATCTTTCGCCAGAGACTTAAATACAACAATGTCGTCAATGCGGTTAAGAAATTCGGGGCGGAAATAATCTTTCAACATATCCTTGATTACGCCTTCCGCTTCCGCAAAATCTTTATTCGTGATAAAGCCGATTTTCGCGCGTTTCAAAATTTCCTGCGAACCAAGATTACTTGTCATAATCACAACGGTATTTTTAAAGTTGACAACGCGTCCTTTACCGTCAGTCAATCTTCCGTCGTCAAGAATCTGCAACAGGACATTGAAAATATCACGATGAGCCTTTTCAATTTCGTCAAGCAGAATTACGCTGTAGGGTCTGCGTCTGACTGCCTCTGTAAGTTGTCCGCCTTCGTCATAACCGACATAACCGGGAGGCGCACCGATTAAACGCGCTACGGTGTGTTTCTCCATGAACTCACTCATATCAACGCGAATTATACTGCGTTCATCGTCGAAGAGTGCCTCCGCCAAAGCCTTAGCAAGTTCCGTTTTACCAACGCCCGTAGGTCCGAGAAAGATAAATGAACCGATTGGGCGGTTAGGGTCTTTGATACCTGCGCGGGCGCGAAGAATAGCCTCACTGACCACCTTAACCGCTTCGTCCTGTCCGACAACTCTTTCATGCAAAGTATCTTCAAGGTGTAAAAGTTTTTCGCGTTCACCCGTCATCATTTTGGCAACGGGAATGCCTGTCCACCTGCTTATAACTTTTGCAATATCTTCTTCGCCGACTTCCTCTTTCAAAAGTTTTTCGCCGTTTGACTGCGCGGCAATTTCATCTTCAACCGTTTTCAACGTCTTCATAAGTTCGGGAAGTTTGCCGTATTTTAATTCGGACATTTTCTGCAAATCGTAAGCGCGTTCGGCGTCCGCCATTTCCTTATTAACGTCGTCAATTTCCTTTTTAATTGCGCGAACACGTAAGATTGATTGCTTTTCAGCTTCCCATTTATCACGCAAAACTTTTTCCTGCGCTTGCAGTTTAGAAATTTCATTGTCAATTTCTTTGACTTTTTCTTTAGACGCAGAGTCATTTTCTTTTTTAAGAGCTTGTAACTCAATTTGCAACTGCATAATCTTACGACGAATCTCATCAATAGGCGCGGGAAGTGATTCAATTTCAGTGCGAAGTTTAGCCGCCGCCTCGTCTACCAAATCAATCGCTTTATCGGGTAAAAATCTGTCAGAAATATAACGGTCTGAAAGTGTCGCCGCGCTGACTAATGCCGCGTCACGAATTCTTACGCCGTGATGAACTTCGTAGCGTTCCTTAAGTCCGCGCAGAATTGAAATTGTATCCTCAACCGTCGGTTCTCCAACCATAACCGGCTGGAAACGTCTTTCAAGCGCAGTATCTTTTTCAATGTACTTGCGATATTCATTTAACGTCGTCGCACCGATACAACGCAATTCACCACGTGCCAACATAGGCTTAAGGAGGTTACCGGCGTCCATTGCGCCTTCGCCGCCTTTACCCGCGCCAACTACCGTGTGAACTTCGTCGATAAACAGTAAAATCTGCCCGTCCGATTTAGAAATTTCCGCAAGCACAGCTTTAAGACGTTCTTCAAATTCGCCGCGAAACTTTGCACCCGCAATAAGTGAACCCATATCAAGCGCGTATAAAGTTTTATTTTTCAGTGACTCTGGAACATCACCGGCTACAATACGTTGCGCTAAACCTTCAACAATCGCAGTTTTACCAACGCCCGGCTCACCGATTAGCACAGGATTATTTTTTGTGCGTCGACTAAGAATTTCAATAGTACGTCTAATTTCTTCGTCGCGTCCGATAACGGGATCAAGTTTGCCCGCCTTCGCCGTTGCAGTCAAGTCACGTCCAAATTTTGAAAGTGCTTGGTAAGCTTCCTCAGGATTATCCGTCGTAACGTTTTGTTTGCGATTTTTCCTAATTGAATCGTCAATTCTGTCACGCGAAAGTTTAAATTCTTTAGCAATCGCTTGAACTTCTGAACTGCCGTCTGTCACCAATGCCAGCAGTAAATGTTCGGTGCTGATATAATCATCGCGCATTGACTTTGAATATTCATTAGCCTTGCCTATGACGCGTGAAAGGTCGACGCCCATTGAAAGCCTTTCTTGTCCCTTGACGCTTGGGATTTTATTTAATTCCGCCTCAAGTTTGACTTTCAACATTGGTAAATCTGTTTGACAATCTTCAAAAATCGTCGCCAATAATCCTTCAGGTTCTTTCACCAATGCAAACATTAAATGCTTTGAATTAAATTCTTGATGATATTTCATTGCCGCGATTTGTTGTGCCGCCTGTATTGCCGCCATTGCCTTTGCTGTAAATTTTTCTCCTGCCATATATATCACTCCAATCAAGTTGGTTTAAAATCTTTTTGACGTTGCGAATCATAACATCAAAAAGACAAAAAGTCAAGAAAAATTTTACGTTTTGACTTTTTATAAATTGATTGACACTGATTTTAATTTTGATGACAACTGCGCGGCATTTTTTTATTAAATTTGTCAAAAAATTTTTTCATCTGCTGATTGTAAAAGAAAAAATTTTCGATTATAATTTCAAAATAGTTTTAGTGTAGTTTTATTTTTCAAGGAGGAGGAATTTTTATGAAAGATTTCTTTTTGGCGGTTAAGCGCAAGTCAAGCACAAAGTTAATTGATAACCATTATCATCGGGGGGGGGTATTGAGTCTATGGAAAAGTTCCATTTTGATATTCAGCGTTTTTCGTGGGCGACTATAACTTCTGCAGGTAAATCAACCGTTGTATCTGATAGCGTGACAACTGCAAAAGGTACTAACAATGCTGATACAATTACAACTTCGATTATTGAAAATGCTACCCGCACGATTAACGGCAATGCAGGCAACGATTATGTTAAAATTTGCGACGCGTCAGATGATTATGCTATCAATTATTCAAAGGTTACAGTGAACGGCGGAGCTGGCAACGATACTATTGATATTCGTGGAAGTATGTGGGGAATCTTAGATTCAACGTTATCTGTTAATGGCGGAACAGGTGCTGATGTTATCTCTATTGTCGATATTGACAGATTCTCCCAAGTTACGATAGTTGCGGGCGCAGGCGATAATATCAATGTAGGTCCCAATTACGGTACGGCTGATTATCTCTTTGACAGCACAAGCAATGTCACGATTAGCGGCATAACTTTCAAGTCGAGCAAAGCAAATACTTCAGCCAATATCAAAAATTCCGATAATGTAATGACTGTTGGAACGGGATTTAGCGGAACCATTTCAATTCCTGCAGATAAGGTAGTAGTTGATTCTTACGACAACATTATTTCAACTGCCGGATTGTATTCCGTTGTAAGTGGCAAGTTTAATGCTCCAGCGTCTGTTATGTGTGTAACTAAATACAATACCGTAAACGGCGCGTCCATTGTCGGCACGAGCGGTACGGATAGCATTTTCAATGTAGGTGGCTCAAACATCAAGATAAGTGTAGGTAGCGGTAACGATACCATTTACAACATCTTTTCTGAAAATGTTACAATAAGTGGCGGCAATGGTGACGATTATATTTACAGTTCCGGCTCGAATGTTACGATAAGCGGTGACGACGGTAACGATTTAATTTTAAGTGGTGCCGATAACGTCATTATTAGCGGTGACGAAGGCAACGATTTTATTGAAAGTGCAGGCTATAATGTAACAATCGACGGCGGTGAAGGTAATGATTCCATTGGTAACAAAGGCGCGAATACGTATATTGACGGTGGAGCTGGTGCAGACAATATAACAATCATTGGTGCAGATAAGATAACAATCGAAAGCGCGGCTACTAAAAATACCGTCAAAGGCGGAACCGGCAATGACACGATTTATAGTTCAGTGACAGGCGGCGTTCTCTACAGTTACGCGAAGGGCGATGGTCATGACGTTATCAAAGGTTGGACTGCTAAAGATACTTTGTCAATCACTGGCGGCGCGTATAAAACTTCCACGACCGGCAACAATGTTTTAGTCAGCATAACAGGCGGCGAAAAGATTACCCTTGCCAATGCTAAGGGTAAAAAGATAAATATCAATCCTTCTGGTGGAAAGAATATCAACAACACGAAGGCAAGCACTCTCGTAGCCGGCACTGCTTATGCTGATACGCTCAAAAATAGCGCGTCGAAAGTCACGATACAAGGCAACGCGGGCGCAGATAAAATTTCTCTGACCAGTGCGGCAAAGAATAACGTAATAATCGGCGGCGAAGGCAACGATTCAATTTACAGCAGTGTAACAAGCGGCGTTCTTTTCAAGTATGCAAAAGGCGACGGCAACGATTATATTAAGGGCTGGACGGCAAAGGATACGTTATCAATTACTGGCGGCGCGTATAAATTGTCGACAGTCGGCAATGATGTAAAAGTCAGCATCGCGGGCGGAAATTTCATCACTTTGGTTGGTGCTAAAGGTAAAACGTCTAACATTAAAGGTAGTTCGTCGAGTTCTATGGTATCGTCAAGCGGCAAGAATATCGACAACTCAAAGGCAAGCACATTAATTTCAGGTACAGCGTATGCCGACAAGATTAAGAATACGGCGTCGAAAGTCACGATAAGCGGCGGTGCAGGTAACGACTCAATTAATAATAGCGGCGCATCGTTGCAAGCTTCCGGCGGCGACGGTAACGATACAATCCGTAACAGCGGCGTGAATTCATATATTCACGGCGGCGCAGGTGCTGATAAGATAACAGTCACAAGTGCGGCTGCTAAAAATACAATCGTCGGCGGATCTGGTAACGATTCAATTAACAATAGCGGCGCGAATGCTTACATTGAAGGCGGCGCAGGTGCTGATAAAATTACTTTAACCAGCACGGCTTCTAAGAATACAATTAAGGGCGGAACTGGCAACGATTCGATTTACAGTTCAGTCACAAGCGGCGTCCTCTACAAATATGTTAAGGGAGACGGGAATGACTATATCAAAGGCTGGACTGCTAAGGATACATTATCAATCAGTGGCGGCGCGTATAAATTGTCGACGGTCGGCAATGACGTAAAAGTAAGTATAGCGGGCGGCAGTTTCATTACTTTGGCTGGTGCTAAAGGCAAAACCATTAATGTAAAATCGTCTAGTTCAACAAGCAAACTCATTGGAGATTCGGACGTTAGCAGTTTAATTTTGTTTGACGACGATAATTTTGTAACTGATTCCGCGCAGATTGATTCTGTTACCGAACTTTCAGACACAAATTATTCAGTCGGCAAAGTGACAAGCTTACAGGGCTATGACGTTTTCGCGCAGGATTCTCTGCCGGTCTCAACTTCATATGCAGAAAAATAAAATGGCATAAAAATATCTGAATAAAAAATTTTTAAAGTCGACAGCGATAAAAAGTTGTCGGCTTTTTTATTTCTAACATAAATTGATTGACACTTTTAACCCGCCGGTGTTAAGATAAATTAAATTTTTGCGCGGAGGCTTTTATGAGAATTTTATTTCAAATATTTTTAACACTGACTTTAATTTTGATGACAACTGCGCGGGCTGACGCGGCAGGAGAAAAAATTTTGTACATACCTGTCGACGACAGACCGATTACTTTTAAGCAAACAGCTGAAGTTGTAACAGCGGCAGGTTATGAAATGATTTTGCCGCCGAAAAATTATCTTAGCCGTTATGATAACGGTCAATCCTTCGACAAACTTTGGAGTTGGCTTGAAGAAAATATTTCCAACGTCGACGCGGCGGTTATCTCTGCAGACGCTGTCATTTACGGCGGGTTGATTCCTTCGCGCAAGCACGAAATTTCTGAATCAGATTTAGACGCTCGCATAAATCGTTTTAAAGCTCTTCGTGAAAAAAATCCCCACTTGAAAATTTACGTGTTGGCTTCGTTAATGCGTGCGCCCCATGAAGGCACGGCAGGTTCAGTTGAAGAACCCGATTATTATGCGCAATACGGCGCAGATATTTTCAGGTACACTTCGCTTGCCTACAAAGGAGAAGTCAGCGGACTCACAAGCGGTGAACACGACGCAATGTACGCTATACAAAATAGAGTTCCCACCGAATTTCTTAACGATTGGCTGTCACGTCGAAAAAAAAATCTTGACGTTACAAAAAAACTTATTGACTTGACTGACGAAGGCATTATCAACTATTTAATTATAGGTCGCGATGATCACTGGACTTTCAGTCAAACTCAACGCGAAAGTAACGAATTGACTTCCTACGCGCAAAAAAATAATATTCCAAAATATAAACTGCAAATGCTTTCCGGCGTTGATGAATTTGGTTTAGTACTTTTAGCGCGTGCCGTTGACGATCTGCGCGGAGATATTCCAAAAGTTTTTGTGGCATATAACAAAGGCACGGGCGCGGAGACGATTCCAGCATATTCCGACGAAACGGTTGCAAATTCTATCGAAAGTGAACTTACTATCGCTGGCGGCGAACTTGTCAACAATCCCGAATCTGCCGACTTGGTTTTTCTCGTAAATACAGACCCTGCCGGCGAAACTTATCACAGCCATAACTCTTCGCCTTTTAGCCGTAGCAGTTTTGATTACAATTCTCCGCGTGACGGCACAAAATATTTCGTTGATATGGTTGAACGTTACGTCAATGAAGGTTATCCCGTCTGCGTAGCTGATATAACTTTTGGAAATGGCGCGGATAATCCTATGATGAATATGTTGAAGGAGCGCGGATTACTTTTCAAGTTGCAAGCTTACGCGGGCTGGAATACGGCAACTAACTCCATCGGCTATTCATTGAGTACAGGAATTTTAGCACGGCATATGTCGACGGACGCAAAGGATAAACTTTTGGCGACGCGTTATCTTGATGATTGGGCTTATCAAGCTAATGTGCGGACGACGGTTGGTGATTGGATTTACTACAATATCCCTGACGGCGAAAAATTTTACAGTAACTTTGGCGGAAGAAATTTTGAAATTGAAGATGCCATTACAAAATTGATGCGCGAATTTGCCGCTAAGAATTTGCCTCCGTATGATTATCTGCGCGACTTCAATGTAACCTGCGCGTGGAACAGAATGTTTGAGATTGATATTGAGTTTAGTGAGTGAAAATGAACAGAATTTGGGAATTAGACGTATGTAGAGGAATTGCAATTTTCATAATGATTGTGGTAGACGCACCTCCAATAAAAACCTATGATATTTTAATACACGCGTCTTGGGAAGGTCTCACGATCGCCGATTTAGCTTTTCCGGGATTTATCTTTGCAATGGGAATGTCCGCCGCTGTTTCAAGTTCACGCAGAGTGGCTTCGTGGAGAAAAATTTTTGTCCGCGCAGGTTTATTATTTTTACTGGGAATATTTTTAAACGAAATAGGATATTTTTTAGCATATCTTCTTCGTGACGGTTTTACGAGTACTGATTTATACAATTATGTAGTCGAACATTTACGGTTCTTCGGCATACTGCAACGATTAGCATTGACATACATGTTTGCAATGGCAATTACAAAATTTATCCGCAGTGATAAAAAAATTTTGGCAACGGCATTTGGTCTGCTGATTGTTTATTCATTAGGCTTTCACATTTACTCGCCTGAAAATCCTTTCAACGAAATGCACAATATTAGCAGCACGATAGATTTTATTTTTCCGGGCGTGAATCACATATTGGAACCGACTCATGATCCTGAAGGCTTATACGGCACTATAGCTACAACGGCGTCAATGTTGTTTGGATTTTTGGCAGGGAGAATCTTAATTTCTGAAATATCTCTGCGCGATAAAATTTTACGACTCGTGATTTTTGGCGTGATACTTTTATCGTTGGGTGTAGCGTGGAGCTATTTTGATATAATCGCTAAAAAAATTTGGACAGCACCGTTTGCCTTACTGACTTCAAGCATAAATTTACTTTTATTGTCAATATTAGTGCTGATGTCCAATTCAACGTCTTCCGTTAAAAAATTTTTTCAACCACTCGCCGCTTTAGGGAAAAATCCGCTATTCTTTTTTGTAGCATCAATCCTTTTGTTAATCTTTGTATATGTGCTTGACGTGTGGACTAAAATTTTTGAGTATATGCTAAACTTTTTACCAAGTTCAAACTTAGAATTTAGTTGTATGATATTTTGTTTGCTGTTGGCGACGTTTTGGACAATAATTGCCGTAATTTTGGATAAACTTGGAGTGGTAATAAAAATATGAACGTTCTAGAAATTTTTTCATCTGTGCAGGGCGAAGGCAAGTACGTCGGCTGTCGACAAATTTTTATAAGGCTGTCAGATTGTAATTTACGTTGTGCTTATTGTGATACGAATTTTAGCCGCGCAGATTTTTGTAACGTTGAAACTTTTGCAGGTTCAATGAAATTTACGCAGATTAAAAATCCTCTCGACGCCGCGCAGGTTACTGACATTGTGAAAAATTTTTGTCGACAAGTTCCGACGCATTCAGTAAGCTTTACCGGTGGCGAGCCGCTTTTAAGTTGGGAATTTATCCTTGAAGTTGCGACGGCGATAAAAAAATCTTGTAACGTGAAAATTTTCCTTGAGACCAACGGCACACTTACCGATGAACTGAAAAAAGTTTTAGGCGTCGTTGATATTATAAGTATGGATATAAAATTGGGCGAAGGACTTTTGGATCGGCACAAAGAATTTCTAAAATCTGCGCGGGAAAAAGATTTATACGTTAAGGCGGTAATTTCTGCTGACACGTCGACGGAAGAATTTTTGCAAGCGGTTGAATTAATCGCGGAAATTTCGTCTGAAATATTATTTATTTTGCAACCTGTGACACCTGTTGGTAATGTACAAGCCGCGCCGCCTGAAAAAATCTTAAATTTCCAAGCAATGGCGTTAAAAAGATTGCGTAACGTAAGAGTAATTCCGCAGACACATAAATTAATAAAAATTTTTTGATTGGAGAAATTTTGATGAAGATTATAAACAGCGAAGAAGTCGGGCGCAGTGAGATTGAAAAACTTTTGCAAAAAAAATCTTTTGATGAAGTAGAGTTGCCTCAAAAAATTCGTGACTTTAACAAAAATATTTTCGGTAAGGATTTAACGGCGTCCGAACTTGTAAAAAAAATCGTTGACGATGTGCGGTATAATGGAGACGCGGCAGTTATTGACTATACTAAAAAATTTGATAACGCTGAAATCTGCGCGGAAAATTTTTTGGTAACTGACGAAGAAATTTCCGCCGCCGAAAGTCAAGTCGATGAAAAAGTTATCGATTCACTGAAACGCGCCGCTGAAAATATTCGTAGCTATCATATGGAGCAACTGCCTAAATCGTGGATAACTTATCGCGGAGAAAATTCTATCTTAGGTCAATCGATAATTCCGCTTGAACGTGTCGGCGTATATATACCGGGCGGTCTTGCGGCGTATCCTTCAAGCGTGTTAATGAATGTTATTCCCGCGAAAGTGGCAGGCGTCAATGAAGTTATTATGTGCGTGCCGTCGAAGGGCGGAAAAATTAATCCTTATGTTTTAATGGCGGCTAAAATTGCGGGCGCGGATAAAATTTTCAAAATCGGAGGAGCGCAGGCTATAGCGGCAATGGCATTTGGAACGGCGACAATTCCCCGCGTCAACAAAATCACAGGACCGGGAAATATTTTCGTGACGCTTGCCAAAAAGGAAGTTTACGGGCATTGTGATATTGATATGCTTGCGGGTCCCAGCGAAATTTTAATTATTGCTGATGAAAGTGCCAATCCCGTTTATGCCGCCGCCGATATGTTGAGCCAAGCTGAACACGATCCCTTAGCTTGCAGTATAGTCATAACTACGGACGCCGCACTTGCTGAAAAAATTTCCGCGCAGGTTACATTTCAACTTGAAAAAATTCCGCGCAAAGAAATTGCCGCCGCGTCGATTGAAAATAACGGCTTGATTATTGTCGCGCAGAATCTTGACGAAGCGATTGACTTTGCAAATATTTCCGCGCCTGAACATCTCGAACTGTTGACGAAAAATCCTTTTGAACTTTTGCCGAAAATAAAAAATGCCGGAGCGATTTTTGCGGGAGAAAATTCTCCTGAACCGCTCGGCGATTATTTTGCCGGACCTAATCACGTATTGCCGACGGGTGGCACGGCTAAATTTTATTCTGTCTTGAATGTCGAAACTTTTTTGAAACGTACAAGTTTAATTTCTTATACGCGGAAAGATTTAATGAATGTTGCCGAAGATATTATCAGACTTGCCAACGTCGAAGGCTTGACGGCGCATGCTAATGCTATTGATGTTAGAAAAAATTCTAGTGAGTAACAATGCGATATTTTCTTTCAACTTGACCGTAACCGTTATCAACGTGTAAATAATAACTTACTTTGCGGCGAAAATCTCTTACGGGATCGCCGCCTTTTTTTTCGTCATAATGCAAAGTATTTGACGCATGAGGAGACGTAAAGCCAAATAAAATTTTCAGCGGCAACTGTCGACCTTGACGCGGCAAAATAGAATCGTCCGCAATGTTCAGCGGGTAATATTCGCCGTCAACTTCAACTAAAAGCATAGGCGCAACTCCGTTTACAAAAGTCCCGCCTTCAGGCATTGCCAAATTATAATCGCCATTAGCAAGCGCAAAAAGCTTGTTGTCTTTTATGTAGCTGATTGCGTTTGACGGAAAAATTTCTGCGTGAAAACTCGGTTCTTTATCAGATTTTGGAAAAACCACGATGATAAAAGCCAATATAAAAAATCCTACTGCAACTGCAGTATAACGTTTCCACTTAAACGGTTGCGGACGAAAAATTTTATTTGCGTCGTGATTTAATTTGGCGTCACTCATTTAGAAAGTACCAAAAGGCATTTTATTTGAGTTGGCAACAATGTCTTTAATAACATTTTTTTCTTGCTTGCCGAGAGCCCAACCCAAAATTTTTATTTCCGCGTAAACTGCAAGCTTTTGGCGGTAAACATCATCGTCGCTGGAATACGAAAGTTCCTTGTACGTGTTAAGTGCCTTATTATACCGCGCTAAAATTTCCTGCGGCGAGCGTACACGTTCAATGGGCTTACTGTATTTTTCAATCTCCTCTTGCATATGATTTCGCAACATTTCCGACATAAAAAACACCTCCCAAAATTAATTCTTGGAAGGTATTTTCGCCAAAACTTTTTAGTAGCCTTTATTTTCAAAAAAATTTTTTAATAAAGTTGGAAAAAAGGTGGCGCACAGGACGTGCGCCCGCCCGCGCAAATCGCCGGACGCGATTTCAGCGGGCATGTTTTCTCTTTGCTAGCGTTTCTCTTTTGCACCAAAAGAGAAATGCTTATAGCCATGCCAAAACTTTTTAGTAGCCTTTATTTTCAAAAAAAATTTTTTACCAAGGTTGCGGAGTCATTGGAGTAACTACGCCGAAACTATATCCGAGACTTTTAAAGAAATGAATTATTTCAGGCAAAGCTTCAACTGTCGCATCTTTAGCCGCTGTAGAATGCATTAAAACAATAACTGATTTTAAATCACTATTGTTAGCCATCTGTCCTTTTACGTTAGCAATTTGTTCATAAGCAGTTGTCCCACCCGATTCAGCATCACGAGTTAATACATTCCAGTCATGTTCAACGTAACCGCTTGATTTGACCATATCCCAATAATCTTGATTAAATGCTCCGTAAGTTCCGCCGGGTGCACGAATTATAAGCGGACGAACTCCTATAACCGACATAATAATATCATCTGTACGTTGGAACTGCGAAATAAAATCCCAAGGAGAGGCGTAAAGCTGATTATAATTGTGATTGTAACTGTGATTGCCGATAGCGTGACCTTCATTGAACATTCTCTTCAAAACGTCAGGATATTCTTCAACCATTGTACCTACAACATAGAAAGTTGCGGGAACATTTTCAGCGCGTAAAATGTCAAGAATTTGCGGAGTATTTTTTTCGTCGGGACCGTCATCAAAAGTCAAGTAAACTATTTTATCTCCGTAATAAGGTTGAAGGTCGGGCATTGTTGTTGCCATACCTTGTTCAGAACGTTGCCAATAACCATATGCGTCATAAACGGGCTTTCTATAATCGTCAAGTTGCAAGTTAGAAAAATTTTTGTCAGCTGTAACAAATTTATCGGACTTCGGAATTTTTTCTTCAACGGGTGGCGGCTCTTCTACAGGCTTTTCAACCTGCGCGGGCTTTTCTTCAACATTATTATTGGTAGAAGTTTTTTCCTCACCGCATCCGCTTAATAAAACACTTGAGGCAAACATCATTGCAAGACACATAAAACAAAAAAATTTTCTCATGATTTCGCGACAACTGATATTGCCGCAACTATCCCCTTTCTTTACAAAAAAAATTTTTGTGATAAACTTATTTACACCTATTCTAACAAATTTTTTAAGATAATCAAGTTTTGGGAAGTGATTAGTGAAAAAACTATGGAAAAATTTACACGAAGAAATTTTATAAGCATGACGACGAAATTTTTAGCAGGAGCGGCAGTCTTCGGATTAACGCCGAATTTCGCGGAAGCCGCCGAAAAAACCGTTGACGACAAAAAAATTGTAACGTTGGACGATGCATTTTTGTCCCCAGTAAAAGATGAAAAAGAAGTTTTAAAATTCGATATGCCGCCAATTCCTAAATTTCAAACGTTGAGCGAATTGAATATCTCTGCACCAAGATTGCGTTTCGTACAAAGTATGGATCAACGTAAATTTACAAGCACAATCGTTATTCATAATGCAGGGTTGACGCGTGACGTAGAATCGTCATTGCAGGAAATTCACAGAATGCATTTAGGAAACGGCTGGGCAGGCGTCGGTTATCACTTCATCGTACATAAAAACGGCGTCATTGAACACGCAAGACCGATTGACAGAATTGGTGCGCATTCTTACAAGCATAATCGCTACACCGTCGGAATTTGTATGACGGGCAATTATAATATTGGAGTTCCTACAAGGGAACAGACTTTAGCGACGGAAAAACTTGTAGCCGCGCTTTGTCAAAATTATGATATTGTGCCTTCGATAACTACGATTGTCGGACACCGCGATTTATGCGACACTGATTGCCCGGGATTTAATGTTTATCCGCGCTTGCCTGAACTGATTCAAAATGTTAAGGCTGTTCTTTGAGAATGAATACGGAAAGTAAACTTGAAATGAAATCGCGGCGCAGGAATATTGCGTTGCTGGTGGCTTATGACGGCACGAATTATAACGGCTTTCAGCGTCAAAATCCGCCGAGTGTTGCGATACAAAATATTTTGGAAGACAGGCTTGAAAAAATTTTTGGCGATAAAATTGAACTTGCGGCGTCTGGTCGTACTGATTCGGGAGTACATGCTCTTGGGCAAGTTGTAAATTTTTTTACGGACGGGCGCATTGAACTTGAAAATATTCCTAAGGCGACGCAGGGAATTTTACCGCCCGATATTGTTGTTCGTAAAGCGTGGGAAGTTGACAGAGATTTTAGCGCGTTGCACAGTGCAAAAAGTAAAATTTACGTTTACAAAATTCAGCGCGGCGAAACGATCAACCCCTTTGTTGAAAGATTCTCTTGGCATATTCCATACGCGCTTGACGTTGAGAAAATGAAGGCGGCTTTAAACTTAATCGTAGGTGAACATGATTTTTCTACGTTTAAGGCGGCAAGCAATGTTCAGCGTAACCCCGTAAGAAAAATTTTTTCGGCGGAAATTTTTTCTGAAGAAATATTCTGCGCGGATATTCTTTCGATAAAAATTCACGCGAACGGCTTTTTGTATCGTATGGCAAGAAATATTGTAGCGTCGATAGTTGCTGTTGGACGCGAAAGGTTAAGCCTTGACGACTTCAAAAAAATTTTTGCGGCACGTGACAGAAATTTAGCTCCGCCGACTGCTCCCGCGCAGGGACTTTGTTTGCAAGAAGTCTTCTATTGAAATTTTAACCGCTGATGAAAATTTATCGGCGGGTTTTATTTTTGTCCAAAATTTTGTTATAATATTTTTGTTATACGAAAGGTGGTAAAAAATTTGAACGAAAAAAATTTCCCGCTTAGCAATGAAGAACTGCGCGAAGTCATAAAAAAATTTCCAACGCCGTTTCACATTTACGACGAGAAAACAATACGAAAAAATTTTCAGCAACTGCGCAGAGCATTTTCATGGGTAAAAGATTTTCGGGAACATTTTGCTGTAAAGGCGACGCCTAATCCTCACATAGTAAAAATTTTGGCGCGTGACGGTGCAGGTACGGATTGCAGTTCATTAGCGGAACTTTTAATCAGCGAAAGGGCAGGAGTTATCGGAGAAAAAATTATGTTGACTTCCAATGATACGCCTGCAGATGAATTTAAAAAAGCTATTGAACTCGGCGCGATTATAAATCTTGACGACATAACTCACATTGATTATCTTGAAAAAAATGCGGGACTGCCGAATTGTCTTTCCTTCCGCTACAATCCTGCCGACATTATGAACGAAGGCAACGACATCATAGGTAAACCTGCTGAAGCTAAATATGGCTTGACGCGGAAACAAATTTTGGAAGGTTACAAGATTGCTCGCGATAAAGGCATTAAGCGTTTCGGTCTTCATACTATGGTTGCGTCCAATGAACTTGCGACAAAAACTTTTCTGTTGACCGCGCAGATTATGTTTGAACTTGCCGTTGAAATTAAAAATCAGCTTGGAATTAACTTGGAGTTTGTGAACTTAGGCGGCGGCTTCGGCATACCTTATCGCCCGACTGAAAATCCCGTTGACTTCCGCGCAGTTGGTGAAGGTATTCATGAACTTTACGAAAAAATTTTAGTCAGCAACGGTCTTGAAAATATTGCGATTGCCACTGAAAGCGGACGCGCCATGACAGGCAATGCGGGCTGGCTTGTGTCGACTGTGATTCATGAAAAAAATACTTATAAAAATTATATCGGCTTAGATTCTTGCATGGCTAATCTTATGCGTCCCGCAATGTACGGCGCATATCACCACATTACCATTGCCGGTAAGGAAAATGCTCCGCTTACAAATGTTTACGACGTAACCGGCTCGCTCTGTGAAAATAATGATAAATTTGCGATTGATAGGCAGTTGCCGAAAATTGAAATTGGCGACATCCTGATAATTCACGATACCGGCGCACATGGTCACGCGATGGGTTTTAATTACAACGGCAAGCTTAGGAGTGCCGAACTTTTACTGAAAGAGAGCGGAGAAGTCGAAATGATTCGCCGCGCAGAAACTCTTGACGATTATTTTGCTACACTGAATTTTTAGAAAAAAATCATTGACATAGCAGAAATTTTTCCATAAAATTTTCTCATCAAAGGAAGTGATTATTATGGAAATACTTGACGGAAAAAGTTTCAACGAACTTATACCGACGGACGTGTTAATTGGATTTATTTGCCTTTTTATTTTCGGTATGGTACTCGGCGCGGCAATTTGTCTGCCGTATGTTCACAAACATTCTACTTTACCTTTGGAAAAATTGAGCGGCGATTGGATTTGGCATTACAAGCCGGATTTAGTTTTATGCATTATTGGCTGTATTGTTTTCATAATTATGGGTTTTCTGCTGATAAGCGGAATATGGCGGATTCTTTAATTAAAAATTAAGAATGAAGAATTATGAATGGAAAAATCTTCCAACGCTAAAAATAAATGCTGATAACCTTTTTTCTTACCCAAAAGTTACAATTCATTTATTAGACAAATTAGGAAACATAAAAATGTGGTATTGTATTTGAATTTAAATTTTACCGACAAAAATAAAAATATAGGGTAAAATCTTGCCTGAAAGAAGGTGAGATTTTGAAGTTGTCTGAATATGCCAAGAAAAACTCAATAAGTTATCAAACAGCTTGGCGACATTATTATCAAAACTAAAACGACGAGCAATTTAGCCCGCCGTTTTTTTGTTTGCAAAAATTATTTAAAGTGTAGCTATTCCCTAAACAAATTCAACTACAAGCTACACTCTTTCTTGTCAGAATTATGGTAAAATCCTCAAAATGAAATAGATATTTTAAAAGAAAAAGGAAATGCTTATGAAAGACAAGTATCAAAAACAGATTCAGTATATTGGCTTACGAATTGCGTACTTTCGGAAAATGCGCGATATGACGCAGGTAAAACTTGCAGAAAAAGTCGGTATCAACAAAAATTATTTGTCGCAAATCGAAAGTGGATCAGCTAACAAAGCTATTTCTTTGCCGTTGCTGATTCAAATTTCCGAAGCATTAGATATTGAACTGTCCGTACTCGTCGATTTAACCGATTGGGATAAATCCAAAAAAGATATTCGTAAACAACTCGACGAGATACGCAGGATTTTCAACGACGCAAAACAGTTAAACGCAGACATTGACAGCATTATGGCTGAAATGGCTGAATTTGATAAAAAATTTTAATTTTAGATGAAAATATTTATGGATGTTTCTTACCTCGCGGAACAGTACTTTTTAAAAACTATGTGATACAATTAAAAAAATTTTGGGAGGAAATTTTTTCTACCTGTTTATAGAAGCTTAAATTGTCATGCCTGCGGAAAACGTTACACGACAAAGGAAAAATTAGACTCTCTAAAGGTTAGGTGTCCTATGCTTGAAGAAAAAATTAAAAGTGATGTAAAAAATTTTGCCGCGCAGATTTCTGAAGAAAGAATCGCAAAACCAGTAAGCAATGAACTTGTGCGATATAGCGATTCAGCTCACGAATCCGCCTATAAAATTTCTTACGATATCGCGGAAGTCACTTTGCCGCCGAAAATTGCCGCTACTCTTGAACGCGAACTTAGAATTTCTACCAATAAAATTAAATCAGAAAACGGAAAAAATTTAGATCAAGCAACCGTTCAGATTGTGACAGCAAGCACCAACACGATAATTGATGTTGTCAGCGGCGATAAAAATTTCGACGAGGCTAGCCGTCAACTCGTTGCACAATCAAAAACTGTTGTTAAAAATCTCGTAATTAAAAAAGGACAAGAAATTATTATCCAAGAGGGTAAACGTATTGGTGGAGAAGTCCTCAAAAAAGTTGGTATGAATATTTTTAAAGGAAGTAATCCTGCGATGAACGCGCTGGTTTTCGGCGACGTGATGAAAAATTCGGTTATGGCTCTGGTAGAGGGAAAAATAGACGCTGAACAATTCATCAAAGAAGTTAGCCGTAAATGCGCTGTTGTAGCTTTGCAGACATTTGTAGCTACTACCGTGCCGGGCGGAATTTTCGCAGGCGTGGCGATTGAATACGCTTGTAACGCCGTATTCGCTAAGATGGACGCCGCAGAATATGCGATTAAAGATTTTTTAAAGGCGTCACAAAATCAAGCTACTGCAGACAGAAGAAAAGTTATCGAGAAAATTAAATCCGATGCTTTAACAGAAATGAAACGCCAACGCGATTTAATGCAAAAATTTTTTGCTGATGAAAAATTGAAATGGGACAGCAATGTTAAGGAAGGGTTTAAATTAATAGCGCAAGGAAGTTACGCTAATGACGTTGATGTTATCGCGCAGGGACTTGATAGGATATTACAAAATTTTGGAAGTCAAGTTGCTTTTTCCAGCAAGGAAGATTTCCGCAGAGATTTTCGCCAAAGAAAAATTGTTTTGAATTTGTAGGGAGGGGATTTAATTTGATTCCTGTTTTAATTGGAATTGGCGGCGCAAATTTAATTGGAATTGGCGGCGCAAAAGTAATTAGTGATTTTTGGTCAGCTGACAAATATGAAAGTCAGGCACTCAACGTCAACTATGAAGCGTTTACTATGGTGGAAACTGCGTCAAGGCGTTTGAGGTCTCAATACGAAAAACTCGAAGGCACTATGACTAAACTTGCCAATCGTAAACGCGGAATAATGAGTGGAAGTCTGCCAAAATTTATAGAAGTACACGAAAAAATTATCCAGATAAATCTTGAAACACTTCCTTCTGTTGACGTAAAAAATTTGGCGTTGCGTCCTGAAAATCTGCGCGAAATGAATCAAATGATTTCTGTATCCGGTATTCAGATGTCTGACAAAGAAATTGTTTCAACGTTTCTTTTTTCGATTGAATATGGAGTACTTTTGGGCGGAATTCTCGGCGGAATTAGCGGAGCGATTAAAAAAGACGCAAAAATTAAATTAGACATTGCCAACACGCGCGGCGACGAGGCAGATACAATCGCTTACAATATCGACAACGCACGAGTTGCACTTGAAGGCATTGAAAGTAAAGCCGAATCAGTTTTGAAGTTGATAACTACAATGAATGCGCTTTTCTTAAAAAGTATTCGTTACACGAGCGAAATTATAAACCGCAACGGCTTTAACGTCGAAGATTACAGCAACGCGGACATTGATGCGATTATGAACTGTTGCAACTTCGCTAAAGGAATTTCTGATATTTTGAAAGCACCGCTCTTCGACGATAACGGTAAACTTCATAAACAAATTAATGAAACTTTGAGGGTCGGCAATGAATATGTTCAGAAAATGCAAACTGTGTTAGGAGGAAAATAAATGTACAAATTAAAAGTTCAACGCAACAAATGTAACGCTTGCGGAATGTGTGCGCTTGAAAGTAATGTCCTGCATGAAGATTCGGCGGGTATTGTCGAAGTTATTGGCGAAGGTATTATCGCGGACGCCGATGTTGAAAAAATTAAAAATGTCATTGGACTTTGTCCAACAGAAGCATTGAGTTTGATTGAAGATTCGATAGACGTTGCCGCCCGTATCGCCGAATTGAAAAAGAAAATGCAGGAACCGTTGACGTTTACGCCACCTTCCAAAGATAATTACGAATTTTCTTTGGAAGACAAAGATCAGTATGCAGAAGAGCTTACGCGCTCAAGTTCAGCTAGCGTTGATGGCGATTGGGAATATAATTATAAATCTTATGAATCCGCAAAATCTGCCGGTGAAAGGGCTTTTCGCGATGAAATTTATTCACAAGCAGATGCACTAGGTCAGCAGGTAATTGTTATGTACGAGCAACGCAAGATGAATAAAGTTGCGCGATATGCAGAAACGAGTGGAAATTATAAATACGGCGTTCATCAGCGGCTTATAAAAAAATTGCGTGCCTTTGTCAACGAAATTGAAAGTTACACCGGTAAAAAAATTTCCTTGCCGTCAAATTTTTATAATTTTTACACGAAAGATACCGAATACATTGACAATCTTCAAGATCACGCTAATAAATGGGTTGCAGAAGGTTTCAAAGAGAATATGAAGCCAGCGAGTGAATTTTACACTTGCGTCAAAACTGATAAAACGGACGATTATGTTAAGGTTAGTCACTGGTTCGGTGACGATGAATATAAAACAGTAAAAAAATATGCATATTATATCAATAAAGAGAGTATTGGGCGTTTTTATCGTTATGTTGCTCGTGCGGCGTGGTATGCTGGCAAATACACTTCAAAATTTTGCGAAAGAGAACTGGAGCGTTTCCATAAAGAAATTACCGAAGAATGGAAAAATAAAATTTCTTATCTGTTGCAGAAAGTGTAGCAGAAAAAATTTTGAGTAAAATTTTTCATAAACAAGTTTTGGAGATAACAATTTTTATGTAAACTAAAACGACGAGCCATTAAAGCCCGTCGTTTTTTTATTGCCAATTATAAAAAAAATTTTTGTTAATCTTTATTATTTATTATCCAATTATCCAAAAATTTCATTTGCGCTTCCGTGTGAAACCAATGCTCGCCATTTTCCATAATCGTAACTTCAAAATTATTTTTTTCCGCAAATTCAATTATCGTTTCAATCGACGTTAAATTATCTTTTTCGCCATATAAAATTTTCGTCGGAACACTCCATTTCAACGGGTGAGCTCTGACATACGAAAGATATTCCCAAGATAAATTTTCTCCAAATGAAGTTTCAATTATTTTTTCATTTTTCAATTCATCTTCAGAAATATTTTCAAATGCCATAAGATTTTTTATCAATTTTTCCATATTCACAACAGGCGAAATGAAATAAGCCTTCAAAATTTCGTCCGCAATATCTGCATTCATCGCGTAAAATGCGCCGATACTGTTCGCTATCAAAATAATTTTTTCGTAATGATTTTTTAAATTTTTTACGGCTTGATTAATTTCTTTTGCATTCTCATAAGGCATAAAATTTTTATAATCAAAGCCGATAATGTCACAATCCTGGAAAAATTTTTTGTAATGTTCAGATTCACTCGGACTGCCGCCTTTTCCGTGTATGTACAGTACTAAATCCATTTTATTCACGCAAATGCAACTGATGAACCTATCAGCAAAATTATTCCGATTATGCCGCCGATTAATCCGACAGTCCAAAATACCATTACAACTTTAATTTCTTTCCAACCGCCCAATTCAAAATGATGATGTAAAGGGCTCATTCTAAAAATTCTTTTTCCTGTTGTTTGATAAGAAATTACTTGCAAAATTACTGACAAAGCCTCGCAGACAAAAATTATTCCGACAAAAACTAAAAGAAATTCAGTATGCGTCAAAATTCCCATAGCCGCAAATGCTCCGCCCAATGCCAATGAACCTGTATCGCCCATAAAAATTTTTGCCGGATGAAAATTAAATCTCAAAAATCCAATGCAAGCTCCGACCGTCGCCGCGCAGAATATCGCTAAATTATAATGTCCTGTGATAAGACAAATTACTCCGTAACAACTCGACGCAATCGCCATACAACCCGACGCTAATCCGTCAAGTCCGTCAGTTAAATTTACAGCATTTGACGCGCCGACTATTACCAACAAAACTAAAACATAATAAAAAATTCCTAAGTCGACCGTTCTTTCAAAAATTGGTAACCAAATTGTCGTTTCAATTCCTAAATGCGTCGTTGCAATGTAAATCGTTACTGCCGCAATTATAATTTGTCCCAAAAGTTTTTGTTTTGCTTTTAAGCCCAAATTTCTTTTTTTGACAACTTTTATATAATCGTCCAAAAATCCCAATACAAAATGTCCTGCAACGATAAACACCGCTACTAAAGTTTCAGCAGTCCATTCTGCACAGAATAAAGTCGAAATAATAATTCCGGCTATCAAAAAAATTCCGCCCATTGTCGGCGTACCGCTTTTAACTTTGTGACTTGCAGGACCTTCATCACGAATACTTTGTCCAAATTTCAGTTTGTGTAACAGCGGAATTAAAATTGGTCCTATAATTAACACAATGCCTGCCGAAATAGCCGCCGCCATTAAAATTTCAATCAAAATATTTCACGCCCGATTCAAATAATTTTTTTATCATAGTCATCTAATAATCTTTTTAACTGTTTAATCAATTTATTTTGTTGCTGAATTAAATCTTCTCGCTGACGCAATAAATAATTTTGTTGAGCAAAAATATTTGCTTGCCACCACGTATTATTAAATCCGTGAAAAAGATATTTTACCAATGTCGTATTTTCGCCAAAAATTGGCAACATTTCTTCATAAATTGCATTATCTAATTCAATCGGAATATTTTCACCATCATAAAGCGGACGAATGTGATCTCTAAATATTGCTTCAAATGTTTGAATAAGACATTGTTCCCTTAAAATTCTATTCTCGTCAAGAATCGGAATTTTTTTTGCCATTTGCGCTTCATAATTAAAAATAGCTTTAATGCTTTTAATCACTTTTCCAAATTTATCAATTCTCGGAGAATGAACAACAGACTCTGAATGATGTCTGTAAATGTAAGAATTGTCTTTTAACATAAAGTAATTTTTTGCAAGACATAATGCTTCTAAAGCAAAAGGTTGATCTTGTGCCATAGGCGCATCAGGATAATGTATTCCATTATCAATCAAAAAATTTCTTTTATATACAAATTTAAATGTATTTGCCCAAATTCTATTTTTTATCCAATTATTAATAAGCCTTTCACGTATGTCAGAGCCCAAAAAACCTTCTTGTCTATTTTCCCATGCAATTTCTAATTTATCAAAACGAATAGGATTTGAATCTTCTTGATGACTTCTATAATGTCCTAAAAAATGAATGACATCAACGCCATTTTCCGTTTTTTTCGTGACTTTGTGCAATTTTTTTATAATATCTGGAAGTATGGCATCATCACCATCAATAAACCAAACATATTCGCCACGAGCATTTTTTAATCCGAAATTTCTCGCGGGACCTTGTCCTTGATTTTTTTCTTGCTGAAAAATACGAATTTTTTCATTGTCTCCATACAATTCGCGACAAAGTTCGTAAGAATTATCTGTTGAGCAGTCGTCGACAATTATAATTTCAAAATCTTGAAACGTTTGCGCCAAAATGCTGTCTACGCAAATTTTTATATACTTTTCGACATTGTACATCGGAATGATTATCGAAAAATAAGGTGTAGTGTCCATAAAGCCTCCTTACGAAAAATATTTTACGCCAGATTCAAATAAATGTTGATTTTTATTGCCTGAAACATTTTTGCAAACATTTTCGCCAATACGTTCAGAATGCCCCATTTTTCCAAAAATTTTTCCGGTTTTATCTGTAATTCCTTCAATCGCCCACGCCGAGCCATTAGGATTAAAAGGCAGTTCACTTGTCGGATTATCATCAAAATCAACATATTGCGTCGCAATTTGTCCATTTGAAGATAATTTTTTCAACCAACTTTCATTAGCCGCAAATCTGCCTTCACCGTGCGAAACCGCGATTGTATGAACATCTCCAACTTTGCAACCGCTTAACCACGCTGAAGAATTATTTACAATTTTCGTCCTAACCATTGTGCTGACGTGCCGTCCAAGTGAATTATGCGTTAAAGTCGGCGAATCTTCCTCAATTTCGCAAATTTCGCCATAAGGCAACAATCCCAATTTTATTAAAGCTTGAAAACCGTTGCAAATTCCCAAAATTAAGCCGTCGCGAAGTTTTAAAAATTTCATAATTTCTTCCGCAATACGAGGATTTCTGAACATCGCCGCAATAAATTTTCCTGAACCGTCCGGCTCATCGCCGCCGCTAAATCCGCCCGGTAACATTATAATCTGCGCGGATTGAATTTTTTTAATCATAGCGTCGACACTTTCTGCTACCGCTTGAGGTGTCAAATTTCTTATGACAAAAATTTCAGGTTCTCCGCCTGATTGTCGCCAAACTTTCGCGCTGTCATATTCGCAATTTGTACCGGGAAATACAGGTATAAAAATTTTTGGACGAGTAATTTTAAATTTAGGCTTATTGACGACAAAATTTTTACTTTCACTATTAACTATTAACTTTTCACTATTTACTTTAGTAGGAAAAATTTTCTCAAGTGGTTCACTATATGCACGTTTAATTTCGTCTAAATAAATTGTTTCATTGTCAAACTCAATCTGCGCGGCGTCTGTAGTTATCCCAATTTCTTCAAAATCAAGTTCGCAATTCGATTCAACTATCAAACTTCCGTAATTTTTTACGTACAAATCAACTTTTTTCGTAAATTTAAATCCTATGTCATTTCCTATCGCCATTTCGGAAATCGCCGCTGATATTCCGCCATATCCTAAACTTTTCGCCGAAATTATTTTTCCCGCGCAGATTAATTCATAAACTTTTTTAAAATTATTTTTCAGTAATTCAAAGTCAGGTACTCCAAATTTATCGCGTTTGCACTCAACCAAATAAACTTTATTTCCTGCCGCTTTAAATTCAGGCGAAATTACTTTGTCCGCGTCAACGACTGCAACCGCAAAACTTACCAATGTCGGCGGTACATTTAATTTTTCAAAAGTTCCGCTCATCGAATCCTTGCCGCCTATCGCCGCCACTCCAAAATTTTTCTGCGCTTTAAATGCTCCCAATAAAGCCGCAAATGGTTTTCCCCATTTTTCGGGAACATTTTCAAGTTTTTCAAAATATTCTTGGAAAGTTAAATAACTTTTTGAAAAATCTGCGCCTATCGCTACCAATTTTGCCAATGAACTTGTTACCGCGTCAATCGCTCCGTGATACGGACTCCAACTCGAAATTTCCGCGTCAAATCCAAATGTCATCGCCGTTGCTGTTTTTGTTTCATTTTCTACAGGAATTTTCGCGACCATTCCTTCAGCAGGCGTCAACTGATTTTTTCCACCAAATGGCATTAATACTGTTGCCGCGCCTATCGTCGAATCAAATCTTTCTACCAATCCTTTTTGACTGCAGACATTTAAATTTTTAAGATTTTCAAGAAGTGAATAGTTTTTAGTGAAAAGTGAATAGTTTTTAGGATTTTTTACAGAAACTTTTATGTGACGCTTTACGCCGTTTGTATCAAAAAATTTTCTGCTGATTTTTACAATTTCCTTGCCGCGCCACTTCATTACCAAATTTTTTTCATCAGTAACCGTCGCAACGATATAAGCTTCTAAATTTTCTTCATCAGCAAATTTTATAAATTTTTCTGCGTCATTTTTATCAAGTACAACAGCCATTCTTTCCTGCGATTCAGAAATTGCAAGTTCAGTTCCGTCAAGTCCGTCATATTTTTTGCGCACCGCGTCCAAATTTATTTGCAAACCTTCAGCAAGTTCTCCTACCGCAACAGCTACGCCACCCGCGCCAAAATCATTGCAACGCTTAATTAATTTGCTGACTTCAGGATTTCTAAAAAGTCGCTGAATTTTTCTTTCAGTCGGCGGATTTCCCTTTTGAACTTCCGCGCCGCTTTTCGTCAAAGATTTTACAGTATGAACTTTGCTTGAACCCGTCGCTCCGCCGATTCCGTCGCGTCCAGTACGCCCGCCCAATAAAATTACAACATCGCCCGCAACAGGTTTTTTGCGAATTACATTATTTTTTGGCGCAGCCGCGATTACCGCGCCAATTTCCATTCTTTTCGCCAAATAACCTTCGTGATAAATTTCTTTAACTTGTCCAGTCGCCAATCCGATTTGATTTCCGTATGAACTGTAGCCTTGCGCCGCGCCGCGAGTAATTTTTTTCTGCGGAAGTTTTCCTTTTAAAGTTTCAGAAAAATTTTTTCTCGGATCTGCCGCTCCTGTCACGCGCATTGCTTGATAAACATAACTTCGACCGCTTAACGGGTCTCTTATCGCTCCGCCTAAACATGTTGCCGCTCCGCCAAATGGTTCAATTTCCGTCGGGTGATTGTGCGTTTCATTTTTAAACATTACGAGCCAATCTTCTAATTTCCCGTCAACTTCCGCTTTTATTTGAATACTGCACGCATTTATTTCTTCAGATTCATCTAAATTTTTTAAAATTCCTTCGCGTTTTAAAATTTTTGCCGCGATTGTTCCCAAATCCATTAAAGTTACAGGTTTATCGGAATTTTTTTCTGCCAAATATTTTTTATAAGTTTCTTCAAATTCTTCGCGATATTTTCCATTTTCAAAATTTACTTCATCAATTATCGTCGTAAAAGTTGTGTGCCTGCAATGGTCAGACCAGTAAGTATCAATAACTTTCAATTCGGTAATTGTCGGATTGCGTTTTGCTTCTTCACGAAAATATTTTTGACAAAATTTTAAATCCTCAAAACTCATCGCAAAATTTCTATCGCTAAGAAAAGTTTTTAAATTTTCGTCGCTCATTTCATTAAAATCTGAAATAATTTCGACATCTGCAGGAATTTCAACAGAAATTTTCAATGTTTTAGGCAGTTCAAAACTTGCCTCGCGTGATTCAATCGCATTAATCGAATAAGATTTAATCTTGTCAACTTCTTCAGCAGTAATTTCTCCAATTAATGAAAAAATCTGCGCAGAATGAATTATCGGACGTTCTTTTCCAGTCACAAGCTGAACACATTGAGCCGCCGAATCTGCGCGAATATCGAATTGTCCCGGCAAATATTCAACCGCAAAAGTTTTTTTCAAATCAATATCGCTCGGCAATTCAAAATAAAAATCGTCAACATTCGGTTCACGGAAAACTATATCGCGCACTTTTTCAAAATCTGCGTCGTCAATGTCTTCAATGTCGTATCTTACAAAAAGTCTCACTGCTTGCAAATTTTTTATGTCTAACGTCTCGCGAAAATCTTCAAGCAAATTTTTTGCCGGTACGTTAAAGCCTTCTCGCTTTTCTACATAAATTCTTTTTACCATAGCTACCTCCTAAGCATTTTTATTCATTTTATCACAGTAAATTAATTTTGGCAAAAAAAAATCTCCGACTATAGCGGAGTGAAAAATTTTTTTAGCTGGCAACATTCAAATTCTTTTCGCGAAGTCGCGCAGGTTTAAATTTTTTAAGTTCTTCTTTTGAAATTGGCGGAATATCGCTAAAATCTATTTCTTCATCAGGAAGTTGACGAATATTTTTTATTCTATTGTATTGTTCTTCGCTGACTTTCACGCTGTTAATAATAAAATTGTTCATAATATTTCTCCTGTTCTTTTTACAACCAATATTTTTTCTACTTTTCCAATTATTTTAAATCTGTCCTCATCATCACTATTAAAATTATCATAATCTTCAAATCTGTTTTCATCAAAAAAAACTAATACTGCATCTTCAAAATAAATTCCGTGCTTTTTTACATTTTTTTCAGCTTTAACAGAATCCCAAACAAACTTTAAATCTACGAGTTTATAATTTATATCCATTTAATCACCTCAAATTTATTTTATCACAGTAAATTAATTTTGGCAAAAAAAAATTTCCGACTATGCGGAGTAATTTTTTATTTTTCTAATTTCATATGTTGTATTATTTTTACTTGACATACTCCCCACGCCTAAAGACGGGGGATTCTGCTATCATCAACCTATGCTTCCAAAAAGAAGTCTTACAAGGTCTCCTGCACAGGTCGATGCCCCAACCTGATGAAATATAAATCTGAAGTATTCTACAACATAAA
>JAFZIV010000037.1 GCA_017554235.1 Selenomonadaceae bacterium
GTAAATTGTGTTCCATTTGCCATACCTTTCGGGAATATTACGCCAACTTGCTCCTGTACACATTACCCACAAAATACCGTTAAATGTATGACGGAGATTTTTGAAAGGTCGTCCGGTTTTTTTAGGTGGTAACAAATCTTTAATTTTTTCCCATTGCTCGTCGGTCACTTCATACCTACGCATATTCATAACCGCTTGACATTATATCAGATTTTGGACTTATTCAACACACCCTAAGTCGTCAGAGAAAAATTAGCGATAAAGATTTTTCGCGGACGAATAAAATGTTGACCTTAAGTAACCGACGTGACAACAAAATTTCTGATTATCTTCACAAAGCAAGCCGATATATCGTGAACCAATTAGTTTCCCGCCAAATAACAGATTTAATTATCGGTCATAATAAAAAGTGGAAACAAGGCACGAATCTCGGCAGAAAGGTCAATCAAAATTTTGTGTCGATACCGTTTAACAGATTAATTGATATGCTGACTTATAAATGTGAGTTGGAAGGAATTGCAGTTCACATTATCGATGAATCGTACACAAGCAAGGCAAGTTTTCTTGACAGAGATTTTATTCCCGACTACAAACCTGCGGATTTAGTCAAGCATAAATCCAGCGGTCGCAGAAAATGCAGAGGTCTTTACAAGTCAAAAAAGTTTACGCTGAATGCTGATGTAAACGGTTCTCTGAATATAATGCGAAAATTTTTTCAATATCACGCAGAAATTGCCGAACCGAGATATTCAGAGCAAATTTTAAAATGTAGTCCGAAAGTTATTACAATCGGATAGAGGCGTGTAGTATGCCAGAGAGTTTATCCTCTCAAATGCGTTTGTCTATATTTGACTATAACAAACGCAACTATAATACTTCAATTATAGGAGTTTTTTTTTGCGTTAGAAAAATTTTTCTCGTTGAAGTTGGCGGGATTTTTTAAATTTAATTTGACAAAAAAATATAATTTGGTATAATTTTAATGTTTAATAAAGCGTTCGTGGCTCAGTTGGATAGAGCAACGGCCTTCTAAGCCGTGGGTCGCGCGTTCGAGTCGCGCCGGACGTATTAATAGTTGCAGGTTCTGAAAATTTTCAGAGCCTTTTTCGATTTAAGGAGAAAATAAATTTGAAAACAATATTCGACGCAATGAAAGATTATTCTGCAGCCGGCGCACTGGCATTTCATACGCCGGGGCATAAGCAGGGACTCGGCGCACATGAACTTTTGAAAAATTTGATAACGGCGGAAGGATTACGGCAAGAAGTTTCGCTGATGGAAGAGCTTGACGACTTGCACAGCCCGCACACCTGCATAGCGGAGGCAGAAAAATTAGCGGCTGAACTTTGGCACGCTGGCGACGCGCTATTTATGGTCAACGGTACAAGCGGCGCAATTCAAGCCATGATTCTTGCAACGCTTAAACCAAATGATTTAGTTTTTGTGCCGAGAAATTCACACCGCGCAGTTACGGCAGGATTAATTTTGTCGGGAGCAATTCCGATATTTTTACCCGTCGAATTTTCCGCAGAATTAAAAATCCCGCTTAACATTACGGTCGAAACACTTCAACGCGCAATAAAAAAATTTCCGCAAGCTCGCGGATTAATTTTAACTTCACCAAATTATTATGGCGTGGCGGCGGACGTTGAAGAGATTGCAAAAATTTTACACGCGGCAGGAATGTTGCTGTTAGTTGACGAGGCACACGGAGCGCATTTACAATTCTGCGCGGAGTTACCAATTTCGGCAATGGACGCAGGCGCAGACTTGGCGGCACAATCTACGCACAAACTTTTAGGATCAATGACACAAACTTCAATGCTTATGGTTGGTAAAAATTTCGACTCGGAAAGAGTACGACGCGCGGCAAGCTTACTTCAGACTACCAGCCCAAATTATTTGTTATTGGCGTCATTAGACATTGCAAGGTTACAAATGTTTGAAATTGGTGTGGAAAAAATTTCTGCGGCGGTTAAACTTTCAAAATTCCTCCGCGCAGAAGTCAATAAAATTGGAGGATTAAAAACTTTCAATGCGGTAAAAAATTTTTCATTGGACTTAACCAAAGTCACAGTCAACGTTGAAGGGCTTGGACTTACGGGAATGGACGCCGAAAAAATTTTGCGGCATGAGTTTAAAATACAATGTGAACTTTCGGACGCGTCAAATTTACTGTTCATAATTTCCTACGCCGATAATTTAGCAACAGTTTCAAAATTGGCTGAACAACTTGCCAAATTGCCACGTGTCAATAAAATAATTTCCCAATTACCACCACTTTTCACTGACCATTTTTCACTGACCACTGTCTCCCCACGCGAAATATTTTTTGCGAAAAGTGAAGTTGTACCGCTTGAAAAATCAGTCGGGCGAATCTGCGCGGAAGAAGTCACATTTTACCCGCCCGGCATACCGATAATAAATTTGGGCGAAAGGATAACGCTTGAAGTCGTCCAACAAATTCGTGAGTTACAATCACTCGGCGGACGAACTTTGGGCGATAAAGATTTTGTGAAAGTCATTTGACATACTCCCCACGCCTAAAGACGGGGGATTCTGCTATCATCAACCTATGCTTCCAAAAAGAAGTCTTACAAGGTCTCCTGCACAGGTCGATGCCCCAACCTGATGAAATATAAATCTGAAGTATTCTACAACATAAA
>JAFZIV010000038.1 GCA_017554235.1 Selenomonadaceae bacterium
AATAAAAAAGTTTTAATACCGGTGGCTCGCCGGGAATTCACGACTGTGGAGTGTTACAGCAAACGTTAGTAGGTAAGCCGAGAACGGACACTTTGAAGCAGTAAGACAGAATCGCGAGGTCTGTCCGATTCATCTTGACATGGACACAAAGGACTTTTGTCTACATGTGACTATGTTTTAAGGAGCAGTTGAAAAAATGGATAAGGTGAAATTTTTACTCGTCGCCGTATTGATGACAGTAACGGCTATCATGACGGGTTGCGGTACAAGCACTTCGGGAAATAAAAATGTTGCGGTTTGTTTTCCGAACACCACGCCGAGTTGGGAGCGTAACGGCAGTGCCTTAATAAAGTATCTTGAAGATGACGGCTTTATTGTCGATATGAAAATTTCTTCAACCAGTGAAGAACAAGTCGCGCAAGTCGGTGAAGCACTTAAAAATAAGCCAAAGTGTATTGTAATTGGTGCGATTGACTCTTCCGCTTTCGCAGAGGTACTGGAGGACGCTAAAACTTATAATGTGCCGGTTATCGCCTTCGACAGAATTATTTTTGGCACGGACGCGGTTACTTACTATGCCAGCTACGACAATGACGCGGTAGGCGAGGCACAAGCACTTTACTTTGAGACGGTTTTAAATTTGCGAAAAGGCGGCGGTCCTTACAACATTGAATTTTTTGCGGGCGGTACTACCGATAACAATTCGCATATTTTCCTTAAAAATATCATGAGGATATTTGATCCTTATTTGAAAAACGGACAGCTTATCTGCCGCTCGGGACAAACGGCATTTGATGCAGTTACCGTCAAAGATTGGTATGCTGAAAATGCTCGTCCCCGCATTAAGGAACTTTTGAATAAATATTACAACGATGAAACTTTACACGTTGTTATTTCTCCGAATGATGAAATTGCGGGCGTTATCCTTGAAGAGTTTAAACGCGCAGGAAAACCCGCACCGCTTATTTGCGGACTTGACGCTGATCCAATCGCGCTTGACAGAATCAGAAACGGTCAACAAACTTTTACCGTAGCTAAAGACCCCGCAGTTCTTACCTTAAAATGTTTTCGTATGGTTAAAGCCGTTGTCGAAGGTACAGTTCCCGACATCAATGACGTGAAAACTTACGATAACGGCGTTAAGATTGTACCTGCGTACCTTTGCACGCCGCAAATTATTGATAAATCTAATATACAAGATTTTTAGTTGTAAATTGAAAATAATCGCGATAATCTCGGAATACAATCCCTTTCACAACGGTCACGCTTACCAAATTTCCGAAGTTAAAAAATTATTTGACGACGCAAAAATAATTTCAGTTATGAGCGGGAGTTTCACTCAACGTGGAACTCCTTCTTTGCTTGATAAGTGGACGAAGGCGCGACTTGCAATCAGCGGCGGTTGCGATTTAGTTTTGGAATTGCCGTTTACTTCAGCCGTAAGAAGTGCGCAGGATTTTGCACGCGGCGCAATTCGATTGATTAGCAAGCTTGGTATCGTCGATGCAATTTCTTTTGGCGCGGAAACTTCCGATTTAAATAAACTACAAGACGCGGCGGCAGTTTTCGACGCTAAAAATTTTCCCGCGCAGATTAAAGCTGAAATGTCAAAAGGAATTTCTTACGCGGCGGCAGTTACAAAAATTTTATCAGACACTACCAACATTGATGAAAATATTTTACGTCAACCGAATAATATTTTAGCACTTGAATATTTACGCGCCCTGCCAAAAAATATTCAGCCGATATTAATTCCGCGTGTCGGTGCAGGTTACAACGATTTGACTTTGGACGAAAAATTTTCCAGCGCAACGGCAATTCGTCAAGCCGTTTATGAAAAAAATCCGTCGTGGGAAAATATTTCTAAGTCCATAAATAAAAAAGTTCTCGCCGAATTGCAAGCCGCTAAATTTAACGGTTTACCTGACGAGAAATTTTTATTGCGTCCGATTCTTACAAAAATTTTTACAACATCGCCTGAAAATCTGCGCGGAATTTACGGAATGCGTGAAGGTTTAGAATATCGCCTAATCAACGCCGCCAAGTCCGCCAAAACTTTCGACGAATTTGTAAACTCAATTACCGGCAAACGTTACCCAATCAGCCGCGTTAAAAGATTGTTGCTCCACCTGCTGATGAACTTGACCGAAGAAAAAATTTGTGAACTTCAAGACGCAGACTTCGTAAGAGTTTTAGCCTTCAATGACGTTGGAAAAACTTTGTTGAAAAAGATCCGTGCAACTTCAAGCTTGCCAATCGTTACGAAGGTTACAAAACATTTGAATGAGCGGCAACTCTTCGACGAAAATATTTTACCGTATAAAAAAAATCTTTCGCTTGACATTTTATCAACAGACCTGCGCGGAATTTTATTTGACGTGCCGCATATACCGCGCCGCGATTTTACCGAATCAACCTTTAGCTACAAGCGGGCTGTCACCTACGGTTTGTGCGAGGAGAACATTTTGTTTTGAAGATAATTTTGCCGCTCTCTTGAAAGCCTTAATGTCGATTGACGCGCGGACACAGTTACCTAAATCTTCAGCACCTGCCGCCAACGCTACACTTTGTGCCATAGTTCCTGCCGCCACATTTGCAAAAGCTATTTGGTGTTCTCTGTTGATGGGACGTGGAGATTTTTCCCATGCTGAAACATTTTCGACGTAAACCAAATTTAACGGCGCAACTTTCACGAAGTCTTGACCAAGCGTCGTAGTTGCTCTGAAATCGCCTGCCGCTATAAGTTTAAGCGCGTGTTTGTCGGGTTGATATAAATAAATTCCGTCCGCCATAACCGCGTAAACGTCAACCGCATAAATTCCCATCGCCGCAGGGTTGACGTGACCTTTTCTATCACTGTATTTATCGTAAGTCGTGCCGTTAGCTGCCCATAAAATTTGCGAAAGCTGTTCCCTCGTTAAAGCTGTATCGTAAAATTCGCGAACGCTTTTTCTATAGTGCAAAACCTCAAATAAAACTTTTCCGCCTGAAGTTTTTGGTTGCGGCAAAGAAATATCTGCCGCGCTTGCCGAACTTGTAAACATCAAAATCACTCCTGCCAAAATTGCGTTACGTAAAAATTTTTTCATCAAAAATCCCTCCATTTGAAATTTTAATACAACGAGGAAAATTTTTAAAGACATAATCAAAAAAAAGTTGTACAATGCTATAAAGATTATAAAAAAACTTTTGGAGGGAATTGATGAGAAAATATTACGCACTCGGATTAGTTTTAGTTTTATTCTGCGCGGTCGGGCTAATCGCCTACGGAATGTATTTAAATCGGACTGGCGAAAGTAAAATTGCCGAACGAATGGAAAATACTGCAATTCCTTTGCAGGGCGAAAAGGCTAAGTTCAGAAGTATTCAACCCACTTTTGTATTGGAGACGATAAATTTTTATTCTGACGAAATGGCGGACGCGGTTGCGCTGATTGACGGCAGATTGACGGAAATGTTTGTCACGAAAAACAGCAAAGTCTATAAGGGACAGGATTTATTTACGTTGCAAAATGAAGATATTCCGTTAAAAATTCAGCAGGCAGAAAGCGGAATTGCTCGCGCAGAGGCACAACTAGCCAACGCTAAAAGTTCTTTCGCACGTTATACGCGGTTAATGGAAAAGGACGCTACTTCTAAGGAAAAATACGAGGAAGCTCAAATGCAATTTTTAGCGGCAGAGGCAGCATTGAAAGAAGCCATTACGATTCGCGATCAATATTTGGTGCAAGAATCTCGCCAACAAATTACCGCGCCAATCGACGGAGAAGTTTTGATTCTTTACAAACAAATTGGTGCTTACGTGACGGCGGGAACTCCTCTTGCCCTTATTGGAAATTTTCAGCGGCTGTATTTTTCAATGCCGATTGAAGATAAATTCGCGCAACATATTTTCCTTAATGAATCCTTTGAACTGAATTTCAGAAACTCGGGCGCATTACGTAAAGCTTACGACACAGAATTTGCCGCCGGTAATAAGGGAGAAGCGCAAAATTTTCCTGTTATTGTTCGCGAAATTACCCCGTCACTTAATGAACCTGCCACTATGCGAAAAGTTGTTTGGGAAGTCGATAACCGCGTAGGATTGTTGGAGCCGCAAACTTACAGCGGCGTTACTATGCGCGTGTCTAATCCTCATCGTGCTTTGACTGTACCGCTTGCCGCCGTGGCAGGTCAAGATAGATCTGCGGTTTTTGTAGTTACGCCTGAAAATACTCTTGAACGCCGCGCAGTAAAAGTTGGTACTGATGACGGTTCATACATTGAAATTATTTCGGGACTGCGTGAAGGTGAAACGGTTATAACTTCAGCGACGACGGGACTTGAAAGCGGTGTTAAAGTTGAAGTTACTTTGACGGATGGGAGTAATTAAGGTGATGTTGGTCAATTTCCATTTGCGAAAATTTTTTTGTTTATTTTAAATCTACTTTCTTTTGGCGCAAAAGAAAGTAGCAAAGAAAACATGTCCGCTAAAATCGCATCCGGCGATTTGCGCGGACGGGCGCACGTCCTTGTGCGCCTCGCCTTTATCAATGGTTCATTTAACTTTGTAAAAATTTTTAGAGAAAGGGAATGCAATGGCTCAAGATAAATCTCAAATTTTCAGCAAGGAAGCTTTAGACAAATTAAGAACGCCTGAAAAATTAGATACAATGTTGCCGATAACCACGCCTATAACTTGGATGGCACTCGTAGCAATTTTGGTTTTGCTATTCTCTGTCGTCTTGTGGTCAATCTACGGCGCGTTTACGGTTAAGGCGGACGGAATGGGTTTGATTATGGATTCGGCAGGCGTTATGAACATTTCACACGTTGCAACGGGAAAAATTTCTCGTCTTTACGTTAAGCCCGGCTCTTCCGTCAAAAAGGGTGATTTAATTGCGCATATGGAGCAAGCTGAACAAACTGCCGATACAAGAATGGCGCAGTATGGAATGGGACTTGCCTCAAGCGATCGCGATGCAATGAACAGAGCTTATCAATACGATGCTCAACGTTATCGTCAAGATGTCGCGCAGGATATTTACAGCGATTATGACGGAATTATTGATGAAGTTATGGTTACTGAAGGAACGCTTGTAACTGCAGGCACGCCAATTTGTAGCGTCCGACTTACTCAAAATCGCGATGAACTTTTAGGTTTGCTTTATATTCCGCTTGACAAAGGTAAGCGCGTTAAACCAAATATGACGATTCAACTTGCGCCAAACGGCGTTGACGTTTCACAAGCAGGAAGTTTAATTGGAGTTGTCCGCAGTGTTTCACAATATCCCATAACGCCGCAAAGTTTACAACTTCATCTCGGCAATCCGCAACTCGCTCAGGTTATCTTGCAAGCGAATCAAGGCGCGGCTATGGAAGTGACTTTCGATTTGGTAAAAGACCCCGACTCCGAATCAGGCTACTTGTGGACTTCCACCGTTGGAGAGCATAAGCCGATAACTGCGGGAAGTTTTTGTACAGGCTCGATTATCATTGAACGTCAACCGCCGCTTCAAAAAGTTTTCTACAAGTTAAGTCAATGGTTACGTAGCAGGTAGGAGACGGTTAATGAAATTTTTAAAAGCAATTTGGGAACGAATATTAAATTTTTTCACTAACAAAAAGCGCGTCAAAGTCCCAACAATTTTACAAATGGAGGCTACCGAATGCGGCGCGGCGAGTTTGTCAATGATTTTGGCGCATTACGGTTTATGGTTGCCGCTTGAAAAATTGCGTCAAGAATGCGGAGTTAATCGTGACGGATCAAAGGCAAGTTGCGTAATTCGTGCGGCTAGAAATCGCGGTTGTAAGGCGAACGGTTATAAATGGAGCGTCGACAGGTTGCTTGAGGTTGGCGCGTACCCGATGATAATTCACTGGGAATTTAATCACTTCGTAGTTTTGGAAGGTGTCAAAGGTGATACCGCCTACCTTAACGATCCTGCGATGGGAAGGCGTACCGTTCCGCTTGAAGAGTTTAGGACTTCATACACGGGCGTTGCGCTTAAGGTTGAACCGTCGGAAAATTTTAAGCCCGAAGGTCACCGCTATAATATTTTTAAAGCGGTTGCAGAAAAACTTGTGCAGGATAAATGGTCGGCACTCTTCATATTTTTGCTTAACTTTGGATTGATAATTCCCGGTTTAGCGTCGCCGGTCTTCAGTCAAATTTTCCTTGACGATATTTTGGCGAAGAGACACCATGATTGGATGTTCAATTTTATGCTGGCGATGACGGCTTCATTTATCATCAACGGTATAATGACTTGGGTACAAGCTGTAATTTTAACTCGCTGGCAACGGAAATTGACGCTGGCTGATTCGTCAAGTTTTTTCTGGCACTTATTAAGATTGCCAATGGCTTTTTTTCATCAACGTTACGCGGCGGAGGTTGCCTCACGTGTCGGCTTTAACGAATCAATCGCGGGAGTTTTAAGCGGACCTGCGGCAACGGCAGTTTTAAATTTACTCGTCGCAATTTTTTACCTGCTTTTACTTTTGCAATATGATGTAACTTTAACGATGATAGGCATAGCATTTTCATCAATCGACTTAATAGTTTTCTTTGCGTTGCGTCGACACTTGACGGATTTAAATATGAAAATTCAGCAGGACAGCGGCAAGGAATACGGCACGGCAATGAACGGCTTGCAGATGATTGAGACGATAAAAGCTAACGGTAATGAGGCAGATTTTTTTACGAAGTGGGCAGGTTATCGCACAAAAGTTTTGGCGGCAAGTCAGGACATAGCACTTTGGCAGATGACGGCAACAATTTTACCGACATTAATGGGTGGGCTTAACGGCGCGTTGATAATGACATTGGGCGGCTTTTCGATAATGGACGGCGCATTGACGGCGGGAATGTTTACTGCTTTTCAAAATTTAATGGGAAGTTTTCAAGCTCCTGTCAATGCCTTGCTTGGATTGGGCGGCACACTTCAATCAACTGAAATGCAAATGCAACGTCTTGACGACGTGAGAAGATATGAAATTGATTCTTTAAACTGCGCGGACGAAAATTATAAAGACGAAGAAAATATTAAAAGACTTAGCGGCGAATTGGAATTGAAGGACATTGATTTTGGATACAGTCCGCTGGAAAAGCCTTTGTTGAGTAAATTTAATTTGCACGTAAAGCCCGGACATTGGGTCGCGGTAGTTGGTGCATCAGGTAGCGGCAAGTCGACAGTTGCAAAAATTGTTACGGGTATTTACGAGGAATGGAGCGGCGAAGTAAAATTTGACGGTGTACCGCGTCGACAAATTCCCCGCGCAGTTATTGTAAATTCATTGTCCTGCGTTGACCAAGATGTTTTTCAAATTACTGGGACGATTACGGAAAATTTGACTCTGTTTGATGATTCGGTTAGGAAAAGTGACGTTGTACAGGCGGCGAAAGATGCTTGCATTCACGAAGATATTTTACAACTTGACGGCGGTTATGACGCGCAGGTTGCTGAAGGCGGATTAAATTTTAGCGGCGGACAACGTCAACGCTTGGAGATTGCGCGAGCTCTTGCGAATAATCCTTCATTGCTTGTTTTAGACGAGGCGACGAGTGCTCTTGACCCAATGACGGAACAAGTTGTACTTGAAAATATTCGGCGGCGCGGTTGCAGTTGCTTAATCGTTGCGCATAGACTTTCAACGATTCGAGACTGTGACGAAATTATTATGCTTCATAAAGGCGTTGTTGTGGAGCGCGGCACTCATCGCGAAATGATGAAACATGATGGTCCGTACCGCCATTTGATTGAGGAAAGGAGCGCGGAGGAAGGCATTGGAGAATAAAATAGATTTGACAAAACCCGCGCACTTACTTTTACCGTTGCCTGCGGGCGAAAGATTTAGGATTGAAAACGGCGAATCATTAGCGATTGTTCGGAAGGGAAAAATTGAAGTCTACGCCGTAACACGCGGGGAAGGTTCATTCCGTCAACAATTTTTAGCAGAACTTTCGGCGGGAAGTGCGGCTTTCCCTGCGCTTGACGAATTTGAAACTGTTGATACGTTGATTTACGCTGTGGAAGATTCGGAAGTTGAAATTCTTCCTTTCGACGCGGTAAATATTTCCGAACTTCAAAGGTTAATGCGTGAATGGTTTGCGCACCTTGTAAAATTATCGTGGATGACTTTGCTTGCAGATAAAGGCGATGAACAGGTTATCGCGTGGCGTGAAGGCACAGTTTTAAACGGCAAGGAAAATTCTTTAGAAGAATTGTTGGACGAGTTCCGCGACAATGAAGAAATTTTTTCAATGTTGTTGGGCGTAAGATTTCACGCCGACGATAAACGCTTTATTCGCCGCGTAGAAGTCAGGGCGCATAATCAACGGCGTATGATGGACAATTCCGTTGCCAATTTGCTCGGTGAGGAAGAAACGCCTTACAGTGAAGGTAGTGTTGAAAAAAATCAAGGGCAACTGCAGGAAGTAACTTTCATTGTGCAACGGACGGCTACGGCTCTTCATATGCCGATTGACAATATAAAACTTGCTCCCGAACTTACGCGCAAGCTTGACCAAATTCGTTTGATTCGTCGTCTTATGCAAAAGGGAAATATGCAAATGCGTTTAATTTCCCTCGAAAAAGATTGGCACAAAAAAGACAGCGGCGTTATCATAGGTTATTATGGCGAAGAAAAAGAATTAGCTGTATTTGTTCCGAAGACGCCGAGCAGTTATATTCTTGTCACAAATAAAAATCCTGAAGGCATTGAATTGACTGATGACGTTGCCGCGCAGATTGATAAAAGTGCCTTCGCATGTTACGGCGGCTTTCCTGCGCGAAAGTTGGGCGTATTTGACTTGCTGAAATTTATTTTCAAGCAATGTTGGTTTGCAGATTATCGCACAGTAATTTTCATTTCACTTGTCAGCGGAATTTTGCCGTTGATAATGCCGATAGTCACTGAAACAATTTTTCAAGATATAATTCCGAATCTTGACTACAGCGGCTTGTCGACAGTCACGCAAGTAACGTTTATAATGAGTTTTACGACAGCTTCACTTGGAATTGTCCGAAGTATCGCTGTTATGCGCATAACATCAAAAATTGATATGGCGACGGAGGCGGCATTATGGGGACGACTGCTGAATTTGCCGACAAGTTTTTTTAGAAAGTTTACGACGGGCGAAATTGCCAGCCGTATGGGCGGAATGGGCGTAATAAAAGGTTTAGTCAGCCCTGATTTCATAGGCGGTCTGTTCGGCTTTGTATTTTCGTTTTGGAGCATATTTTTGATGTGCTACTACAGCTTGAAGTTGGCGGCAGCGGCAGTTGTAGTTTGGTTTGTTTACTGTCTTATTAATGCGGTAATTTATTGGCGTGTCTTGAAAATGCAACGTAAACTGATTGAGACAGGCAATAAACTTTCGGGTATGATTCAGCAAATTTTTAGCGGACTTGCCAAATTTCGTGAACACGGCGCAGAAAAGCAAGCGTTTTTATTATGGACAAAAGTTTTTGGTGACCATTGGAATTGGAGCTTGAAACTGCGTTGGCAAGGCAACTACAATATGATTATCGGCAGTATTCAACCGTTTATTTTGTCTATGGTTATGTATTACATTGCGGTTTACGGCATGAATGAAATTGGTCCGAACGGCGAACAGATACAAGGAATTACCTACGCGCAGTTTATAGCATTTCAAGCGGCATTTACGTCTTTTAACGGAACGCTGAACGGAGTTATTCCGTTGGTTGCTCAATACTTTGAAATTCAACCGCACATTGAAAATCTTAAGCCAATTTTGGAAGAAGAGCCGGAAAGTGTCGGCGATAAAATTGACGCAGGTGTTTTGTCTGGCGCGATTGAAGTCAGCAATTTAACTTTCGGCTACGGTAAAGACGGGCGGGAAGTTTTACATGATTTAAGCTTTAAAATTTCAGCCGGAGAAAATGTAGCGATAGTCGGACGGTCGGGTTGTGGAAAGTCAACGCTTGTAAGATTGCTTTTAGGATTTGAGACGCCACGTAAAGGTGCGATTTATTTTGACGGGCAAGATTTATCGGAATTGAATATGCCGTCGGTACGCACGCAAATGGGCGTTGTACTTCAAAACGGGCAACTAATGCAGGGCGATATTTTTACAAATATAATCGGTACAAATGCCTTGACGCAGGACGACGCATGGCAAGCGGCAGAGGCGGCAGGTATCGCGGAAGATATTGCAATGATGCCAATGGGTATGCAGACGGTTATTTCAGAAGGTTCAAGCAATATTTCAGGCGGTCAACGTCAAAGAATTTTGATAGCGCGGGCGTTGGTAACAAAGCCGTCGATTTTAATTTTTGACGAGGCGACAAGCGCGTTGGATAATCGGACGCAGGCTATTGTTACGAACAGCTTAAACAGTTTGAATGCAACGCGAATAATTGTAGCGCATAGGTTGTCTACAATTCGGCAATGTGATAAAATCTTTGTTATGGACGCGGGGCGAATCGTTGAGCAAGGCGGATTTGATGAACTCGTTGAACAAGGTGGAATTTTTTCAAACTTAGTTAAAAGACAGTTAGCATGATATTAGCATTTCTCTTTTGACGCAAAAGAGAAACGCTAGCAAAGAGAAAACAGCCCGCAGCCTTCGCATCACGCTCAGGGTGCGGGCGGGGCGCACGTCCTTGTGCGCCTCTACTTCCTTAACAAGGTAATTGATTGATTTTATTGAAAGAGAGGAATTATTTTATGTCAGGACATTCAAAATGGGCAAACATTAAACGCAAAAAAGGAGCTAACGACGCCATACGTGGCGCAATGACGACAAAGATTAGTCGCGAAATTACTATTGCCGTAAAAATGGGCGGTTCCGATCCTGCGGGCAATATGCGTCTTAAGTTGGCTTTGTCGAAGGCAAAATCTAATAATGTTACGAAAGACAACATTAACCGCGCTATCCAAAAAGGTCTTGGCGCGTCCGATACTTCTAACTACGAAGAAATTAATTATGAAGGTTACGGACCGGGCGGAGTAGCAATTTTGCTGGACATTTTGACTGACAATCGTAACCGTACCGCCGCTAATATTCGGCACATTTTTGCAAAACACGGAGGCAATCTCGGTGAAAACGGTTGCGTTGCGTGGATGTTTAAGAAAAAAGCCGTCTTCGTTGTGGACAAAGAAACTTTTGACGACGAAGATGCGTTAATGGAAATTGTTATGGACGCAGGCGCAGAAGATTTTGAAAGTGCTGATGATGTCTTTGAAATTACTGCCGCGCCGGAAGATTTTAACGCGATTGAAAGCGCGCTTGCCGAAAAGGGAATTGAAACTGCCTCTGCAGAAATTACGCAAGTTCCCGATACGACGGTAACGCTTCAAGGCGATGACGCTGAAAAAATGCAAAAACTTCTTGACGCTCTCGACGAAGATGACGACGTTCAAAACGTTTACGGTAACTACGAATTTGCGGAATAATTTTAAATTATGATAGCGTTGGGAATTGATCCCGGTACGGCAATTTGCGGCTATGCAATAGTTGAACAGTCACGCGGGCGGTTGATACCAAAAAATTTCGGCGTTATAACTACAAGCCCTCAAGCACGTATGCAGGACAGACTTTTAAAAATTTACAATGAACTTGACGCATTGATAAAAAATTTTCAGCCGGAAGTTGTCGGCGTAGAGAAATTATTTTTCGGCAAAAATGCTACAACAGCAATTCCCGTCGGACAAGCGCGAGGTGTGGTGTTACTCTGCGCGGCGCAAAATAATTTGGACGTGGTAGAGATGACGCCCAACGAAGTAAAACTTTCAATCACGGGTTACGGAGGTGCGACGAAGGAACAAGTAATCTACATGGTGACAAAAATTTTAAATTTGCCCGAACCGCCAACACCTGATGACGCGGCTGACGCATTGGCAATCGCAATAGGCGCGACTTATGAAGCAAACAGTTTAGTGAGACGAAATTTTTTGGAGACGTAATGATAGGGTATCTTAATGGCAAAGTAAAATTTTTGACGAATGACGACGTTATAATTGACGTGGGCGGCGTCGGCTATAAAGTTTTAGTGGATACTTTGACGCGACAAAATTTACAAGTCGACACGGCAACGGAATTATTTGTTCATACGGCGGTTAGGGAAGACGCAATAACTTTGTACGGCTTTAAAAATCGTGAGACGCTTGAATTTTTTGAAACGCTGTTGACAGTTAGCGGTGTCGGTGCAAAATCTGCATTGACTATCGTATCAAAAATTTCTGCGGCAGATTTTTTTAAAGCAGTTGACGCACAAGATTTATCGACGCTTACGAAATTGCCGAGCATTGGTAAGAAGTCCGCGCAGAGAATTTTGCTAGACCTTAAAGACAAAGTTAAAAATTTCTCCGCAGATTCTACGGAATATTTTCAACCTGCGCAGATTGTATCGAACGCCTTCGACGAAGCAATGGACGCATTATCGGCATTGGGTTACACGTCAGCGGAAATTTCTGCTGTCTTTAAACGCGCTCCAAAAAATTTTTCTACTGAACAACTGATAAAATTTGCATTGAAAGAGTTAAACCGTTTCGCTTAAAATTTTCTGGTAATTTTTGATTTTGATAAAAGAAAAAATGACTTTTAACATAAAAATTTTCGGAATTGTTCAAGGCGTTGGCTTTCGACCTTTTATCAATCGGACTGCTGACGCTTTTTCTGTACGCGGTACTGTAGCCAATAAAGGTTCCTACGTTGAGATTTTCGCGCAGTGTGATCTCGAAACACTTGAAAAATTTTTGGACGCCGTGAAAAAAAATTCGCCGCCACGTTCAACGATTTTAAAAATTGACGTTACGGAGATTGACGAAAAAAATTTTACAAGTTTTGAAATTATCGACAGTACGCACGAAGTTGGAGATATTTTTGTTTCGCCTGACATTTCTATTTGTGAAAATTGCAAACAGGAACTTTTTGATAAAACTAACCGCAGATATTTGCACCCTTTCATAAATTGTACGGCATGCGGTCCGCGCCTTACGATTTTGGAACATATGCCTTACGATCGCGAAAGAACTTCAATGAAAAATTTTCAAATGTGTGAAAACTGCGCGGAAGAATATAATTCTTCAGAATCGCGAAGATTTGACGCGCAACCAATTTGTTGTAATGATTGCGGTCCTATGGTTTACTTGCTTAACTCGGCGGAAAAAAATCTTGACGCTATCAATACTGCGAGAAAAATTTTGGTTGACGGCGGAATTGTTGCGATAAAAGGAATTGGCGGCTTTCATTTAGCCTGCGACGCAAAAAATTTTGACGCTGTGAAACGCCTTCGTGAAAATAAATTTCGTCCGACTAAACCTTTTGCCGTGATGTTCAAAGATATTAATTCGGTTGAACGTGAATGTAATTTGACTTCCGCGCAGAAAAAATTTTTAGACAGTCCTCAAAAGCCTATTGTATTGTTAAAGAAAAAATCTGCTACGAACATTGCGTCTAATGTTGCGCCTGACATAAATCGTTTAGGCGTGATGTTGCCGTATACGCCATTGCACCTGTTGATATTTGACTTGCCTGACGATATAACAAATTTTCCCGACGCCTTAGTTATGACAAGCGGTAACCCTAGCGGAAGTCCCATTTCGATTGATGACGAGGACGCGCAGGAAAGTTTTGGAGAATTTTGCGACGCGATAATAAGTCACGACAGAAAAATTTTGCTCCGTGCAGATGATTCTGTTATGGATTTTATCGACGATGAACCGTCAATGATTCGTCGCAGTCGAGGTTACGCACCTTTACCAATTTACTTTGACCTCTTCCCTAATCCCTCTTCCCTATTCCCTAAATTAGCTATTGGCGGCGAATTAAAAAATACTTTCTGCTTGACGAAAAATAATTTGATGTATGCTTCACCGTACATTGGCGACATTGGAAATTTGAAAAGTGTTGACGTGTTGAAAAATTCTGTTTGCCGTATGTGCGACCTTTTAGAAATTACGCCTGAAGTTGTCATTTGCGATAAACACCCGCGCTATCAATCGTCGAAGGTTGCCGCGCAGATTGCTAAAATTTTTGACGTGCCTCTTGTAAAAGTTCAACACCATTACGCGCACATTTTGAGTTGTCTTGCCGAAAATAATTTTCATGATGAAGTTATAGGCGTGTCGTTTGACGGGATAGGTTACGGTGATGACGGCACAATTTGGGGCGGCGAATTTTTTATTTGCGATACGAAAAATTATCAACGTGTCGGACATATTTCAAAATTTACGCAAGCAGGCGGCGATAAATCTGCGCGGGAATGTTGGCGCAGTGCAATTTCGATGATGAAAAACTTTGACGTTGACGAAGTAAATTTGAAGTTAAATTTGACGACGCCTGAAAATCTTGCAGGACAAAAATTTTTGTTGAAAAATAATTTGAATTGTATTGAATCGACGAGTTGCGGAAGATTATTTGACGCGGTAGCATCAATTTTAGGAATTTGCAATGTTGCGACGTATGAAGGCGAAGCGGCGATGAAATTACAAAGTTGCGCTGAAAAAAGTGGTCAGTGGTCAGTGGTCAGTGGTCAGAAAAATTTTTCTCTTATCACAGAAAAACTTTTTGAAGAAATTTTGACGCGCAGATTGGAAGGTTATGAAGTCGGAGCATTGGCAAGATTTTTTCACGAAGGCTTAGCGGAAATAATTGCGTCGACTTGTGAAGAAATTAAAAATAGCTATAACATTAAAACTGTAGCATTGAGCGGAGGCGTCTTTCAAAATTCTTTGCTGACAAGTTTAACTGTTGTAAAATTAAATCTACACGGCTTTAAAGTTTTACTCAACAAAATGATTCCGCCCAATGACGGTGGTATTTGTATAGGACAGGCAGCTTTCACATTTTAAATAAAAATCCCCAAATCTAAAGTCTGATACACTTATCATTTACAAAAAATGCTTGCAAAAAATCAAAATGGCAAATATAATAGTCAAAAAGTCGAGGTGATTTTTATGTTAAGCAATAAAGCAGATACAGTAGAGGAATATATTTTGCGTATGCTGTCGAGAACGGCAGGAAGCGTCGAATTGAATCGTACCGAACTTGCCGGAAAAGTAAATTGTGCGCCGTCTCAAATCAGTTACGTTTTGAGTACGAGATTTACTCACGATAAAGGCTTTCGTGTTGAGTCTCAACGCGGGCTTGGCGGATATATTCGCATTACGGTTGTAGAAAATGCGGAATTAGAGAAAAAAGTTTTGTATCACAATATGATTTCGCAAATTACGGAGGAAACGCCATTTGAAACTATCAAGTCGATGTTAGATTATCTGCTGGAAAATCGATTTATAACACGACGTGAAGCTGAAATTATTGCGCAGACGACTTATAACTTGTATAATTCAGAGGCGACGGAAAAAATTTCGTCTGAAGAGCGGGCTAAAATTGTACGGTCAATTTTCGTTACGTTGTCAAAATTTTAGTTTTAAGGAAGTGATTTAAGTGGTACACATAGTCGGCGCGGGTTCGGGTGATCCCGAGTTAATTACCGTCAAGGGAAAAAGACTTCTTAGCGAAGCGGACATTGTGATTTATGCGGGTTCCCTCGTCAATCCCGAACTGTTAAATTTTTGCAAAGAAGACGTTGAGCTTTTCAATTCCGCCGAAATGACACTGGATGAAGTCATAAAGGTTATTGAAGTTAAAAACGCGAAGGGCAAAGACATTGTGCGATTGCATACGGGCGATCCATCGATTTTCGGCGCGATACAAGAACAGACAGACATTTTAACGGAAAAGAAAATTGAATTTGAAATTGTGCCGGGTGTCAGTTCATTTTTAGCGGCGGCGGCGGCACTTAAGCAGGAATTGACTTTGCCGGGCATAACTCAAACGGTTATTTTGACACGTCAAGGCGGCGTAACTCCTGTACCTGAAAATGAATCATTAAAAAATCTTGCCGCGTTGTCAGCAACGATTTGTATTTTCCTTTCCGTTAAATTGCTCGATAAAGTTATAGAAGATTTACATGACGCAGGTCGTGACTGGAATACGCCCGTTGCTGTTGTCTATAAGGCGTCATGGGATGATGAAAAAATTCTGCGCGGGACACTTAAAACTATTTCCGCGCAGGTTAAGTTATCAGGAATTAAGCGAACGGCTTTAATAATCGTCGGAGATTGTTTAAATGCCGCGCGTTATGAAAAATCTCATCTGTATTCGCCGAAATTCAGCCACATATTTAGAAGTGCGAAAATTTGATGTTATAAAAAAATTTTTTTCTCGGACTGAAAATAGTTCGAGATTTTTTTAATCTAAATTTTTTTTGACATTTAGGATTAATAAGGTTAGAATTTTATCCGAAATATTTTTGAAGTTAATCTAGTTTTTTTAAGGAGTGATTAACAGTTCTTCTAAATATGTAAAAATATAGACGAAGGTATAAAAATGTGTGCAGCGTAATGCTGAAAGCTCATAAAATTTAAAAGCCATTGAGCCAGTTTGTGCTAACTTTAAAGCAGCCGGAATGACAGGAAAAGAGCCAGTGCAGGTTGCAACAGTCCTGCTAACAATAGAGTAGAATCTTGTTGGTAGTCGTTGGGCAAGGTCTGGAAAATAAGCCGGAGGGCTTTATACTCACATAATCATGAAAGGAGAAAGCTACTAGATGAATACCGATGGCTAGTCGGGAATTTACGACTGTGGAGTATTAAACAAACGTAGGTAGCTAAGGCGAATACGGATACGTTGAAGCAGTAAGACAGAATCGCGAGGTCTGTCCGATTCATCTTGACATAGACTTTTGTCTATGTTTTAAGTAGCAGGATGAAATTTTGCTTTTAACGGTAGCAGCAGCAATTTTCGTCTTTGGACTTTTGGTATTGTTCCACGAGTTGGGACATTTTATCACGGCTAAATTGACGGGAATGCGTGTTGATGAATTTGCAATAGGTTTCGGACCAAAAATTTTTAGAGTACGTTACGGAGAAACAGTTTATTCACTTCGCGCAATTCCACTCGGCGGCTTTAACGATATTGCGGGAATGGATCCTAGCGATAATCAGGCAGGTGAACGCGGTTATTGCGAAAAGCCCGTCTTGTCACGAATGATTGTAATTTTGGCGGGTTCGGCGATGAATTTTATTTTGCCGATAATGATTTTCTTCGGCGTATACTGTTTTCAAGGCGTCGCGAATCCTTCACCTGATGCGGTCTTAGGCGCGGTCGTTGATGATATGCCTGCACAAAAGGCAGGTCTTCAAGATGGCGATAAAATTTTAAGTATCAACGGTGAACCCATTGCAACGTGGGATGAGTTCACGACAAAACTTTCAGAAGATACAGAAGCAAATCCCGTAGTTATTCAATACGAAAGAAATTCACAAGTCGCTGAAGTTGAAGTTACTCCGACTATTGAAAAATCTACGGGACGCGTTTTAATCGGTGTCCAACGTTTTATGAATTATGAATCGCAAGGAATTTTTTCTTCTTTCGCAATGGCGTTGGAGCATACGCAAGAAATTTTAGCAATGATGTTGAACGCGCTGGCAGGTTTAGTTATGTCACCTTCAGGCGCGGCAGTCACCGGACCAATAGGTATCGCAAAAATGGCGGGACAAGTTGCAACGTTGGGATTTATTCCGCTGTTAAATTTCGCGGCACTTCTTAGCTTGAACTTGGGCATAATAAATTTGTTGCCTGTCCCTGCACTTGACGGCGGACATTTCGTCGGCTTGGTTATCGAGGCTGTACGCGGCAAACCTTTAAGCCCAAAAGCTTTAATGTATACTCAACGCGTCGGCATTGCTTTATTGTTAATCTTAACGGTCGTTGTCACGGCTAAAGATATCGTCAACGTATTTTTTAAATAGAAATAAAAAATTTTTGGCGGGAGGAAAATTTCCTGACCGTCATTTTTTTTCCATAAAATGAAATTATAATTCTTGTGAGGTGATTGCATGGAATCTAAACAAAGACTTATCCGAATAGTTTTGCTCGGTTTTTTAACCGCACTTGCACCGCTGGCAACTGATATGTACTTGCCCGCCTTGCCGCTGATGAACAATGAATTTAATGTCGGTACGTCATTGATACAAATGACTTTATCGGCTACAATGGTAGGCATGGCAATAGGGCAACTTTTCGCGGGACCGTTGAGCGATATTTTAGGAAGAAAGCCGCCGTTAATTGCGGGTATGTTACTTTTTACGCTGTCAACTTTCGGCTGTATTTTTTCCGGCAACATAGCACTTTTTCTTACGTTCAGATTTATTCAAGGTTTAACGGGAGCATTCGGAATTGTCATAGCACGGGCAATAGCAAGAGATTGTACAAGCGGTTCGGAACTTACGAGATTTTTTTCATTACTGATGACAGTCAACGGACTTGCGCCAATACTTGCGCCCGTTATCGGCGGACAAATTTTGATAATTGGAGATTGGCGCGGCGTCTTTTTATTGTTGACAGTAATCGGCTTATTGTTGACAATAGCAACGATATATTTTGACGAAACTTTACCGAAAAGGTTACGGGCTAACGATTTTGGAGAAAGTCTTAGAAATATCAATGAATTAACGCGCGACAAATATTTTTTGGGACACTGCTTTTTACAATGCGCATGGTTCTCGGTATTTTTCTCGTATTTATCCGGCTCGTCATTTTTGTTTCAAGATATTTACAATGTGACGCCTCAAACTTACAGCTTGATATTTGGCGGGTTAAGTGCCTCGCTTGTATTGGGCGGCTTAGTTCCGATGAAATTTGCAGGAAAAATTTCTGAAGTAAAATTATTGGGTTGGTCGGTAGTTCAAGCCTTGATTGGCGGAATATTATTTATGCTGTGCGTCATTTCGGAAGCGTCGATTGAATTAACGATATTGAGTTTGTTTGTAATGATACCTATGGGTTCAATTTTGTGCGCGACAAGTTTTTCGTTGTCAATGCGCAATCACGGAAAAGAGGCAGGCTCGGCATCAGCTTTATTGGGAAGTCTGCCTATGTTGGCTGGCGGATTAATGGCACCGCTCGTAGGAATTGCAGGCAGTCAAAATGCGTTGCCTATGGCTATAATAATTTTGGTCGGAAATGTTATAATGCTGATAATTTTTATTAAAAGAATTGCGGCGGTTCATATGAAAGGTTCAAAACTTCGTTCATAAAAGTTAAATAATTTCAAGGTACGTTGATGAGGGGGATATTTTCATGAAGTTACAGACAAAGGCAGTAGTGGCATTTAATTTTTCCATAATAGCGGTATGTTGCATAATGGGATTTTTAGGCTATAGAAGTGCGGCTGACGGCTTGGAAATTGCCATGCAGAGGAGTGCTCGTTCCAACATTAACGCCATTGTCGAGATTATGGAAAATAAACATCCCGGCGATTGGGCTATCATTGACGGTAAACTTTATAAAGGCGAAGATCAAATCAGCGATCATGAAGAAATCCCAGATTATCTCGGAAAAATTTGCGAAGGACATGTAACTTTTTTCTTAGGCGATACAAGAGTTGCAACAACAGTTAAAGACGATACCGGCAAACGTGTATTGGGTACTAAGGCGTCTGAAAAAATTATCAATGAAGTTTTAGTAGCAGGAAAACCTTACGCAGGACGTGCTATGGTTGTCGGTAAAGAATATGACAGCGCGTATACGCCGATTAAAGACACCGGCGGAAAAGTTATTGGTATGATATTTGTCGGCTTACCTTCTGAAGAACTTGCTGATGATGTCAAAAATGATTTGCTCGCATCACTTGCTATCGCCATTGCAGTAGTTGTCGTTATACTCGGCTTATTGTCATGGATTATCATAGGGCGACAAATGAAAAAGTTGGAGCTTGTATCAGAGGCAATGGAAGAAATTTCCGCAGGTAATTTGGCAGTTCAAGATATGGAAGTAACTTCAGAAGATGAAATAGGAATTTTATCAAAAGACATGAACGAAATGAAAAAAAAGTTACGTGTACTTTTGCGCGATGTACTTGAATCTTCCGAAAAGGTAGCGGCTTCTTCACAAGAATTAACGGCAAACACGGATCAAACTTCAACTTCGATTAATCAAGTTGCCGCAAACACAGTTGATTTGGTTGAATGTGCATCTAAACAGGCAGGCACGGTAGAAGATTTGCAGGGCGTTATTGATGATATGGGCGAAAAAATTAACGAACTGCGCGAAGGTGCGAAAACTATGGATACCGCCGCTAAAGCCAGCCAACAAGGAGCTATTGTAGGCAAGCAAAAAGTTGATTATGCAATAAATCAAATTCAGATGATAGAAAAGCAAGTTAATAAATCTACGGAAGTTGTCGATACATTAGGCAAGCGTTCAGAAGAAATCGGCACGATTGTAGGCACAATTTCAGAAATTGCTAATCAGACAAATTTGTTGGCACTTAATGCGGCTATTGAAGCTGCCCGCGCAGGTGAACACGGTCGCGGCTTTGCAGTTGTCGCAGAGGAAGTAAGAAAGCTTGCCGAACAATCAGCTACGGCGGCACAAAATATTTCAGAGTTGATAAAGCACATTCAAAACGAAACGGCATCGGCTGTAAAAGAAATGGAATTGGGAAATGCCGGCGTCAAGGAAGGTGCGGAATCCGTTATGGCGACGGGCGAAGCGTTTAAAACTATCGAAGATCAAATTCAACGTCTTAACGAAAATGTTCAGCGTTCACTGCAACATATTGACGCGGTAAATAATACCAGTCACTCAATTTTAGAAGCGTTAGATTCAGTTCAAAAAATTAGCCAAAAATCAGAAGAGGAGGCGCAAAATATTTCAGCTGCAACTCAACAGCAAGCCGCAACAATGCACGAAATGTCTGACGCCGGAAGAGAACTTGCCTCGCTTGCGCAAAAATTACAGAGTGAAGTTAGTCAGTTTAAAATTTAGAAGGAGGTATTTTGGTGAAAAAGATGTTATTATTGGCAGTGACAGCGTTGATTATTCTTGGCGGAATCTGCGCGGTATCGGCACGTTCCGAAAAAGATAAAGATGTTAAGGAACAACCTGTTACGGAAAATATTTTGCCGAAACATAATCATACGGAGAATTGTGAAAATACTTCTGCAGAACCCGTTCAAATTATTTGCATACTTGACAGGTCAGGGTCTATGCAGTCTTTGACGGAAGATGTTATCGGCGGCTACAATTCATTTTTGGAAAAGCAGAAGAAAGAATCCGGCACTGCTGAAGTCACTACGATTTTGTTTGATGACAAGTATGAAAAAATCGAGGACGCCGTTAATCTCAATGACGCAAAAAATTTAACTTCGGAGATTTATTATGCTCGCGGCAATACGGCTTTAATGGACGCGCTTGGCAAGACGATTATGGAAACGCTCGGTACAATGGCAAAAGAAAATATTTGTCCTGCTAAAAGGCGCGTACTCGTTATGATTATGACGGACGGTCTTGAAAACGCCAGCACGGAATATAGCAAGGCTAAAATTAAATCAATGATAGAAGCTACCACGAAAGAATATAATTGGAATTACGTTTTCATCGGAGCAAATATTGATTCGGCGTCCGAAGCGCAAAGCATAGGCATTAGAGCGGATCACTCGGCGAATTTTGCACCTGACAGCGGTGGCGTAAGAGAAACTTTTGAACGTATGGACGAAGCGGCAAAAGATGTTCGCGAACGCGGCAAGGTCAACGAAAATTGGGGCGATTAATAATTTTGGAAAGAAAAATTACGCGACAAATTCAAGTCGGTAAAATTAAAATCGGCGGCGGCGCACCAATCAGCGTACAGTCAATGACTAATACAAAGACTACTGACACTAAATCTACCGTCGAACAAATTCAGCAACTTAGCGCGGCAGGTTGTGACATTGTGCGCGTTGCCGTTCCTGATATGGACGCGGCTAAAAATCTGCGCGGGATAATTTCAGCGGTTGACGTGCCTATAATTGCTGACATTCACTTTGATTATAAGCTTGCACTTGAGTCAATTAATCAAGGCGTTGCGGCTCTTCGACTTAATCCCGGCAATATCGGCGGCGCGGCGCATGTCCGTGAAGTTGTTGCGGCGGCGAAGGATAAAAAAATTCCAATTCGTATTGGCGTTAATGCGGGTTCATTAAGTCGAAAAATTTTACAGAAATTCGGCGGCGTTACTGCGGAAGGTCTTGTAGAATCCGCACTTGAACACGTTAAGATTTTGGAAGATGAAAATTTCTTCGACATAAAAATTTCTCTTAAAGCGCATGATGTACCGTTGACTTTGGCGGCGTACAGATTAATTTCCGAAAAAGTTAATTATCCTTTGCATGTCGGCATAACGGAGGCAGGAACAATTAACAGCGGCGTTATAAAATCTGCTGTCGGTATCGGCGCGTTATTGGCAGAAGGTATCGGCGACACAATCCGCGTATCATTAACGGGCGACCCTGTCGTTGAAGTGAAAGTTGCCAACGAAATTTTAAAATCACTTGGCTTGAAAGATTATGGCGCAACATTGATAGCTTGTCCTACTTGCGGAAGGACGCGAATTGATTTACCGAAAATTGCCGCGCAGGTTGAAGAAAAACTTTCTGCCGTCAAAAAAAATATTACCGTTGCAGTTATGGGTTGCGTCGTCAATGGACCGGGCGAAGCGCGTAACGCTGATGTTGGAATTGCGGGAGCGGACGGCGAAGGAATTATTTTCCGAAAAGGTGAAATTATCCGCAAAGTCCCCGAATCTGAATTGGTTGACGAACTTTTTAAGGAAATTGAAACGCTGATTCTTAATTAAAAAATTTCTAAAACATTGAATAATTTTTCCTGACGTTGTAAAATCTGCGCGGGAAATTTTTTTATACTTATAAAGAAGGAGACAAAATTTTTTATGGAAAAAATTATTTCAAAAGACGGCAGTATAGCGGAAGTCGAAGACGCAGAATTTTTGCACTCACTCCGCCACACTGCCTCACATATTATGGCGCAAGCGATTAAGCACCTTTACGGCGGCGCGGACGGCAAGCAGGTTAAACTTGCTATCGGTCCTGCTATCGACACGGGCTTTTACTACGATATTGATATGGAGCGCAAGCTGACTGATGAAGATTTAGCCGACATTGAACGCGAAATGAAAAATATCGTCAAGCAAAATTTGAAGTTGGAACGTAGCGTTTTAAATCGTGCCGACGCGCTTAAAAAGTTTTCGGACGAAGGCGAGATTTACAAAGTCGAATTGATTAGCGCACTTCCCGACGACGCGGAAATTTCCCTCTTCACGCAGGGAGATTTTACAGACCTCTGCGCAGGTCCTCATGTACAATCGACAGGCAAAGTTAAAGCGTTTAAGCTTATGTCGATTGCTGGTGCTTATTGGCGCGGCGACGAAAAAAATAAAATGTTACAGCGCATTTACGGCACGGCATTTCAGACTAAAGACGAATTGCAAAGTTATCTGCATATGCTTGAAGAGGCGGCGCGTCGTGACCACCGTAAGCTTGGCAAGGAGTTAGACATTTTCAGTTTGCAGGAGGAAGGTCCCGGCTTTCCTTTCTTCCACCCAAACGGAATGATTATTCAAAATGAATTGTTGAAGTATTGGCGCGAAGTTCATCGCCGTTACGGTTATCAAGAAATTAAGACGCCGATAATTTTAAATCGTCATCTTTGGGAAACTTCGGGGCATTGGGATCACTACAAAGAAAATATGTACTTCACGAAGATTGATGATTTGGATTACGCCGTTAAGCCTATGAATTGTCCCGGCAGTATGTTGGTTTATAAATCTCGTCCGCACAGTTACCGCGAATTGCCGCTTAAGCTTGCCGAATTGGGATTGGTACACCGTCACGAACTTAGCGGCGCATTGCACGGACTTTTCCGCGTTAGAAATTTCACGCAGGACGATGCACATATTTATATGACGCCTGAACAGATTGAAGGAGAAATTCAAAAGACAATAGACCTTTTCGACGAAGTTTATAAAACTTTCGGATTGACTTACAAGGCGGAACTTTCGACGCGTCCCGAAAATTCTATGGGCAGTGATGAAATTTGGGAAAAAGCAACGGCGGCACTTCAAAAGGCGTTGGAAAATCGCGGACTTGAATATATCATCAACGAAGGCGACGGCGCGTTTTATGGTCCGAAGATTGATTTTCACTTGAAAGACTCAATCGGTCGTACTTGGCAATGCGGCACGATTCAACTTGATATGATGTTGCCTGAAAAGTTTGAATTGGAATATACGGGCGAAGACGGGCAAAAACATCGTCCTATAATGGTTCATCGCGTCGTTTACGGAAGTATTGAACGCTTTATTGGAATTTTGATTGAGAATTATGCGGGAGCTTTTCCTGTATGGTTTGCGCCTGTCCAAATTAAAATTTTGCCGATAACTGACGCACACGCAGATTTTTCATACAAGCTTAATCAAAAATTTTTCGATTTGGGATTCCGCGCAGAAGTCGACGACAGAAGCGAAAAGACCGGCAAAAAAATTCGTGACGCGCAAATTAAGAAAATTCCCTATACAATCGTTATTGGCGACAAGGAAATTGAGACGGGAATTTTGCCGATTCGTAAACACGGCGAAAAAGAAAGTTTGGATATGAGCATTGACGATTTTATTTCCTACGTCAAAGAAAAAATTTCTAATCGTGAAGAGGGCTATTGATATGCAGGTAATTAAAAAAATTTTTGTCTTAGCCGCAATGTTGACGGCAATAGTTTCAACTTGTCATGCTGACGCCATAAAAATTTCTAATCTTAGCGCGGAACAATTTTTGCAAGGTATGCGAAATGTTTTGTATAGCGAAGACGTTCAGAAAAGTTTTCCGATTGCCATAACGGATTTGGTACGTGGCACAAATGATTTAAAAGAATATGATTTAAAAGTTTGGGCGGCGTATTTCGGCAAACAGGGTGAAACTCAACCTGACGGCGAGGTTACTTTGTATGTTGACTCAAGTAATTGCGTTCACACAGTTAAAATCACTCTGAAAGAAAATGACAACAGCGCGGCGGAATATTCCAACGTATTTGCGGCAGTTTGTAATACAATAGGCTTGTCGCGAGATGAGGGCTTAAAGTTATTAAGCGGCGGTGAATCTGAAGAGCCGGGATTTTATCACGCTGAAGTTGAACGCAGTGACAAAATTTTCCTTGTCATAACGGCTTTTGAAGAAGGCTTAACGCGGACACTTTTTATTGCCGGCGAAAATAATGATTGAGTACTTAACCTTAGCGTTCGTACTTATTCTTAGCATTATTGGTCATAATTCGACGGTCATTTATGCGGCAATAATCGTCCTAGTTTTAAAAATTATTTCACAAGTCAGCGGACAACCATTTATCTTGGAATGGATGGGCAGTCACGGATTAAACTTGGGAATAATAATTTTGACGGCGGCGGTACTTGTCCCAATCGCGGACGGCACGGTTACGATAAGCACGATAATTAATTCGTTCAAGTCTCCAATAGGAATTGTGGCAGTTATTGCCGGACTTTTAGCAGCAATATCGGGCGGCGTCGGCGTACCGTTAATGCAAACAAATCCCAACGTTATACCCGCGCTAATCGTCGGGACAATGGCAGGCGTGTTTTTCTTCAAGGGAATTGCGGTCGGTCCGTTAATAGCGGCAGGATTTACTTACTTCGTTATGTCGATAATTGAACACTTTAAATAAAAAAATCAGACTCGAAAAATTTTCGGGTCTTTTTTGTAAATTGTATGTAAATTGTAAAATTAAGTTATAAAAAGCTATAAAACATTGTTGATTTTTTAAAGTTTTTTGATAAAATATTTTGAGGGGGGGTGAACTTCTTGAAGTATTTTACAATCAATAAATTTTCAAAAATCGTCGGAGTAACACCGCAAACGTTAAGGAACTGGGATAAAACCGACAAACTTAAACCTCATCACACGACCGAAAACGGATACAGATATTATTCCGAAGAACAATTAAAGCAAATTTTGAAAACCAAGCTGAAACAAAGAATAGTTATAGGCTATTGCAGAGTTTCAAGCCCCAAACAAAAAGATGATTTAGAGCGGCAAGTTGAAAATGTGAAAAAGTATCTTTTGGCACAAGGTAAGTCGTTTGAAATTATCAGTGATGTTGGGTCGGGAATAAACTGTAGACGAAAAGGATTGCTTGAATTACTCAACAAAATAAATCAAGATGAAGTTGAAAAAATAGTAGTTTTGTACAAGGACAGATTATCGCGTTTTGGATTTGAATTAATTGAATACGTAGCGTCATTGCACGGGTGCGAGGTTGAAATAATTGATAACACACAAAAGACCGAACATGAAGAACTTGTAGAAGATTTGGTTCAAATAATAACAGTATTCAGTTGTAAGTTGCAAGGCAAAAGAGCGCGCAAAGCACGTAAGCTTATAAAAGAATTGGTTGGCGGTGAGCAAAATGATGAAGTCATTTAAAGTAATGCTGATACCGAACAAAAGGCAAAGAACAAGACTTTTTCAATTTGCGGGAAGTGCGAGATTTGCGTACAACTGGGCATTAAACAAAGAGATGACCGCTTTTAAAAATGGCGAAAAATTCATAAGCATAGATGATTTAAGGAAAGAATTTACGTTGCTTAGGAATTCAGCTGAATACAAATGGCTGAAGAAAATATCAAACAATGTGACAAAGCAAGAGATAAGAGATTTAGGCAAAGCATACGCAAATTTTTTTGAAAAGCAAGAATCCACGAAAGTAAAATTCACTAAGAAAAAATTAAAACATCTGGCGCGAGTAGGAAAAAGTCCGACGGTGTACGATATGAACGGACACCCTAAGTTTAAAAGCAAACACAACGGAGATTACAGTTTTTACCAAGATACAGCCAAAATCAAGATAACCACGACCCACGTCAAACTTGAATCAATCGCGTTAAGTCGAAGAAAAAATCGGCAGAAATTAAATTGTATAAAACTTGCAGAGATTGGAAGATTACCGATTGGTGAGAAGTACAAAAATCCGAGAATAAGTTATGATGGGTTAAATTGGTGGTTATCGGTATCGGTAGAATTTGAGTCTAAAAAATCTGAAGGCAAATTTACAGAAAGTATAGGAATAGATTTAGGGCTGAAAAGCTTGGCGGTATGTTCAGACGGCAGAATTTATCCTAGTATCAATAAAACTAAAACGATAAGAAAACTTGAAAAGAGACAGCGGCGATTAAATCGCTCAATCTCCAGAAAATATAAAATGAACAGAAAGACCAGCTATAAAAAGTCAAGAAGAAAAATGAGCGGGAACGTAAGGTTGGTTATCACGCATAACAGCAAAAATAATGGAAAGCATTTTATGACAAATATGTCCCATAATGTTTAAATGGTCTCTACCTTCAGCATGTTTTCTCTCGTAAAGCTGATGAATGGCAGGGGCGTTAAAAGCGGCAACAAAAGAAGCAAGCCAAATAGCGCGTCGTAAATACGGACTACCGCGTTTCGACAAATGACCTTTCGTATTTATAGATTCGCCGGATTGTCTGTTTTTTGGATAAAGCCCGGCGTAAGCTACCAATTTAGGTATAGTGGGGAATTTAGAAATATCGCCACCAATTTCAGAAAAGATAACGGCAACAAGAGTTTTGCCAATACCGGTAATAGTGTGGAGTTTGCAGTCGAAAGTATCGTAAATTTTGGCAATTTCAGCGTCAAAAATATCAATGGAAACTTCAAAAGATTTAAGTTGTTCAATATATTGCTTGATGATGAGAGAAAGAGAAGAGGAGGCGAGAATAATGCCGAAAGAATTTCTGGCGAAGTCTTGAATTTGGTAAGCCTTGTCGATACCGAATCTGCCACGACTTGTCTTAGAAAACGTGTTCATAAGTAAAAAAATATGATAAAATAAAATGGTTATGAGAAAAAAGTATGAGACAGACTTAACGAATAAGCAGTGGGAAGAAATAGAGCCTCTGTTCACAAATATGAGGAAACGGAAAAGGGAAAAGAGAGAACTGGTCAATGCTGTGTTATATCTGGTGAAAACAGGATGCCAATGGAGAAATTTGCCGCACGATTTTCCACCGGCGTTTACGGTACCATCTGGTAAAAGTAACGAGGCAAAAAGCAGGACTTGAAGATAATCCAAAAGAAACATTGATAGACTCGCAGAGCGTGAAGACAGCCGGAGCCAGTGAAGTTCACGGATATGACGGGGGAAAAAAACGAAAGGGATAAAGAGACAAATAGTAACAGATGAAATAGGGAATCTGTTAAGTGTAGTGGTACACGCGGCAGATTTACACGACACAAAAGTAGGAATTAAAGAAATTTATTGCGGATGGGGGATATAGGAAAACATTAAAACACGAATTTAAAGTGATAGCTAAACGTTGGAAAGGACATTGTCGTGGTTAAATCATTCCAAGAGTTAAGAATATAGCTGTAAATCCGCAGAGACTATGGTCAAAATTTCTCATATTCATATTTTGCTTAAACGTTTATGAACACGCATTCTTAGAAAATACGAGAGTCGAGAGTGTCAGCGATTTTGAGTAAGTGATTTTAAAGTTAGCATACTGGAGAGATTCGGCATCGGACTTATACAAAACGGGTTACACAGTCGAGGATAAAACCTTTGGGGCTGAGTATTAAGGCTTTTCCTTGTATTCCCGATAAATCCAATTCCGTCAAAATTCATGCCTTTGACAAGGAACTTTACAAATCAAGAAATATTATCGAATGTTTTTTTCAGCGTATCCTCTTCAAATTTTGGAACTTTTCCTGTCAATCTTTTTATTTTACTCCAGACGTAATTTACATAGTTGTAATAAAGAAACGGAATAACTGGATTGTAAATCCACGCCTGTATTTCTTTCTCAAAAAGTTTTTTATTGCGCAGAGCAAAATATCATGCATATGCATAATAACACAACTTTTGCAGTTACTTATGCGTCATTGTTTTTTTATGTAAGAACCTCTGTGTTACTTCAAGCTCTGTTACCATAAAATTTCCTTTTTGCTTGATTTGGTATTTAATAAAAATTTCCGTGTTAAATTTTTTATTCTCTTTACGCCTTTTTGATTTGTTGATTTATTTCGTTAATTTAAAATGCCAGTGCGTTTTTTTTTATTTTTTGATTTTTTTCATGTATTTTGGTTGTGACATTCGTAGCTTGTACTAATCGTTCGTTCTTTTAGTGCGTAGGGCGGTGCCGCCGCGTAGTTTTAAAACGAAGCGTAGCGTCCGCCCGTTGCGCTACATTGTCTACTGGGTCTACAATGTTTAAGGGTTTTGGCGGGGGTCTGAAAAAGCTAGGCGTGGTGCGGGCTTCAGCCCACTTTTTGAGGACGAGAAAATAACACTATTTCCAGTGCAAGACCACATCTAACTATTCGGGGCATTTTTGCCTTATTGTTAGACAATTAAGCGTAATTTTGTTAAGTTGTCTGAATAGTCACGTGAAAATAAAGAAGTTGTCAGAAAATTAACTGATAGCCCACACTATACCTTGATATTAAATTGTATGGAATTTATACACAATAGCGGATTTTAAATATTTCAGACAATTCAGTAAAAAAGAAATACCGTAAAAACCATTGCCGCTAGTTTTCTTTGTAAGACGGAAAGTCTTAATAAAATTTTCATTCTTCAGATGCTCAAAAAGGTTAATGACAGCGTCACGCGCATATTTTTTACTTTTAAAATTTGCTTTGTCGAGATGACATCTTTGGAATATGTCGTTAAAAGTAATGGTAGCAGTCATCTTGTGAGAGATGATTTCGATAATACGGCGGAGAACATAATTTTTGATAGAAATAATGAGAGGAGTATTGTTTTGGTTGGGAATGTTAAGAAGGTCAGAAGGATAACGAAGAATTTGCTTTTTTGAATCGGCAACGTCGAAGAAAGGACTGAGCCTGTCAAAGAAAATGATGTTATTAATTTGCCCATTAATAGTAACTTCAGCGCGACAGCAGGGAAGGAAAGAGGATTCAACAATTTTGGCGTAGTCATAATGAAGTAAAGGAAAAGACTGAGTAGTATCGCATTTAATGGTGGCAGCGAGCAATTTACTGATGCTGTGAAGAATAGAGGCTTTTTGATTTTTGCTGGGGTTTATATCGCCATACTCGACTTTGCCAATTAAAGCGCGGAATATGATAGAAACGGTAGTGTAAAGATTACCGGCAAGATATTCGCCGGTGCAGACGGAAAGGACAGCGCGGTCAAATTCGTTGAAAGGGTCTTCGTAGGGACATACAAAAGAATAAGGAGTGGTAATTTTGCCATGCTTGGGGTGATTAAGAGTTTCGACGATGTTAAAAGGAGTGCCGTTGCGCAACTGATTATAGGTTTCGGAGCTGAAGCCGAAAATTTTTTTAACGGCTTTATCGTTGATTTCAATACGGGTACGGGTGGGGTAAAGCTGAATGTTTTTAATCTTCTTTGAGATAGTGTTGCGGTCGATAAATTCAATATCGTTGTCCATTTTTATACACCTCTTAAAATTCTTTTTTATGGTCAATATTCAGATTGGTATCAACAGAGTTAAAAACGTTACAGGGCTCGAAATAATCATGGGCGGAGAAATAATAGAAAAAGCAGTCGTAATTATTACCCTGACGATTCTTAAGGCACTTAAGTTGAACGTGACGAGGTTGTTCTTTTTTAGCCCCCTCAATTTTTTTACGAGCATCGGAAATATTGTCGCCTTTGAGATTGTTTACGACATTAAGTTGTAAAGCCCAAACGACATCAGCGGAATATTCGATATTGCCGGATTCCTTGAAGGATTCAAAAGAAACAGGCTTAGCATAGTTGTCGCGATTAAAAGAAGAAACGACGATGAAAGTAGTATTGGTCTCACGTTGAAAAGTTTTAAGCTTATGAACAATATCGTCGATGCGCATTCTATTGGAAAAATAGTTGTCGGAAGTAACGGAAGGAACAATTTGAAGATAGTCAAGACAGACGACAGGAGATTTAGATTTATCGGAGCAGAAAGGTTTAATGAGGCGGAGCATATCGTCAACAGATTCATCACGAAGTTCAAAAAGATTAACGCCTTTCAAATTTTTGTCCGAACAAAGTTGAATTAAAAGAGACTCAAAAGAATCGGAATGTGCGCCGCGCCGAATATCGGAAGAAGTTAAGGTAGAAGAACGGTCTTGGAGGAAAAGCTGTTTAGAAAGAGATTTGGAATACAATTCGAGGGCGGACATTTCATAGGAGCAAAAAATACAAGATTCGCCATTGTGAGCGAGCTGGTCTAAGAGTTGCCAGCAGAAAGTCGTTTTACCAGCGGCAGGAGTAGCCCCTACAACGTAAAGACCGGGACTAAAAATCTGATTAAGGTCAATATTGGAAAAGCCAGTAACACGAGTAGAATAAAGTTTATTTTTCTCAATATCACGAGTAATGCGGTTATTTAAGTAAAAGGTGGGAGTAATTAAAGAAGGAGGAGCGGCGTTATCGTTGATGATACGAAAAGCCGATTCGGTATCGACTAAAAGTTTTTGAGTATCAAGAGAAGAGTCAGAAAAGTCACGTTGAAGTTTAGAAGCGAGAAAAAGCATTTGTCTGCGGATAGAAAAATCTTTGATGACGTTAGCTTGCTGAATGGAATAGGCGGTAGTAAAAGCAACTTCGCCGAGAGACAAAACAGTTTCCTTGAAAACAAATTCGTTATCTTTGAAAAGTTTGTGCTTTTTAATGTCGTTGAAGATGAGCAACATATTGGGAGCGATGCCGCGTTGGAAAAGGTCAAGGATAGTCTGATAAATAAGTTTGTGAACGGGGGAATAGAAATCGTCAGGCTTGAGAATAGAGGCGACCTTAGGAATAATGAGACCGTCTTTAAGGCAAAGAGAACCGAGCAATTCCAATTCCATAGAAGTATCGTGGGGAAGTGGAATGGAATCGTGAGGACTAAGCATAAAAAATCTCCTTTCAAAAAGGAGTAGTTTGACGAAAAAGGCGCAGAAAAGTAGTTGCAAAAAAAGCGATAGTTTGATAGAATAAAAATAATAAACGCCAAAACGGTAAAACTACTCGTGGTAAATGTTTAAATTCTCAAAACTAATTTTACCACAAAGGAGGTGGTTAAGTCTATGGTGCTTTTTATTTTTAGGAAAAAATTTTTCAGGTAATAAAAAAACGCCCGAAGGCGTTAAAAAGGTCATAGTTTCAAAACGACGAGTTAAGCTTAGTATAAACAAACTGATAACGAGGTTGATTTTTTGCAAAATCAGACCAATCTAAAAATTTGTCGTGTTTTAATCTTCCAATAACAATATATGAAGCAATGTCAATATCGTCAGCAAATTTTTGTATAGCTGGAAAAGAAAAGTCTTTTTTAGCGATAAATTTGTTATAAGCTACCGATGGAATAAGCTGATTTTTAGCAAACTCATCGGCAAGTTTTTCTTCCTCTGAAGTAGACCGTCCTAATGATAAGATTGCGGAATTTTTAGCAGCATAAGTTAAGTATGGAAAGACTGTTTTTTTATGAAGAATATGGTTTATTTCGTGAAATAGTGTAAACCAAAACTTAGCGGCATCTCGTCCCCTGTCATTTATCAGCAACATTACTTTGTTATTATTAAGCCATTGAACTGCGCCATTTAAGCCGGAATTTTTCATATAAGGTAAAGCAACTAGTGCAATGCCGCATTCAAAAAATATTTGCCTAATTTTTATAAAAGCATCTGATAAATTATCTCTAGGTAGTGTTCACACTAAAGAATCAATCACAATAGCAAAGAGAATAAACCCCTCAAAGACTACGTCTAACTTATCGTAACGCGTAAAAACTCGACGAAACCGTTTTATTCTTCTAGAGCGTGTTGAATAACTAAAGCCACAAAAAAATCGAAGCCAAATAAACAAAAGATAAAAATCGAGTGGCAAGTTTATCAAAGCGTGTAGCGATATGGCGGTTATCTTTCAAGTGTCCAATGCGTGATTTATATTTTTC
>JAFZIV010000039.1 GCA_017554235.1 Selenomonadaceae bacterium
CACTATTCACTATTCACTATTCACTAACTACTATTCACTAACTACTATTCACTAACTACTATTCCCTAAAATGAACTTTTTCAAATTTTAATTTGTCAAGTTCACGTTGACGCGGCATTTTTTCAGGATAGCCCAGCGACAATACAGATTGACACGCAAAATTTTTTGGGAAATTTAAAATCCCGCGCAGATAATCTTCACTCGTCGAGCCTTCCTCTGATTCACGCCCGCGAATTTGTATCCAACAATTTCCGATACCAAGAGCGGTTGCCTCAAGTTCCATATTCATCATGGCAACGGAGCAATCTTCAACAATAGTATCGGATTTTTCTTTGTCCGCAATGACGACGACGGCACAGGCGGCACCTTCAAGCATTTTCGCAACATTAACGCGGCAATGGGACATTTTATTCAACGTCTCGCGATTCTTCACGACAATAAATTCACAAGGATATTTTGAGTGACCTGACGGCGCAAGTAACGCGGCACTCAAAATTTTTTTTATGTCTTCGTCGGAAATCTCCTGCGCGGTGTACTTGCGAACACTTCTGCGCGTCCGCATAATTTCAAGTAAATCAGTCAAAAATTTTCACTCCTTTCAAGGAAAGTAAGTTACACAAGATTTAGGCGTTTCGTAAACCCTTATGCCTTTTAATTTCGTCGTACCGCTAAAAATTTCTGCCGTCGAAAGTTTATCAAAAATTTCTTTGGCGATAAGCTCGGCGGTAGGATTTTTTTTCGCAAAAATTTCCAGCTCATTCAAATATTGGTGGTCGAATTCGTCTAAAACTTTGTTCAACTCGTCTTTCAAAGTTTTAAAGTCAATCAAAATTCCCAACTCGTTAAGCGTGTCGCCTTGTACAATCGCTTCCACTATCCAATTATGCCCGTGCAACCTCGCACATTTGCCGGGATAATTTTCTATGCGATGTGCCGCCTCAAATTCAGATTTTACCGTAAGTTCATACATTTTTTCACCAACACAAATTTTTTATTCATTTTCTAAAATTTTTTGAATTTGTTCGATAAATATTGGTAATTCTTCAAAAATTACTTCAACAATTATATTCCAATTCGTTCCTTCATAATCATGAACTAATCTGTGTCGCAAACCTGCAATCATATTCCATTCAATATTTTTATGGCTTTCTTTGTATTCTTTCGACAAATTATATACGTGTTCGCCAATATTATAAAGCGGAGTCGTTACAAGCCATTGCAATTCAATTTCTTCCAAAATTTTTTCTTTTGTAATATTTTTTTCTGAAATATAGTCTTGTAAACGCAATGCATAATTTAAAATTTTTTCAAGTCGCTGTTCATCAGAATATTTCAAGCTAAAAAAACCTCTTCTTGAATAATTTTTTTGTAAAAATTACTTTCAATATTTATCTCATTTATCTCAAAAACATCCACTTTTTTATTAAAAATTTCGCGTAAATCTTCAGCAAGTGAAAAAATCTTTGTAAGTTTAAAGTTTTCTCCGCCAATTACAAAAAAATCCAAATCGCTTTCTTCATCTGCCTCGCCGCGTGCGTAACTGCCGAACAATGACAATTTTTTTACGCCATATTTTTTTGCTATCGGTATCGCTTTATCTTTAATTTCTTCAATCGTCAACATTTTTTCACCGCCGCCAACTTTAATTAAAAATTAGTAATGCGTAATTACTTTCTCCAACGAATTAAAATTCTTTGATAAACTTTTCTACCGTTAATAACTCCTGCTGCATTTAAATCATAAGTTCCTTTTTTTCCAAAAAGTTCAAAATATCTTTGGCGACATTCTTCAGTTGTATAAATTTTTGTTTTTAATCCATACAAATCAAGATTTTCTGTCATTCCAACAATTTCAAATTGTTCAGGGCAATATTTGTCAAGAAAAGTTATCGGCACGCCCATTACTCCTTCGTAATCACACGGAATTAAATCAGTATAAGGAACTTCGATAGCGTCGTAGTTGTCGTATTTTGCGTAGAGAATACTTTTGCCCTTAACGTCCTTGTGTCTGCAGAACTTAATATTTTCCGCCATTGTGTTAAAAGTAACGGGTCTATGACGCTTGCCGTGTTCAATATTCGTAAACCAATGAATTCCCGAAATACGAATTAACCCTTCTTTATGTTGAGAAGAAACGGCGTAATCTTCATATGGACTTTGAAAAAACCCTACAGAACCTTTAAAACCTTTTCCAAGCCAAATTTTATTTTCTTTAATGAGCGGAAAAACTTCTTTGTAAGTAAGGCAATTTATGTTTCCGATAATTAAAAACTTTTTATTCGCCTCCATAATCCAATCTAAAAATTCGCGAAAAAGACTGAAAGGCGGATTAGTAATGATAACGTCGGCTTCGTCGCGCAGTTTGCTGACTTCCTTTGAACGGAAATCGCCGTTGCCGTCAAGGTATCTGTCCAATTTTACCGCGTCAACAGGATAAGGTTTAGTTTTAATAGATTCACGGTCGAGAGTATAAAGTTTACCGTGAGAATTTTCCTTAGACGCGTCAAAAACCGGGCTGTCCTCGTCGAAAAGATTAGCCATAGGCTGAAAAATAAATTTTTTACTGTTGGGAGCGTAACTTGTGGAGATTAATTTTTTCAAGCCGTAAAAATCAAAATTTAACGCAAAAAATTTAGTAAAGTTGCTGTAAACGGGATCATCGCAAGGAAGTAAAATAGTTTTATCGCGAAAAACATTTTTGTCGAAGTCGAGATAGCAATTCAATTCGCGCTGAATGTCATCAAATTGCGTATAAAATTCGTCGTTCTTAGCCTTCGCGGCAAAATTTAAATTTTGATTATCCGCCATAATTACTCGGCAACTTCAATGAAACCAAATTTATCTTCGACCGTTCCGATATGAATGCCTTCGATATAATCATACATTTTCTGCGTAAACTCGCCAACTTTGCCGTCATTGATGACGTATTCTTTGCCTTTGTATTCAAGCACACCGACGGGCGAAATAACCGCGGCAGTTCCTGAACCGAAAACTTCTTCAAGCGTACCGTCTTCGTGAGCCTTAATAACTTCGTCAATAGAAATTCTGCGTTCGGCGACGGGAACGCCCCAATCCTTAGCAATCTGATTAACCGTGCGGCGCGTGATACCGTCAAGAATGGAAGTTTGAATTTTTGGCGAAGGTGAAACAATTTCCCCGTTAATTTTGAAGAGAATGTTCATTGAGCCGACCTCTTCAATATATTTACGTTCAACGCCGTCAAGCCACAAAACTTGATCGTAACCCATTTTATGAGCGGCAAGACCTGCGTGAAGACTTGCGGCATAATTGGCGGGAGTTTTAGCGGCACCGAGACCGCCACGAACTGCGCGGACGTATTCAGACTCAACCATAATTTTGACGGGAGCGAAACCGTGAGCGTAGTAAGCGGCAACCGGCGAAAGGATTATCAGGAACTTGTAAGTTTTCGCGACGTTGACACCAAGATAATCATCATTGGCGAAGATAAACGGGCGAATGTAAAGGCTTTGACCTTTTTCTTTCGGAATCCAATCTTTTTCGATAGCTACGAGTTTTTTCAAGCCGGTAATCATCACGTCAAAGGGAACTTCGGGAATATCAAGAATTTTCGCCGAAACGTTGACGCGTTGCATATGAGTAGTTGCGCGGAAAATAACGGGCTTGTCGCCGTGCATATACGCCTTTAAACCGTCGAAAATCGCCTGTCCGTAGTGCAATGTTGTGTTGGCGGGACTAAGCGTCAAATTTTGGAAAGGAACGATGCGCGGATCGTGCCAGCCATCAACGGGATTGTAATCCATTTCAAACATATAATCGGTAAAGTGAGTACCGAATTTGATTTTTGACACGTCGGGCTTTTCCTTCAAAGTCTCCGCCTTAACAAATTTAATTTCCATAAAAAATTCCTCCAATATAATTTATTTTTTAGAAAGTTTAACGTTATCGCCGTAAATAGTTTTGAAGTCATCCTTCATTGAAATGGTAGTCCAACCGTTTTTCTGCGCGGCGTCACGCATTTTGTCAGCCAATTCACGGTTTCCGATTTCGCGTGTAAAATCATCACACAACAGCACGAATGCGACAGATTTATATTTGTTATCAACAATCGTGTAATTGAGCACATCATTATCACCTGAAGAATTTCCGAAGGCTAAAACAGGTTGCTTGCCGATTTCGCGCTTGATAGAAAAAATTTTGTTAGTATGCGTGTTATTGGCATGACCTTTACCCATTAAAATTCTGTCGCCCTTAACGTAATATTTTTCACCGACGTTATTTTCAAACGTGTAGGGAATATCTCCGCCGATAACGTGATTTGTTTTTACGTCAACAGCACCGTCAAGCAGAACTCTGGAAAAATCTCTTCCGCTCCCTGTGACAATGTAAACGGTAAAATCATTTGCGTTAAGGTAAGATATAATTTCTACCATTGGCAAGTAAAAACCTTCACCGTATTTTAAATTGGTAAGTCCAATGACATTTTGAGTCATAAATTTTTTCATATGGGCTTTAAAATCTTCGTCGGTCATACCTTCACAAAAATTCCAAGTATAATCATGAAATTCTTTGTCAATTTCTCCTTTAGTTAAAAGGTCGTCCTGCCAAATTTTAGCCTTAGCGCGATATTCTTCAGTAATTGTAGGCGTAGGGTCTTCTAAGATGGTGTAAAGCGCAAACATACACCCAAAACTTGTCGGCGCAGTTTCACAAAGTATTGTACCGTCCATGTCAAATACGGCAATTCTATCTTCAACTGGAATAAAATTTTTACTGCGCGGATTAGTCACGTCTTTAACGTAATTTATAATTTGCCGCTTAACTAAAGATTTATCAGACCAATATTTAAAGTCAGCGGGACGTTGAACATTAATTGCGGCAATTTCTGCGCGGGTAGCCGCCTGTGCATTGTCAACGCCGCCCAAAATATTTAACGCCATTAATCCAGCGAAAATGCTTGCTAAAATTTTTTTCTTCATAAAAAACCTCCAATCAAATATTTTGTAGTCCGCGCAGTTTATGAATCGCGGCGGGCAGATTATTCATAATATCAGATGCTATAATTCCTTCGGATTTTGTTTCTGCGGCAATGTCGCCAGCCGTCCCATGAAGATAAACTCCTGCAAGCGGCGCAAAAGGCGTCAACTTCATCAAGCCTGCAATCGTCCCTGCTAATACGTCGCCGCTACCGGCAGTCGCCATTGCAGAATTTCCAAGTGGCGATATAAAAATTTCTCCGTTGGGATATGCAACGACGGTACATTCACTTTTTGCTACAATAATTGTGCGAAGTTCCTGCGCGGCTTGTCGAACAGTTTCAATTAAATTTTGTCGAAGTTGAGTTATGGAAATTCCTAACAGTGCGGCAAGTTCACCCATATGCGGCGTTAATATCGGCACTTGCTTACAATTTTTTAATTCTTCAGCCTGCGCATTAAAGGCGAAAATTGCGTCCGCGTCCAACACCAGCGGTTTATCGATATTGGCAACAAAATTTCTTACAAAGTCAAGCGTTTCACCTGCGCGACCCAATCCTGAACCGATTAATACGCCGTCAAATTTTTCAGCCAGCGTCAACAATGTTTCAAGAGAATTTCCGCCGCCGATAATTCCGCTTTTAAATTCTGAAATTGGCGTTGTCATTACTTCGGTTAATTTGACTTCGTATAAATCATTAAGACTTTCGGGAGCTGCTAAAGTTACAATTCCTGCGCCGATTTTAAGTGCAGACATTGACGCTAAACATGCCGCGCCGGTCATACCGCGTGAACCTGCTATTACTAAAATTTTTCCGCAAGTTCCTTTGTGTACGTCGCGACTCCGCGCAGGTAAAAGAGTTGTCGCAAGTTCATCGTCAAGCAAAGTTTGATGAATATTTTCAGTCAAAATTTTTTTCGGTATGCCAATATCATCAATGAAAAGTTTTCCTACATACGACGCGCCCGGGCAAAGATAATGTGCAACTTTCGGCAAGCCCAAAGCAACAGTCCCAACTGCATTAATCGCCGCTTCTCCGACAACGCCCGTATCAGCTTCGACGCCGGACGGAATGTCAATCGAAATTATAGGCTTATTCGTCGCGTTGGCAATGCGAATCAGTTTAAGTGCGTTAGGTCGAAGTTCACCGCTAAATCCCGTGCCTAAAATTCCGTCAATAATCGCGTCAGAAAATCTCAAATTGACTTGAAGACGCTCCCAAGCTCTGTCATTTTCAAGTTGCTGAATTTCGACGCCCATTGCCCGCATAATCGCAATTTGGACGTTAAGCGAGTCGGTACGGTGATCCTTATTGCCCGTCAAAAAAATTTTCAACTTTGCGCCGAGATTGGAAAGATACCGTGCCGCTACAAGTGCATCTCCGCCGTTATTTCCACTCCCTGCTAAAATGCAAATCGTCTTTTTGTCGACGCCGCCCAAAATTTTTTCAGTGAATTGTGCTATTCTATGCCCCGCGCTTTCCATTAATGAAAGTTCAGGTAATCCAAAATCTTTAATCGTTGTTTCGTCAATATCGTGCATTTGTTTAGCCAATGCAACTTTCAAATTTAAACCACCACCAATTTATTTTGTCGCAAGCCTGTAACTTTCGTCTAGGCGCATACAAATTTCATCAAACGCAACAGAACCGTCAAGGCGAATCGTAAACCAACTTTTTTTGTTCATATGATAGCCTGCAAAAAATTTTTCGCCGTCCAAAAAATTTTCAAGTTCCCTGCCGCGCAGATCTATTACCTCAACAAGATTATCCGAATCTAAGCCCAACTTTCGTTCGGAAATTTCCATAAGGACAGCATACCATTTTTTTGTATCCTTCCTGCGCCAAATTGCATCCTTAGGAAATTTCTCCCACAAAAATTCTAATTCGTCACCATATTTTTCACGGACATAGATTATAAGATTCTTTGTCAACTGTGCGCAGAAAATATTTTCCTCACAACAATTTTCAATAAACTCCGTCAAAATTCTTTCGTAATCCTGCCGAACATTTCCAACAAATTTTCCTACAGAACTTTCGACCAAGTGCAAAGTATATTCCTCGCCCGTCGAATCTTCAACACGTGAAAAAATTTTTCCGCCCATAAATTTTAACATCATCAAAAGTTGATTGTCACAAATATTTTTTTGATAAAGCCAACCGTTAGCCGTCTTGATAAATCCAAAACTTTCAAGCTTATCGACGGCAACTGTTTTATTAAGCTTAACTTCGCGCATTATTCCGCAGTGATAACCCACAAATAATTTTTCGCGCAGAGTCGCTTAATTTTTGAGACTTGCTGAGGCGTTAAATTTTTCAAGCTGTAAAGTTTGGAAGTATCCGTAATCAGCGGCACTTGTTGAACTTTGAGACCTTTTGATTTTAAGAATTGAATTGCATCAGCCGGAGAAGAAAATTTATCCATATAAAGCTCCTCGCCGAAAAGATTTTCGTACATTACTTTTGTTTCGTTGAAAAGAGTCTGCGCGGAATTTGTACCGTAGACAGCGGCGGCAAGTTCCTTAAACATTTCATTCGTAACAAAATCAGACGTGATAAAGCAACCGCCATGAGTCTTTAAAATTTCGTGTATAAACGTAAACATTGCATCTGTATATTCGCGCGTCAAGTAAATCTGCAATCCGTCTTCGATAATGCAAATTTTACCGTTAAACTCATTAGCCGTGTCAATCATTCTGTCTCTGTCTTCAACGGGAACATCTTCATAGGAAAGATTATTTTTATATTGCGGCTTAATAAATTTGGGCATAATTTGTGTAGCACTGAGAGCGACAGCATTAAGTTCCGCGCCGATATATTTACGCCCGTCGTTTACCATAATCATCGCGCGGGGAGTATAACCGCCGCCAATGTCCATGATGTTTTTATAATCTTGATTATTGACGTATTCGGCAGTAGACGCGTAACAAAGTTCCTGATAAATTCCGTTCAATTTCTCAAGGCGTTCATAATCTTTGAGATTTTTTTTGTTGTAAATATTCGCCGTACCGATTTCAGCCAAAATTTTTTTAGCTTCCGGCATACCTGTATTTGCAAGCCATTGAAGTTTCACCTGCGCGGAGTAAGAGACAAGCTCAAATTCTGCGGCAAAACTTTTCGCACTCGATAAAAAAATAACCGCGCAGATTAACATTGCGGTCGAAAAAAATTTTAACTTCATTAAGTTTGTAACCTCCAATTAATTTGTATCAGTGACTACGACAACTGCCGTAGCATATTCACGCGAATGACTTATAGATAAAAATATTTTATCTACTGATTTTTCCTGCGCCAAAACTTTTGTATCGCCGTAAATAAAAATTTCAGGCTGTCCGCGCAGATTGTTGACGACTTCAACTTCCAAGAGTGCAGTAACAATTCCCGTACCCAACGCCTTGAAAAAAGCCTCCTTTGCGGCAAACCTTGCGGCGTAGGAGGCGGCGGCACTTTGTCCGCGACTTTCGCAATAATTTATTTCGGTGTCCGTAAAGACGCGACGCTTAAAATGTTCCTTCGCAACAGCACGTTTAACCCGACTAACTTCTATAATGTCAGTTCCAATTCCTAAAATCATCGCGCAACCAAATCCACATCACTTTGACGGTTTACGCCTTCATTGGGATTAAACGCTAATGTACGCGCTATCAAAATTTCTACGCGACGATTTTTTTGTTTATTCTCTGGCGTATCGTTTGGTGCAATCGGTCTGTATTCGCCGTAACCAATAGCTGAAAATCTTGCAGGATTTAAATTCGCGTTAATTGACAGCAAATATTTCATGAAAGTCATTGCGCGGACGGAACTCAATTCCCAGTTGGAAGGAAATTCTGCCGTGTTAATCGGGTCTGTATCAGTGTGTCCTGAAATTAATACGCGCTCCGGTACTGACGCTAAAAGTCCTGCGACAATCGGACCTATACGTTGAGATTCTTCAACCAACTCTGCTGAACCTGAAGGAAATAAAGCTTTTTCCTTGATACGAATCATCAAGCCTTCCTCTTCCATTTGCGTGGAAAGTTCCTCTTGTAATTGATTTTGCTCAATGTAGTTATCGAGTTGCTCCTTAAGATTTTCCAAACTTTGATTCTCTTTAATATAAGCGTCATTACCTGCATCTTCGTCGGACATTACTTCGCGTTGCATACTGGTATTTGTGCCAAATCCTTCAAACATTGACGGACCACCCATATTGAACGCGGCGGTAAATGCTTGCGCGAGTGCTTGCAATTTTGTTTGGTCTGTCTGCGAAATTGCAAACAGTGCTATAAACAAAGCCAAAAGCAAAGTCATCAAGTCTGAATACGGCAACAACCAAGCTTCGCTGGCTTCCTCTTCATGTTTCTTACCGCGCTTTTTCTTAGCCAATTATTTCACTTCCTTTATATTAACTTGTAGAAGTTTTTACAAGTTTTCTTTTAACTTATTGCAATTATTCTTCAGAAGTCTTGAAAGCGTCGCGCTCTTTCTGAGGAATAAATACCATTAATTTGGCTTCAATAGCCGTAGGTGAATCGCCCGCTTGCAGTGAAAGTATACCTTCAATAATCATTCTTTTGTAACCAATTTCATTTGCAGATTTAACTTTCAATTTATTTGCAAAGGGCAACCAGATAACGTAACCTGTAAAAATACCGAGAATTGTTGCAATGAACGCTGCGGAGATAGCGTGACCGAGTTTATTAACGTCACTAAGGTCAGCAAGTGCCGCGATAAGTCCGACAACCGCGCCAAGAACTCCCAGCGTCGGTGCATAAGTTCCTGCTTGCGTCAAAATTGAACGCGCTTCAGAATGACGCTCTTCCATAACCGCAAGTTCAGCGTCCAAAACGTCACTTACGAAATCAGGATCCATACCGTCAATAACCATGCCCAAGCCGTTGCGAAAAAACGGATCTTGAATTTCTCCAACACGACTTTCAAGTGCCAATATTCCTTCACGACGCGCAATTTGCGATAACTCTATAAATTTTTGTACAAGTTCACCTTTATTGCCTGTATCTTCTGCCCGAAACAAAAGTTTGAAAAGTTGCGGTAACTTCTTAACCGTATCCATAGGAAACGCATTGAGCAGACATGAAAAAGTACCGCCGATGATTATCAAAAACGCCGCAGGGTTTGCCATTGACGAAATCGGTGCGCCTTTTATGATCATACCTACAAAAACTGAAATAAGTCCAGCAAAAATCCCTATGACAGTAGATTTTTCCAAAACAGACACCCTCTCTCTATTGCTTAAAAAATTTTACACTTCAACCAAAATTTTGACTAAACGAAATGTATTTTACTATTTGATTCAAAATTATTCAATGAAAAAAAATTTTTTCCTACCGCCATAAATATTTTTTTCTTATAATTTGGGGAGTGTCGGCAAAATCCAAGTTGGTAAGATTTTATATTTTTAAATATACTTTTCTCTTTGACGAAAAGAGAAAAGTAACAAAAGAGAAACAGCCCGCTGAAATCGCATCCGGCGATTTGCGCGGGCGGGCGCACATCCTTGTGCGCCACTTCTTTACCAATGTTGACTTTGACAACATGCGTTGAATAAATATTACGGCTTAAAAAATTTTTCTACGCTCCAAAATTGTGCTATAATGATAAAAAATTTTATGTAAGAGGTGAATTTTATGGGCGCGGAAAATTTTGTACCCAACTGCGCGGACTTATTGCCGAAGTCTGCGGACGGGCTTAATTGGAAAAGAATTTTGGTAGTTGGCGACATTCACGGGCATTATAAAAAATTGATGTCACTTTATGAAAAAATCGCCGTGACTGCTGATGACCTTGTAATTTTTTTAGGCGATTACATAGACAGAGGATCGGAAGTCGGCGACGTTTTACAGTGGATTATGCAGATTAAGGACAGAGAAAATTTTATTTTTCTGCGCGGTAACCACGAAGATATGATGCTTTCGTATTTGTACGATGAGGACGAATGGTGGAAATATTCTTACGGACAAGTAACGGTTCCCAGCCTTAAGAAATGGTTTGACAAAGAGCCGAATGCCTACGAAGATTTTGTAAATTTTATAACGCACCTGCCGCTTTATCACGAATTGGAAATTGGCGGAAGAAAATATATTTTTTGTCACGCAGGCATTGAAAATAATATTCCGTTAAATGAGCAGTCAGAAGATTATTTATTGTGGAGTCGCCACGAATTTTTTGACAGCTACGAAGGCGACGCAGTTGTTATCATCGGACATACGCCTTTGCAAACTTTAGAGGAACATTTTCATTTAAAAAAATTTATACCCTTCCGCGTTCCGAATAAAAATATTTTGATGATTGATACGGGTTCATTTATCGACCAAGTTCATTACGGATTTTCGGAGGAAGGTTTAATTTCCTGCGTTGACATTTTGACAGGAGAATTTTGGCAAAGTTAGGAATTATTTTATGAGACATATTTTTGTATTTATCGTAACATCACTGTTAATGGCGTTCTTCTCAATCTTCACGCTGTTTATATCAGAAATTACGGACGTACTCCAATTAAGCAAGCAAGATATTTCTGTAACCTTCGCGCATGAAGGAATTGATACCGTAATGAGTTGGACGCCGATAGATTATCCATGCGTCTATACGATAGAAACTTTCAATCAGTCAACGGGATTGGTAGAAGGCGTGCCTGAATTTCATCTTTTAACGACGGAAGATTCGTTGACTTCAAAATATACCGTACCGCGTGCGCCTATTCCGACATTTTATTCAATTTCTGCGCGAGGATTTTTCAAGGAATTTTTTCACACAGAAAAGCTTGCCGAAAATCCCAACTTCCCTACGCCGACAAGTCCCGTAATGATTTTACATTATCCTGAAGATAATCCCGCAAGTTTAATGCCGTTTATTGTTTGGCACGTTGTACCTGACGCGGTTTGTTATGAATTTGAACTTTTAGACGCGCCGCCCGAAGTTGAAGGCGGAATTGAACATTCGGCAAAGCATCATTTGTTTTCGACAACACAAATTTTTACCAACGGATTTCAAGCTAACCTTAGACCATATCAAAATCATAAGCCGTTGTATTTTCGTGTAAGAGCTTTGACTTTGAAGAAAGAGCCGATTGGTGAATGGTGTCATTCTGAAATAATTTTCTTGGATTCGTCGAAAGAAATTCCTAATTGTCCTATGGCAAATAATTTTGATTTTATGTCGTATAAGCGGTTGCCGATTTATCCCGTTTATGATTGGATACCGATTCACGGCGGCTTTCAGTACGAAGTTGAATTGTTAAATCACCCGCCGGAGGTTGAAAATGATGTTGAACCGAGTGCGGACAGTCTTTGGCGGCAGACGACTATTGACAAGTCAAGTTGCTATGATGAATACAGCCGACCTTTTGCCGGTGCATATTATTGGCGAGTTCGCGCACTTGACAAGGAAGGTAACCCGATTGGGACTTGGTCAACTTCTGAAAAATTTATCGTTGAAGATTTCTCTGAAGGAATTGACACGCTTATTTTGGGTGACAGCGTTTCACATGGCGGCGGCGCGGTAAGTTATTCTCCGCGTTCCCTTGAATACACCTACGCAACTTTTTTAGACTTCCCGGTTATAAATCTTAGTTGCAGCGGTGACACTTCGCGCACAACTCTTGAGAGATTTGAAAAAGATGTTTTGCCCTTTAAGCCCATTAACGTAATTGTTTCGACGGGTACAAATTCTCTGCGCGACGCAAGTATTTCAGCCGAAGATATTATCAAAGACTTAACGGAGATTAACCGCCTTTGTCTGCGAAATAATATTCGTCCGATATTTTTAACATTGACGCCCTTAAATCCCGCCAATATCGAATATTCTTTCCATACGCCGACAGACCCTGATTGGGCATCAAAAAAGAATAAGGTCAACAAATTTATTAAGCGTTTGCCATATTTTATTGACATTGAACAATATTTTGTCGACGAAAACGGCGAAATGAATCCCCAGCTTTCGATCGACGGTATACATCCCGACCTGCGCGGAAAAATTTTAATTTCAGAAGTCATAAATAAAAATCGCCAACTTTTCAGATAGTGGCGACAAAATCATTTTTAATTAATTTCTGATAAATTTTTTATCTTCAGAAGAAATGCCCGCGTCATCAGAAATAAACCGCTCAACTTTCATATGGAGATTGTATTTTTCACGCAGATTAGAAATTTTTTTCATCATCGGCGACGCGTGATGAATATCTATCGCGGCTTGATTTTTCCAAATGTCAATCAACAAAACAGTTTCATTATCATTGGCAGGAAAAAAATATTCATAGCGCAAATTTCCTTCTTCATTGCGAATAGCGTCGGCAGTCCCGCTACTTTCCATTTCGTCGGCAAATTTTTTCGCATTACCGTCTACTCCGCTGTAATAAATATTTATAGCGATACTCATCAGTTCAACTCCTAAAAATTGTAGCAGGATTAATCCAATTTCCGTTTGCGTCATAGCTTGCCATACGATTTTTAATAGCCTGCGGATTGGTGTACGCAATGCCAACACCGGCAGAATTTTTCATAGACGAAATTGCAACTTTGTAAGCTTTACTGTTCATATCAATTCCCGCGTCACGAATTTTCTTTGCACCAGCTTTACTGTCAAGCGGAACTCCCAACATTCCATTAAAGTAATCTTTAACGTCTCTAACCATTAACATTTAAATCAGCCTCCTTGCATATTTCGAAAAATTTTCTGCACTAAAAAATTTTTTCCTGCCGTTCAAAAAAATAAAAATTTTTCTTGTAATATGCCGCGCCGTTATGCTATCATACGCGTTAAAGGAGGTCGATTTTTTTATGGCAGTGAAGTATGAAGTTAAAATTACGGGCGTTGGAAAAGATGCAAATGCTTTTCTTGACACGAATGCCAGTTTTATTTTGATGGATGAGGGTATTCGTCCCAGCTTGAAAGATATGGTTGTTCAGCACACCGTTGCGGAATTGCAGGGCGAAATTGCTGTCGGTGATAAATTACAGGTCGGCAGTTCGGAATTTGTCGTTACGAAAGTCGGCGATAATGTAAACAAAGATTTGGCGAATGGCGGACATTGCACGATTGTAATCAACAAAGAAGGCTCTATGCCCGGTCAAGTTTCCGTCAAAGGTAAAATTATGCCGCGTTTGCGTCCCAATAACACAGTCAAATTTTATTCTGCTGATTAATCAAAAGTTTTGTTGACATATTTGTTTATTAAAATTAAAATTCCCTCAACTGTTTCAAAGTTTTAAGACAACAGAAAAGGGGATTTTTTAATGGACATAACTACAATCTCGGTAGCGGCACTTGGCAGAATGTAGAATAATTTTAGTTTTTTTAGCAAGTAGTGAATAGTGATTATCAAACCCACTATTAACTATAGGAGGAATTTTTTATGAAGTTTAAAAAAGGTTTAATTGCGGCATTTGGTTTAGCGGCTTCAATTATGTTGACAGCTTGCGGCGGACAACAAGGCGGTAATGATACGCCGAAAGATTCGACCACGATTAAAATTGGTGCTTCGCCTACACCTCATGCTGAAATGCTTGAACAGATTAAAACTGATTTGAAGGAAAAGGGCATAACGCTTTCAATCGTCGAGTTTAACGATTATGTACAGCCGAATATCGCGCTTAATGACAAGGAACTTGACGCAAACTTTTTCCAGCACGAGCCGTATTTAATCGATTTTATGAAAGAACATAAAGACGTTAAGCTGACAAATGCCGCAGGTGTTCATATTGAACCGATGGGCGCGTATTCAAAGAAGATTAAAAAAGTTGAGGAGCTTGCTGACGGTGCACAGGTTTCAATTCCCAATGATCCTACCAACGGCGGACGCGCACTTCTGCTTTTGAATAAAGTAGGCTTGATTAAACTTAAGGACGGCGTTACGGCAACGGCGACTGTTCAGGACATTGTGGGAAATCCTAAAAAACTCGTAATTCAAGAAGTTGAAGCGGCACAACTTCCCCGTACTCTTGACGACGTTGACCTTTCGATTATCAACACCAACTTTGCGCTGAATGCTGATTTAAATCCCGTTAAAGACGCGCTCTTTATGGAGGACAAAACTTCGCCTTATGTTAATATTATTGCAGTTCGTGAAGGCGATGAAAATCGTGCGGAAATTAAAGAGCTGATTAACGCTCTGCACTCCGATAAAATGAAAAAATTTATTGAAGAAAAATATAACGGTGCTATAGTCCCCGCGTTTTAATCTGCGCGGCTAAAAAAATTTTTTAAATAAAGGCATTTTATACGGTTGCAATTTTTATTTTTCCGCGCTAAAATGACGATAAATAATCGAGTTGTAAATTTTATAAATTTGCAGGATTTTTTGCGGCAGGAGGGAAATTTATGTTGAGATTAAATATTAGACACAGCTTGCCGCAGATTGGCATGCAGATCACTCGCGGCAAAGTCGAAAAAGCTTCTGTAGTTCAACCTCAAATTCACACCAACAATCAGCAGGCAAGTTCTAATAAGTGGATTACTCAACCGAAAATAAATCTTGACACTTCAGAAAGTCAGTACGTCACCGGTAGGCGGACGATGACTCAATTCACGAGAGAGCGCGGACAAAGAGGAATTTCCGACGTTCAAGCGGCAACTCGTAAGCATACTCAAGAGGCTTGGGCTAGGCTTGATAACGGTGGAAAACGCGGCGATGATTTGAAGTCACAATTTCGCAGTCATATTTTTGAAGGTTATGAAGCTGAACCGGTGTTTACTTTGCAGTGGACGAAGGGCGCGGAAGTTCAAGTACAAGAATCGCAACTTACAGGACGCACTGATGTTGGTGACGTAACCGCAGAAATTCAGACTACACCAAGTGCTGATGTCAATATATCTCAAGGCGGTGTAAGAACTTACATTAAAGATCAAGGTTATTTGCGCCAATGGGTCACTGAAGATTATTACGACATTTACGCTTAAATTTTCAGTTGATTTAATCGAATTTAGAAAAATATCATGGAGGAAATTGTATGAGAAAAGTTAATACCGACAGGTTCGGCGAAATTGAGATTGATGAAAAGCGAATTGTTCATTTTAAAGACGGCATTCCCGCTTTTGAAGATGAACATGAATTTGTTATCCTTCCTTACGACGAGGAAAGTCCCTACTACTTTATGCAGTCTCTCAAAAATTCGGATTTAGCGTTTCTCTTGACGATACCCGATATTTTTTTCCCGGATTATTCCGTTGAAATTGATGACGCTACGGTTAAAGAACTTCAAATTAAAGATACTGCAAAAATTATCATTTATACGATAATCACGATCCCTAACGGCAGTGTGCGCCTTATGACGACAAATCTTTTAGCTCCGATTATCTTTAACACTGAAAATATGACGGCGAAACAAATTGTTATGGATAAAAGTGGTTATACCACAAAGCATCGTCTCTTCCCAGATAAAAAGGAATAGGAGCTGAAAGGAGTTATTAACAGTTAATCAAAATATATAAAAATGTAGACGAAGGTGTAAAATTGTGTGCAGCGTAATGCTGAAAGCTCATAAAATTTAAAAGCCAATGAGCCAGTTTGTGCTAACTTTAAAGCAGCCGGAATGACAGGAAAAGGGCCA
>JAFZIV010000040.1 GCA_017554235.1 Selenomonadaceae bacterium
CGTTAAATGTATGACGGAGATTTTTGAAAGGTCGTCCGGTTTTTTTAGGTGGTAACAAATCTTTGATTTTTTCCCATTGCTCGTCGGTCACTTCATACCTACGCATATTCATCACAGCTTGACATTATATCAGATTTTGGACTTATTCAACACACCCTAAGGATTTAGTGACGGACGTTTCAATTTCACTCAAATTATCTTCCTCGTAAAAAAATTTCCAATCGCAAAATTCCGCCGCCCGCTGATTCAATTTTTGACAAATCCTTGCAACCGAATAATGGATAATTGGAGCGAGGTAATCGGCGCATTTTTTAATAGTGTCAAATCTAAGAGCGAGTTTGTCATTTACAGCAATAACCGTAACAGGTTTTTTGGGCGTATGAGTTTTACCGTGAACTTCCCACATTAAACTTTTCAAAGGTACTTTTTTTCTCCGACCGTCTAAACGGATATTGAAACAATTATCCTTACCCAGATATAATTTAAGTTTAGATTTAGCGTTGCGCAATTCGCCGAACTGATTAATTTCATAGTTATAATGAAGAGAAGGAATAGGCAACCAGTGCTTAGAAGATTTAAGAATTGCTTCTTCAGCCGCTTGTCGTAAAGTCACAGCCACCTTTGAAGAAGCAATCCCGTTATGACAGATATGATAAAAAATACTATTTTTGCGACCGCGAGTGCTAACTTTCAAAATGCGACCCGTTTTTTTATTGCGGACAAAGAGCTGTGAATTAATTTCGTAATTAGGAGCGTCAGGGATAGTGAGGAAATCATTTTTCATAACGGTTTAGCCTTCCTAAAAATCTTGATAGTTATCGGTGCCGTGTTTAACGCGTTCACGTTCTTCAGCGCGTTTAGCATCGTTCCAAGTGTTTAAATCGCCAGTGAGATACAAAAATGTTAACGTCAAGCTTTTTATCTTGACCTCTGCAAGTCGCCCTGCAGTTCAGCATAACTTTTCACGCAAGTTCCGTAGCGTGGCGCGGTCTCGTGGAAGTATTATTACAACTTCTATGCGTTGCGCCTGACAAAATGAGGATAAAGACGGGCAATGAAAATAATTCTGCGGAGGCTTTTCACTTCCTAATTAAAATTTAACCCGCCTTCATCACGTTGCCTTCGGCTCGGGTTGTCTCAACTAACTTGCCGACACTAGTTGAGATTTTCCCGTTAATACCGCGCTGATAATCTGTTACCTACAAACGGATTTAGCAACAGACGGCAATCTTTTTACCTGTAATTCTTCTGATGCGTTCAAACTTTCTTTTATCTTTCAAGTAGTAGTCAACGTCGATTTTACCGTCGGCACAAAGTTTAATGTCAATGCGCCAGATAAAATGAGTATCGCGGTTAAAGCTAGCGTGTTCGTCGACGTACTGAATATATTTGCGAGCTTCATCAACAGAAACATCAATGTCAGTGTTAATAATTACGCCGTCAACAGTAAATTCCAATGAAAATCACTCCTCGAAGTAGCCGCGCTTTTGATTTTTGTCATTAACGGCGGCATAAAGATTTTGGCGAGCAGATTCGTCGTAACCTAAACTTTCAAGGCGTGTGACACACATTTTAATAACGGCAGAAAGTTCAAATTGTTCATAGTGAGGTTTGTAGTTGTGAATTTCTGTATATAAAGCGTCGTTGAAAGCGACGAGTACTTGATTGGCAAGTTGACGATAAAAATTTTCTTCCATCTTATCAATTCTTGTGGTGTCATAATATTTACCGCCGATAATATGAAGGCGAGTGACACAGCAGGTGATAATGTCGACAAGTTCCTCCGCTTCGTTGTCATCGTCGCCAATAATTTTTTCACCATTAAGTTTGTCGTAAATGGAATTGCTAACAAATTCAGTGTGAGCTTCGAGAACTTCTTCCATAATCTGTCCGTAATAATCGGTAATGGAAATATCAGCAACGCGCTGACCAAATTTATTTTTCTTAACTGGTAAAGGTTTAATCATTGTCATTCTCCTTAATTAATTTGTAATATCTAAAAAGGACGCAGGGAAAAAGTTCGGCAGTTACGGTGTCTGCAGGGTATTCAACGTCAAAAATTTTGTCGCCTTCGTAAACTTCATCGCCATTGGCATCGTAACCGACGAGTTGAGCAACGCTTTCAGGCTTAACGGCAATTTCATATTCGTGCAGATCGAAAAGTTTATCGTTTTCACGAACACGAATAGCGCAACCTTCGGAACGTGTCACGTAATCACCGTAATGATATTCGCCGCTGATAATGTCTTCGCCGCGAAATTTAATAGGAACATTTTTCATTGATGTTTATCCCCCCAAGTGTTATAAAAATCTTCAAAGCGAACATTCGGAAGCAATTTGGCAGTAGCCCTATCAATAATTCTTTTCCGCTTGCCAAAGTCGGAGTCATCGTAGATAACGAGATTATCGCCCTCGTAAACTTCTTGACTAATGGAATCGTAGCCGACAAGTTGAGAGACACTATCAGGGTCAACGATAATTTTTTCGCCATTGCCTTTGACGATGTAGCCACATTCACGGTCGTCGGTTTTGACAAAATAACCATAGTGCCAAGAATTAGAAAAATACTCCTTGCCGCGAAATTTAATAGGAACCTTCAAATTAATCACTCCTTAAAAAAAATTCTTGACGAAACGATTATAATTTGAAAAAGGTTTTAATGGTTTATTTTGAAGGGAGTGCTTTTTATGGTCAGCGTCTTTGACGTTGCAAAGTATATTTTGGAAAAGCAGGGTCGGATGTCGACGTGGAAGTTACAGAAGCTGTGCTACTATTCGCAAGCTTGGCATTACACTTGGACTGAACGCCGTCTTATCGAAGAAGAATTTCAAGCTTGGCGTAACGGACCCGTTTGCCCTGAACTTTTCACTGCCCATAAGGGAATGTTTATGATTGACGCTACAGAACTTTCTAAAGGTGATTCGAGTAAACTTGATGCGGATGAAAAAGATTCTGTTGACGTTGTGCTTAAAGAGTATGGCGATAGAGAACCTTATGACCTCCGTACTCAATCACATTCTGAAGCCCCGTGGATAAATGCGCGTGGTAATTTGCCTGAAGATGCGTCGTCTGATGTTGTCATTACCGTTGAAGATATGGGCGCGTATTACGGGAGCTTGATTTATGGGCAAGAAGTTTAAAGAGCGTCGCACCGCTAAAGAAAAAATTCTGATAAGCTTGCCGCCTGCATCTACCGATAATTGCATTATTGTGTGGTCTTTTGATAAGGTTGACCGCAACGGAATTTTCTCATTCGACCTTAGCAGAAAAGATTTAGACATTGAAAATTTATTCCAAAAGATTTTAGAATTTTCCACAATGAAATGGTGTGAATTATTCCCGACTGACAAAAGAAAATCTCGGCATCACACTCTGTCTAAAGAATCACTTTCCAAGCAGGCACTTGAGCGAATAGAAGTTTTAAAGCTTGATGAAGATACAGATTCAATTTTCTCGCTTGCGTTGAACAATAAGGCGCGTTTAATCGGAATCAGAAACGGTGCTGTCTTTCAAGTTATTTGGTATGATGCCAATCACGAATTTTCCATTTCCAACAAAAAGCACACGTGATAACCTCCTTAAGGCGGCAGAATTTTAACCACCGCCCTTTACCAAATTTTGTCTTTGCTTTATAATTAATTGGTTAATTTTTCGTCCTATTCAGGACAATTTTTTTATTTAGAGCGAACGTATTTAATGGTGATTAAATCGTTAGGTTGAAGTTGGCAGTGATTCTCTTTGAGTTGAGGGTTAAGGTCGCGGAGTTCGTCCATATACTCGAAGATATAAAGGTTACTCGGTATGGATAATTTCACAGCGGAATACCGTCAATCAAGTTTCCCCCACTTGTGGGGGCATTGGCTTTTTTGGCGGCAATTTCGCCCTGCGTACCAGAGCCGACTACATTTTCGTCAAGCCAAATTTTTATCTTATTTTCAAGTTTGGTACGCTCTTCAGCAGGCAAAGCTTCAAGCTTTTTAAGCCAACTGAACGAATAGCCAAGCGGTTTTTCATCTTTCCTTTCGTCAGTCAAGTCAATCCAATTATGAAAGCCTGCATCGCAATTCATCATGTTTACAACGTCCCAAATAAATTCTTTCGCGTCATCAGCGTTATCAAAAGTTTTAAGCACTGCGGTTTCAGCGAAGGCAGGGTCTGCCGTATTTTTACCCGTGCAAATCGGGAACGTCGCATAAACTTTTACCTTGCCTTTATGCTCGCCAAAATCAAGCTTGTATGCGTGCGCCAAATTACGCGCATTGCCATTTTCCGTAATAATCCACATTTTTAAATTTCTCCTTTCAACTCCGCTAACTTCCGTGCCGCTTTTGCTATATCTGTTTCATATTCCTCGCACGTTTTCGCGTAATATTTGTTATATGCTTCTTCCTCAAAATCACTGTAAAAAGTTTTAGTGTTTGGAATGCTGTCTCGCCTAAAGCGTTCATAGCAATCAATGATGCCTTTCAGATTTTCTACCGCGTTTTCAAAATTATCTTCCACATATTCTTCAGCGTCATTTAACGTCACTACATCTTCAAGAATTGCGTCCGCCATTGCTTCAGCGTCTACTTCATAATCTTCAGACGCCTTCTTTATCGCACCTGCTATCGCCCACTCAAAACTTTCTCTGCCGAGCAATCCACTTGTAAAATTAATGTGCGGGTTCGTTCCTTCTCCTACCGTCCACACCGTTGTTATCGCCGCGTAATTTTCAGCCGTAACTGCTTCGTGGAACTTTTCCACCGCTTTTTCAATCATTTAAGCCACTCCTTTCAATGTTGACTATTTTTTTGACATTTATTAAACTTCTAAAAAATTTTTAGGGGGTGCAAGTTATGTGCGATTCAAAGAAATTTTTAAGCGTCGATAAGCAGAAGTGGCGCGAGTTTGTTCGCAAAAACACTTTGAAAAATCATAATGGCGACGCCGTAATTTCTCGTGATGATTCTTGGTTTTACGAAGACGTTTGGGATAAAGATTTTAAGGAGTTGATGACTGTCAATGGAGATTCTCCCGCAGGACGTTTGGTTCGCTGATTTTCCTTTTGCCGAAGATGAAACAAGATTTAAGGAGCGTCCCGTCATTATCCTTGACGTTGATGACGAAACTTGCACCGTTTTTTCAATGAAAGTTACGTCTACCAAGCCCTATAGTGAATTTGAGATTGAATTATTTGACTGGGCTGACATCCCGCTTGACCACATTTCAACTGCCGTTGCGTCTGACGTAAGAGAAATTTCTAAATCCAAGTTTCGTAAAAGAATCGGTCGTCTTAGTGATGATGATTGGATTAATATTCTTGACTTACACGAAAGATATTTGAAATCGCAAGGCTTTTACTAATGCGTGTAAATTGGTTTATCATTTATCACTTTTCCTAACATCGCCTTGAAATTTTCGGCGTTTCCGTGACACTTGCTGATGTGTATCAAGTGTATTTCCTTCAGCTTCGGTAACACGTCTAACTTTGTGCCTTCGTACTTTTTCAAGTGGGCAAAATGTTCTATCACGCGTTCTATCGAGCAATGATTTTCGTACACTCTATTTTTCCGACTTTCCTCTATTTCACTTTCAGCAAGGACAGGCTCTGAAAAATTTGCTTCCATTAAAACTTTTGTAAACGCATTTTCTTCGCCACACCAATTTGGAGGGTGTTTTGTATCCGTCGCATACAGTACGCGATCTTCGGCGTCGTACAGTTGAATCACTATCGGTTCTGCCGCGTCGTGATACGCTTTTAAACCCTTAAGCCAACAATCCGCTATCCTTAACGGCGGCATTATTATATCTGCCGTGAACGTGTGCAGGTTATGACGATTTTCCAACTTTAACTTGTCTCGCGTCCCTTTCGTCATATAAATATCCGTTCCGTTCGCCAAAAGTTTTTTTATCGTCGGCAAGTGTGCGTGATCTCCGTGTTCGTGCGTGATTATCGCGTAATCTACATATCCGACCTTGTCCGCTATTTTTTTATACGGGATTCCCGCATCCAATAAGATTTTCTTACCGTCCGATGTCGTTGCGCAGGTACAATTCCCTTTGCTCCCGCTTGCTATCACTTCCAAGCCCAGCATTTTTTATCATCATCTCCAATTCCGACCCTATCTCTTCGCAAAGTTTTTTCTTTTCTGGCGTGACTTCTTTTTCTACTTTAAAAAGTCTCATCGCCATTCCTATGTTTTTCATATACCGTCGTGCATTCGGCGTTTCTTCCAAGAAGATTTTTTGCCCGTCTTTCGCTATTGCAAAAATTTTGTCGCCGTCTCGCTTTAACTGTTCTAATTCTTCCGTTTCAAAGACTTTTACAAAATTTGGCATTATCGCGTTTACTATCTGATGCGGCAGTAAATATTTGCAGTCCCAGCCTTCCGTGTAACTTCTCATTAACTTCAACATTGTTATCATTAAAGTTTCCGCGATTTCGGAAAAATTTTTAGAGAGAGTGTACCGAGCCATAAAAATATCCTCATTTCGAGATATTAAAAAAGCACCTGCCTTAGCAAGCACTTAGTGTCAACACTACTGACTTTAATTATTGTACCACGTATTTTTGAAAGTTATCACCGACATAAGGAAATCTTAAAAAATTTTTTTAGCGTTTGAATATGGTTGAGTTAAGTTTGTAGAAAATCTTTTTGTCGCCCGTAGAGATTATATGACCATTGGGCGCAGATTTAAATCTTGATTTTATTGTATTGCGAGATTTCCCAGTGAATTTCATTAAATCTTCCATCGAAACACCTTGCCCAAAAAAAGCTCCCGATTGTAAAAGTATTTCGTAAATCTGTTGGCTCAATGCGTCCTGTGGAATTAAAGGCATCAATATTTGACGATATTTTTCAAGTTGTGACAGTTTGCGTTTTAGGATAGATTCTGTTTCGGTAAATGTTTCCGATATGATTTCCATAAAACCTTGCACAAAAGGAGTAAGGTCGCCGCAATTTATTTCAGCAGTTGTATCTTCAAAGAGTTCATAATATTTTTTGCGGTTACGTTTAATCATCAAAGAAAGCCGCAACGCCGGAAGATAGTGAAATTGTTCAGCCAAGAAATAAGAAGTTATAAATCTTGATGTTCTACCGTTACCGTCATAGAAAGGGTGAATGTATCCAAAAAGATAATGGAACACAGACACCCTAACTAAGAAAGGTATATTTTCGTCATTTAAAATATTTAAAGCAACTTCAATATCGGAAACAATTTTTTCTTCAGGATAAGAGCCGCGATGCAAAGTTTTTTGAGTTCCGGAGGTAATGTCTACGGAATCTTTACGAAAAATTTTGCCGTCAAGTTTATTGTTAGGATTAGCGTTGATAATTTCGGCGTGAATGAAATCGTCGTAGAAAATTCTCAAATCTGCGCAACTTTTGAAAGAAAATATTTCGCCGCAAGTTAGAGCGTGGTATTGCTTAACGATAGTGGCAAATTTCGGAGTTTTTGATATGCCTTCTAAAGTTTCTGAAAGCTCACGTCTTGTACTATTAACGCCCTCGATAGCGTTGGAAGATTTTATTTCATCGACAACGCACCACAAATTAAACTGTGTTAAAACTATGGGAGGAACAGTATTCAGTACGCGCAAAAAACTTTCATATTCAGCATAGATTTTTTCGATAAGCAACATTAAATCTTCCGTGTAACAAAAGAAAGCGGGAAATTCTTTCTTGTGTTTGAACTGCTTAATAGAAAAGTCAAAATGTCTTGTAGTTTGTGCGTTAAAACGCTCGTGATAAATTTGCCCGTATCTTAAGGAATCTTTGTAGAAAATCTTTCCTAAGCGTTCATAAGTAGTCATAGATTAAACCGCCTTTTTGACAAGATATGAGATGAATTTATCAGAAATAGGAAATTTTGACAAGAATTTTTTATCTTGCGAAATCCAAAAGGTATTGATTTTTCTCAAGCTCTGCCTTTGTCATACCTGCTTGAACACGTCCTAACCTGTCAAGCTGTTTGCGTTCGCGTTCTTTCTTAACAGTGTCAGGTTTAATGACAAGTTCTTTCAAACGTTTTGTATTTTCTGATGAAGGGTCTTTAATGAAGGCATCAACTGCACGCTGTTTTTCTTTGGTAAGTTGGTCGCGTTCATTGTAGGTTATCCGCTGAATATCTGTAGCAAGCGATTCATCAACAGATTTAAAGCCCATACCGCGAATTAATCTGTCGTACATATTTTCGTAAACAGAAGTTTTTCTTCCGCGAGTGCCTAAAGTTTCACCTTCAAACAATGCCACGTAAATGTTATAAAGTCCGGGACTGACACTTCGTAAAGCGTTCAAATATGCGCCGTCCGTGCCATTTATAACGCCGTCAGCTATATTACTGCCGAATCCAAAAATGGTTGAACCGGTTGCGCCTAAAAGAAAACTTTGTAAATCACGAGGCATAATTCCTGAAAGCCCGGCCCTCTGCGACATATCAATATTTAAAGCCGCAGATGCGCCGTACATTGCAATTTTGCCAGCCAATTTTCCAACGTCATTGTCACCGAACACCATTTGAGAACCTTTGATTGCAACTTTCTGCAGAAAATCTTTCGGGAACAATCCTAATTTTTCGCCGAACATTTTGTCAAGCCAATCAATGAAAGGCAAGCCCATTAATCCGCAAGTTAAAAGGTAAGGTAACCAAAATGCCGCCTTTTGTGCAAAGGTTGTCTTTTGGCTGGTCGGCAACATATCAGCAATAACTTCCAATTCCTTGAGCGGATATTTTTGAAATTGTAAAATTATTTTGCCGATGACGCCAGTTCTGCGGAAAATATTAGGGGCATCCTCAACGCCGTAACTGAAATTAGCTTTTCGGTTTACGTCTCTTGCAAAATTCAAAGCTTCATTTTTGGAATTACCTTTTTCAATAGCTTGTTCATAAGCCGCCAAAGTAGTAGCAATGCGACACATTGTATCCATTGTTTGAAAGAAAACCATAGATTTATTTCCTGCTAAATCTACCCAGCGCAAAGCTTTTCCTAAAGCAGAATTAGCCGTGCCGGATTGCCCGCGATTTTTATCATAACCCGTCGCAGTGTCAAATTCAAAAGTGAGCAAATATCTGATGTTTAATCTACGAATTTATTTTTTGACAGGCTCTTTATCTAGTATTTTTATAGGATTTGTAACTAATAACGTGATGAATGGTTGAATCACTGACGTTAAAAAGGTGCGACATTGCTTTAGCTCCAAATTTTTTATCCTTTGGTATGTAATGTTCACGTATGTATTTAACTTGCTCATCTGTTAATTTGGCTATTGTACTTTTAGCTCCGCTTTTCATTAATCCAATTCTATATGCATGAAGTGTATTTTCGCTACGGGTAACCCATTCAAGATTTTCAACTAAGTTGTTTTGTTTATTGCCATCTTTATGATTGATACAAGGTTTATTTTGAGGATTAGGGATAAACGCCTTAGCAACGAGTACATGAACAGAATGCGATTTAGTAACATCATCTTTGCGTAAATGAACCATATAATATTTGCCCCATGCAAGTTGTTGTTTAAGAATTCTTCCACCAGGAAACAAAAGTCCTTTTACCCTTCCTAAATTGCTTACTTGGTACCTACCTTCATATCCAATAACGTCGCGCCAAATTTCTCCAATTAAATCGTTTTCCTTATTAAGGAAAATATTTTTCAAAGAAGTTAATTCTTTTGGCGTTTCAATCAAATTTTTTTCAGTTTTGTCGAGTCTATCTAAAATAATTTTAGTTGCCTCTCTCATTTCAGGAGAAAATGCAGTTATATTTGATAAAAAGATTTTTTTAGCATCTTCAAAATTCATAAGAAAATCGCTGTAAGTTGTAAAATTAAGTTGAACAGAAAAAATTCCATAAACAACCTTCCTGTTGTAAAATAAATTTGTCATCCAAAGAGGAGGTTGGTTATGGAACAGAGTAAGTGTAACACAAATTCGTCACATGAAGAAAGAGTAGTTATCCAAACTCGGTTGCGTGACGGTTGGTCTTTCAGAAAAATCGCCC
>JAFZIV010000041.1 GCA_017554235.1 Selenomonadaceae bacterium
ACGCAATGAAGTTGAACGTTTTTTTAGAAGAATAAAACGGTTTCGTCGAGTTTTTACGCGTTACGATAAGTTAGACGTAGTCTTTGAGGGGTTTATTCTCTTTGCTATTGTGATTGATTCTTTAGTGTGAACACTACCTAACTAAAAAAGGAGATTTTTTTATGGAAATTATTAAAAACTTGGCAGGTACAAGGTTGACGATGAATATTTCAGGTAGGCTTGATGCGTCAAATGCGTCGACGCTTACAAATGAGCTTAACGCCTCGCTTAACGGCGTTCAGGAATTGATTTTCGATTTTAAAGACTTAAAGTACATTGCGTCTGCAGGATTGCGCGTTCTTCTTACCGCGCAGAAACGTATGAATAAGCAGGGCTCTATGAAAATTCGCAACGTCAATGATAGCGTTATGGAAGTTCTTGAGATGACGGGTTTTGCCGACCTTATGAACATTGAAAAGTAGTGGAGCTTTTATGGATCAGCTTAAAATAGAAGCGACGGTAGACAATTTGCCGATTGTGACAGAATTTATTATCGCACCACTTGAAGAAATGGGTTGCAAGCCAAAAATTTTAATGCAGTTGGAATTGGTTATTGAGGAACTTTTTGTAAACGTTGCCAGTTACGCCTACAAGCCTAATGTCGGTAATTGTACCGTCATAAAGAGTTTTGAAAAAGATCCGCGTGCAATTAACGTGACTTTCATTGATTCCGGCATACCTTACAATCCTTTGGAGAAGAAAGACCCCGATACAAGTCTTGGTGTCGAAGAACGCGAAATTGGCGGACTTGGAATTTTTCTGGTTAAAAAAAATGTTGACGCGATAACCTACGAATATAAAGACGGGCAAAATGTTTTGACGTTTAAAAAAATTTTTTGACAGGTAGCCTATGAAATTAAATATTCATCAAAGAGTGCTTTTGTTGGTATTATCGGCAGGCATTCTATCTTTTTTTGTGCTTAGCGGAATTGCCTTCTACGGTATGTCGGCGATAAAGCGCGACGTTTCGGAAATGGGGACGGAACTCGGCGAATCGGGCGTAACTTACACGCAAGATTTAATAACCAATCAACTTAAGCAAACTCTTGGAGCGTTGGCGTCTTCGCGGGCTGAATACATCAATCACGAAATGGAAAGGCTTATGCAGGACGTAATAATTTTGTCCGAAACGATGACGGAAATTGCGTCTAATCCGCAGAATCATTCTCCGCGCAAATTGATTGACCCGCGTAACGAAAAAGTGCCTATGGGTGAAACTTATATAACATACAGCCCCGACCTTCATGCTAACGGCATATCTGAAGAAATTCAACGTGAAGTAGCTATCGAATCGAATATCAGCGATTACCTTGTACCGCTGGCACATTCTTATTTCAATTACAAATCTTCCTTCTACGTTGGTTCGCGTTACGGTTTCTTTATCTGTAGCAGTGTTTTTCCACATCAAGAATTTAGTCCCGTTGAGCCGGATGAAATTTCTAATTACGACCCTCGTCAACGTCCTTGGTATAAAAAAGCTATGGACGCAGGCAAGCCGGTTTTTTCAGAGCTTTACACTAATATAACTGATGACGGTTACCAGCTTGTAGGTTGCAGTGCACCTTACTACGACGCTAATGGAATCGCCGGCGTTGTAGGACTTGATGTTTCCAACACTGACATTTACGACGCCATTGACAAAACTAATATTGGTGAAGAAGGTTTTAGTTTTGTGCTGGACGAAAACGGCAAAATAATTTTTTCTTCAATAAAAGAAGGGTATTTTTCAACGCGGGAAAACAGCGGCGATTTAAGATACAGTTCCTCCACTTCGCTTGCTGATACGGCAAAAAGTATGGTCAACGGCGAAAGCGGAATAAGTTTGATTAAAATCGACGACAAAGATTTTTATATTGCTTACGCGCCAATGCCTTCGGTTGGTTGGAGTTTTGCGACGCTTACACGTGAAGAAACTCTTCTTAATTATGAAGAAAAAAGTAGAGAATATTTTGCAGGACAAGTTGAAAAATTTCAGGAAAGTTTAAGCAACGAATATAGATTTCTGTTTTCAATCGCCGTAGTTCTTTTGGCGGCATTGTTGGGCGTTTTATTTTTCTTAAGCAATAAATTTTCAGGGAAATTTGTAAAGCCGATTCAGCAACTTTCAGATAATGTCCGCGAAATTGCAAGCGGTAACCTTGATAAAAAAATTACTGACGTTCACACCGGCGACGAGATTGAACATCTTGCGGTTTGTTTTAACGCGATGACCGACGAGCTTAAAGTTTATATGGACAATCTTCAGAAAGTCACTGCCGATAAAGAGCGCATTGCTACAGAATTAAATGTTGCGAAAGATATTCAGCAGGGAATGTTGCCAAGTATTTTCCCGCCATATCCCGAAAGGAAAGAGTTTGACGTTTACGCGACTATGGACGCTGCGCGGAAAGTTGGTGGAGATTTTTACGATTTCTACTTGCTTGACGAAAATCATTTAATTGTGACAATCGCGGACGTTTCCGGCAAAGGTATTCCCGCGTCGTTGTTTATGGTTATCTCAAAAACTATACTGAAAAATTTTGCGGTCTTCATGAATAATCCCGACGATTTTGCGGCGGTTATGTCCTGCGCGAATAATCAACTTTGTCAAGGCAATGAAGAAATGATGTTTGTCACTGTCTTTTTAGGAATGCTGGACTTGAAGACAGGGAAATTTATTTACGTCAACGGCGGACATAATCCACCGATAATTTATCATCGCGCAGAAAATCGTTGCGAATATCTCAACGTCAAGAAAAATTTTGTGCTTGGCGGTATGGAAGATATGCACTTTGTACAGCAGGAAATTCAACTTGAAAAAGGCGATTTAATTTTCATGTACACTGACGGCGTTAATGAGGCGATGAATAAGGACAACGAGGAATATACGTCGGAGCGTCTTTTGGAGTTTATGAATAAGACTGATTGCAAAGTTGAGTTGTCGGAACTTTTGAAAGCTGTTAAAAACGATGTTCAAAGCCACGTTGACGGCGCGGAACAATCGGACGATATGACGATGATGGCGTTGCGGAGAAATTAAGTTAGTGAATAGTTAATAGTGAATAGTGAAGAGTAAAAACTGACCACTGACCACTGATTACTGACCACTTAAAATGTAAAATGAATAAGCGAATTGTATTTGGACTTTTGGGCTACTTGACATTAGCGACGGGGGCGGCAATGCTCCCGCCGTTAATTCTTGCCGCAATGAGCAATGCCAAAGGCGACGCGGCATCATTTTTGTTGGCAATGTTTCTTTGCATAGCCGTAACTTTTGAACTTGAAAGATTCGGCGGCTTAAAGGGCAAAGACAATATCGGAGTGCGTGAAGGAATAGCCGTCACGGGATTAGGTTGGTTGCTGGTTTCAATCTTGGGAACAGTTCCATACCTTGCGGGCGGCTATTTAAATTTGGTCGACAGTCTCGTAGAATCATTTGCGGGATTTTCAGGAACGGGCGCAACAGTTTTTGATGACGTAGAAATTTTGCCGCGCAGTATATTATTATGGCGCAGTTTATCAAATTGGGTCGGCGGACTTGGTATCGTAGTAATTTTTATGGCGATACTTTCACAATTTGGACGCGGTGCAATGTTTATCTTGAAAGCGGAAATGACAGGACCCACTAAAGATAGAAATATGCCGCGTATTCGTGACAATGCTAAGGCACTTTTTCAAATTTATGTAGCATTAACATTAATCTGCGCGGGAGGATATTTTCTTTGCGGTCTGGATATTTTTACGGCAGTTAATCACGCGATGACGACGATTGCAACGGGCGGCTATGCGGTTTACAATTCAACCGTCAATGAATACGGCAACCCATACTTGGAATTTTGTATGGCGTTTTTTATGATCGTGTCCAGCGGTAGTTTTGCTATGTACGCGGTTGCATATCGGCGCGGCGTCTCAACGATTTTTCGTAACGCAGAATTTAAAGTTTACTTGTGGATAGTTTTTATAACGTCGGCAATAATTGCAATCGATTTAATTATTGAAATGGATTGGGAAATTGGTTTCGCAATAAGAAGCGCATTGTTTCACGTTGCCAGCTTAAGTTCGACGACGGGATTTGTTGCGCACGATTTTGATTTATATCCGCCGATAAGTAAAGCATTTATGATGATGACAATGTTTTTAGGCGGTTGTGCAGGTTCGACGGCAGGCGGCTTAAAAGTTGCGCGAATAATTTTGCTGTTTAAGTTTGTTCAAATGATTGTGAGACAAAAACTTCACCCGCAATTAATTAACAACGTCAAGCTAAACGATAAAACGATTGACGAGGGAGTTGTACACGGCGCGGCAAGATTTTTTTTCGCTGTGGTTGTACTGGACATAATTTTTGCCTTTGTTATGATGTTCGACGGAATAGATTTTATAAACAGTATTTCAGTCAGCTTATCGACAATGGCAAGCGTCGGACCGGGTTTCGGCATTGAGGGCGCGACTAGTACTTACGGACTTTTGTCGACACTTAGCAAACTTGCCGCTTGCGTCTGTATGTTTTTAGCCAGATTAGAAATTTTCACGGTGCTTGTACTTTTAACGCCATCATTTTGGAGAGATTCCGGTGGCTGGTAAAACTTTAACGGTTTCTTCGACAATTTCGCATTGTCGGAGATTTTTTTTGAAAAAATTTTTTTCAAGCCATTAATATTTTTTAAGTTGGCACGTATAATAGACAGAAAGAAAAATTTAAAAATTAAAAAATAGAAAATAAAAAAATTTGAAAGGAAGTTTTTAAAAATGAAATGCAAAATGTTATTGATGGCGTGTTTGGCAACAAATTTACTGTTTTCGGGAGTGACTTCTGCTCATTCTTTAGACGACGCAAAATGTACACCTATTAATAGTACAGGATATTCAGAAAGTTGTATCAGTTCATTAAATGATAAAGACAGTGTAATTAATTATTCTAGCGACAATCCGTTTAAAGGTTATCATTATAATCGTGGATCACATGAAGACAATCCCTTTAAGTATTATCGTGAGCATCATAGATCACGTGATGACGACAATCCGTTTAAAGGTTATCATTATAATCGTGGTCATCATGGGCATAGTGATGATTATTACAAGCCGCAATTCTAAAAAAAATTTTTTTAAAAGCTATTAATAATTTTTAAGTCGAAACGTATAATAAGTGAAAGAAAAAATTAAAAATTTGAAAGGAAGTTTTAAAAATGTTAGAAGAAAAAATTATGAGTGAAGAAATTATGAACGAAGAGGAACTCAACGAAGTTGCAGGAGGCACATGGAATCAAGTTGCAGACGATGCAGAAAATATACGCTATCTTGAAAGACGTTATCACGTTGATCTCTTGCCTCCGGGCTCTGCTTCAGCAGATGATATTAATTACGCTATGAACACAATAGGTGAACTTATCTCTAGATATTACTGTTGTGATTTTCATATCGGTTGCGATCTTAAGTTAGACGGCGAGAAGAACCACTACTACCTTAATCACAATAAAATGGGACACAATCAAATTTGGGGAGCAATTTACGACAGGCTTAATATTGAAGTAAGACCTAACATCTAAAATTTTAATCTTAAACTAGTTTTGATTAATTGAACTAGTCGAAAAAAAATTCCTTCGTAAATTCGGAGGGATTTTTTAGTTTGCAGGAAAAAATTTTAATTCAAAACTTTTTAATATATGTTAAAATTTAAGCGTATAGATAAAGAGAGCGATAAACTATTCAGAGCTTTTTTACATAAAGGGAATGAAAATTTATAAACGGATATAAGATTGGAGGAAATACTTATGGATACCGTAGTAAGTGCGTCCAATGTTTCTATTACAGGAACAGCAGATGCCGATTTGATAAGGTCGACAGGAGATGGCGTAACTATTTCTGCAATGGCAGGAGATGATTACGCTTTAGCACGCGGTCAAGGCAGTTACATTTATGGCGGAAACGGAAACGATACGGTGATACTTTTGCCGGCTATTGTTTCGTCTTCGACAGGTTCGGGAGGTGCCGCAGGTGGAGGTAAGAAACCGAATGCGACACTTTCCACTGATACAGAAATTTACGGAGACGCGGGCAACGATGATATAATGATTGTTCATGATTCCGCTATTGTGTACGGAGGCGCAGGTGACGATTACATAACCGTCAAGCTCTACGAAAGTGCAGGAGAATTTTTGACTTCGCTTAGCAACATAACTTTGACTGGCGGAGACGGGCGCGATACTTTTTCGTTTAATACTTCATTGCCGACGAATTTGGACACGCTTTCTTCTGTCAGTGGTTACAAAATTCAAGCTGTTATAACGGATTTTTCGAATAGCGCACATTTTTGTTACGATTCAAGTTCGGATTATTTTGTTTACTCAATTCTCACGGATTCGCAAGGCAATTATACGGATATCGTTTTGACTGATGACGCAGAAAGATTGAGCGTAACTTTGCAAGGCGTGACTGATATTGAGGACATAGTTTATGCTACTGCCGTAAAGTTTACTGAAGACAGTTTGAAGTCGTCTTACTTGGGAGCAGTCCTCTCGAATTACGGCGAGGATATGTCATCTGTTCCCGAAGGGATTAATTACTACGATTATACGGTTTATGTTTACAATCAATATAATCGTAATGTTTGGCTGTTAGGAACAGATGAGGTCAACAAAACTTCGACGTACAGAAATATTTCTGCCAAAACGCTTGACGCAAGAAATTCTACCATCAAAAGAACATTGGTCGGAAATACGCGCTCAAATATTATATATGCAGGTTCAGGCGGCGATTCGTTATGGGGCGGTAATTCTGCAAACGATACGCTTTATGGCGGAAGTGGTCGTGATATGTTTTGGTACGGTACAGGTGACGGCACTGATTGTATAAAAAATTTTGTTTGCGGCTCTGAAAAAAATTCTGACGTCATAAATTTCTACAACGGCGGAATAGCGAACATTTACAGAAATAATAACGCTCTTCATGTTGGTATGATAACGGGAGAAGAATTAGTCGTAACTTTGGATTATGACGTTGACACGGAAATCCAATATTCTGCGGATGCAAATTCGATTAGCCGCGTAAAAGTCGGTAATCTTTACGAATCAGACTCTTTTACTTATGACGCCGGAATAAATTTTTTCATAGGATGTTCCAAAGATAATACTTTGAAGGTTGAAGGCTCTCGAACGAATATGATTTGGCTTGACGGAAGTTATGGGCAAGTTTTTCAAGACATAACGAACATTGATGCGTCAGAGGCAACGGGAAATAATCAACTTGCCGGTTCTAATTACGCCGCTGATAATATTATTGGAGGTTCAGGATCATCGTCATTGTGGGGAGGTAGCGGAAATCAAAATGACACTTTAACAGGCGGAACAGGTGCTGAAATGTTTTTCTATGGCAATGGCGACGGTAGCGATATAATTATCGGCGCAACGGCTTCTGATACGATTAACCTTTACAATATTTCTATTGGCGACATAACGGGATTTGAGACGGTAAAGGGCGGAATGACGCTCTCTTTTACGAATGGCAACAGCAGTTTGACTTTACAAAATTATTCGGACTCTCCAACATTTTTACTTTCTGATGGAAGTAAGTGGGCTTACGAAAAAAATGTTTGGACTAGAAAATAATTCTAGGGCGTGTTGAATAATTGCAAATTTCTATTGTTCGTATTGTATTTGAATTTAAATTTTATCGACAAAAATAGAAAATTATGATAACTATAAGAGACTGACTTCTGAAGCGTCTTATTTTTTTGAGACATTTGAATTTCTCATTTCAGGTTTCTTGCAATTTTACTTTACCTGAAAATTTTTCAAGTGTCTCATTTAATTTTACATCTAACAGAGTTTTTTTACTTATAAGGAATAATTTATTCCGAAGTAAGGAAATCCAAAACATTTGTAACTTTAATGCCGTCATCAGAGTTGGTGGCATTTTCGTCCGACGTGATAACCCAACGCGCAAACAAATTTTTTATCGTTCGAAGAGGAGTATAGGCGGCGTCTTGAGCTTCTTCACTTTCAAGATTTTTTGCCGTCTTAATGTAAATTTTATCGCCCAAGTCACTGCGTTCAATCTGAAAAACGGTTGACTTGCCAACGCGAAAAATGGTACAGCCGACTTCAAGCCTCAAAATTTCAAGGTAAACAAGGCATTCTAAAATTTCGTCCGTCAAAACCTGTTCGCCAATCATGAGAGTTTGATAACCCAAATCCACCGGAAAATATTTTGCCATACGAGGAATAGGCGTCCCGTCCCGCAAATCTATTACCGGCACAGCGTAAAACAGATAAGCTTTTCTTAACCGCTCAATATAATTTTCAATCGTCGTAACTTTCGGCGGGCGTTCGTCAAACATTTTCCGTAAACTGTTAAACGAATTTACTGCCCCGAACTGTGCGAAAATTTTTTTTGTCAAGTTAATCATCAGGTCGTAGTCAGTCATACCTACGCCGCTTAAAACGTCAGCCATAAGTGACGCCGAAAAATTACTTAACATCATCGAAGTTAAAGCCGATTCATTAGCACGCATTTGTACAGCGGCAGGCATTCCTCCGACTTTCAAATAAACTTCAAGGCGTTCCTTCAATGGTACTTCTTCGGAAAATCTGTAGAAAATTTGAAACTCCTGAAAAGACAGCGGCAGAACATTTAAAAAAATAGGCAACGGATCGAAAAATTCTGTAAGGTCTTCTTCTGCAATTTCTACCGAACTGGTTATGTAAATGTCGGCACCAAAAATATTTTTCACACCCGAAACTACCATTTGCCAATTCGGTATTCGCGCAGGTTCATCAAGCAACAAATAAGTTTTGCCCTGATCCGCAATCTGTGTGGAGATTAAATCAAAAAATTCTTCCGCGTCAATCAGCGTCCGAAATGTCAGCGCGTCAAGGTCTATCCGTACAATATTTGCCCTTTTGACACCGCTTAGCAATAAACTTTGTGCAAACATATCAAGAATAGACGTTTTGCCGACTCCGCGTGCTCCTACCAAAATTTTTACTTCGTCGCGTTCAAGCAATCTGTTCAATCGATTCAAGTACAGCGGACGATGCAACAAACTCAAATTCAATCATCTCCGAAAAAAATTTCAATGTAAGTTATTTTACCGTAATTCTTAATTGAAGTAAACGAAATTTTATAAAATCCAGTTTTTAAAATTTTTATAGCAAATCTTCTCGTCGACGAAAGGATAAAAAAATTTTTTTAAGAAGGAATTTTTAACGCTTTATAGAAATATTTCTTAAAATTTCATTTTGGAGGATTATCATGGCAGAACAAGATCAGAGTAGGCAAGAGGTTATTGATCGCTTAACAAAATCTATTGATGAAATTGTTAAGGCAATGGGCGTTGTCTATGATACAGTTAATAGAGTGGCGAAAAGCGCGAAAACTTTGGCGATAGCGGGACAAGAATCAATCAAGCAGGCAAAACTTTTGCAGGAAAAAAATTCCGATACCGTTAAGGTTATCGACTTCATTACAAACATTGCGGGACAAACTAACTTGCTCGGTTTGAACGCGGCTATTGAAGCGGCCCGCGCAGGTGAACAGGGACGAGGATTCGCAGTTGTCGCTGAAGAAGTTCGTAAACTCGCTGAACAATCTCGCGAAGCTACTGAAAAAATTCAGCTTACCCTTAATCAGATGAATGACGCCGTTACCGAAATTTCAAAGACTATCGAAAGTACCGGCGCAATCAGTCAGGAACAGGAAGCATCAACCGCAGAAATTACGCAGAACCTTTCACGCGCTCAAAAATTTGCTGACGAAATGAAACTTTATATCGAAAATATGAGATAAGTTTTTTTTGGCAAGTCAGATGAGAAAAAAAGTTGCCGTTGCGATGAGTGGCGGTGTGGACAGTTCCTTGACGGCGGCACTTTTGCTTGAACGCGGATTTGAAGTTGTCGGCGTAACTATGCAACTTGATGATGATTTTTCCGCACAAGATGCTAAATCTGTTGCAAGTCATCTGGGGATTGTTCATTACGTTGCCGATTTTCGCGAAATTTTTCGGACGGAAATTGAAGATTATTTTGTAGCCGAGTATCTGCGCGGGCGGACGCCTAATCCTTGTGTACGTTGTAATAAAAAAATTAAATTTGGTAAGTTGCTCGACTTTGCGAAAAGTATCGGCGCGGATTATTTGGCGACGGGGCATTATGCGCGAATAGTTTTTGAAGACGGCAAATTTAAACTAAAAAAAGGCGTTGACCTTAAGAAAGATCAATCCTATGTGCTGTACAATTTGACGGCGGAAAATCTTTCACGAATAATTTTTCCATTAGGCGAATTTTCAAAAACTGAAACGCGGGAGCTTGCAGAAAAATTGAAGTTGCCGGTTGCCAATAAGCCTGACAGTCAAGAAATTTGTTTTATACCTAACGACGATTACAAAGATTTTATTTCGCGCCGCGCAGGTGACGTTGACGCATTGAAGGCGGGCGATATTGTCAACACGTCGGGAAAAGTTTTAGGCAGTCACAACGGCGTTGCAAATTACACAATCGGACAACGTAAAGGCTTGGGCATTGCCGCCGAGTATCCGCTGTATGTAGTGCGTATCGATGTTGAGAATCATCAAGTTGTGGTTGGAAAGTCTGAAGAACTTTTTTCAGATGAATTAACGGCGGATAATGTTCATTGGATTTATAAGCCTGAAAATTTTCCTGCGAAGTTGCAAGCCAAAATTCGATACGGTTTTAGAGTATCTGATTGTACGGTTGAAAGTTTTGGTGACAATTTACACGTGACATTTAATGAACCGCAACGCGCCATTACTAAAGGACAGTCGATAGTTTTTTATGACGGCGATGAACTTTTAGGCGGCGGAATTATCAGCGGTCAGTGAAAAGTTATCAATGGTCAGAATTTTTTAAGCGTCCGTATTGGGCGCAATTTTTTTGTAAAGGTGCAAAATTTTGAAACGCTTAAATGACGTTATACTTCAAGAAGTTTTCAAATTCAGAAGTACGCAAATCATTATTTTTAGTTTCGTACTGATGATTTTTTTTGGAACAATACTTTTAATGTTGCCGATAAGCACAACGGACTGGCAGGGTCTTCACCCAATCGACGCGCTATTTACATCAACATCAGCGTCTTGTGTCTGCGGCTTGACGGTTGTCGACGTACACAACGATTTAACTTTTTTTGGTCAAGTCGTAATGCTGTTTCTAATGCAAATTGGCGGACTCGGCATAATGACGCTCGCAACTTTGGTCGTTCACACAATGGGCTACCGATTTCAAATGAAAGAAAGTTTATTGGTACAAGAATCACTAAATCAAGGCGGACAAGCAGGAATTTTCGACTTGATTAAGCGAATTATAATGTACACTTTCGCGATTGAAGGCTTCTTCGCGATATTGCTTGCGATTCATTTTTATCCTGAATTTGGATTCAGCGCGATTGGTTACGGAATTTTTCATTCAGTGTCGGCATTTTGTAACGCAGGCTTTGATTTATTTGGAAATTACGACAGCCTTTGTAAACGCAACGATGATTATTTTTTGATGACTTGCTTAGGTATGCTGATAATTTTGGGCGGCATTGGCTTTACGGTTATTTACGATTTTATACACAAGCGAAGTTGGAGAAAATTTTCTCTGCACACAAAAATTGTCGTAATTGTCAACGTCATAATGATTTTCGCAGGAGCGATATTATTATTTCTGCTTGAATACGATAACCCGGCGACGATTGCAAATATGGACGTAGGTGGCAAATTCGCTAGTACACTATTTACGTCAGTCGCCTGCAGGACGGCGGGAATTAATACCTTCGATTTGGCATCTACGGAACAAATTTCACAGTTTACGATGATAGTTTTAATGTTTATCGGCGCATCGCCTTTATCAACGGGCGGCGGAATAAAATCCACAACAATTTTTATAATCGTAATGTCAATGTGGGCGGTCTTTAGCGGCAAAAATGAAATTGTAATTTTCGGTAGAAGAATCCCTCAAAAATTAAGAGATCAAGCGTTTGCGATATTTACAATGGGAACAATTTGGGTCGTAACGTCAGGAATAATTTTATCAATTATCGACGGAGAAGTTCATTCGTTGCTGGAAGTAATCTTTGAAACGGTATCAGGTTTCGGCACTGTAGGAATGGGCATTGGAATTACAAATGAATGGGATATTTTAGGCAAATTAATTTTATCGTTGACGATGTTGGTCGGAAGGGTCGGAATAATGACTTTTATGTTGGCTTTGATTAAGCAAAAATCTACGCTGATAAAATATCCTGCAGAAAATGTTATGATTGGATAGAGGTGATGAAATGGCGAAAAAAAAACAATTTGCGGTACTTGGTCTTGGGCGATTTGGAAGAAACGTTGCTCTGACTCTTGAAACGATGGGCTACGACGTTTTAGGAGTTGATAAGGATGAAAGCATTGTAGAAGATTTAGCGGAAGATTTAACGCACGTCGTAAGCTTTGATATAAGAGATGAACGGGCGTTGACGCAGGCGGGCATTGCGAATTGTGATACGGTAATCATAGCGTCTGCTAATCTTGAGGCAAGTTTGATGGCAACAATGCTGTGCAAGGAAATGGACATAGCGGAAATTATTGTTAAGGCGATTGACGAGCGTCACGCGGGAATGGCGCGGCGACTCGGTGCAACGCAGGTAATTTTTTCTGAACGTGACACTGCGCGGCGACTTGCAATGCATTTAGTATCGAACAACGCCGTTGATTACATTGAAATTGCTGGTAACATAAAAGTTTTGAGTTTGATTGCGCCAAAAAGTATCGTTGGAAAAAATCTGATACAGGCGAATCTGCGAGCCGCCTACAATGTAAATGTTATTGCGATAATTCATAACAGAGAAACAATTGTAACGCCACCGCCGACATATGTTTTTGAGGAAGGCGACAAAATTTTCTTGGTAGGAACTCCAGCCGCCTTAAAGAAATTTGAACAAAGTTTTGACAGCTGAAAATTTTCTACAACTAAAAAATCCCTCGACATAAAACAATCGGGGGATTTTTATTTTTGTTGGAATTAACTTCTAAAGTTTAGTACAGCGGATATTTTTCACAGAGAGCGGCAACACGTTCACGAGCCTGAACTTTTTTATCTTCGTCGCTAGGATTGTTCAAAACCAACGCGATAATGTCCGCAACTTCTGCCATATCATTTTCTTTAAAGCCGCGTGTCGTCAACGCAGGACTACCTAACCTAAGTCCGCTTGTCACAAATGGGCTGCGCGGTTCAAACGGAATTGTATTTTTATTAGCGGTGATATTAACTTCGTCCAAAACATTCTGCGCTTCCTTGCCGGTAATATTTTTACTCGTCAAGTCAACCAACATTAAATGATTGTCCGTTCCGCCTGAAACAATTCTAAATCCGTCAGCAGAAAGTTTATCGGCAAGTACTTTAGCATTTTTGATAATCTGCGCGGCATATTCCTTAAACGCAGGTTGAAGAGCCTCACCGAGTGCAACAGCTTTAGCCGCAATGACGTGCATTAAAGGTCCGCCTTGAATGCCGGGAAAAATCGCTTTATTGAACTGTTTGCCAAATTCAGCGTCTTTGCAAAGAATCATACCGCCACGAGGTCCGCGCAGAGTTTTATGCGTCGTTGTCGTGACAACATCAGCGTAGGGAATGGGATCTGGGTGCAAACCTGCCGCTACAAGCCCTGCAATGTGCGCCATATCAACGAGCAAGTACGCGCCAACTTTCTTTGCAATGTCCGCAAAACGTTCAAAGTCAAGCGTTCTAGCATAAGCAGACGCGCCAGCTACAATCAATTTAGGTTGACATTCCCGCGCAGTTTTTTCTAAGGCGTCATAGTCAATCATTTCAGTTTCACGGCTTACACCGTAGGGAACAATCTTAAAATATTTTCCGCTCATATTAACGGGACTTCCGTGCGTCAAGTGTCCGCCGTCAGTTAAATTCATTCCCATAACCGTATCGCCCGGCGTCAACAGCGCGAAGAATACTGCCATATTAGCCTGCGCTCCTGAATGCGGTTGAACGTTTGCATATTCCGCATTAAAAAGTTTTTTAGCACGGTCAATGGCAAGTTGCTCTACCACGTCAACAAATTCACATCCGCCGTAATAACGCTTGCCGGGATAACCTTCCGCATATTTGTTGGTTAAAACACTTCCCTGCGCTTCCAAAACTTGACGGCTTACAATATTTTCAGACGCAATAAGCTCCAACTTTGTGCGCTGTCTGTTCAGTTCATTATCAATCGCCTGAAAAACGGCGTCATCTCTCTCAAAATTCATTTTCTAACCTCCAAAATTTTTTTATTCTTCAATAATGTACGACTTCAAAATTTCGCCGTAATAAGCAATGTGTGCACCGCCGTACTCATCTAATTTGGCGGGATAAAATTTTTCAAACTTACGGGAAATTTCTTTAACGGGTTGAATCTGCTGGAAAACTACGCGACATTCAAGAGTTAAAGGCAACTCCTTAATTGCGGGCGGACGAACAATTTCAGCGTCGACGAGGGTAACTCCTGCCTGTGCAAGTTTGTCAACGTCACGACCACTTTTACTGCCGCAAATTCCTATAGCCTTTGTTGCCTGCTTAGAAAATTTTTCACCGTAGGGAACGCAAACCGTAAATTCGCCTATGCGGTCAATCAGTTCACGAGTAAAACGCCCTTCACGAACGTAAACTGCAAAAATCGGCACGCCCCATTCAATGCCCAACGTCGCCCAACCTATTGTCATGGCGTTGACGCAATCTTCGGCTTCACTTACAAGCAAAATTCCTTTCGGCAATGCCTTAAAAATTTCGCCCGCGTAATCAAACGCGTTAATCTCTTTCTTCAAATTAAAACTTCCTTTCAGATTTTCTAAAAGACGCTGACTATTTTACCACATTTTGAAAAATTTTGTGCTTAAAAATTTTTGCTATGATATAATCAAATTTGAGGTGGATTTTATGATTGATTATGGATTAAAAAATAAAGTTGCTTTAATTACCGGCGCGAATAATCCGCAGGGAATAGGAGCAACGACAGCCATTTCATTTGCTCGTGAAGGCGCGAAAGTTGTTTTGGTTTACAAAAAAATTTTTAGGCAGTTTGATAAAAACAAAATTGATAAAAACGGTGTTGATAAATATTATGCGGCAAATTCAGGGAATGCAGATATTGTTGAAAGTCAACTTAAAAAAATGAACGCTGATTATATTATTTTGGAAAGCGATATTTCTGATGAAGATTCAGTAAAAAAGATTTATTCGACAGTTATTGAGCAATACGGAAGAATTGATATTCTAATTAACAATGCCGCTGTTGATGATGAAAACGGATTTGACACGATAGAAAAAATTACAAAAAATGTTATTGATGAAACTTTTGCGGTAAATGTTCGCGGAAATATTTTGATGATGAGAGAATTTATAAAAAATCGCGGCGATTATGGAAGGATTATAAATATTTCTACAGACGCGGCGCAAATTTTTGCCGGACAAATTACATATGGAGCGAGTAAAGCAACTTTGGAGGCACTTACGCGGAGCATTGCGCTTGAGGTAGCCAAATATGGCATTACAGTAAATTGCGTTGCACCCGGTCCGACTCAAACAGGTTGGATTGATGAAAATTTAGAAAAAAATGTAGTTCCGTTAATTCCGCTTAGAAAATTGATTCAACCTGAAGATATTGCAGATACGATTTTATTTTTGGCAAGTGAACAGGCACGAATGATTACAGGACAAGTCATAAAAGTTTCCGGCGGACATGCAATATAAAATTTTTAATTGCTGACTAAATCACGTACAAGGCGCACTGCTTCAGGATAACGAAGGGCAGGACTTAACAAAAATAAATCTTGTGGCAGGTAGTAAACGCGATTATTTTTTATCGCTCCAATCGTCTGCCAAGCGGAATTTTCGGCGATAGTCTGTTGCATATTTGATTTAATGTCGTCAATATTTCCCATACTCGTTACAAAAATTATTTCGGGATTCTGCGCGGCAAGCGTTTCCATACTGTACGGCGCGGCATCGGGATTATTTTCAAGCGGCGTCGTACCTGCGGCGACATTTTCCCAACCAAACATTTTTACGACGCAACCTGCAATACTTCCGTCAAGTTGAACGGTTAAACCCTGCGCGGTGCTGTGAAGAATAGCGACGCGGAATTTTTCTTTAGGCGCACTGTCGAAGATATTTTTAATTTCGGCGTCCATATTATTCACAATCTCATTACCCTTGTCAACGTTGCCGGTAAGTTGCGAAAAAATTTTCACTTCGCGTTTTACGTCGTCATAAGTTTTCATATTCAGCACAAGCGCGGAAATATTATTTGCGTCAAGCACGCTCAAAAGTTTTTCATTCATACCTTTGTTGAGGATAACCAAATCAGGTGCGCAAGCTAAAAGTTTTTCAACGTCAATTTGGTAAACGTTTCCAATTTCGGAAATATTTTTCGCCCAATCAGGCGTATTTGTTTTAGACGAGGGACGCCCAACGATATTTCCGCCGACTTCGTGAAGTGGTTCAAGGAATGACGCAGAAGTTACGACGATTCTTTCAGGTTTATTTGCAATGTAAACTTTTCTGTCTGCGTCGTCATCGATTATCGCGAAAACTTTATCGGGAACAGATTCAACTTTATCATTGCCGCAACCCGTCATAAAAAAAATTACGGCGACAACTGAAATTAGACTAAAAAATTTTTTCAATGAAAATACCCCACTTTCGACAAGATTATAACACAATCAAAAAATCGGTCAGAAAAATTTTCTCCAACCGATTCAGTTTTTATTGGATTAATCTAAAATAACAGATTAAACCATACCTTGAGCCGTCATAGCCTCTGCAACTTTCTTAAATCCTGCGATATTCGCGCCCATAACTAAGTTGTCGGGGTCTCCGTACTCTTCAGCATTTTTCTTCGCGTTACGATAGATATTAGCCATAATTCCCTTAAGACGCTCGTCAACTTCTTCAAACGTCCAACTAAGACGCTCGGAATTTTGACTCATCTCAAGTGCCGAAACTGCTACGCCACCGGCATTAGCTGCCTTTGCAGGTCCAAAGAGAATTTTGCTCTGCAGATAATAATCAATCGCTTCAAGCGTAGAAGGCATATTCGCACCTTCCGCTACAACTTGGCAACCGTTAGCGATAAGAAGTTTAGCTGATTCTAAATTAATTTCGCCCTGCGTCGCACAAGGTAACGCAATATCGCACTTTACGCCCCAAACTCCGCGACAACCTTCATGATATTCTGCATTGGGACGATATTTGACATATTCAGAAATACGACCGCGATGACCTTCCTTAATATCCTTAACGGCGGCGAGATCAATTCCTTCAGCATCGTAAACATAACCGTTAGAATCAGAACAAGTAACAACTTTAGCACCAAGCTCTTGCGCTTTCTGAATTGCGTAAGTTGCAACGTTGCCGGAACCGCTGATTACAACAACTTTATCTTTCAAGCTGATTCCTTTATCGTCGAGCATATTTTTCACGAAGTAAAGCAAGCCGTAACCCGTCGCCTCTGTACGTGTCAAACTACCGCCGTAAGTCAAGCCTTTACCTGTCAAAACAGCCGCGTCATAAGCGTCACGAATACGTTTGTACTGTCCGAAAAGATAACCGATTTCGCGTCCGCCAACACCAATGTCGCCCGCCGGTACATCAACGTGAGGACCAATATGACGATAAAGTTCAGTCATAAACGCTTGGCAGAATCTCATAACTTCGTTGTCAGACTTGCCTTTAGGATCAAAGTCTGAACCGCCTTTACCGCCGCCAATGGGCAGACTTGTCAAGGAATTTTTGAAGACCTGCTCAAATGCTAAGAATTTCAAAATGCTAAGATTTACGCTGGGATGGAAACGCAAGCCGCCTTTGTACGGTCCAATAGCCGAATTCATCTGTACGCGATAACCGCGATTGATTTGCGTTTCGCCCTTGTCGTCCTGCCAAACTACGCGGAAAGTTATAATTCTGTCCGGCTCAATCATACGCTCCAACATTTTCTGCGATTTGAACTGCGGATTTTTTTCGAGGTAAGGAACGATTGACGCAAAAACTTCGCGCACCGTGTTATAAAATTCAGGCTGATCAGGATCGCGCTGTTTTACCAACGCAAGAACATCTTCAACGTACTGTTTCATTTCTGACATAAAGAAAATTTCCTCCTTCTTTAACTACGAAGGAATTTTAACATATTATAAAAAATTTGTATAGTAGCCCTAATAAAAAATATTCAGTATACATATTTGAAGTTTTAATCGGCAATAATTAAAACATCTGTGCCAATTTTTTCAACGCTGATATTTTTGAATTGAATAGCATCTTCCAAATTTTTAAATCCCGCGCCGCCAACAGAGGTAGGCGCATTTTTTCCGCCTAAAATTTTCGGAGCGATAAAGGCGTAAACTCTATCGACAAGTCCCGCTTCAAGCATTGCAAAATTTAAAGTACTTCCGCCTTCCAAAAGTATCGACGTAATTTCACGGGCGGCAAGTTCTCTCATTAAAATTTCTAAGTCAACTTGCTCACCGTCACCTGCAATAATAATTTCCGCGCCGCTATGTCGAAGTGCTGAAAGTTTCCCTGCAGGTGCACTCGCAGTAACCGCAATAATTGTTTCGGCTAAATCGTCGCAAATAATTTTCGCTTCAATCGGCGTCCGCGCCATACTGTCAGCCACAATTCGCACGGGATTTTTTCCGCCTTCAATTCGCGCAGTCAAGCTGGGATTATCTATCAAAACCGTGTTGACGCCAACCATTATTCCCGCGTGAATATCGCGCAGTTGATGTACAAATTTACGCGACTCTTCGCAAGTTATCCATTGAGATTGATCCGTAACTGTAGCAATTTTTCCGTCAAGCGACGCGGCAAATTTCATCGTCACGAATGGCAAATTTTTCGTAACCCATTTGAAAAAAACTTCGTTGAGTTTACGGGCTTCATCTTCCAAAATTCCAACGTCAACTTTAATTCCGGCTTTGCGCAAAATTTCAATGCCTCGCCCTGCAACTTTAGGATTCGGGTCAATCGTCGCAACCACAACCCTTTCAATTCCCGCAAAAATAATTTTATCAACACAAGGCGACGTTCTTCCAAAATGTGAACAAGGTTCAAGCGTTACGTAAAGCGTCGCGCCGCGTGCAAGGTCGCCAGCCATATTCAGTGCGTGTACTTCGGCGTGAGGAGTTCCCGCTTTCCTATGCCAGCCCTCCGCAATTATTCTGTTGTCCTTGACGACAACTGCACCGACTAAAGGATTAGGTGTAGTGCGTCCCGTTGCATTTTTCGCCAACCGTAAAGCTTCTCTCATAAAAAATTCGTCCGTCATAAAAAATTCTCCTTCCATAAAAAAAGACCGTCAGCAATCAACTAACGATCTAAAAAAATTTATAAAACGTTTTATCTGGTACTTTCAGAAACTTCAACGTCAATAACGTCGGAAGGCGGCGTGATTTGTTCAATATTTTTATCGGACTTTTCGGGAGTTGGCGCATCAATCGAAAATTCCGCCGTTTTAAGCGTCTTCATCGTATTAATTAAGCTGTCTTCTAAAAGTTTAATATCGCGCAATTCGCTTTCATTTGAAATTTTGTGCCAATGTTCCTCTTCATCGCGGAAATACATTTCAAATTCCAATTTAAAATGCTTTTCGTCAACGTATTTGACATAAAATTTTCCGCCGCCGTAATTGTAACCTTTTTGGGTATAATTTTTAATGAGTTCCTGAAAACGCGGGAAGGTAATTTGTTTAATGTCTTCAAGTTGCATATTGGGGCGCAACAAATCTTTGAAAAAATCTTTAACCGTCTCAACCGCAATTCCTACGGATTCTTTAGTAATTGCCACTTAAAATCACCTCGCTTAAAGCGTAAGTTCGAGTTCTTTTTGATAACGTTCGGTAACGTCTGTTTCCTTTGTAGATAAGCCAGCCTTAGCCCATTCAGGAACTTGCGACTCTTCAATTTCGCGCGTGGTAGTTTTTTCAATCCATTTGCCATTTTCTTTGTAATAAAGCCTGTGGACAAGCGTCAACGCGCCATTTGTAACACTTGAAAAAAGTTTCGCCGCATATTCAGTAATTCCGCTACTTTTAAGCGTCTCTTGAACTTTTGGCATAAAATCTTTCAACCAGTTGGTAATTTCGTCCCAATGGTTTACGACCAAGTACCCGCCAACGAGCACTCCCGCACCAATTAAAATCGGAATCATAAATAAAAAACCTCCTATATTTAGCTTTTATCTGAATTTGCTTTTTTACTCTTCAAAATATTTTCGACAGCCTCAAAGACTAATTTTTTGTCAAGAAAGTCAGCTTTCAATCGTGCCGCCTTAAACGCCGCATTAAGCATCGCATTTGAAATATCACTGCCGGAAATTCCGTCGAACTTTTTAGCAATTTCGTCAAGGTCAATATTATTCGGTAAAGCCTTCGGAATATACATCGCCCAAAGTTTTTTTCGGCAATCTTCGTCGGGCAAATCAAATTTTATGTGAATAGAAATTCGCCGCATAAACGCCGGATCAAAATTTGAAATAAAATTCGTCGCAAAAATTATAAAGTCTTGAAATTCATTCATCAGCATTAACATAACCGAGCGCGTCTGATTAACGCTGACATCAACGGCTTGCGTCATATTGGTAACACGCTTGCTTAAAATTGCGTCCGCCTCGTCAAAAAATAAAATGCTGTTAGTTTTCTTAGCAACCTCAAAAACTTTACGAATATTTTTCGGCGTCTCTCCGACATATTTTGATTCAATGTCCGCGTAGTTGACGACTAAAATTTTTCTGCCGAGATTTTTAGCAATCGCATGCGCCGCCATAGTTTTACCTGTACCGGGCAACCCGTAAAGATTAACGCCGATTCGACGCGAATATTTATGCGTATATTTAAATCCCCACAATTCAAAAACTCTGTATGAATTTTCCGCATAAGTTGCCACGTCTAAAATCTGCGCCTTAACCGCGTCGCTCAAAATTATATCGTCTAAAGAAAATTTCGGCTCTTCAGGAATAAAAACTTCCTCTTCAACTTTTTCTTTAGCCGAATTATTTTTTTTATCAGCGTCCATAACTACCTACCGAATTGAAATGCGCGTGTACTCTTCAAAATAATCTGCAAAAGTCATATGCCCCTGCTCATACGACATAGCGTCGCCGATTGTTTTTAAAACTTTTTTGTAGATAATCGATTCGATACTGCCGGGAATTAATTCTTCCCAATTTCTAACGTCATAAGCTCTGCCAGCCTCGTTATTCTGCGGATGCCCGACGACTTCCAATTCGCACAAAAATTGAATTTGCTTACGTTGCGGTCTCAAATAATAATGCTCCAAAAAATATTGTTTGTGCATTAAAACTTCAATGTCAGACGGCGCGTAATTAATATTTTGTTCCCGCGCGTATGCAAGCTCGGCAATTTCTGAAATATCTGCGTCATCTATAGGCTCGACATCTTGCGATTTCTCAATCATACGAATCCAAATATCAGCCATATATTCCGACGCGGTATAAGGCACGCGCTTCCACTTGACGCTTTCCCTGTCAAGATAATAATCGTAGCGATCGTCCGAAGTCAACTTTACGAAACGCAACTGTTCATGTTGCGCATTGCCTTTTGACGGCGATATAAGTTTCCGATGAGTTAAACGCTGCTCTGTTGTATCGCGTGTAGAATTTGAGTTTGCCGCAAAAGTTACGTTAAAACTTCCTGCCATAATCGAAAAGGCAACCGCGCAGGTTAAAATTTTTTTCAGGTTCATCAAAATCACCCAATTTTCTATTCGACTTCAAATATAAAATTCCTTTAGCTTAATGGATTTTTGGCAGGAGTTCCCGCCTTACGTGGAAATTTTTTTGGCGTAGAAAATTTTTTGTCAACATAAATAACTGCGCGGACATCAGGCAAGTCAGGCAAATTTTTTTCATTATAGGTTATGTTGTCGCCGCCTAAAATTTTTATTGCTTTTTCCGACTCGACAATTTCTTCACGAAAAATTTTTCCTTTCAATGCCGCAAATGTCCCGCCGACCTTCACAAATGGCAAGCAATATTCCGCCAAAACGTTTAACCTTGCAACTGCGCGGGCTGTCACTAAATCAAAACTTTCACGTAAATTTTTATCACGCGCTAAATCTTCTGCGCGACCATGTAGACATTCTACGCCGTCAAGTTTTAATTCAGCGACAACTTTTTTCAAAAATTCGACACGCTTTGCAAGTGAATCAATCAGCGTAACTTCAAGGTTAGGTTTAAAAATTTTCAGTGGAATTGCAGGGAAACCTGCGCCGGTTCCTACGTCAACAAAATTTTTTACGTTGATAAATTTTCCTTCGTCCCAAACAGTTAAAGAGTCTATAACATGTTTAACTGCAAAATCCTTCGCGTTCACAATAGCCGTTAAATTTATTTTCGTGTTCCAATCGACAATCAGATTATAAAAAATCTCAAATTGTTCAAGCTGTCTTTCCGTAAAAGTCAATCCGCTAATCTGCGCGGCGGCTGATAAAATTTCTTTAAACATAATGCCTCGATATTGACGATAAATTTTTTAATTGATAGAATTCTTTTTGTAAATAAAAATTCCTTTGTGAGGAGTGCAAATTTTGAGATTAAAAATTTTTTTAATGTTAATGGCGGTGATTTTACTGATGAGCGGAAAAACTTTTGCGGCAATAGAAATTACGGACGAACGCGCTACGCCTAATTATTGGACGCGCATTGACGGCGATGAAATTATTTTGTCCGCGCAGGAGATTTTCGATTTAAATCAGCAAATGCGTATGAATGACGATTACTCCGCCGATTTATTAAATTATCCGCAAACAATTTCCGCCGAAAATCTTGAAGCGCGAATCCTTAAGGCTACCGACGATATGGGAATGTATCCCGATTACAGCCAAAATTTAGACGCGATTGTTGACGACGTAGAAGTTAAATACGCAGTGACGACTGAAAGGGTTAATGTTAGAATTTTGCCTATAGCGTGGACGGGTGAAAATTTTGATAAACTTCAAGGGACTGCGCTTGATCCTGCCGAGCCTGTAGCAGTTTTATGGGAAAGTGCGGACGGAAGATATAATTTTATTCAAGCGCGAAATTATTTTGGTTGGGTTGAGAAAAATAAACTTGCCTTTACGACGCGCGAAATTTGGCAGGAATACGTTAAGCCTGAAAATTTTATAGTCGTGACTTCAAATAAAAAATTCATTGATGTCGGCGGGAAAAATATTTTATTTCAAATGGGCGCGGTAATTCCTCTGACGAAAGATATTGAGGACGAAAATTTTTGGCTCGCGCAGATTCCCGTAAATGACGGCGGCACACTTCAGCAAGTAACTGTAAAAATTTTTAAAGATGATACCGTAAACAAAAATTTCTTGCCGTGTACGACGAATAATTTTATCAGACAAAGTTTTAAGTTTTTGGGAGACGTGTACGGTTGGGGCGGCTTGAAAGACAGCGTTGACTGTTCAGGCTTTACGAGTGACATTTATCGCAGTATGGGAATTGAAATTCCGCGCGACGCTGACAGGCAGGAACTTTTTATGCCGAGTGTTGCTCAATTTAATTATCAAAGTTACGATGAAAAAATACAGATTTTACAGCAAAGTCCGACAGGTTCATTACTTTTCAAGCCCGGTCACGTTTTAATGTTATTGGGCAATGACGCGAACGGTACGCCGATTGCTATTCACGCGGCAAGCAGTTATTATGTTGAGAACAAACAAATTTATGTCAGCAAAGTTTTAGTTTCTGCGATGGATTATCCCAACGATTACGGAGTTTCGACGGTTGAAAGATTGACGGGCGTAAGTTTTGCAAAAGGATTTTAGTAAATAGTGGTTAGTGAATAGTTAATAGTACTGACCACTAACCACTATTCACTAATCAAAAAAATTTGTCAATTAAATTCAAGTGTGGTAAAATCTTTTCAGAAAATTTTTTAGAGGTGATTCCAATGATTTCAAGTACCGATTTTAGGACGGGTTTAACGATAGAAATTGACGGCAGTGCATGGCAAGTCGTAGAATTTCAGCATGTTAAACCGGGTAAGGGTGCCGCATTTGTGCGCACGAAAATTAAAAACGTCGAGACCGGCGCGGTTGTCGAACGTACTTTCAATCCCAATGAAAAAATGCCGCCTGCACGTCTTGATACGCGCAAAATGCAATTCCTTTACGAAGAGAGCGGCAATTACACTTTCATGGACACGGAGACTTATGAGCAGACCGAATTGACTAAAGAGCAACTCGGCGACGCGCTTAATTATCTTATGGAAAATATGGAAGTTAATCTGCAGACTTTCAAAGGACGCATTATCGGCGTAAACCTTCCCAATTCCGTTGAATTGAAAGTTACGGAATGCGAACCTGCAGTAAAAGGTAACACTGCTACCGGCGCGACGAAAAATGCAACTCTTGAAACCGGTTACGTTGTCAGAGTTCCGCTTTTCATTAACGAGGGCGATATTTTGAGAATCGACACGCGCACCGGCAACTACATTGAACGCGCTTAATTTGAGGTTAAACGTATGCAAAAATTTTCTTTAAGACTTTTTTTGATTACGTTGCTGATAATTTTAACTTCAACGTCAGTCAGTTTAGCCAAAGAAAAAGATCCCGATAAGGAACGCGCCGAATTAATGCAAATGTCCGGCGAAGTACTCGACAAAATGTCCAAAAAATATCCCGAAACGACAGATCAAGTTGAAAATTCTTACGCTTATTGCACAATCAGCAGTTCAAGTGTCAAACTTGGTTTTTGGGGATCAGGTCACGGTCGCGGCGTTGCGATAAATAATGAAACCGGCGAAAAAGTTTACGTCAAAATGAAAGAAGTGACAGTCGGTTTTAATATCGGCGCGAAAGAATATGATTTACTTTTCATCATAACGAATAAAGACACTTGGGACAAATTTATTTCAGGCAAAATAGAATTTGGCACTGAAGTTACTGCGGCGGCTACTGACGGAGTAAGCGGTGACGCTTATACCAACGCGAAGAATGTTGCTAAAGGCGTTTATGTTTATCAGGTCGACAAGAAAGGGCTTGCCGTTGAACTAACTTTTAAAGGTGCGAGAATTTCTCCAATAAGACACCTTCAATAAATCAGAATTTTTGACCTTGAGATTTTCTTAAGGTCTTTTTTGTTGTCAAATTTTATCGTCAATGTTAAAATGTTTAAAAATTTTTAGGAGAGAGGTTATAAAATGAAAATTGGAGTTATCAGCGATACGCACGGCTACGACGGACGTTTTGAACTGGCTTGTGAAAAATTTTTTAACGGAGCTGATATGATTTTGCATGCGGGCGACGTTCTCAATCACGGTCCTAACAATCCCAACTGCAAAGGTGAAGATTACGCGCCGAAGGCTCTTGCCAATCGCATTAACAGTTCCGAAATTCCGATTATAATTTGTCGTGGAAATTGCGATTCCGAAGTGGATCAAATGGTTATAAATTTGCCGATTCAAGCTCCCTACGCTTACGTTTTCGCTAATGGTAAGAGAATTGTTTTGACGCACGGTCACACCGTTATGAGCGATGAAGAAAAAAATTCTATGGCGGAACATCTTAAGGCGGACATTTTCATTACGGGTCACGTTCATAAAAATGTTTTGGAGAAACGCGGCAATACAATTTTCCTTAATCCCGGCACGCCTTCGCCCTACCTTACCAATCGCGAAGATAAAAAAACTTCCGTTGCCGTCATTACCGACGAAGATATTAAAATTTTTGATTTAGACAGCGGCGAAGTTTTGATGAGTTTGAATTTTTAATTGACGCTACAGAGAACTTTTAATCTTCGATAAAATTTTGTCGGAGATTTTTTTAATCTTAAAAATTTTGAGAGGTGAAAAATTTTGCCGAGAATTTTTAATCCCGACGGAACTTTTGAAGATGTCGACCACGTTAATTTTTATCTTTTAAACGGTTCTGACATTTTTGTAAAGTCGCGCTCAACTCCGCTTTGTCCAGTCCCTAAAATCGTTACGGGAAACAGACCTGCTGACGGCGGAAATTTAATTTTAAGCGAAGATGAAAAAAATTATTTCATTGAAAAATATCCGCAAGATAAAAAATTTATTCGTACATTAATTGGCGGTGAAGAATTTCTTCATAATAAAAAAAGATATTGTCTATGGCTTGTTGACGCTACTCCTGATGAAATTAAAAGAAATAAATTTATTTATGAGCGCGTTAAAAAATGCAAAGAAGACAGATTAAAAGGCGCGGCTGACAGACAAAAATTAGCAGATACGCCGCATTTGTTCAGAGAAACTTTTGTTCCTTCTAATGCTATTGTAATTCCTGTTGTTTCTTCAGAAAAAAGAAAGTATATTCCAATGGCTTATATAGATAATCAAGTTATTTGTACGGATAGAGTGAAACTCATTCCAAACGCAGAAATTTGGCACTTCGGGATTTTAACAAGTTCGGTTCATATGATATGGATGCGAGCAGTTTGCGGAAGATTGGAAAGCCGATATAATTATTCAGTAAAAATCGTTTACAATAATTTTGCTTGGATGAACATGGAGTTCGGAGATTATGCAGAATTAATTTTGGCGGCAGGAAAAATTTTAAAGGCGCGAAAAAATTATCCCGATGCGTCGCTTGCTGATTTATATGACGAAGTGACAATGCCAAAAGATTTACGCGCGGCACATCGTGAAGTTGACAAAATTGTTATGAGGATTTACGGCTATGATGAAAGTTGGAGCGAAGAAGAAATTGCGATAGATTTGTTGAAGCGTTACGAATTTTTAAGCAATTACGTTGACGAGCATAAACATGATAAAAAAATTTCAGACGATGACGACGAAGAATAAAAAGAAAATGTAAGTTGTAAAAAAAATTACTTGACATATTTCAAAAGTTTTGTTAGACTTTGTAACTGTTAATCATACGTATTGATTTTTAAGGACGCGGGGTGGAGCAGTCGGTAGCTCGTCGGGCTCATAACCCGAAGGTCGCAAGTTCAAGTCTTGCCTCCGCAACTAAGCTGATGTAGCTCAGTCGGCAGAGCGTATCCTTGGTAAGGATAAGGTCACCAGTTCAATCCTGGTCATCAGCTCCAGTAAATAATAAATTGCTATATGGCGGCGTAGCTCAGTTGGCTAGAGCATTCGGTTCATACCCGGAGTGTCACTGGTTCAAATCCAGTCGCCGCCACCATTATTTACCCCTAGCAAGGGATTTTGTTTTTTTAAGGAGTGAATTAAACCGTGCGCGTCAAAATTACTTTGTCCTGTCAAGAGTGCAAAAATCGTAACTATCGGACGAACAAGAATAAGAAAAATACTGCCGACCGTATTGAGCTTAAAAAATATTGCAAGTTCTGCAAGAAGCATACCGCCCATAAGGAAACGAAATAGGAAGGGGTTTTCTGATGGCGGAAAAAAAGGGCGTCATACAATTCTTGAAGGAAGTACGCGCCGAATTGAATAAAGTTGCGTGGCCAACGAAGGAAGAATTATTTTCCTATACCGGTGTTGTAGGGTTGGCAGTGGTAATCGTCTGTATGCTGATTTGGGTTTGTGACACGGCATTTGCAAAGTTGTTTCGACTTATACTGGGCTGAAAGGGCGCGACTTAAATGGAGCAGAATAATTCGGATCAAAAGTCTAAACGTGCTTGGTACGTAATACATACTTATTCGGGACACGAAAATAAGGTTAAAGCGAATTTGGAGCGCAAGGTTGAAGCACAAGACTTAGGCGACGTAATTTTCGATGTGGTTGTACCAATGCGCCTTGAGTCGGAGTTCAAAGACGGTAAAAGAAAAACTGTTCGGCGGAAAATTTTTCCGGGATACGTTCTTGTGGATATGATTGTAAACACAAATTCGTGGTTCGTCGTGAGAAATACGCAGGGCGTCACGGGATTTGTCGGAGCGGAAAAAGAGCCGATACCTTTGACAAGAGAAGAAGCCGAAAGAATTTTAATAGCGTTAAATGATGAAAATCCCGTTGAAGCACCGATTGAATTTGAAATTAACGATAGAGTAAGAATCATTTCGGGACTTTTTGAAAATCAAGTCGGAGTTTTGAAAGCCATTGACACTGCGCGACGCCGCGTAAGAGTTTTGGTAGAAAATGCACCCGTCGAGTTGGACGTAAGTCAAATTGAAAAAATGTAAATTTTAATCAGCGAGAGGAGGTGACGTTTATGGCAAAGAAAGTTACGAAGGTCGTCAAATTACAAGTCCCCGCAGGTAAAGCAACCCCCGCACCGCCCGTAGGTCCTGCACTCGGTCAGGCAGGCGTCAACATTATGGCGTTTGTTAAAGAGTTCAACGATCGCACGGCACAGCAGGCAGGCTTGATAATTCCTGTTGAAATTTCGGTTTACGAAGACAGATCATTTACTTTCATCACGAAGACTCCGCCGGCAGCAATACTCTTGAAAAAAGCGGCAGGTATTGAAAAAGGTTCAGGTGAACCCAACAAAAATAAAGTCGCTAAAGTTCCGCGTGCTAAAGTCGTTGAGATCGCCGAAATGAAAATGAAAGATTTGAACGCGGCATCAATCGAAGCGGCTACGAGCATGATTGAAGGAACTGCGCGTAGCATGGGAATTGAGGTTGTAGCTTAATTTAGTTGTAGTGGAAGACTTTTTTAAGTCGCTAATACCACAGGAGGAAATTTTAATGGCAAAACGCAGTAAAAAGTATCGTGCGGCGTTGGAACTTCTCGAAAAGAATAAAGTTTACGACGTTGACACGGCAGTAGAGCTTGTCAAGAAAACTGCTACGGCAAAGTTCGATGAGACGATTGAAATGCACGTTCGCCTTGGCGTAGATCCCAAATATGCGGATCAACAAGTACGCGGTGCTATGGTTCTGCCCAACGGTACAGGTAAATCCAAAAAAGTTTTGGTCTTCACGAAGGGCGAAAAAGTTCAAGTTGCACAAGACGCCGGCGCAGATTATGTAGGTTCTGATGAACTCGTTGCGAAAATTCAAGGCGGCTGGTTCGATTTCGACGTAGCGATTGCAACTCCCGATATGATGGGCGTTGTCGGTCGTCTCGGTAAACTTTTAGGTCCGCGCGGACTTATGCCTAACCCTAAACTTGGAACTGTTACGCCTGATGTTGCAAAGGCTATCAGCGAACAAAAAGCAGGTAAAGTTGAGTACCGCACCGATAAGGCTGGTAACATTCACTGCCCGATTGGTAAAGCGTCATTTGATGCTGACAAGCTTAAGGAAAACTATCAAGCATTGTTGGATACGTTGATTCGTGTACGTCCTGCGGCGGCTAAAGGACAATATGTCCGCTCAATTCATCTTTGCGCGGCTATGGGTCCCGGAATCTCCGTAGTACTTCCGTAAACGTAAATTTTCTATAAATTGACCTAAGACGTAGGTTCGGCTTGCCGATTAAATTACCTGCTGAGGTCGGAGCTATTAAAAATTTCTCCGATTGTCTTAGGTCGGGGATTTTTGTTTGTGTTGACATTTAATAAAAAATTTTTGGGAGGTGAACCTAAAAAGTGGGCAACTAAACTGTCGATAAAAATCTAGACATAGTTGCATAAAATACTGAAATAGATTTGAGACAGAATACCCTTTGTATCTCGGAAGAGGTGCAAACTCAACGTTAATTGCTTTGAAATCCTAAAGCCTCAAAAACCACAACGCAGTTTGAAAAAACAAACGTGAAGGTTGCGAAAGCGGAAAAAATTTTGAGGATGGCATAAGCTGAAAAAAAGCTAATCAGTGTCTGTAAGTGACAACAGAAAACGTTAGTGCTAAGTGCTGTGACAATGGAAGTTTAGCAACCAATCACCTTTAAAATGGTGAAGGCTCAACGACTATCCGATAGAGTCGGAGTAAAGCCGCAAGCGAAGGGCGGAAGAAAAATGTTGCAACCTGCGGGTTGAAGAAATAGTCTGCGCTGAATGGAAACATTCAGAGGTCTACTCGAGAGAGAAAGACTGCATTAGAAGTTGCGTTCTAATGTGAACAAGATAAATACATACGCTCTTTGAAAAGTGAATATTTACAGTGATGAAATAATTTGCTAAGATAATCTCGGTGAAAAAAATGCTGAGAGCAATAAAAATTAGATTGTTGCCGACGCCTGAGCAAGAAATATTGTTCAGAAAATCGGCAGGAACAGCAAGATGGGCATACAATTATTTCTTGTCGGAAAATCAGCGATTGTATCAAAAGTTTCTTGAAGGGAAAAGCGAAGTAAAATTTCTAAGTGAAATGGAAATTCGCAAGCATATCAACAACGTTTTGAAAAAGACTACGCATAAATGGCTCGGAGAAATTTCAAGCAACGTGATGAAACAGGCGGTAAAGGACGCTGACAATGCTTTTAAGAGATTTTTTAAGCAGGTGTCGGGCTATCCAAAATTTAAATCACGACATAAAATCAAGCCAAGTTTTTATGTAAATTACCGAAAAGCGGCGGAAAGCCCCTTGCTTTAGCTATGTGGATGAAAGCCGCAAAATATTTCTTGCCCAATCTACATTTATGTTGTAGAATACTTCCGATTTATATTTCATCAGGTTGGGACAACGACCTGTGCAGGAGACCTTGTCAGACTTCTTTTTTGAAGCATAGGTTGATGATAGCAGAATCCCCATTGGGGAGTTTGTCAAGAAGTTGAAGCTAAGAAAGTCGAATTGACGGGCGAGAGTATAGGAATAGATTTAGGGATAAAAAATCTTGCGGTGGTTTCAACAGGTAAAGTGTATAAAAATATTAATAAAACGAAGAAAGTAAAACAGCTTGAGAAACGCTTAAAAAGAGAGAAACGCAAAGTATCGCGCAAGCTTGAAGGCAATATAGAAAAACGCGATTCAAGTCACCGACCAATTTGGAAACGTCCTTTAAGAGAATGCAAAAATATTGAGCGTCAAAATCAGAAAATACGCTCGATATATAAGAAATTGACCGATATAAGAAATAATTATCTTCATCAGATAACAAGAGAGATAGTGAAAACCAAACCGTCTCGAATAGTGATGGAGAATTTGAACGTAAGCGGCGTGATGAAAAATCGACATTTATCAAAAGCCATAGCAGAACAAAAGTTTTATGAGTTCAAACGTCAGATAAAGTACAAATGCGAAATGTACGACATAAACTTTGTTGAAGTTGGCAGATTCTACGCCAGCAGTAAAATTTGTTCGCAATGCGGACACAAGAAAGCTGACTTGAAATTATCTGACAGAATCTATAGATGTTGTGAATGTGGATTGGTGATTGACAGAGATTTAAACGCCGCGATAAACTTAGCAAATTATAAAATCTGAAACAAATTACCAGTACCTATCGCTACTGGGGAATTAAAGCCTGTGGAGCGTCACACAAACGCAAGTAGCTACGGCAAAAGCGGACGCGTTGAAGCAGGAAGATGATTCGCGAGGTCATCACTGTATAAATATTTACAACTTCTTCAAAGAAAATATATATTTATCGTAGCGGAGTAACACCTAAGAAAGAAGCAATCGTCGCCGAAATTCAAAATTGGTTAAAGACTGCACAAGGTATCGTAATCACGAGCTACAAAAGTTTAAACGTTGCGACTGATACGCAAATGCGCCGTGAACTTCGCGAAGCCGGCGTAACTTACAGAGTCGTGAAAAATACAATGCTCCGAATTGCCGCTAAAAATATTGGCATTGAAGGGCTTGAATCACACCTTGAAGGTACAACGGCTATAGCTTTTTCTACGACGGACGCTGTTGCACCGGCTAAAGTTCTTTGTGACTTCATGAAGAAGAATAAACTTGAAGACGCCGGAATTTTGACGATTAAAGCCGGTATCCTCGACGGCAAAGTTATTGAAGAAAAAGACGTTAAAGCGTTGGCGGCATTGCCGAGTAAGGAACAACTTATCGCAAAACTTTTGGGCAGCATGAATGCTCCGTTGTCAAATACGGTTGGCGTTCTGTCTGCTATTATTCGCAACGCTGTTGGAGTTATCGCGGCTATTCGCGACAAAAAAGAAAAAGAAGGATCAGCGGCGTAAATTTAATTAAGAATTTAGAATTATGAATTCTTAAAAGCTAATTTGGAGGGAAAATTTATAATGACTAAAGAAGAAATTATTGAAGCTATTGGTAGTATGACAGTTTTGGAACTTTCCGAACTCGTTAAGGCTATGGAAGAAAAATTCGGCGTTTCTGCTGCAGCTCCTGTAGCAGTTGCAGCAGTCGGTGCGGCTCCTGCGGCGGCAGCTGAAGAAGAAGAGAAAACTGAATTTGACGTTATCCTTGCTGAAATCGGCGCAGAAAAAATTAAAGTTATTAAAGCAGTCCGTGAAGCAACCGGTCTTGGTCTTAAAGAAGCTAAAGCTCTCGTCGACGGCGCACCTGCTCCTGTCAAAGAGAAAATCTCGAAGGCTGATGCTGAAGCTCTCAAAGCTAAACTCGAAGAAGTCGGCGCAAAAGTCGAAATTAAATAATTTTAGCACTGAAAAAAATATTCGAATAAAATATTTTTCAAGCAACGTAGAAATTTCTGCGTTGCTTTTTTGGTGCGTGAAAAAGTATTTCGGTATACAAATTTTAAACTTATTGACAATCAGGTATAACAAAATTATAATAATCGTATGGTTGACCATAAAAATTTTTTACAAGGAAGATGTTTTTTATGGATACAGGAAACGTAATTTCAAGCGGCGATACAGCTTGGGTGCTTGTAAGTACGGCAATGGTTTTGATAATGACGCCTGCGGTCGCACTTTTTTATGGAGGAATGGTACGCGGCAAAAATGTTTTATCAACGATTATGCAGGCGATGTTTATATTGGGAATGGTTTCCGTTGAATTTATTTTAATCGGCTACACAATGGCATTTGGCGCGGATATAAACGGATTTATCGGCGACTTGTCGAAATTTGGATTGGCAGGAGTCGGCTATAACATTTTGGAAGGAACAACGATTCCCGAACTTGCCTTTGTAGGTTTTCAATGCGCATTTGCGGCGTTGACACCTGTGCTGATAACGGGCGCATTTGCAGAAAGAATGAAATTTGGCGGTTTCGCGTTATTAATGCTTTTATGGGCAATTTTCATTTACAATCCAATGGCTCACTGGGTCTGGGGCGGCGGATTTTTGGCACAACTTGGCGCGTTAGATTTCGCAGGCGGACTTGTAATTCATATTTTATCAGGCGTAAGCGGCTTAACGATATGTATATTGATTGGAAAGCGGCGCGGCTACGGTAAGCGTGCAATGGTTCCGCATAATATCCCAATGTCAGTGATAGGCGCGGCGTTCCTGTGGTTCGGATGGTTATTCTTCGACGCGGGAAGTGCACTTGCGGCAAATGAGTTGGCGGCTAATGCGTTTGTAGTTACGAACATAGCGGCGGCATCTGGACTTCTCGGCTGGGTAATTATCGAATGGATTAGGAGCGGAAAGCCAACAGTTTTAGGAGCAATTTCCGGCTGTGTTGCGGGTATGGTTGCGATAACTCCTGCGTCAGGATACGTGACAATAATTCCTGCGCTGATAATCGGTTTAATTGGCGGCGGGATATGTTATTGCTCGGTTGCCATTGTGAAAGTCAGATTGGGTTATGATGATTCGCTTGACGCCTTCGGTATTCACGGAGTTGGCGGAATTTGGGGCGCATTGGCAACAGGACTTTGGGCGACGACTTCCATTAATCCTGACGGTGCTAACGGTCTTTTTTATGGCGAAACTGATTTGTTTATCGCGCAAATTATTTCGATTGGCGTTGCGATAATTTTAGCGGTTGTCGGCTCAACGATTCTTTATAAAATTGTCAGTGCCTTTGTAGAAATCCGCGCAGATGAAAACGAAGAAATTAACGGACTTGATATTGTTGAACACGGCGAAAGAGGATATACTGAAACAATTTTCACGGGCGTACCAAATTTTATCGGCGAAGATTTTTCCTCAACGTCAAGCGTATTCAATTTAAATTCGCATAGTTCAAACTAAGGAGTTGTCATAAATGGATCAGCGCAAAATTACTAAGATTGATATAATTACTCGTCCGAATAAATTAGACGAATTGAAGGACGCACTAAACGCAATCGGCGTACATGGCATGACTGTTAGTCAAGTTTACGGTTGCGGACTTCAAAAGGGACATAAGGAAGTTTATCGCGGGCGAGAATATGAAGTTAATCTTGTACCGAAAATTAAAGTTGAAACTGTTGTCTGCGAAGTTCCCGTAGAAACAGTTTTGGAAACCGCGCAGAAAGTTTTACGAACCGGCAAATTTGGTGACGGAAAAATTTTTGTCTATGAACTTTCAGACGCCGTAAGAATCAGGACAGGTCAGCGCGGCGTTGAAGCTATTATGGATATTCCCGGCGAAGTCGCCAAATAATGAAACGCCGAATAAAATTTATCAAGCAACGTGGAAAAATTCTGCGTTGCTTTTTGATTGAAAAAAAATAGCCCGCTTGTGCAGGCTAAACGAAATTTTTTTATAATGTCGCATCCAAGTCAATAATTCCTACGGCGTATGGTGCAACGTCATACTGCTGAAAAATAAAATGCAGGTGAAAATTTTTGTCGAAATAAAAATTCTCCGGAAGTTTTTCCAATTTCTTAAAATCGCTGTACAACATTATATTATTTTCTCTGGCATATTTTTTTAATTTTTTCGTGATACCTTCAGGCGTGTAATCTTTTTTCGCATATTCGCTTGAAATTTTTGGCAAGTTTTCAAGCTTTATAGGCTTACCAGTCCGCGTGTCAAAGTTTAATGCCCGCTTAAATGTCAAAGGATGCGCCGCGCCCTGATTATACATCATTTCAGTCAAAACTATGCTCAAAATATTTTTGTCGTCGCACATAATTTCATAAGTCATTTTCGCCGCAGTTGAAATGTCAGGTTGTTTCACGGTGTCGAAAAGTTCCTTGACTTCCTCGCGAATCTTTTGATTAATTCTGTTTTCGACAAATGTGTTTGAAATTTTTACTGTTGGATAAGTAAATTTGAAATCGCCCGTGTAATCCGTCGATTTAATTTCAGTTGCACCACAAATATTTGGAATCATTAACGCTAAAATCATTGCGGCATAAAAAATTTTTTTCACTTAATCACCCCCAAAAAATTTCCTACTTCGTTATATCAATATCTATAAAATCATAATACTTCAACGTCGGCGAAATTTCATAGCCTGCAAAAATAAAGTGCAGATGTAAATTCTCATCAATGTAATAACGTTGCGGAATAATTTGTAAATTATTAATTTCAGGAGACAACTCAAAATTATTCGCCTTAGCGTAAGCCTGTAATTTTTTCAAAATATCTTGAGGCGTGCAGTTATATTTGTTAGAAAGATTTTTTAAATTGTCCGGCTCAATAAAATCTCCCGTCCGCATATCAAAATTTAAAGTCTGCTTGTACATAAAAGGTATTTCGTTTCCGTAAGCGTCCTTTTCATAAAGACTGGGCTTGTCTGCAAACTTCATAGTCGACGTAAAAACTATACTCAAAATATTATCTTTGTCGCAAGTAATTTCGTAGTTCAGATTCGACTTAATAAATCCCCCCGTAACTTCTACAGAGTTCCAAAAATCCTGCAACACTTCACGAATTTTATCGCCTATTTTGTTATAAATTGGAAGTTCCGAAACGTCTACATCAGGGTCGACACTCGGATAAACGGCGTGATATTCGCCGTCAATTTTCCACGTTTGAATTGCACTTGCGCCACAAATATTTGGAATCATCAACGCTAAAATCATTACGGCAAAAAAAAATTTTTTCACTTAATTGCCCTCCAAATTTCTTTTTCGGCTTCGTCTATTGTTAAAATTTCTGTGTTGACGTTGAAACCTGCGCGGGAAAATTTCTGTATCAGACGAGTTGCCGCCGGAAGTTCAAGCCCTGCCCGTTCCAAAATTTCAGTTTTAGTGAAAAGTTTTCGCGGCATTCCTTCAAACAAAATTTCTCCGTCCGTCAAGACCAAAACTTTTTCGGCTAAGTTTGCAATATCTTCCATTGAATGCGTTACCAAAATTATTGTCACGCCTGATTTGTGAAGTTTTTCAATTTCCGCCAAAAAATTTTTCCGCGTCTTAGGATCAAGTCCCGCCGTCGGTTCATCTAAAATTAAATATTTTGGCTTAAGGGCTAAAATTCCTGCAATGGCTACGCGTCGCCGCTGTCCGCCCGAAAGTTCAAAGGGCGATAAATTTTTCAGCGACAAGTCAAGCCCTACCAACTTCATCGCTTCATCAACGCGCTTTGTAACTTCCGCATCATTCAATCCAAAATTTTTCGGTCCGAAGGCAATATCTTTTTCGACAGTTTCTTCAAAAAGTTGGTGTTCGGGATATTGAAAAACTATTCCTATTTTACGCCGCGCAGATTTTTTTGTAATTGATTCGCCGTCAACTTCAACCGCGCCGATTTTAAAATCAATCAATCCCGCAATTATCTGAATCAGCGTTGACTTGCCGCTACCTGTATGTCCCGCGATGGCAAAAAAATTTCCCTCCTCTACGCCGAATGAAATATTTTTCAGCGCAGTTTTCTCGAAGGGAGTATCTTTCATATAAGTATAAGTTAAATTTTTTACTTCAATCATTTTCAAGCGCGTTTAAAAATTCTTCACGCGTTACACCGTAAGAATTTAATCTTTTCACGAAAGTTTTTACATTACCGTAACCAATGCCCAACTTTGCACCGATTTTGTCACGAAGTTTTGAACTTTCGACGCCGCCGGATAAGCCATATTTAACCATTTCGGCGGCTGTAAATTCTTCACGCGGATTAATTTCCATTGTACGAACTTTGGCAAGTGCCGCGCGTATACTTTCAGGGGACGCCTGCTCAATTCCTATGTCGTCATTAGCCGTCGCCTCAATTCGCGGTACGTAAGCGTGTTTTGCGTTGGGAAATTTCTCTGTCAAAAATTTTCGTATACGCTCGCCCGCCGAATCAGGATCAGTCAAAATAATTATTCCGCGCCGTTCGTAAGCCGCTTTAATGTCAGTCAAAGTCCTGCGATTGAGGGTAAAGCCGCCCGTGATGATACAATCTGCGTCAACGGCTTTACTTATCGCGGCAACGTCCATTTTTCCTTCGACGATTAAAACTTCCTTAATCATTTCGCAGGAACTTTAACTTTGATATGTAATTCGCGCAGTTGTTTTTCGTCAACTTCACTCGGCGCATGGCTCATCGGATCAATCGCGCTTTGAGTCTTCGGGAAGGCAATAACGTCCCGAATAGATTTTCTTTGCGCCATTAACATTACAAGGCGGTCAAGTCCGAATGCAATTCCACCGTGCGGAGGCGTGCCGTATTCGAAAGCGTCCATTAAAAATCCAAATTTCGCGTGTGCTTCTTCCTTCGTCAAGCCGATAGCTTCAAAAACTTTTTCCTGCAAGTCACTTTGATAAATTCTCAAACTGCCGCCGCCGACTTCAACGCCGTTTAAAACTATATCGTAAGCATTAGCCTTAACTTTTTCAGGTGCAGTCAACAAAAATTCTACGTCCTCTTCACGCGGCGAAGTAAACGGATGATGCATTGCCTTGTAGCGTTTATCTTCCTCGACGTATTCAAACATAGGAAAATCTACTACCCACAAGAAACAAAGTTTATTCGCGTCAATCAAATTTCTGCGACGCGCCATTTCTAAACGAAGTTCACCTAAAGCTTGCGCAACAACTGACGGCTTGTCCCCTACGACTAACAGTAAATCGCCCGTTTCTGCGCCCGTAGCTTTTTTAATTTGCTCAAAAGTTTCTTCGCTGTAAAATTTTTTAAACGGTGATTTAATTCCTTCTGAAGTGTATTGAATCCACGCTAAACCTTTCGCGCCGTAAGTTTTCACGTATTCAACAAGCCCGTCAAGTTCCTTGCGCGGAATATTTGCATAACCTTCGACGTTGATAACTTTAATTTGTCCGCCGTTTTCAAGCACGCTTGTAAAAACTTTAAAGTTACTGCCTTTAACGTATTCCGAAATATCCTTAAGCTCCATTCCAAAACGCAAGTCAGGTTTATCTGTGCCGAATCTGTCCATAGCCTCTTGCCAACTCATACGCTTAAACGGCGTCGAAATTTTTACGTCAAGCGTCGATTCAAAAATATTTTTAATCAAGCCTTCCATAAGCGTAATTATGTCGTCTTGATTTAAAAATGAAGTTTCAATATCAAGTTGCGTAAATTCCGGCTGACGGTCTGCGCGTAAATCTTCATCGCGGAAACAACGTACAATCTGAAAATATTTTTCAAAGCCCGACACCATTAACAACTGCTTAAAAATTTGCGGCGATTGCGGCAGGGCGTAAAATTGTCCCGCATTTAATCTGCTCGGTACAAGAAAATCTCTTGCGCCTTCGGGAGTACTGCGACAGAGCATAGGCGTTTCAATTTCCAAAAAGCCGTTTTCGTCAAGATAATCACGCATAATTTTTGTAACGCGATGACGGAGCATGATATTTTGTTGCATTTCAGGACGACGTAAGTCAAGATATCGATAACGCAACCTGACATTTTCGTCAACGTCAACACCGTCTTGAATGTAAAACGGCGGCGTCTTTGCCTTATTCAAAATTCTAAGCTCGGACGTAACAATTTCAATTTCGCCCGTTGCCATTTTGGGATTAACGGTCTCGATACTGCGTGCGCGAACCTTTCCGCGAATACCGATAACAAATTCATTGCGTAAAGTTTCCGCTTTATCGAAGGCATCAGCTCCCATTGCCGCTTCGTCAAACACAACTTGCACAATCCCGCTACGGTCGCGCATATCCACAAAAATTAATCCGCCGTGATCTCTGCGACGCGATACCCAACCGGCAAGTTGTACTTCCTTACCTTCGTCAATTTTTCTAAGTTCTCCGCAATTATTAGTGCGTTCCATTCCTTTTAAAGTTTCCAAAAAAAATTCCTCCTTAGGCGTCAATGATAACTAAAAGCAGCCGTTACGTCAAATTTTTTTTTGCAAACTAAAAAATCCCAACTAATAATCGAAGGGATTTTTTAGATAAAAATTTTAGATTTTTAATTTTTGCCGAAATTATTATTAATGAAATCGGTTAAAGTTTTTACAGCTTCTTTTTCATCAGGTCCGTCTGCAATAATCTTTATTTCATTACCATTTTTTACGCCCAAGCCCATGAGTTTCATCATATTTGTAGCACTAACGTTTTTATCATTCTTCTCAATGAAAATATTTGTTGATTGGAACTGCTTTGCTAATTTAATGAGTTGTCCTGCGGGACGCGCATGAATACCGTCTTTGTCTCGGATAGTTATTGTAGCTTCATACATTCCGCCTGCAACTTTGTCAAGCTCTTCATCGCTCATAATTTCATCTTCAAAAATTTTTTCGTCAGACATATTATCAACGACCTTTCAAATTTTCTGTTTATTATACGCGATAACTTCAAAAATGTTAATCGATTTGAAAAAATTTTTTCATTGACTATGGTAAATCGACTTGCTAAACTACAGAAAATTTTTTGGAGGAATCTTTTTGACACACGAAATTTATATCTACCTTGCAGTAATGAGCGCGGTAACTTTAGCAATACGAATTTTGCCGCTGACTTTGATTCGCCGTGAAATAAAAAATGTCACATTACGTTCATTTTTATATTATGTTCCGTATGTGACATTAGCCGTTATGACTTTTCCAGCAATCCTGCACGCTACACAATCGGAAATTTCCGGCGCGTTGGCATTAATCGTAGGAATTTTAGCCGCATGGTTTGGAGCAAGTTTATTCCGCGTCGCCGTTTTATGTTGCGTGATAGTTTTTGTGAGCGAATTATTTATCGGCTGAAAATTTTTGCCGCGTTAAAACGTCCGTCATCTTACACATTTTAGAAATCATTTTAACGTTATGGACTCGCACAATATCAACGCCTTGCGCAATAGCCAGCACGCATACCGCGCCCGTCGCCTCGTCTCTGTCGTCAACTTCAAGCCCAGTCGCATAACCTATAACGCTTTTCCGACTCACGCCCAACAATAACGGAATTTCTACGCAGTCAACAAATTTCAAGTCGCGTAAATTTCTCAAGACGGTTAAATTTTCTTCCTGCGTCTTATTGAAACCAATTCCAACGTCAAAAATAATCTGCGCGGAATTTTTATAGCGTCGCAAAGTTTGACGGAAAAAATTTTTAATGTCGTCGATAACATTTCCGCCGAATTTACGATTGTGCATGGCAATGACAGGCGCATTAAATTTTTCTGCAACGTCAATCATTTCTTCATCTGCAAGCCCGTTTATGTCGTTGATAATTTCCGCGCCAAGTTCCAATGCAACGGCGGCAACCTTCGGCTTGTAAGTATCGACGCTGATTGGTACGCAAAATTTTTTTACGGCAGGGATAATTTTTTCAAGGCGTGAAATTTCTTCCTCCGCGCTAATCGGCGTGAAATTTGGGCGGGTAGATTCTGCGCCAATGTCAATAACGTCCGCGCCGTCATCAATTAAATTTTTAGCGTGATTAACAGCCGTTTCGAGGGAATAAAAAAAACCGCCGTCCGAAAATGAATCAGGCGTCACGTTCAAAATTCCCATTACGAAAGTTTTTTTACCAAATTCTAAATTTCTTCCGCGCAGTTTTATAATTTGTTTCAAAATATCTACCTTAGAAGAAGAAGCTTACACGACCGAATAAAGATTTGTTTGTTTTTCTAGTGTCAAGCGTTTTGCCTCTAAAATAACTTAATTCAGTGAGCGTATTTTTGAAAGGCGACCAACTAACTCCGAAATCAAAACCTTTTTTATTGGACGAAATACCATATGAATCGTAAGTCGGTGACAATGAAACATTATTGCCTGCATAACGATAAGCGATGAAAGCTCCCCAACTTCCCGGTGTACGATCTGCACCCGCGTAGGAAAGTTCAACGTTGTAACCTTTGTTATACTCATCTGCCTTTGTATTTTTCGCGTAGGCGGCATCAAGTTCAAAATCTCCAAACTTATATCCTGCACCTACAGATACGATATTAGCTTTGTTATTGTCGCCGTAACCATCCGCATTGGCAAATTTATCAGATTTAAAATGACGATAACCTAAGCCAAAATTAAAACGGTTGTCATCGTCATAAAGAAGATCTCCGCCAACGTAATTTGACGCATCACTTCCTACCTCGAGATTACTGTTTTTGAGATTCCAACGTCCCGCCTCAAGGTTAATCTTAAATTTATCGCCGTAAGTTATACGTCCACCGCTGAAGAAGTCATCCATAACCAGACCGCTGTCAGCTTTACTGACGAAAGGCATTTTACCTAATTGAATATTCAATTTGTCATACTTGCCGTCAGCATAAACAAAAGTCAATTTAGCATTGCCGGTTGTATCTTCTTCCATGTTTAAAGATGCCGTAAAACGTGCCTTAGCCGTCCAATGATCGTCAAGCTTAGCTGTCGGGAAAAGCCTAATCTGAAATTGATTAAGTGTATCTTTTTCGCTATCAGTAGTTTTATCATTCCAGTAACGATAGCGCAATTCGCCCGTCCATTTTACCTTATCGGAATGATCTTCAAGGTCTTGAACACGAATGCCGATAGTATCCAATTCTTCGCGGAACTCAATCAAAAGATTCATAAGCTCATCAAGTTTTTGCATATCGACGACTGCGCCGTTGTTGAGTTTGAAAGGAACAACCGTACCGTCAACTACACGACGGACGCCGCTGTTATCTACGAAAGTCCATTGATGTCCGCGCAGTTGAATATTAAATGGGCTGGATTCGCCTTCAATACGCGCAAGAGTTTTAGCAATCATCTGCGCCATTTCATAACGAGTAATGTTACGATTGCCGACGAATTTACCGTTTAAGCCAGCGTCTGAATTGTCGTAACCTGTGATAATTCCGGCTTCGGCAAGTCCGAGAACAGACTGATAAGCCCAATGATGCTCATTGACATCGCTGAAAGGATTTTGTGCCGCAAAACTTGTCGACGCTGTACCAATGATAAGTGCTGAAGTCAACGCAGGAATAATAAATTTCTTCAAATTAACACCCTCCAAAAAAATCTTTACGATTAAAACTTTGACTTAAGCAATTCCGCGCAGATTTATTGAGTGTCCACGTTTCCTCAAAAACTTTTCGGCGTGTTTGCTTTAAAGCCTTAAAAATGTTATCATAACAAAAGAAATTTTTCAATCGAAATTTGTATACTTTTTAAAATTGGAGTTGACGACGTGAATAAAAACTCAAAAATTTATGTTGCCGGACATCGCGGAATGGTCGGCTCGGCTATCGTTCGTGAACTGAATCGGCAAGGTTACACCAATATTATCACAAAGACACACAAGGAACTTGATCTTTGTCGTCAAGTTGACGTGGAAAATTTTTTTGTAACTGAAAAACCTGACTATGTTTTTTTGGCGGCGGCTAAAGTCGGCGGGATTATTGCAAATTCATCTTCACCTGCAGATTTTATGTACGATAACATGATGATTGAGATGAACGTTATTAACGCCGCTTGGAAAAATTCCTGCAAAAAACTTTTATTTCTCGGATCGTCGTGTATCTATCCTAAGCTTGCGCCGCAACCTATGAAGGAAGAATATTTATTGACTTCCGCGCTTGAAATTACAAATGAAGCTTATGCGTTGGCGAAAATTGCGGGATTAAAATATTGTTCGTATCTCAATCAGCAATACGGCGCGGATTTTATTTCGGTAATGCCGCCTAATCTTTACGGTCCTAATGACAATTATCACTCGACTAACAGTCATGTATTGCCCGCGTTGATTCGGCGTTTTCATGAAGCTAAGGTTGAGGGAAAAAATTCTGTTACTTGTTGGGGCGACGGCAGTCCTTATCGCGAATTTTTATACGTCGATGATTTAGCTAATGCCTGCGTTTTTCTTATGAATAATTACAGCGGCGATGAAACAATCAATGTTGGGAGCGGCAATGAAATTTCGATTAAAGGTTTGACAGAACTTGTCGCAAAAGTTATTGAATATAACGGAGAAATTTTATGGGACACTTCCAAGCCCAACGGTACGCCGCGTAAACTTATGGACGTGTCGAAGGTTAAAAATTTAGGCTGGACATACAAAACTGAATTGATTGACGGTATCAAGTTAGCTTATAAAGATTTTTTAGAAAGCGGAGGAAAAAATTGCAAATAATTTTACTTTCTGGCGGCAGTGGCAAAAGATTGTGGCCACTCTCAAATGAAATTCGTTCAAAACAATTCGTAAAAATTTTTCAAGGCGTTGACGGTTACGAATCTATGTTGCAACGAACCTTTAGACAAATTTGCACGATTCCCGCGCAGATTTCCGTAACGGTATCAACGTCAAAAGCTCAAGAAAAAATTTTACGTAAATATATTCCCGCTAATATTGATATTTCGGCGGAACCTTGCAGGCGAAATACTTTTCCCGCTATTGCGTTGACTGCGGCGTATTTGCGCGACGTAAAGAAAGTTGACGCGGACGAGCCGGTTGTAATTTGTCCTGTCGACCCATATGTTGACGACGATTATTTTGCACAGTTCAAAACGCTTGCAGAATTGGTACAAACTTCGACGGCAAATTTAATTTTGTTGGGAATCAATCCAACTTACCCCAGCGAAAAGTACGGTTACATAATTCCTGCGTCAAAAGAAAAAGTTAGCGACGTTGTAGAGTTTAAAGAAAAGCCTGATCTTGAGACGGCTGAAAAATATATTGCGGCTGGCGGCTTATGGAACGGCGGCGTATTTGCCTGTAAAATTTCTTACGTGCTGGAAAAAGCTCGCGAAATTTTAAAAACGGATTCTTACGAGGAACTTTTCAAAAATTATTCGGAACTCACGAACATTAGCTTTGACTATGCTGTTGTCGAGCGTGAAAAAAATATTAAAGTTTTGCGTTACAGCGGCGAATGGAAAGACGTTGGCACTTGGAACACTTTAACAGAAGTGATGACCGAAGAAAATATAGGTAAAGTTTACTTTGACAAGACTTGCCAAAATTCGCACGTCGTCAACGAAACTGATACGCCAATTATCGCAATGGGATTGAAAAATATTGTTGTCGCGGCGAGTCCCGACGGAATTTTGGTGGCAGATAAAGCGCAGTCAAGTTATATGAAACCGCTTGCCGAAAAAATTCACGATATACGATTCGCTGAAAAATCTTGGGGAACTTATAAAGTTATCGACGCAGACGAACAGAGTTTGACTGTGAAAGTTATTCTTAACGCCGGACATCAGATGAATTATCACAGTCACGAAAGGCGCAGTGAAGTTTGGACGGTCGTTGAAGGGACGGGGCGCGTTAATCTTGACGGCAAAATTAAAAATGTCACTGTTGGCGACGTTATCGAAATTCCAATAGGCGTCAAGCATACAATTCTTGCCGTAACTGACTTAAAAGTTATCGAAGTTCAACTCGGTAAAGATATTAGCGTTGACGACAAAATTTTATGGAAGGAATAATTTTTAATGATAATTACAACTTTGTATGGAGGATTAGGCAACCAACTTTTTCAGTACGCAGCAGGACGTTATCTCGCTTGGAAACATAAAACTAAATTAAAATTGGATTTGACGCAATGCAATCTTAATACAAATTCTCATCACGCTTTTTATAATCTTGGAGCATTTAATATTCAAGAAAATTTTGCGACAGAATCTGAAATTGGAAATTTACCAGTTGTCAATAATAAAAATCCTTGGATATTTGAGCCACATATTTTGAATTTGTCGAATAATATCTGTTTGAAGGGTTTCTGGCAGAGTGAAAAATATTTTGTAGGTATTGAGGATATTTTGCGGAAGGAATTTACGCTGAAAAATCCATTGGGAAAAAATTCTGCCGCGTGGAAGGAAGAAATTCTTGCGTCAAAATGTTCAGTGTCCGTACATATTCGACACGGAGATTTTATAACCTATTATGCCAGAAATACTATCGGTTTACTGCCTCTTCATCATTACGACGTCTGCATTAAACAGTTGCAAGAAAAATATTCTGACCTTACGGTATATGTTTTTTCTGACGACTTGCAATGGTGTAAAGAAAATTTTAAAGTGGACGCACCGACAAAATTTGTTGAAGGCTGCGAACATGATTTTGAAGAATTATATCTGATGAGTCTTTGTCATCACAATATCCTTTCCAGAGGAACTTTTTCATGGTGGAGTGCATGGCTTAATAAGAATCCTGATAAAAAAATTTTTGCGCCTTATCCTTGGCAGTTATGTATCAATTATGAGAGTGACATAATTCCTGACAGTTGGATAAAAATTCCTGCGGATTATTCTTCGTGGATGCCGCCAATGCTTTCGATAATTGTTTATATTGAGAATGATTTGCCTACAATCAATTTGCTTTTACAAAGTGTTTTAATGCAAAATTTTAGAGACTACGAAATAATTTTAGTAGATGCATCAGTGGACTACAGTAGAAAATTTTGTCATCAAGCGGCATTAGATGAACGTGTAACGACTTTAAAAGTAGATTCGTCTACCAATAAATTTACTGCATGGAATAAAGGTTTAGACGTAGCACGTGGAGATTATGTTACGTTCATGACAGCTAAAAATTTCTTGTTCCCTTATAGTGTTGCAATTTTTTCCGGAATTTGCGAACAAATTTTCAAACAATATTCCAACACTCGTGAAAATTATATTACCTATAAAAATTATGATTACTATCTTCCCAACATTGTTTGTGCTACTCAAATGATTGAAGAGGACGAACGCGGCGAAATTAATGTAAATGGTATACCAAATAAAAAATTTTCTCCTAAGATAGATCCTGCTTTTCAAAATTTGAATGGTATTACTGAAGTCGAAATTCCCAATCAACAAAAGCTTTTAGCTATAGGATCAAATGGAATTAATGGATTAGTGGGTACGAAGTTTTTCAAACACAAATTCTTAAACGAAAATAAAATTCGCTTTAATGAAAATGAAGGCGTAGACGCTGAATTAAAATTTATCGTAGATGCTTTTATGTCGACAGAAAAAATTACTTTCGCGTCAGCTCTCTTTTATGGGCGGCTTAAATAATTTGAGGTAAATTTTTATGCGAGTTGGAATAATCGGTTGCGGACGTTGGGGAAGTTTTCACGCGTGGTACGCAAGCCGTATTGGTCATGATGTCATGTTATACGGTCGCGCAAGTTCGGCGAATATGCAACGCCTTGAAGTTACACGCGGCAATGAATATCTTAAACTTCCCGACAATGTTCGATTGACTAAAAATCTTGAAGACATTTTAAATTTTTCTGAAGTCATAATAATTTCCGTCGGCTCACAAAATCTGCGCGGATTAGTTAAGGAAATTAAATTTAAAACGAATAATATATTGGACGGAAAAATTTTTGTGTTATGCATGAAAGGTTTGGAACGCGGCACAGGAAAAAGATTGACGGAAGTTTTTGTAGAGGAAAATAAATCTGCGCGGGAAAAAATTGCCGTATGGGTAGGACCGGGACATGTGCAGGATTTTTTAAGAGAAATTCCGAATTGTATGGTAATGAGTTCGACTAATGAAAATTTGACGCGACAGCTTGTAGAAATTTTTAAAAGCCCGTTGATTCGTTTTTACTACGGAAAAGATTTGCTCGGCACGGAAATTGGCGCGGCGGCAAAAAATGTTATCGGTATAGCGGCAGGAATGTTGGACGGCTTAAATTATTCCAGCTTGAAAGGCGCGTTAATGGCGCGTGGGACGGCGGAACTTTCACGGCTTGTAGGTGCATTGGGCGGCGATAAAATGACGGTTTACGGGCTTAGTCACTTGGGAGATTACGAGGCTACATTATTTTCCGCACACAGTCACAACAGAAAATTCGGTGAAGATTTTGTACAGCACAAAACTTTTGATAAACTTGCTGAAGGCGTTGAAACGGTTGCCGCGTTGATTCAACTTGCAAAGTCAGTTAATGTCGAGTTGCCTATAAGCGAATCGGTTTACAAAATTTTATACGAAAATGCGAATCCTAAAGAGGAGTTGACAAAATTATTTTTACGTTCAACTAAGGAAGAATAATTTTTAATTAAAGAGGGGTGGCGTTAAGATGAAGATTGGCGACAGAGTAGTTTACCCAATGCACGGCGCGGGGGAGATAACCGACATTGAGGAAAAAGAGGTCGGCGGAGTGACACAGTCGTATTACGTCCTGCGTTTGCCAATGGGGAGTCTTAAACTTATGCTGCCCGTTGACAAAATTGACGAAATAGGTTTGCGCGACGTTATTGACAAATCTAAACTGGAAGCATTGACGGAAATTCTCGGCGATAAATCCGAAACTACACAGGGAAGTTGGAATAAACGTTTCCATGCGACTTTGGACAGACTGAAGTCCGACGACATTTTAGAAATTGCGGCGGTTGCAAGAAATTTAACTCGCCAACATTGGAAGAAAAAAATTGCCAGCGGCGAACGACGATTAATGGAACTTTCACGACAAATTTTAATCAGCGAATTGGTTTACGTTCTTGATAAAAATGCGGAGGAAGTCACTGAATGGGTTGACAAAATCATTGCTAAAGGCGAAAATATTTCCGAAATGTCAAGCGAAAATTCGGAATCAGAATAATTTTTGATTGGAGGTGTTAGCAAGTTGCACCGTTAGAAATTTTAACGGTTAAACTTGCAATTTTTTTATGAACATTCACGAGTACCAGAGTAAGGAAATTTTGAAAAGCTATGGCGTTGCAGTGCCGAAAGGTAAAGCGGCGTTTAGTGCCGATGAAGCGGTTGAGGTTGCTAAATCGCTTGAAAGTCCCGTCGTAGTTGTCAAGGCACAAATTCACGCTGGCGGACGCGGCAAGGCTGGCGGTGTTAAGCTTGCGACAAATCTTGACGAAGTTAAAACTTATGCGGAAGAACTTCTCGGCAAAACTTTAGTCACTCACCAAACAGGTCCTGAAGGTAAAACGGTTAATCGTCTGCTGATTGAGGAAGCCTCCAACATTGCCAAAGAATATTATCTTAGCTTTGTTATCGACAGACAGACCGCGCAGATTGTTATGATGGCAAGTTCGGAAGGCGGCGTAGAAATTGAAAAGGTTGCCGAAAAAACTCCCGAAAAAATTTTTAAAGAATACATTGACCCTGTAGTTGGGCTTGCACCTTTCCAAGCTATGCGTATGGCTTACGCGCTTGAGTTCCCGCCTGCCGCGATTCGTAAGGCTGCAACTTTTATGCGCCAACTTTACAACGTATTCATCGGCAAAGATTGTTCGCAGGTTGAAATTAATCCGCTTGTCTTGACGAAGGAATATGACGTTATAGCCCTCGACGCTAAATTGAATTTTGATGACAGTGCGCTTTTCCGTCACCCTGAACTTGCCACGTTGCGCGATGAGACGGAGGAAGATGCTAAGGAGTTGCGTGCGTCAAAATCCGGCTTGAATTACGTCAATTTGGGCGGCGACGTTGCTTGCATGGTAAACGGTGCCGGGCTTGCAATGGCTACTGTTGACATTATAAAATTTTACGGCGGTTCTCCTGCGAATTTCCTTGACGTTGGCGGAAGTTCTACGCCTGAAACGATTGCTGAAGCGATGCAAATTATGTTGGACGGCGGACAGGCTAAGGGAATTTTTATTAACATTTTCGGCGGTATCGTGAAGTGCGACGATATTGCGAAAGGGATTATTGACGCGGCGCAAATTATTTCTGGCGGTGCTAAAAGTGGAATGGCTAAAGTTCTTTTTGCCGCTGCGAAAGTTGTTTCGGGTAAAGCTGATAAATTCCCCGTACCTGTCGTAGTTCGTCTTGAAGGCACTAACGTTGAACTTGGGCGGCAGATGTTGAAGGACGCGGCTATAGAAAATGTTATGGTTGCCGAGACTATGGAGGGCGGCGCAGAAAAAATTGTTCAGTTAGTGAAAAGTAATCAGTGATCAGTGTTCAGTGATAAGTAAAATTTCTGACCACTGATCACTGACCACTAACCACTAACAACTAAAGGAGAATTTTTATGGGAATTTTAGTTAATAAAGATACAAAAGTTATCGTGCAGGGAATAACCGGCAAGGCGGCAACTTTTCACACAAAACAAATGCTCGACTACGGTACAAAAATTGTCGGCGGCGTAACACCCGGTAAAGCTGGTCAAGAAGTTGAAGGCGTTCCCGTTTTTAATACGGTTGCGGACGCGGTAAAGGCTACGGGCGCAACGGCATCTGTCGTCTACGTACCTGCGAAATTTGCGGCAGATTCTATCCTTGAAGCAGTTGACGCGGATTTGGATTTGGTAGTTTGCATTACTGAACATATTCCCGTTTTAGATATGGTAAAAGTTCGCCGCTTTATGGAAGGTAAGAAAACTAAATTGATTGGTCCGAATTGTCCCGGCATTTTGACGGCTGATGAATGCAAGCTTGGAATTATTCCCGGTTATATCCATCGCAAAGGACATGTCGGCGTAATTTCGCGGTCGGGAACTTTGACTTACGAGGCAACTTTCCAACTTACAGCGGCAGGTATCGGACAGACGACAGCTATTGGTATTGGCGGCGATCCTGTCAAGGGAATTGATTTTATTGACGCGCTTAAACTTTTCAAAGAAGATGACGATACAAAAGCGGTATTGATGATTGGCGAAATTGGCGGCAGTGCTGAAGAGGACGCCGCGCAGTGGATTGCTGAAAATATGACGGAAAAACCTGTTGCGGCATTTATCGCCGGTCGTCAAGCTCCAAAGGGTAAACGTATGGGACACGCAGGCGCGATAATTTCAGGCGGTAAAGGTACGGCAGCTGATAAAATTGCGGCACTTAATGCGGTCGGGATTGATGTTGCAGATACGGTTGCACACATTGGCGAAACAGTTGTAAATACTTTGAAACGCGCAGATATTTACGAAATTTGTCACACTTGCTAGGGCGTGATATAAATGATTGCGATAATTGATTATGGCGTTGGCAATTTGTACAGCGTCGAAAAGGCAGTTGAGGCTGTCGGCGGAGACGTGACCGTTACAAGTGACGCTGAAGATTTAGAATTTGCGGAAAAGCTGATTTTGCCGGGCGTCGGTGCATTCGGTGACTGCATGAAAAATCTTGAGGATACGGGATTAATTCCTACGATTCTTGAGCAGATTAAAAATAAAAAGCCGCTATTCGGAATTTGCGTCGGACTGCAGATTTTATTTGAGAACAGTGAAGAATCGCCTGACGTTAAAGGCTTGGGAATTTTTAAAGGCAAAGTTAAGAAAATCTGCGCGGAAGGCTTAAAAATTCCGCATATGGGTTGGAATTACGTTAAAGTTGGAAGTAAAAATTTTACGAAGTTTGGCGCATCAAAATTTATGGCGGGACTTCATGCGACACCGTATTTTTACTTTGTGCACAGCTATCAAGCAATACCTGACGACAAAAATTTAATTGCGGCAAAAACTTTTTACGGTGAAAGTATAACGGCGGCAGTTGAATACGAAAATATTTTTGCAACGCAATTTCATCCCGAAAAATCGGGCGACGTTGGATTGAAAATCTTAAAAAATTTTGTAGATTATTCTGCAAGCTAAAACGGAGGTGTTAAATTTGATAATTTTACCTGCAATAGATATTCTCGGCGGAAAATGTGTCCGCTTGACGCAAGGCGATTACGATAAAAAATTTACTTATTCGATGTATCCCGAAGATACAGCGGTTGAACTTCAAGACGCCGGCGCACACTTTTTGCACGTAGTGGATTTGGACGGCGCGAAAATCGGTCACCCTATGAATATCTTCACGATTAGAAAAATTTTGGAGAATGTAACGATACCTATTGAAGTCGGCGGCGGTATTCGTTCAATGGAAGAAATTGATTTAATGTTGGATTTAGGCGTTGAACGTGTAATGATTGGGACGGCGGCTGTTGAAAATCCTAAGTTTGTACGCGAGGCGGCGGCTCAATTTGGCGAAAAAATTGCCGTATCGATTGATGCTCGTGACGGCGTTGTTGCGGTAAACGGTTGGGGAGATTCAGGCGAAATTGCCGCAGAGGAACTTGCCGCGCGAATTGGTGATTGCGGAATTACGACGATAACTTACACTGACATTGCGCGGGACGGTATGCTGACGGGCGTCAACGTTGAAATGGTCGCGAAGATTGCTGAAAAATCGGGCTTATCGGTTATCGCGTCGGGCGGCGTAAATTCTTTGGACAATATCCGCCAACTCAAGGAGAAAGAACATTTAGGAGTTATCGGCGCGATTATCGGCAAGGCAATTTATGAAGGCGTCGTAGATTTGCAGGAAGCCTTAAAAGTGGCAAGTGAATAAATTTTTAAAGCGAGGTGGACTTTCGTGAAAAAGTTGTTTAGCATAATGTTAGCAGGTATACTGATTTTATACGCGCAGGTTACATTGGCGGCTACGCGGACAGTCTACCTTAACTATCAAGCGTATGTACAAGGTGTCGGCTGGCAAAAAGCGGTAGGTAACGGGAAAGTTGTTGGAACTGTCGGGCAAGGTAAACGTATGGAAGCGTTGCTGATAAATTTCATGGACGGCACAACGAATATGATTCAGTATAACGCACACATACAGGATATTGGCTGGCAGGGCTGGAAAAATTCAGGTAGCGTCGCAGGAACGGCAGGAAAAAATAAACGTATGGAAGCCGTAAGAATCAGGTTGGTTGGCGAATACGCAAAAGTTTTAGATATTTACTATAGAGCGCACGTACAAAACGGCGGCTGGCTCGGTTGGGCGGCTAATGGTGAACCTGCCGGAACTGCCGGTGCAAGTCTGCGTATGGAGGCTTTACAAATTCAAGTTGTCCCCAAAGGCACTAAAGTAGATCGCGGCGGACAAGCTTATTTTGAAAAGAAAGGCTCATCCGTACCGACGATTTAAAAAATTTAATTCCGCGAATCATTTATCAAGTACAAAATTGCATTTAAGGCGGCAACAGCAATGGAACTTCCTCCCTTCGTACCTTCTACGGTTATGAAGGGAATTTTTTTTTGCTTGGCAAGTTCCGCTTTAGAATCAGCCGCGCCGACAAATCCCACAGGTACGCCGATAATCGCGGCAGGTAAAATATTTTCTTCACGCACAAGCCGCAAAACTTCAAATAAAGCCGTTGGAGCATTTCCTACAGCAATAATCGCACCGTCCAAATTTTTTCCGAAAATACGCATTGCCGCCATTGAACGCGTAATATTTTCACGTGTAGCAAGTTCCCGCGTGTCGTCATCAGCAACTTTGCAGAAAACTTCACCGCCAAATTTTTTCAAGGCACGCTTATTAATTCCCGTCCGCACCATTTCCACATCAGTAAAAATATTTGCGCCGCGCAGAATCGCAGACTTAGCCGACTCAATAAAATTTTTGTGAATCTTAATCAACGGCGCGTAGTCAACATCTCCAGCCGCGTGAATGATTCGAGAATAAATTTTTGTTTCCTCAAAACTTAAATTCAAGTCTTTAATGTACGGCGCAATAATTTCCATACTGCGATTTTCAATCTGCGCGGGATTTTTCATAAATTCCAAAAGTTTTCCCTCCAAAATTTTTAGAAAAGTCTTTTCAATGTCGAATGAATTAGTTATAATATTTCTAAAGATTATACTACGAAAATTTTAAAGGGGGAAATTTTTTATGGCGTTTAACGAAAAAATTTTTCAGTCAGTCATCTCTGAATTTGAGGCGACAACCGAAATGCTCCGCGAAATTTCAGCTAACTTCCGTCAAGACCTTCAACTTGGCTTGAAAAATCCTGACAATTCTTCGCTCCGCATGTTGAAATCTTACGTCGGACTGCCCAGCGGCAATGAAAAGGGCGAATATCTCGCGTTGGACTTCGGCGGCACCAATGTTCGTGTTTCGCGTATCAAGCTTAACGGTGGCGGCGAATTTGAAATTATTAAGCGCGTCGGTGAACCTTTAATCGTCGAAGGTCAATACGATTATATCGGTAAAGATTCGACTGCCGAGCAAATGTTTGACTTCCTTGCAAAATTGATTGACGAAGCCATTGACGGCGACCACGACACTAAATTTTATCTTGGGCATACTTTTTCTTTCCCGTCGACGCAGGACGATTTAAACAACGCCCGCTTAATCATTTGGACGAAAGAATTTGCGACGCCCGGCGTTGAAGGTGAAGTTGTCAACGATTTGCTTAACGCCGCTCTGAAACGTCGAGGGATTAACAATGTTGAACCTGTTGCCGTCATCAATGATACGGTTGCAGTTTTACTTTCTGCCGCGTATAAGACTGCAGGAATTTATATCGGTTCGATTTACGCGACGGGACATAACACCTGCTACCTTGAACCCAGCATTAATGATCCGAAATGTTTTGGAAAAGGCGGAATGATTCTGAATTTGGAATCGGGCGGCTTTATGAAGTTGACGCCTAACCGTTTTGATAGAAGGTTTGACAGAAAATCCGAAAAGCCCGGCGAACAACGCCATGAAAAAATGGTATCAGGACGTTATATGGGCGAATTGCTCGGTATGGCGGTTGCTGAACTTTTAGGCGAAGAAGAAAAAGAATACGGTTTTACGTCAATCGATATGTCAATGATGATTTTGGACGATACGCCGAATTTGGAAAAGGCAACAAAGATTGTCGAAGAACGTACAGGAAAAGTCTTGGAAGTTGGCGACGTTCAAAAGATTAAAGAGTTGGCGTCGGCTATTGTAATTCGTTCTGCGCGAATCGTAACTTGTTCATTCGTAGGTATTATTTGGCAACGTGCGGGCGAAGGAGCTATTGAGAAACAGCACATAGCGATTGACGGTTCTGTTTATGAGAAAATGCCGCTCGTTAAAGAAAATATCGCTAAGGCTCTTAGTGAATTGCTTGGCGAAGATGCGGCTAATGTCGATACGATTTTGGATAACGGCGGTAGCGGACTTGGTGCGGCAATCGCGGCGGCTATGGCAGTCAGCTAAGGTCAGTTGGTAAATTCCAACTTGGGAAAGAATTTTTATATTTTTAAATATACTTTTCTCTTTGGCGCAAAGAGAAAAGTAACAAAAGAGAAACAGCCCGCTGAAATCGCATCCGGCGATTTGCGCGTCCTTGCGCGCCTCTCCTATACCAATGTTGACTTTGACAATAAGCTATAGTTCAAAAAAATTTCTTGGGAGTCGGGAAAATTTTCCGGCTCTTTTTTGATTAAAGGAATAAACTGCGCGGCGGCGAAATGTAAAGGAAAATCTTTCAGTGAGGGTTATAAATTGAATAAGGCAACTATTTATTTTTGTCTGTTTATAGGATATTTTTTTCTGCGAAATATTTTTATGCCTCTGTCCAATGATGATTTTGGTTATTCATTCATATGGGACGGAGAAAACGGCGGTAATTTCTTAACTAAGAGTGGTGAAGAATTTCAACATAGAGACCGTGTGGAATCTTTAAGTGATATTTTTAAATCCCAATATTCCCACTATTTCACTTGGGGAGGGCGCATAGTTGCGCATTTTTTTGCACAATTTTTTCTTTGGATCGGCAAGTCTTACTTTGAAATTGCAAACACGATAATTTTTGCGATTTTCATAATCTTAATTTTAAAATTATCAAACACAGAATTTAAAAAATCGGAATTTGCAATAGGCTGGATATTTTTTACTTTATTTTGCGTATCGTCGATAACTCCTCTAAATATAGCCTGTATGACTTGGCTGACAGGTTCTTGTAATTATCTTTGGATGGCTACTTTACAACTTGCATTTTTGTTGCCTTACGTAATTGCAATTCGTTCAGGGAAAATAGTTGACTCGAAATTAAAGATATTTTTTATGGCAGTTTTCGGAATTTTTGCAGGCTGGTCAAATGAAGCCGGAAGTTTAGCTACAATATTTTTGGTGTCAACTTTAACCTTGTTGGCAATACGAGAAAAACTTTTTCAAAAATGGATGGCGGCAGGATTATCTACGGCTATGATTGGAAGTTTTTTCTGTATAACTTCTCCGGGAAATTTTGTTCAAACTGAATGGTATCATTCAATCGATCCCGTTATGTTCAATTTCACGCCGGAACATTTTAAAGGAGTTTTTCTTAACGCATTTTTACCGATAATAGGAATGGACTTGGTTGTACTTTTACCTATGATAATTTACTTTTTTAAACGAGGATTAATAGAATTAGACATTTCCGAAAAAATAATGTTAGCTTTTGCAGCGGCAGGATTTATTGTCCCGTTAGCAATGATGTTTTCTCCAAAATTTGATTCGTATATTGCGATAGTCTCCTTTCCGTTTATGTTAGTTGCGTCAATAGCCGCTTATGGTAAACTCAAATTTTATATCCCGAAAAAATTTGGAGCTGCCATTTTTTTAGCGGCAGTAATTTATGCGATTCCTCTTTTAGGCATACAAGCTTTGATATATAGAGATTGGCAGAATCAAATTGAAAATGTATTAGCTCATAAAAACGACGAAATTGTTTATGTACCAAAGGTATTAGAAATGCCTAAAATTTTTACATATATTTATGGCGGAACTTTTCCTAATCACAAATATTTTCACCCATATATTGGCGGAGTAACTGCTGACAAAAATTTTTTCAATAACGTAATGATGGCTCAATATTATGGCGTAAAATCTATTATCGCTAAGGAATAATATCATACGAGCTATTATCGTTTGAATACGAATAGCTCGTGCATTGGCGAAATGTATGGTAAAATTTTTAAGTGAGGGTTATAAATTGAATAGGGCGACTATTTATTTTTGTATGTTTATAGGATATTTTTTCCTACGAAATATTTTTGTGCCTCTGTGCTATGACGATTTTGCATACGCTTTCATCTGGGACGGAGAAAACGGCGGTAATCTCGACGGAATAGAAACTGATGAAACAACTATACATAGGGATCGCGTAGAATCTTTAAGCGATATTTTTAAATCGCAGTACTCACATTATTTCACTTGGGGAGGACGGATAGTTGCGCATTTTTTTGCACAATTTTTTATTTGGATCGGCAAGCCTTATTTCGACATTGTAAACACGATAATTTTCATAGTATTTATAATGTTAATTTTGAAGTTAACGAACACAGAATTTAAAAAATCGGAATTTGCAATGGTTTGGATATTTTTCATTTTATTTTTCGTTGGTGCTAGATTTTTTGAAACCACAGCATGGATGACTTGGCTTACAGGTGCTTGCAATTATTTTTGGATGTCAGTTTTTCAACTAACATTTTTATTGCCATATGTTAATGCAGTTCGTTCAGGAAAAAGAGTTGATTCGAAATTAAAAATATTTTTTATGGCGGTTCTCGGGATTTTTGCAGGCTGGTCTAATGAAGCCGGAAGTTTAGCAACAATATTTTTGACGACGATTTTAATTTTTATATCTTCGCGAAAAAAATTTCTTCAAATTTGGATGATTACGGGATTTTTCACCCTAATTTTAGGTAGCGTATTATGCATACTTGCACCGGGAAATTTTGCGCAAACAGAATTTATTCGATCTGTCAATCCCGATTTTAATTTCAGTATGGAATTACTTAAAAATCATTTTTGGAACAAATTTATCCCTATAGTTGGATTAGATTTAATAGCAATCTTACCGACGATAATTTACTTTTTTAAACGCGAATCAGGAAAATTAAACACTTTGGAAATTTTAAGTTTATCATTCGCGGCAACGGGATTTATTGTTCCGTTAGTAATGATGTTTTCTCCAAAATTTGATTTTAGAGTGGCTTTAATTTCATTGCCATTTATGATTGTTTCAGCGATTATTTCTTACAATGAATTAAAAAAGCTTTCATGGAACATTAAATTATCGCCTGTTTTAAGTAAAGGGATTTTTATTATAATTTGTATTTATGCGGCTTCTATAATTTATTCTTATGCTTTGATAAGTGAAAGTTGGAAAGATCAATTAAACTTTATCCTTGAAAATAGACAAAGTGAGGTTATTTATATTCCTTCGCCACCGCCTTTATCGTCGGTACAAAAATTTTTAGAGCATATTCACGGGGCGGATTGTCCTACATCTTTTATAATACATTTCGGAGGTTTGACCACTAATAAAAATTATTGCATTAATTTAATGATTTCTCAATATTATGGTGTAAAATCTATTATTGCTAAAGAATAACAAATTTGGAGGAAAAATGATGAGTAGTCTTGAAGTTGGTATAATCGGACTTCCCAACGTTGGTAAGTCGACACTTTTTAACGCGATAACAAAAGCGGGCGCAGAGGCGGCGAATTATCCTTTTTGCACGATTGAACCTAATGTGGGAATTGTTGCCGTACCTGATGCGCGGCTTGACGTTTTAACAAGAATGTACAATTCTAAAAAAACTACGCCTGCAACGGTTAGATTTGTTGACATTGCGGGACTTGTACAAGGCGCGTCTAAGGGCGAAGGACTCGGCAATAAATTTTTGGAACATATACGGCAAGTTGACGCCGTTGCGCACGTTGTAAGATGTTTTGACGACGAAAATATTACACACGTCTCCGCACAGATTAATCCTCTTCGCGACATTGAGACGATACAAACTGAATTGTGTTTGGCAGATTTAGAAATTGTCGACAAAAAAATTGCAGGGCTTGTACGTGTTTTGAAGTCCGGTAACAAGGCGGCGAAAATTGAAAATGAAATTTTACAAAAGATTCGTGACGCCTTAAACGAAGGTAAACCTGCGCGGAATATAGGCTTGACGGACGAAGAAATTTTTGCGATACGTGAAACAAATTTGTTGACGCTTAAGCCGACGTTATATGTTGCAAATGTTTCTGAAGATGATTTAACCGGCGGGAAAAATTCTTACGTCAAGCAGGTTGAGGAACTTGCGGCAAAAGAAAACGCGCAGACCGTAATGATCTGCGCTAAAGTTGAGTCTGAAATTGCGGAACTTGACGAGGACGAAGCTAAAGAATTTTTATCTGACTTAGGGCTGGAAAGTTCCGGCTTAAATCGCTTAATTAACGCCGCATTTGAGCTGTTAGGGCTGATGACTTTCTTGACTTCCGGTCCTGACGAGTGCCGCGCTTGGACGATTAAAAAAGGTACTCCTGCCGTAAAAGCCGCCGGTAAAATTCACAGTGATATTGAACGCGGTTTCATACGCGCAGAAATTGTAAACTACGACGATTTAGTTAAATACGGTTCAATCGCCGCCGCTCGTGAAAAAGGTCTCGTACGTCTTGAAGGAAAAGATTATATTATGCAGGACGGCGACGTAACTTACTTTAGATTTAACGTTTAAAATTTTAAAATAAATCATCAAAAAAACTCCACGAAAGACAATCGTGGAGTTGAATTTTTATGTTACAAAAAATTATTTCCAAAAGCTTTTTTTACTTACAAATTAATCCAAAACATAAACCGTAACTGTGCGGCGACCAAAATCCATACACGCATCATAACTTTCCATGCAAAGATCTATACAATAACCGATAATCGCGCCGCCCGTATCAGCCGCAATGGCTTCGCCATAACCGGGAATATAAACTCTACTGCCTAACGGAATTACATCTGGGTCAACCGCAACAACGCCGTAAGTTGCAGGGATTCCCATTGCCGTAAGCCCTTCCGCACTTCCGTCTGTAGGTAAATATGCCGTCGCCTCCATTGCCATAACCGCTCTATAATTCATACCGTTTTCGGTAACATTATATCCTGCTGATTCCGTATTTATATCATTTTCTATACTAACATTTTCATTATCATCATGATTGAGCTCTTCAACGTTGCCGATAACTTTAAGAGGTTCGATAACGTCTTCTTTAGGTGGATTCTCCACCGATTCGCTCGTCGTATTAATAAAATCTGCCGTTGGCACAATTGCCTCGTTACCTGCGACTTCAGGAACTTCGACTTGAACTTCCTCTATTGTTTTAATTTTTTCAACCTCAACGCTTTCATTTTGATTCGTGAAACCTACGCTGAATGCCGAAAGTCCCGCTATCATTAAGCAAAGTGCCAGCTTTTTTTCACTGTTCTTAATGCTCTTCCAAAAATTACGCTTCATTATTCCGCTGCCTAACGCGAACCGTGCCGCGTCCCGAGCTTGCCGACTGACAAAGTCGCCTCGCCGCTTCGGAGCAGCCTTCCCCCTTTCAAAACTAAAAAAACAAATTCATAACGAAGTTTATTATACCACAACTTTATGAATTTGTCATGAATTATTAATGTAATTGTCCTGAAAAAATGAAAATTTTTTCCGCTAAATTTCAGTTTAATTGTACGACTTAAGAGTTTATCCTCATTTCGGCTAGAAGATGCCTGCTTTTTTAGGCTAAATAGCTATAAAAATTTTTGTTAAAGCTTATGCAGTTAAGCCCGTAATTACAGCGAAATAATAAAATACCGGCGCAGTAAAAAATAAGCTGTCAAATCTGTCCAATACGCCGCCGTGTCCCGGAATTAAAAATCCCGAATCTTTGACGCCTGCCGCGCGTTTTATCGTCGACTCCGCTAAATCGCCTAAAGTAGCCGCTATCGCCATTACAAACCCTAACATTAACATTTGTTTCATATCAAATGCAAAGAGTAAATTTCCGACAACTGCCGCCGTAAAAACTGTTCCGACTATTGAGCCGAAAATTCCTTCAACAGTTTTATTAGGACTTATCTGCGGAGCAATTTTGTGCGAACCGATAGCCGAGCCGATGAAATATGCAAATGTATCACTAGCCCAAGTACACAGGAATAAAAGCCATACCAACTTGCACCCCATATCAATGTTAAACAAAGCTTGAACGTGAGCCAAGTCGACATGCGTCATTAACGCACTGACTTCGTTGCTTATGTCCGGCAAAATTTTTATTTCGTCTACCGATTCAAAAGGCATACGATCATCTTGCAAAAATCTCAACATAATTAAGTGTACAAACGGCATTCCGATATAAACTAATCCAGCCGTCGATACACAAACGTCAGTCGGACGCAAATCGAATAAAACCATTAAAAGAAAAATCGCGATTGTTCCCAAAGTCAACGCGCCTAAAATTTCTTCAAAATTTCCAAGCCATGCACAACACAACATTAAAACTAACGGTATCGCGCCCACAATGTATGCTGTTGAAACGCCCGCACGCTGAAATATGGCGCAATATTCAAACCAAGAAATTAACGCCAACAATATCGCGGCAATCGCAAACGGTGTCCCGCCAATTTTTATGAGTACCGCAGATATTGCAATTCCGATTATCCCAGTGATTATCCTTAAAACCAATTTTACATCTCCCTTTAAATTAAAAATTTTTTCAGTGCGTCAATTTTTTAGCCGCGCTTATAATTTCTTCCCTATCATTAACCAATTCTTTTAACTTATTCAGCACAGCCTGTTCACTTATTTCATCTAAAATCCAACCGCCACCAGTACGCTTAACACGATCTGCAGGTGCTCCTATTGGAAATACCATAACCGGGTAACCTGAATACATTGCCTCAGTTGTCGTGTAAGAATAAGTTTCAGGAATTATTGAAGTTACAATAACGACGGCAATTTTATGAACCGATAACAAATCTGAAATTTTGTTATTATCGTAAGCACCGGTAATTTCAAACTTTCTACTTTCGCTTCGGTAAGCGTTATTGTGCAAGTTAGTTATACCTATTACCGTTAATTTGACGGGCAATGAAATTTTTTCTAAATCGTTAGCTAAATCATATATGATTCGCGAACCTTTTTCAATTCCGATAGCCCCGATTATTGCAACGTTTAAAATTTCCTCTCGCGCAAATTCTTCACGAAAAGTATACGTCAAGTTATCATTTACTTCGTGTTCCCGCACGGTGATTGAAATTGATGGATAGTAGTGACGGAAAATTTCTGCTGTATTGTCACTCGGTACAATAACTTCTTTGGCATTAAAAATGAACTCTTGAAAATTTTTTCGCCATTTGGAAATATCGACCGAATTTACACTATCAATACTACTTCTTTTAAGACACGCCGCGCATTTATTTAAATTGGTTTCAGCACCGCAATATTCCATACTTTCTGTGAGAAAATGACATCTTGGACATACGGCAAAAAAATCATGACCAAAAAAAGTATACGGAATTTCAGATTGAATAATCCATTGAAGAATTTTCGGTATAGGATAAGTTACCAGCTGATTAACGTAAAGCCAATCGATATTCAGCGCATGCAATAATTCCTTGAACTCTTCGGCATTCATTTCATCAATATTGAAATCGGCAACTTTTTCTTCATCATTGTCGTTGTAACTTTTAACCAACAGTGTTTTTCTGTCAGCAAGCGGTTCCATACCGTAAACACGCCAATTTTCTTTCAACTTCGCAATAATTCTGTTTTGATAAGTCGTTGCACCGCCGCCCATTGAGTGATTCAAAAACATAACACCCTTAACATCAGATTGAGCCTGTACACAGTGGTACAAAAATTTTCTGTTCGCACCGGCGGGATCTGCGTGTATGTAATCTTGGATTATTTTATCATATCCGGGATAACGTTCATTAATAATTGCAAGATTCTCCTGAATGCGTTGCTTTTTAGATTTATCGACACGCTCGGCAAAACTTGCGCCGTGTTTGTGATATACAAAAAGATTTCTGACGTGAACATGATGATAACCCTGCGCGGCAGTCCTTCTGCACCAATCATTTTCTTCACCGTATCCCTTACCAAAAATCGTATCAAAGCCGCCAAACTGTTTGATACACTCACGACGCATCAACATACAAAAACCTATGCCTGTCGGCATATCGCAAAAAGTTTTGTCGCCGTAACGTGCAAAGAGTGAGTCAAGTTCGGTGACAGTTAAATTTTTCGGCAAATCATTATTAGTACAAATATTTGGGAAGGAACAAATTTCAGCACTGTTTGAAAAAGGCGTAACAGAGGCAACTTTTTCATCCTCAAGCATAGGGCGAATAAGACGTGATAACCAATTCGGCGGAACTTCAGTGTCGGTATTGAGTAATACAACATGGTTGCGCGTCATTTTTAAGCCGCGATTAACTGTACCGATAAAACCGAGATTTTCTTCATTATGGGAAATATCCAGATTAAGCAAAAGTTTTGGTCTTTTCCAAAATGCAACATCTATCAACAAAGAATTAATGCGTTCATCAGGACTACAATCATTAATCAAATACAAATTAAACTTAACGTCGGTATTTTCAAAAACAGTTTCAAGACATCTGCGCGTAAAATCGACGGCATTGTAAATCGGCACAATAATATCGACTACAATATCACGCGGTACAGTATATGGAATTTTTTCATCAAGCCAAGCATTTCCATAAACAATCTCGTTAAATTTTTCTATTTCAGTAACGGCAGGCGAATTTAATTTGTTATCGGAACGAATCATCACCTGACGCAATCCGCCATGACGAAACGTCGAAATCAACTTGCCGATATTTTCACTGTTTATAAGTGAAAGTGCACGACGAGGATTAAAAAGTACCCAAGCTAAATTTTTGACGAACAAGCGGCGCGTCGTACCCTTAGGTAAAAGTTTGTCACGAAGTCCATAATATTTCTGTAAAAACCGATAACCACGCGAAGAATATATTTCGTTCAAATGACTCTGCAAACCGTCGAATTGCTGTTGGGCGGAATTAACCTGCCCTTTCAATTCTTCAACCTTTTGCAGATTTAAATTTAACACATTCTGTAAATTATCGATAATTTGATTATCTGTCTCAATTTGTTCTTCCAATATGTTAATCTTGCTAAATTCGGCGGTAGCTTGATCTAATTTTTGATTCTGCAGATTTAAAGATTGTATCAAGTTATATTTATCTTCAAGCAGTGAAATATTTTCATCACGAAGTATTTGAAAAGGGTCATATGTGCGGGAAATTTCTCCGATAATTTTTACTCTAATATTACCGTTACCGCTATATTTCACCATGTACTGCGGATCTTGAGTTAAGAAAATTTGATTTTCGTCAATTTCTTTAAATGGCGGTAATGCCGTCATATCTACGGATTCATCATTAACCTGCGCAGAAATAATTTTCATTGCCAAAGATTCATTTTCCGAAGGGTCAAAACGAAGTGCAACAATTTCATTGGCATTAACAAAAAATTCCGAAGTGAAAATTCCGTCTTGCCTGACATAAGCAAGCACTCGTATACGATTTTGTTCAGAAAATCCCAAGCCGGTATCATAGTATAAAGAAGTGCGCAGGTAACGAATATTTGTCAACGTGTAGATTATACCTGCCTCCGCGTTGTCATGAACAAAACTTTTTTCGTCATATTTGTACCAGTCGATTAATTTCTGCGCGGTATTTTTATCGTTGAGAAGATCAAACAAAATATCCAGTGCCAAAAGTTTACGTGCCGCGCTACTTGACGATTGAAGAATTTTTGCAAGCGCGTATTGCGGCAAAATATTTCCTTCGATAACATAAGGTTGAGCTTCAGGAAAAACTTTTAGAAATTCTTTAGCGTCAGTAATACGTCGATATTCTTGGAGTATTCGGTAAAGTTCAAGTTCACTGCGAATAACCGTATCGGGACGCTCGGCACTGGTATTATCATTCGTAAATCTTCTCAATCGAAAAAACGTAAGTTTATCTTCGATAACGTACACATTGTATTGAAGAAGTAATCGAATCCACATTGCATAATCAATCAACTGCCATAATCCGCTAATTTTGTAAACTTCTTGAAGAAATTTTGTATTGCGAAGAAGTACGCTTGGATGACAAAAACAGTTACCCTTGAAAAATAAATCGTGCAACCATTGCTCTCGACTGCGATTGCGTTGTTTAAAAACATTATGATACAAATCATAATCGGAAACTTCATAAAGCATGCCGTCTTCATCAATGAACTCAGCCCACGTAAAACAAGCGACGTATTCTGCGTTATTGTCAAGAAATTCAACTTGCTTTTGAAGTTTATCTTCCTTCCAAACATCGTCTGAATGATGAACGGCAATATATTTTCCTTGCACGGCGTTAAAGGCTTCTATAGCGGCAATTCGAGGTCCGCGATTCTCTTCATAAAGAAAAGTTTTTACGCGCGGGTCGTCAAAAGTTTTAATAATTTCGCGACTGTTATCGGTTGAGCCGTCGTCATAAATCAGCAACTCAAAATCAGTGAAAGTTTGATGAAGTACACTTTCAATGGCGGTGGCAACATATTTAGCGTGATTGTAACTAGAAAGAATTACGCTTACCTTCGGTTTTTTTTCTTCAACTTTAGGTAACGTCGGTAATTTCAACTTCGGCGTATTTTTCCTGAAAAGTATTGGCGGTATCTTTCTTTTGGATTTATTTCTAGACATTTGTTCCCACCTTTTTGGCAAGTACACCTGACAAATCTACAATGCAGCCTGCCCAACTCAAACCTACGCCGAATCCTGTCAATAATACATTGTGCAGATTTTTCACGTCTACAGAATCAATTACTTGCTCTATTGCATAGGGAACACTGCCGGAAATCAAATTGCCTGTGTGAGTTATGTCATTGTGAAAAGGAACGTCTTCCAACGCGGTTTTTTTGCGTACTTGCTCCAACATAAAATAATTGGCTTGATGAAAAATGCAATAATCCAAATCTGCGCGGGTAATTTTTGCGGCGGCAAGTACATTATCTACCAGCGGCGGTACTTCCCGAAAAGTAAAATAGGTTATCGCCATACCGTCCATATAGGCATCGTAATTTGAACGCCCGTTATGATTTTCGTCGTATTCAAAAACTTCGGGAGTATTGCGAGGCATATTGCGACTTCCGCCAACAGGAATATAAAGTTTATTATAACGTGAACCGTCACTGCCGAAAACAAATGCGCGGATATTTTCTGATTCTTCGTCAACGCCTTCAATCCACGTTGCAGTTGCGCCGTCACCGAAAAGCGGACGCACTCCCAAATCTTTTTTACTGGCGTACTTTGTATAAACGCTTGAAGTTATGAACAAAATTTTCTTTGCCATTCCCGTTTCAATTAATCCTTTGGCAACGGCAAGTCCGTAAATGTAACCTGAACAACCAAGAGCAATGTCCATTGAACCGACATTTTTAGAAAGTCCGAGACGATATTGAAGGTGCGGAGCAGTGTTCGGTACTTGGTAATCCGGGTGTTGCGTACAGAGCAAAATAAAATCCGTTTCATCACGATTTATATCGTATTCAGAAAAAAGATTTTCTGCCGCCCTGACAGCCAAATCGCCGGCTGATTCATCGTCTGCTGCAATGTGACGTTCAACGACGCCCAATTTTTTACTGAAACGTTCATTTACAAAATCGCTGTTTTTCTCAATCTTTTCGGGAAGGTATGATGATACCGCCCGTATTTTTGCAAACATTTATCATTCTCCTTAGTGAATAGTGGTTAGTGAATAGTTAATAGTACTGACAACTACACTATTCACTATTCACTATTTACTAGCAACTAACCTTATAATCGCGCAGATTTTTCTAACGTCATCAGCCGCCAATTCGCCATACATAGGCAGACTTAAGACTTGCTGACCAATAACATTGGCGACGGGTAAATTTTCAACGCTTGACGAATTTAATTGACGGTAACAGGTATACTCATTACAAAGCGGATGAAAATATTTGCGCGGATAAACATTATATTTTCTAAGTTCATCGTAAACATAATCGCGCGACTTGCCAAAAACTTTTTCATCAATACGAATCACGTAGTACTGATAATTAGACTTAACATTTTCAGGACATTTCGGCATAAGTTTTATACCGTCAACGTTGCCAAGTTCTTCGTCGTAAATTTTATGAAGTTGCCGACGTTTATATTGTTCCTCTTCAACGTAATTCAACATAATACGTCCGATAGCTGCGCGGACTTCATCGAGCTTGCCGTTAATGCCGGGCATAACAACTTCATCTTCATTTTTGATACCGAAATTTTTCAATAAGTCAATTCGTTGCTTAAGATTTTTATTTTTGTGGACGAGTGCGCCGCCCTCCAAAGTGTGATAAACTTTCGTGGCGTGGAAACTGAACATTGAAATATCTCCGAAATTTCCTATACCGTTGCCGTCAATCTCAACGCCGAAAGCGTGCGCCGCGTCGTAAACAACCTTTAAGCCGTAAGCGTCGGCAACCTGCTGAATCTTTTCAACATTGCAGGGAGTTCCAAAAACGTGTACAGCCAAAATTGCGGTAGTGTGCGGCGTTATCATCGATTCAATTTTATTCGCGTCAATGTTCATCGTTTCTTCGTCAATATCGCAGAAAATAGGTTGAATGTTATTCCAACTCAAAACGTGCGGCGTTGCGGCAAAAGTAAACGGCGTAGTGATAACTTCACCTTGAAGGCGCAAACTCTGTATTGCAACCATAAGCGCGATTGTGCCGTTATTGAACAGTGAAAGGTATGGAACTTTTAAAAAACTTTCAAGTTCGCGTTCAAGCATATGATGTTGCGGACCGTTATTGGTGAGCCATTTAGATTCCCAAATGTCACGGAGTTTTTCTGTAACTTCCTCAATATTTGGAAAGACCGGGCGCGTTACAAAAATTGTTTCCGCAAAGGGTTCTATCTTCGACAAATTATAATCCTCCAATTTAAAAAATTTAACTTACAATATTATAGTGGACGGCAGGGATAATTGCAAAAAAAATTTTCCCGCGCAGATTAAGGCAGGAAAATCATTTCGGCGGCAGAATATTTTAAGCTAATTCAGTATAAAAAGGAGAATTCTATTTTATGGAAATAGGAAAAGAAGTGAAGGAATGGGTATTTTCAATTTCAGCGGCGATTTTGCTTGCACTTATAATTCGTACATTTATCGTTGAACTTTACGTAGTTGACGGACCTAGTATGAGACCGACACTTCAACACAATGAAAGGTTAGTCGTCAACAAATTTATTTATCGTGTCCGCGACCCGCAAAAAGGAGAAGTCGTGATATTCCGTTATCCTCGTGACCCGAGCCGAGATTTTATCAAGCGCGTAATTGCGACGGCAGGTGATACGATTGAAATTAAGGACGGACGCGTTTACGTGAATGACCAACTTCAACGCGAAGATTATATTTTGGAAAAGACGCGCAGTGAATATCCCAAAGCTACAGTGCCTGATGGGACAATTTTTGTTATGGGCGATAACAGAAATAATTCTGAAGACAGCCGCTTTAATGACGTAGGATTTGTGCCGTTGGATTTAGTCAAGGGTGAAGCGATATTAGTTTTCTGGCCTGTCGATGATTTTAAAAGCTTGAATTAAATTTTAAAAATTTAACTTACTTCGTGGAAATTTTTCTGCGAAGTTTTTTTGTTGTATCAATCTGACTTTGTATTTTCGTCAGCTGTGTATCGAACATTGGCAGGCGCACCATTTCCCGCGCCATTAATCACGTGAGCCGTCAAAAAAATCATCAGTTCAGATTCGGTCTTACTTTTTTTGTGACTTCTGAACAGCGCACCCAATATAGGCAAGTCACCTAAGAAAGGAATTTTGCTGATACTTTTTTCTTCCTCCGCGCCGATAAGCCCGCCAATAATCATTGGTTCACCGTCGCGCACAGTTACAACCGTATCCGCCGAGCGCGTGTTAAACCTGTACGCCTTCAAATCTGAAACATATTGCGGCGTGCTAACTTCAATGTGAATCGTCGCCGTAATTGTGTCGTCTTCATTAATTCGCGGAGTGTACTTCAAAATAATTCCCGCGTCGCGATATTTAATCGAAGTCGTCGTAGTTGAATTGGTCGTCGAGACTTCCGGCACAGGTACAGAACTTCCAACATTGATAACCGCTTCGTGTCCTTGAATCGTTGTGACATTCGGACGCGATAAAATTTTTGCTTTACCGTTCGTTATAAGCGCGTTAATCTTTGCGCCGTAATAAAATTCATAGGGATTGCCGATAGGAGAGCGTCCAAAACGCAAAATTCCGTAACCAGTATCTTGATTGTAATTTTTTTCGTCACGTGTAATTATACGGGTACCATCTTCGGAATAATTATATTCGGGATATTGCGGAAATGCTGACCAAAACCATTCTATACCTAAATTTTTGCTGGCGTTTTTATCAATCGCCAAAATTCTTGCCTCAAGTGAAACTTGCTTTAATTCAACGTCAAGCAACGATAACAAATTTTTAGCGCGTTCATATTCAGCTTGAGTGCCGTACAAAATCAATGCGTTTACGTCGGGATTAAAGAAAACTCTTTCGTTACGCTTATCTTTATCATCTTGAACTTTGTCGCGGCTTTCGTATCGACGATACAGCGGAAAATTTTTTTCATTTGAAAATGTCTCAACAAAATTTTCGGTATCATCTCTATCCAAGCTCATGACAATAGCTTTTCTCAAAGTCTCCGCGTCGGCATAATGAATCGGCAAAACGTAACTTTGCATCGGCGAATAATTTTCAAAATTAGCAGTCACCATATAAATTTCGCCGTCTTTAATTAAATTTATATTATGCGTCTTGGCAATAATCTCTAAAATTTTCTGCGGTTCAGTTTCATAAATTACGGCAGAAATTTTTCCTTTAACAGAATCATCAACCGAAACGTTAATGTTACCTGCGCGGGCAACCAGCATAATCGTAGACCTTAAGTCGGCGTCGTGTACGTTTAAAGTCATTGGTGCGGCACTTGCGATTGAACCTAACATAAAAAAAGCCGCCGCCGTCGACAAAAATTTTTTCATAAAATGTCGCGTAAACCTCCCTCCGCTTAATCTGTGTACGCAAATTTTATCAGATAAATTTTTCTCAATCAAGCCAAATTTTTATCTGCACAATCAATTTTAATTTGAAGGAAGAAAATATTTTTCGTCGAAAATTTCTATGTTACATATTAATGGGAGGAAAATTTTTATGGATGTTTTTGAAATAGAACTCGGCGGACGAAAGTTAGTTGTCGAAAATGGTAAAATGGCGAAACAAGCTAACGGTGCTGTCCTTGTGCGATATGGTGATACAGCAGTTTTGGCAACGGCTACCGCTTCAGCTAAACCTCATGAAGGCGCAGATTTTTTCCCGCTTACTGTCGATTGTGAAGAGAAAATGTATTCTTCAGGAAAAATTCCCGGCGGTTTCCATAAGCGTGAAGGGCGTCCGCAAACCAGCGGAATTTTACGCAGTCGTTTAATTGATAGACCTATTCGCCCATTGTTCCCCGAAGGTTTCCGCAATGACGTTCAAATTATCGCTACAATTCTTTGTTACGACCCTGATAACCAGCCCGAGATTCCGGCAATGTTCGGCGCGTCATTGGCTCTTTGCGTTTCCGATATTCCCTTCAACGGTCCAATAGCCGGTGTACGCGTCGGCAGAATTAATGACGAATTTGTTATCAATCCTACGCAGGCGCAAATGGAAAATTCTACGCTTGACTTAATGGTTGCGGGTTCTGCTGATGCAGTTATGATGGTTGAGGCGGGGGCTAATGAATTGCCTGAAGAAATTATCCTTGAGGCAATTTTATTTGGTCACGAGGAAATTAAAAAGCTTGTCCAATTCCAAAACGATATTACCGCGCAGATTGGCAAACCTAAAACTGAATTTGAACTCTTCCATCCCAATGAAGAAATTGACGCCGCAGTTCGTGAAATTGCTCCTGAAAAAGTTGATACCGCAATTCGTAACCCGGATAAACTTGCACGCGACGCCGCTGTTGACGCTGTTCAAGAGGAAATTACCGCGCAACTTATTGAAAAATTCCCAGTTGAAGATTATCCCAACGTCGAAAAGGATATTGCGGAAGTCTTCTACAAAGTCAAAAAAGATGTCGTCCGCAAAATGATTACCCAAGAAAAAATTCGTCCTGACGGTCGAGAACTTGAGGAAGTTCGCCCTATAAGTTGTGAAGTAGGTTTATTCGCTCGCACTCACGGTTCAGGATTATTTACGCGCGGACAAACTCAAGTACTCACAATTACGACGTTGGGTTCAATCGGCGATGAACAAATTATTGACGGCTTAGACCCTGAATACCCTAAACATTACATTCATCATTATAATTTTCCCGGATTTTCAGTTGGAGAGGCTAGACCTTCACGCAGTCCCGGTCGTCGCGAAATTGGACACGGCGCACTTGCTGAACGCGCTTTAGTTCCCGTCATTCCTAAGCTTGAAGATTTTCCGTATACAATTCGCCTTGTGTCTGAAGTTTTAGAATCTAACGGTTCAAGTTCAATGGGCAGTGTTTGCGGCAGTACCTTAAGCCTTATGCAGGCGGGCGTTCCTATCAAGCGTCCAGTCAGCGGCGTTGCAATGGGTCTTGTCAAGGACGGCGATAAACATACAATTTTAACTGATATTCAAGGTATGGAAGACGCGCTCGGCGATATGGACTTCAAAGTTGCCGGAACTACCGAAGGCGTAACCGCAATTCAAATGGATATTAAAATTGCCGGTATTACTCGCGAAATTTTAAATGACGCATTGCAACAGGCTAAACGAGGTCGCAGTTTTATTCTTGAAAAAATGCTTGAAGTTATCAGCGAACCTGCACCTGACCTTTCACCGTATGCTCCGCGCGTTATGACGATGAAAATTCCCGTTGATAAAATTCGTGAAGTTATCGGCACAGGCGGCAAGGTCGTCAACAAAATTATTGAGGAAACGGGCGTTGTTATCGATATTGAAGATGACGGCAGTATTTTCATCACTTCGCAGGACGTTGACGGCATTCAACGCGCTATGAAGATGATTGAAGATATTACCCATGAATTTGCAGTCGGTGACATTATAGAAAATGCCGTTGTCACGCGGCTTGAAAGTTTTGGCGCATTCGTTGACTTATTACCGGGACGTGAAGCACTTTGCCACGTTTCACAGTTGGCGGCGCATCGCGTTGAAAAAGTTGAAGACGCCGTTCAAATTGGCGACACCTTAACCGTTAAGGTTATGGAAATTGACGAGCGCGGCAAAATTAATGTCAGTCATAAGGCAACTTTAGATTTACCTCCGAAACCTCCGCGCAGAGATTCTAACGGCGGCGGTAATAATCGCGGCGGCAGTGGTTCAAGTTCCAGCAGTAATCGTAGCGGCTCAAATACTAAAGATTTTATCGGCAAGGGTAGCACTCCTCCAAGACGTAATCCAAATAATAGTTTTTCAAGCAATGACAGACGCTCAACTGACAGGCGTTCATCTTCTCGCGGCAGAGGTCGTTAAAATTATGCCTAAAAAATTTTTTACGCTTTTGATTATCGCGTTGGTAATTTTCTCAATGAATGCGGCAATCGTTTTCGCAAATAAAAAAGGTGACGAGATGAAAAATCTTTCTGATACGGTAAATAATTTCAGTTGGGAATATTATAAAACGCTCGACAAAACTAAAAATATTTTTTATTCGCCTTACGGAATTGCCGCCGCACTTAGCATTATTGCTAACGGTTCAACCGGCGATACTCAAAAAGAAATTTTGTCCGCGTTGTCTGCAACTTCTACTGAAAATTTGAATGACAGCTTTAAAAAGTTTCACGAAAATGTAGCCGCAAATTACACCGTTAATATTTTTAAAGAATCAAATTTAATGCTCGTCAATCAAAACTTTATCGGCAACGGCATTAATCCGACTTTCAAAAATGTTCTCACGAATGTTTATGGTTCAGAAATTCGTTCCGCTGATTTTAACGGCAATTTAGAAGGCGAAAAAGAAAAAATTTCCGCTTGGGTAGACGAAAGTACAAACCATTTTATTCCGAAATATCAATCTTCAGTAACCGCTGACACAATCGTTGATATTCTTAATGTCGTTTACTTTAAGGGCGAATGGGAAGATAAATTTGAAGCCGCATATACCGACAAAAGCGATTTTACGGACATAAACGGAAATAAATCCGGCGTCGATATGATGTCAAAAACTTTCGATGAAAAAATTCCCTACTACGAAGATGAAAAATATAAAGCTGTCGCTCTGCCCTACAAGAAAAATGATTCTGATGTTACGGCGGCAATGTATATTATCCTGCCTAGAGATGACGAAGCTTTAAATATCGCGGAAAGTTGGGGCAATGAAAGTGTCGATTATCGAAAAGATTTTTTGAATAATCTTGACGCCGCGCAGATTTTTGACGGTGAAGTTATACTGACTCTTCCAAAATTTGAGATGGATATAAAAAATAGTTTGAAGGAAAGTTTAATCTCAATGGGAATAAAATGCGCTTTCACCAATGACGCAGAATTTTCCGATATTATAAAAAATGTTCAGCTGAAGATTGACAGCATAACTCATCAAGCAAAAGTGAAAGTTGACGAACAGGGAACGGAAGCCGCCGCTGTTACGGAAATTAATATGATTGCAGGTTGTGCGCCTATGCCTAAAAAAAGTCTTGAATTTATCGTTGACAGACCTTTTATTTTCGTGATTAGAGATGTGCCGTCGGGAATAGATTTATTCGCCGGTGCTGTCAATGAAATTGTGAATTAAGAGATAAGGTTTAAGGGTTTCTGAAATTTTAATGTAATTACATTTTTCCGTTGACAATGCGGATATTTTTTTTTATATTTATTCGGGAAGTGATTTAGTTGAAAGAAAAATTAGGAATTATTTTAGCATTAGCGGCAATGTTCCAGTTCTCAAACTTAGACGCCGCACCTATAGACAAGGAACTTGCAATCTTGGCGTCCGAACAACCGCAGGATAACCCGCAACCTCAACCTGAAGAAAAAGTCGAAACGCCTACTCCTAAAACTCGGCAGGAACTTGAAGCTGAAGAAAGGCGAATCCGTGAGGAAAAACGCGCCGAAGAAAAACGTTTGAGAGAGGAAAGAGAAGCCGCCCGTAAAAAAATTGAAGAGGGTAAACGTGAACAAATTCCTATCAGCAATGACAGGGACAGACTGCGTTCGCATTCTTCAGAGGAAAATTCCGTAACACAGCCAGTCGATAATCCCCAAGATAATAAGCCTTTGGTTGAAGAAAAAATCGATACAACTCAAGTTTCTAAGCCTGATGAAAATCTCGTAACTCAAGAATCTCCGCCTATAAATGATATTTCTAAAAATCCGCAGGAATTACCTTTGCAAAATTCTTCGCCCGTTGAAAAACAAGTAGGCTTGCCTAATCCTATAAAATCATACTCAAGTTTTGAGGAAGTCTCCGAAGCGGTAGGTTTTACGCCGCTCTATATCCCTAAAAAGTCCGGCTACACCATTAACGCAATTTTAAGCATTGACAGTAAAGTTGCTGAAATTCGTTACGGTAGACGTTGGGAGCCTGAAGTTTCCCTCGCTGTTCGTACCTATAAGCGTGCGCCTAATGAAGAATTACAGGATATTAGCGGTATTAACGGCGCAAAATGGCGCGTTGATGACAGTAGCGGTTCAACCGTTTATCTCGCTAAACTCAATGATAGTAATCACGCCGCCGCTTGGGCTGTCGGTGATTTTACTTTTTCCGCTTATGTCGAAAATCTTTCCTTCGCCGCTTTTTATGCTTTGGTCGTCGAAGAACTTGTAGATTTGTCTAACCATTATTATATTGCCTAAAATTAATTTGTTATATTTTTTTGTTTATTAAATATACTTTCTCTTTTGGCGCAAAAGAGAAAGTAACAAAGAGAAAACATTGGTCGGCAACTGCGATTTTCGCGAATAACATTACAGTAAATTTAATTTTTCGCCGCGTTCCCGTGTTGCAGTAAATTGAATCTGCAGAGAAAATCGGGGAGTTGCCTATTTGGTTTAGTTTTTTCATTCTTAATTAGAAGAGCCTTGCATATTTGGTTGAATTTTTTAATCAGACGCATTGACTCAAATGTTGATGCGCTTTTTTTATTGTCAAAAAATTTTTTCATACACTTTAAAAATTTTTCCTTTTAGATTATAATTTTTTCGCTAATATTAAGTATAAAATAATAAATAGAGAATAATTTTATATTTTTTCACGGAGGGTTATTGAAATATGACACAACTTGAAATTATCCAAAAGTTTATGGGGGCTCTCAATAAACACGGTTACGTTTCGGACGGTACGGACAATTCTGACACTACCCTTTCTACCGCTATGCTCGATGAGGCTATCAGGGCTTGCTCTCCTTACAGCGGCATTCAGGACGCTATGAATAAATTTTTGTCCGCCGCTAAATCTACTAATTCCGATACCTTCTTGGCACAGTGCGGCATTGACTTGACTAACGATGACACCGGCGGTATTTTGGGCTTTGATGCGGGTACTTCCTCCGTTGAAAAAAATTCCGATACCACCGTTCTTGAAGTCGGTAACCTTTACACCGCTAACGATTCCACTAAACAAATTATTAACACCGGCTCTCACGGCTGGATTGTTCAGGCGACTGCCAATAAGGATACTATCTTTTCAGGCGGCGAAGATTCTATTAACGCCGGTAATGGCGATGATTTTATTTCTATCAGCGGCAGAATGGCTTCCATTGTCACAGGCGGCAATAATGATACCGTTTCTGTCAGCGGCGACGTTAAATATTTTGCTGTTAAAGATTACGTCGAAGGTAAAACTAAAATCGTTGGCGCGGATAATTACGACAGCACTGTTGACGGTAGCACCGCTCTTTACGTCCAAAAGGGTTTTGTTTTAGGGAATAGGGAACAAGGAACAGGGAATAGTTCTGATAATTCAAATCTTGTAAACGTCTTGCCCCATAAAAAGCCCGAGCCTGTTTTAGGGAGTAGGGAAGAGGGAGTAGGGAATAGTTCTGATACTTCAAATCTTGTAAACGTCTTACCACATAAAAAGCCCGCTCCTTCCTCTAAAACTTCAGAAATTTTAAACGTTACTTCAATCACTGATACCGAATCCGTAAAGTCCGGCGATACAATTTCCGTTGACCTTTCAGAAGTCGATACGATTAGCGGCTATTACGTTAAGACCGGCTCAAGCATTTCTGCCTTTTCTTCAACTAACCAAGATATTGATTTAGTCGGTACTGTGTCCAGTAATTTTAATCCCACTTACCTTGACGATGACGGCAACGGTAATTTGTCTTTCACTTATCGCGGCTTAACTCTTAACATTATCGGTGAACGTGACCTCGAAACGGAGGAAGTTACCAACGCCATTAACGCTGATAACATTAATTCCCTTAACGATACCAAAAACAGTAAACATTATCAGTACATTATCATTTCAGGGCTTTATAAGTGGTGGCTCAAAGAATCTCTCGACATTAACGAAAAGGTTATGGGTTTCGGTTTCACTGATGAGGGCGTTTCCGTCAATCAGATTGATTTCTACTTTGAAGATGACCCTTCCGAAGACGCTCCGCTTGCTTACGTTTCCTACTATAACATTGATGACGCCGGTAAAACTCGTAGCTTAGATTTAGTCGTTAATATCGACATTTTTAAAAATATTACAAGTGAAGACGACCCTAACTGCGAAGTTTACGTCAACGATTACGGCGGCACTCTTGACCGTACTCTTGCTCACGAATTTAATCACGCTGATTTTGCCGCTAATGTCGATTACTTTGACAGTATGCCGCTGTTCATCGCGGAAGGTATGGCGGAACTCGTTCACGGTATCGACGATGAAAATAAGGAAACTATTCAAGAACTCCTCACCAATCCCGATATGCTCGACAACTACGTTAATTTGCAAACTTCCATTGAGGACGGTGGCAGTTATCCTTATGCCGCAGGTTATATGTTTTTACGCTGGCTTGCTAAAACTTCTGCTGATTCTGATTCCGTCCCTCTCGGTCAAATCGCCGCGCAGGTTAATCTTGGTTCAGGTACAGGCAACTACTACATTTCGGGGACTTCTACCAGCCTTGAATCTGCTACTTTAGCTGAAACTGTCCCTGCTGATAACGTTTCCGTCGGCTCTCAAGTTAAAAATGTTTACACTGCTGATAATTCCGTTAAGCAACTTATTAATTTTGGTAATTCCGCTCTCAATATTCAAAACGTCGGCAGTTATTTTACCGTGAATGCCGCTGATTCCAACGCTGATAATACCGTAATGGGTTATGGCGGTAATATTTCTGTTACAGGCGGAAAGGGCTTGGATTATGTCACCATTGCCGGCGCGTACAATACCGTTTCAACCGGCGATGGTAACGATACCATTTTCAGTTCCAATGCTCCCTACAATCTTATTCAAGCCGGTGCGGGTAATGACTGCATTGTTGCAGGCGGGCAAAATCTTTCCATTTACGGCGGCGCGGGCGCGGATTCTGTCCTTGATATGACTCGTAGCAGTTCCCAATTCATTAATCTTGGCGACGGTAATAACCTTTTTGATAACACTGATACAACTACCGGCGGCAATTACGGTACTGATTCCAATACCATTATCGGCGGTTCGGGCAATGATTCTGTTAAGGCTCTTTGGTCTCATAATTATTCAATTAATCTTGGCAACGGCAACAATTTCATTTCTTTAGCCGGTGGGAATAATTCCATTAATCTTGGCGCGGGTAAGGATTCTGTCATTCTCAATTATTCCGCCTCTTCTTTAAATGCCATTGATGTCGGCGACGGCGATAATTTTATTCTCATCAACAATGACGTTGCTCATAACTCCATTTCCGCAGGTTCCGGCGATGATTCTGTTAATGTCGGCGGCGATAATAATTTTATCAGCGTCGGTGCCGGTAATGATACCATTTCTTTCATTAACTACGATGATTCCAGCCTTGATAATTCCAATTTCATTGACGCGGGCGCGGGTAATGATTTTGTTGAACTTTTCAGCTTTGACAATTCCGTTTCCACCGGCATCGGCTACGATACCCTTCAAGTCGGCAACTTCTCTAATATTAACTACACTATTTCCGCTGTTATCTCTGACTTTGATGTTAATGATGTTATCAGCTTTGTTAATCCTATTGATAATCTTTCCTTCGATACTGATTCTAAGGTTTTGACTGCTGATAAAGTTTCAATTACTCTGCCCAATATCGACACTTCAAGCGAAATTTACGGCTGGGACTTTAGCGATACTTCCGCCAAATACACATTTAAGGCTAGCGGCGAATTTTCTTTAACCTCAAATAAAAAAGGCATCGTCTACACGGCGGGCGAAACTTCTACGCTGGTTGAAGTTGACGGCGTTATTTCTTCTGACGGCTTAACGTTAAATGAATCAGAAAGCACAGTTAAAGTTGCGGCAAGTTCACTTGGCACAGACACAGTTACGATCAGCACGGGTTACAATTTAGCGTTGGGAAGTGACGTTGCAACCTCTACAAGCATTGCGGCAGGTTGGTCTTTTGAAAATTCTGCGGCTACTTACAAGACTTCAGGAACTACGGCTGGCTATACTCTCAACGAAAATACTATAACTTATTCGGCGGGAAGTAGCAGTACAAACTTAGTGACAGTCAATGGCGTAACTTCCTCTGCCGGTTTAACTTTAAATGAATCATCAAGCACGGTTACAGTTGCGGCAAGTTCGCTTGGTACAAATACGGTTACGATTAGCACCGGATACAATTTAGCATTGGGAAGTGACGTTGCAACTGCGACAAGCACGGGCGGCAGTTGGGCTTTTGAAAATTCGGCGGCTACTTACAAGACTTCAGGAACTACTGCAGGTTATAAGTTAAATGAGAACATGATAATTTATTCAAAAGAAAGTGGCGGTTCAGATTTAGTTACAGTCAACGGCGTTACTTCTGCGGACGGCTTAACGTTGGACGAATCTGAAAGCACAGTTACAGTTGCGGCAAGTTCACTTGGCACTGATACAGTTACGATAAGCGCGGGTTACAGTTTAGCGTTGGGAAGTGATGTTGCAACCTCTACAAGCACGGGCGGCAGTTGGTCTTTTGAAGATGATATAGCGACTTATTCAACTGCCGGTACTACTGCCGGTTATACTTTAACCGATAATACTATAACTTATGCTGAAGAAAGCGACGGTTCAGATTTAGTGACAGTCAGCGGCGTAACTTCTGCGGACGGTTTAACTTTGGACGAATCAGAAAGTACAGTTACGGTATCTGCAAGTTCGCTTGGTACAGATACTGTTACAATCAGCGCGGGTTACACTTTAGCACTTGCTGAAGATGTACCTTCACCCACAAGCACAACGAACGGATATATTTTGACTGACAACACGATTTCATATCAGGCGGCATCTGATGATATTGGCGTAACGCTCAATAATGATTCTAACGATACAATTATTACAGGGACGGCTTACGCTGATTCCATTAACAATACCGGCTCGAATGTTACGATAAACGCTCTTGGCGGCGTCGACACAATTAATAATACGGATAATAATCAAACTTACATTGACGCGGGCGAAGGTAACGATCTCATTGAAAATTCTTTGAATTATGAAGTTGTCACGCTTGCAAGCGGCGCAGAGGAATTACACAATTATTACAGCGATACAACTATTGTAGCAAGCGCAGGCAATGACACTGTTAGCAATGTCGGCGGTTTTAATGTCAGCATAATTGGCGGTGAAGGCGACGATTCTATTTTCGCCAGACACAGTTATTACTCTACGATTGACGGCGGAGCAGACAATGACGTAATAGAAATTGTCGAAGGTAACCGCGAATATATTTTAGGCGACGCGGGCAACGATTCCATTATTGGATCTGCTGATACCGTTTCAAATCCTAAGAGTTGGGCGATGGGCGGTTATGCCACGATTGACGGTGGCGACGGTGACGATTATATTTCTACCGGCTATGCTAATAATTCGTCTATTAATGGCGGCGCAGGCGAAGATACTATAAGCGTTTCAGGTTCAAACATTGAAGTAAATGGCGGCGCAGATGCTGACGTTATCTCTTTAACAAAAGGCTTTAAATATGACGGCTCAACATTATCGTCAGACGATTCTACAATTATTGGCGGCGACGGCGATGACTCTATCGACAATACCGATAATAATAGAACTTACATTGACGCGGGCGACGGCGACGACTTCATTTTAAATTCCTTGCACCATGAAATTGTTACGCTTGACGGAGCGACGATTGGAACTTTGCAAAATGATTTCAGCGACACTACGATTGTTGCAGGTACGGGCAATGATACGATTGATGTCATAGGCGGCAACAATGTCAGTGTGGTAGCAGGAGACGGCGACGATTATATTTTGTCACACCACAGTTATTATAAGACGATTGACGGAGGAGCAGGAAACGACCTTATAGAAATTACGGAAGGGCATTACGAAAATATAAAAGGCGGCGACGGCAACGATACGATTGTTGGAAAAGTTCTTTTTGAAGAGCTTGAAGGCGATTGGGCAATGGGCAATAATGCTACAATCGAAGGCGGCGCAGGTGCAGATTATATTTCAGTAGGATATTCTGATAATGCGTCAATCGACGGCGGTGCTGATGACGATACACTTATTGCTTTTGGACAAAATTCCGAAATTTACGGCGGCGCAGGCAATGACAGTATTGCGTTGATTTCAAATGGTGAAGGTCAGAGCGCAGAAGGAACAACCATAACGGGCGGCGTTGGAGATGATACGATAACTATTTCTGAAAGCGGCGGAGTTGTCTTAGATTACACATTTGGAGACGGCAACGATGTAATAATCGGCTTTACTGAAAATGATACGCTGAACATTGAGAAAGCCGGACGTACTACCACAGTTAGCGGCAACGATTTAATTTTAAATGTTGGAGAAAGTAAAATAACTTTAAAAGACGCGGCAAGTTTAGATAATCCTAATATCAATGTTCCGTATGAGGAAAGCGCGGAAGCCTTTGTTAAGGCGTTGCAACAAAAAACAGAAGTGGGCTATCCTTTAATTGCGGGATTACTTTTCCACCCTGAAGAATATCACGGCTTTGAAACCTTGCCGTCAGATTATTATGCAGAAAGTGAAACTTTGACAATCACTTCAACGGACGGATTGGAACTTGCCGGCTATCATTACACGCCAGCAAATTCCAATGACAAATGGGCAATAATAATTCATGGGTACGGGCATAATCATAAACATATGAACGCCTTTGCAATGTTTTATCTGGCGAATAATTACAACGTGTTAATGGTAGACCAGAGGGCGGCAGGAGCTTCAGAAGGCGAATGGTTGACAATGGGCGCGGCAGAAGGAGCGGACATAGCCCTTTGGACGCATAAAGTTGCAGAAATAAATCCTCAAGCGAAAATCACATTGCACGGCGTATCAATGGGAGCGGCAACTGCAATGCTCGCCGCTGCTAATTCAAATTTGACAAATGTAACTTCCCTTGTCGAAGATTGCGGCTATACAACTGTAATGAATTTGGTAGACCTTGCGAAAGAAATTTACACAGATTTAGAAGACCCCGAATTTGTCAACGTGGTAGATTACACAGCAGAAAGTTTGACGGGATATAAATTGAGCGCGGCGGCACCGATTGAATCAATAGGCAATGCAACAATGCCGTCAATGTTTATCACGGGAACTTCAGATGCGGTAGTTCCGCCTGCAATGTTAGATACACTTTATGCGGCGTCGGGAGCAGAAGTTAAAGAAATTTTCACGGTTGAAGGAGCGACGCATGCTTTAAGTGCGCTGACAGATTCGATTGGTTATGCCAATGCGGTATTCAGATTTAATGCAGAGGCGGCAGGTGAAGGCTGGATAACTGCCAACGTTACAGATAATATTTCGATTAGAGGAACGAAATACGACGACACGATAGCAAACAGCGGTTCAGGAGTTACGCTTAACACCGGCGCGGGCGACGATACGATAACGAATAACAGTTCAAAGGTAGTCTATGAATACACGGCAGGCGATGGCAATGACGTTATAATAGGCGTGACTTCGAGCGATACCATTGTAATTGACAGTGACACTTACATAACATTGGAGAGCGGCAACGATAAAGTAGTAAGCATAGTAAGTAGCGGCAACACAATCACGTTGAAAGACGCAACGAACGCAATGCCGGTTATCAGCGGCAAGGAATATATAGTTTACGTTGACAAGGAAGGCAACACGATAGCAAATCCCGTAGCGATGATAGCAAGCGGAGATTCAACCTACTATTACGAATCAGTAGCACGAGCGAGCAATGACGCTGATGAAAATGCAACGGTAACGGTAATAGCGGATTCGACGGAGACAGGGAAGATAAATGCAGATAAGGGCTTGAAGATAGAATTTGCGGAAAGAGGATTGGGCGTCTACAGTGTGAGTGGAGGAAACTTTGTAAGCGCAGAAAATTCAGTAGCCGCGCAGATAAGCATAAGTGCAAGCAAAGTACTTTCAAATGCAAACAGTTTGAAGATAAATGAGGGAGAGACGGCGACGCTTGACGGGTATGAAGTGACAGGAACGGCGAACGGATACAGTTTTGCCCTTCAGGAAAAAGCGATAACCTTTGAATCAATTTCATACAGCGGAGCAGGAACGGCGACATTTGACACAATAGGGAAAATAACGTTGACGAGCGGAGCGGAAGTAGAGGGAAGTAATGAAGTAACGGCAAGCACGGGAATCAATATAACGGCAGGCGAATACACGATAAATAATGGGGCGATGAGTGTAAGCGCGGCAAAAGTTATATATGCAGATTCGGAAGGCGTGAACTTCCAAATGGATTCGGACACGTTGAGGTACAAGGAAATAGAGTTTAGCGGAAACGGATATGCGACGATAGCAAATGATTTACCGACGCTGACGGCTGGAGTAAATGCGGAGCGAGCGGAAAGATTAATGGTAGTGTTGACTGAAAAGGGCGACAACAGGCTTGACGGACGCGGATTCAGATTGACGGAAAAATTAAGTGAAGGCATAACGGTAGGGGCAATAGATAATGGAATAGGAGCGGCGCATATAATCCCATATGAGAGTTTCCCCGAAGACGCAGGAAAACTTTTTGCGGAAGAGGCGTTGATATACGGCGATGAAGACTACACGGTAGAATTGGACAAGGACGGGATAAGGAGCATTTACGGAATCAGCACCGGAGCGAGTCTGCGCGGGAGAGCGTATATTGAAGGAGAGGTAGACACCTTAGGAAGTATCCTGCAATTTGGATTGGACGGCGAGGGAGTATATCATTTAAGCGATAAGACGTACAAGGTAGCAGGAAGTGCGACAAATGACAGCGTAGTAATAGGAATGACTTCGAGATTTTACAATGATGATACGGCATTGCTTAGGGAAGTTAAGAATTTAAATGGGACGATAAGCGGGAACTTTGAAGGCGGCGCGACAGTCAACGGCAGTACGGGTGTATCGATAAGTGGAGATGCGGACGTAAATGTAATAGCTGATGAAAAGGGCATACAGGCGATAAGCGGCGTAAATAGTGGAGCTAGTATAAAATCAGCAGGCGGAGCGACGAAAGTTTCTACTGATGAAGAAGGTATGTTCTATTTCCGCTACAATGGAGACAATCCCGAAGGAGTGACATTACAAAACTACACGGTAAGCGGCGATGATTCGGTAGACTTCATATTGAGGAATTACACAGACGCAGGCGGCAAAGCTACAATGCAGGTAGAAGGGATAAACAATTTTGAAAATGGCACGTTGATAATTGATGAAGGCACGAAATACACGGGAATTAACGTAGGAGATACGATTAAAGCTGAAGATGAATTTGAAATGGAATTTATCGGCAACGTCATTTTCACGATAGCGGACAGCAAAGTAGTAAGTATAGACGGGATAAACAATAAGATAAACAATATAAAGGGCGATGTAACGGTACACGGTACGCAAGCGATAACGGTAGATAACAAATATATAAATGTGACGGGCGATTCGGACTTCAACGTAATAGTAGAGGGCGGCATAACTTCAGGGCTTAACAATATAGGTTCAGGGTCTAGCATAAGCGTAGACAGTATGAAGGTTAAGACTAATGGCAACGGCAACTTTACATTTACTTCGGACAATTATGCGGTAGAAGATGTAGACGGCAGTGTAACATTTGAGACGCGGTATGACGGCAAGGTAACGAATATAACAGACTTTGCAGGGACGTTGAAGAGTTCGGCGGCGAGTGTGACGGTAAATGGTACAGATTTTACAACGTCGAATACAGACGCGCTGATAATTTCGGAAGGTGCGGGAATAACGCGGATAGAAGGTTTAAATAGTGGTGATACGATAAGCGGTTCACTGACCAACACGACGGTAATAATACCTGCGACAGATGAAACGGACACGACGACAATCACGGTAAATTCGGTAGGCTATACTTTGGCAGGCGACGTTGACGGCGTAGGATTGACGGGCAAGAGAATCAGCGGATTAGCGGACAAAGCGTCATTAATGGTAGGCGAGGCAGGAACATACATAGTAAACGATAATGAATTGACCGCGCAGATTGGGGACGTATTCATAGGGACGGAGGAAGGTTCAGCGTACATATACGACCCGAATCATTTACCGCTTGACGTTGAAGATATGAGCGAAAAAGAGATAGAAAGTCAAGTAGGAATTACGACATCATACAGCAAGATTGAGACCGACACGATGATAACGGCGTTAATGGCGAAAAATGGCGGCGATGAGTTAAACGGTTCAATGGAATTGTTGTTTGATAATGCTTATGGAATAGTGAATCAGGCGATAGATTTCAGTAGCAGTACTGGCATGAAGAAAGTAACGTTAGAAAGCGGCGAGCAGTCGGTTAAGTTTAACAGTAAAGGCGGAAATGTAGTAGTAATTGAAGCTGATTCGGAAGGCGAAAAGAATATCACGTTGGGCGGTGGCGGCGATTTAGTCATAATTAAGGGAACGACTGCACCGATAAACATTTTTGCGGCGTCGAGCAAGGACACGATAGTAACGGCAGGCGGAGATGTTCTTGTAAATATGGCGAATGGAGCGGCAAAGATAGTACCGAATGGCGGGAATATTACGTTGCAGAATTATGACGCGACGGCAGGAGGAGGAGTGCAATTAAATGGTACGGCTGACATAGGCAAGGCGATAACGAATGGTAACATACAACTTGGCAATGGTGAGCTGACATTTGGTTCGACGAAGATTAATTTTGGCATTAATGATGAAAATTCCGAAGTGGTGAACTTGTATAATAACAAAGGAGTTGCGCAGAAAGTCGGGTACACGTACAATGACGGTGGCGAGATAAACGCGGCAGAAGAAAGCGCAGATATGTTACTGTATGGGAACACGGACGGCAAAGGCGGTTCGGTGATAATGTCAGGCAGTGGCAATGATAATGCGGAAGGCGGCGCGGGAGACTACTTTGACTTAGGAGCGGGCAACAATCACCTTACGATAAATGAGCATAGCACGGCGACGGAAGGTGTAACGGTAGCGATGACGGCGACTAAAGGAGTAACGGAAGTTGACGGCTTTAATTACGGCTACAATGCGAATAGCGATAAAGTATGCGTTGATATGTCGTCGGCGAAGATTTCATATGAGAACAATCAACTGATATTCAAAGTAGGTAAGAGTCAATTAATTTTGAATAATGCGGTAGGGACGAGTGCAGACCTTATCAGCGACGACAATTTCATTGGATACACGACGCTTGATGATATTGCGCCGATAAATGAACAGGGCGAGATGTACAACACAACTGCGCGGGAAACGCTTTCAACCGAAATGCAGATAACTTTTGCGCAAGGATAAAATTCAAGGATTAAGGCATAGGGTTCAAGGGCTTAGGGATAAGTGGTAAGTAAAAAATCTTCCCTCTTCCCTAATCCCTCTTCCCTAATAACTATTAACTATTAACTATTTACTATTTACTAAGGAGAGAAATTTAATGAAACAAATTATTTTCAACCTTCAGCATTTTGGCGAAGCAGTTGGAATTACTTTAAGCAACGATACGCCTAACACGGTAATAACTGGGACAGCATATCCCGATTGGATTCAAAATTACAGCTCCCAAGTCACGATAAACAGCTGTGACAATCCTGACCGCATTGACAATTATTCTGGCGGAAATAATGTTGTAATAAACAGCGGCGAGGGTTGGGATTTTATACACAATGAATTGAATGAAAACGTAAATATAAATGGCGGCGAAGGAAACGATACCGTTGAAAATAATGGTAGCAATAATGTCACGATAAACGGCGAAGACGGCGGAGACTACATTTTAAATCGCGATACTTCCTATGGAGTTGTGATGAACGGCGGCGAAGGATACGATGTTTTTTACAATGATAAAGGGCATAACGCGGTAATAAATGGCGGCGACGATAGCGATATAATACAAAATCAAAAAAGCGATAACGTCACGATAAACGGCGGCGACGACGAGGATAACATAACAAATATTGAGTCTTCAAACGTGCTGATAATAGGCGGTACAGGAGACGACCATATTTTAAATATGTACGCCGCAAACACGACAATAAACGGCGGAGCTGGTGACGATTACATTTACAATTCGGGCATTAATAATTACAGTGTCTATCAATATAACAATGGCGACGGAAACGATGTTATTTATGGATTTGAGGATAACGACACATTGATAATCGGCGGCACGACTTATAGCACGGTGATTAATGGAGTGGACTTAATTGTTAAAGTGGGCGAAGGTACAATTACGCTTGAAGAAGCGGCGCGTTTTGAAAGTCGTTTAGAAAATATTAAGATTCAAGGGGAAATTGCGACTGAAATTCTTAATGCTGAAAATGGCGTCTACACTTACAGCGGCGGCAATCGTTACATAGAAAATTATTCGCAGGGCGAGCAGATTAATTTAGCGAGTGATTATAAAGGAATTGAGATTTACGAAAATACTTTATATATCAAGTCGAGTTCAGGAAGTTTAAAAATTGAAAATGCGCGGGATAAAGTTATAAGTTACGGGGACGCAAGCGGAAATCTTATGGCGTATACTTATATGGCAAGTGGCGGAGGAGAAATTAAAGGTATAGGAATTGCGCCATTGGAAATGATTAGTGGCGGAAACAATGCCAACAATTTGATTTATGCAGGAAATGGCAACTCCAGTTTATGGGGCGGCAATGGTGGAGCTGATACGCTTATAGGCGGTGAAGGTTACAATGAATTTTTCTACGCGATAGGCAATGGCAGTGACGTTATCCAAAATGCCAATGAAGGTGATTTAATTAACCTTGCGAGTGTCAATCTTAGTCAAATTAGCGGCGTTGAAGTTAATGGCGGTCAAGTGAATATAAATTTTGCAGACGGCGGAAATTTGCAAGTTCAAGGCGGAAATGGTGTAGCTTACAGAATCTCTGAAGGAACTTTTGCAGTTAATCAGTCAACCGGCGAATGGTCGGTAAAAGTGAACAGTTAAGAGTAAAAAACTGACCACTGATTACTGACCACTAACAACTAACAAATACGCGGAACTAAATTACCAAGCGGCGTGTCCACAATTCGGATACTGCCGATTTTTGTTTTAAGACCGACGCGCGCAGATTTATTTTCTGTAACTTCGCCGATAATGGCAGAATTTTTCCCGTAAGAATTATTTTTCATAGCGGCAAGAACATTTTGCGCCGAATCAGCAGGGACGATAGCGATAATTTTACCTTCGTTAGCAAGTTCGAGGACATCAAAGCCGAGAATGTCGCAGACACCTTGAACTTCTGCGCGGACGGGAATGTTAATTTCCTCAATCACAATTTCCAAATTAGCCGCTTGAGAAATTTCGTTAAGGACAGCCGCCAAGCCGCCGCGTGTAACATCTCTAAGCATAGCGATATTAGGTTCAACGGCAAGCATTTCACTAACCAATTTATTTAGCGGAGCGCAATCAGATTTAATATTAGGCGGGAGTTGCAAGCCGTGCCGTTCAGCTAAAATTGTTGTGGAATGGTCGCCGATAAATCCCGACACGATAATTTTCATACCCGCGCAGATTTTTTTAGCGGAAATATCAACGCCGTCAATCAATTCACCGATACCAGCCGTATTGATGAAAATGCCGTCCGCTTGACCTTTACCGACAACTTTTGTATCGCCGGTAACGATTTTAACGCCCGCTTCATTAGCCGCCATACTCATTGACTGCAGAATTTTTTTCAAATCGTCAAGCGCAAAGCCTTCCTCGATAATCAAGCCGACGGAAATATATTTAGGCACTGCGCCTGTTACAGCCAAATCGTTTACCGTACCGCAAATTGAAAGTTTTCCAATATCGCCGCCGCGAAAAAAAATAGGGCGAACAACATAGCTGTCCGTCGTCATAGCGAGCTTGCCGATTTTTGCGCCGTCGTGCAGTTCACTTAAAATAGAGTTATCGAAATGCGGCAAAATAATTTCGTGAAGTAAATCAGAACTGAACTTTCCGCCTGCACCGTGAGCTAATGTAATTTTTTCAATCATATTAAAATTTCATCTCCTGTAGAAATGTTACTGCCAATTTTTTCGCCCGAACAATGGCAAAGTTTAAAATCACTTACGCCAAAATTTTTCAACGCGGCTAAAGTTTTATGAATGCGTTCATCATCAGCGTTAAGCAAGTGGACGCCGCCGATTATGCGTACAATTTTTTCATTAAATCGTTGAGCAATCGTAGAAATGATATTGACAATGCCGACGTGAGAGCAACCGACGATAACGTTAAGCCCGTTACTTCCGCGAATTACCAAGCAAATTTCATCGCTGAAAGTGTCAGGCAATTTATTTTCGCCGCGTACAAATTTTTCGGGGATAGTTTCAAATTCTGTATGGCGTGCAAAATTTCCTACCAGAAAAGTTTTATCGTCAAGCTTTAAAATATCGTGGCAAATTTTCTGTTCAATGTTCCAACGCGATAAATCTTTTGCAGTAAAGCCCGCACCCTTGTAAGCGAAATTGGAATCTGCGCGGGAAAATTTTTCTTCCCAAAAGTCGACGCCTGTATATAAAATTTTCGGCGTGACATAATTTAAAAGCGAAGGAAAGCCGCCTGCGTGGTCGTAATGAGAATGACTTATCGCGACAAAATTAATTGCCGTCAAGTCAATGTTCAATTTAGCGGAATTTTTCCAAGCCAGCCCTGTATGTCCGCAATCGAATATAAATTTTGAATAGCCGTTATCTGCGAAGATTGAAAGCCCGTGTTCACTTTCCAGCGCGGGATTAAAATTTTTATCCTCAACCAATACGCGCAGTTTAGTTTCCAAATTTATCACACTCCAAATTTTTTCTGTAGTAAAATCGAAATTAAAACAATAAATCATAAACGACGATAAAATTTTATTAAGGGCTTGCAATTTTAAAATCTATCTGCTATAATTGCGCAAGTTTGTAAAAAGTTGTGCTGATTTAGCTCAGTTGGTAGAGCAGCGCATTCGTAATGCGCAGGTCGTCAGTTCGAGTCTGACTATCAGCTTTAATATTTCAACGCCTCGAAGTTTATCGGGGCGTTTATCGTTTACAAAGGAGTTTTTTTGATGAGTACAAAATTTTCATTTGAGATTTTCCCGCCGCGTAAAGATATGCCGGTTGAAGTCATTTACAAAACGCTGGACGGATTGACGGATTTAAATCCTGATTTTATCAGCGTGACTTGCGGCGCGGGCGGTAGTAGTTCAAATGCCAGTGACAGAATGATTGAGGTTGCCGCCGCAATTAAGGATAAATATCACAAAAAAAGCGTCGCCCATATTCCCTGCATAAATTTGGATAAAGACGACGTTGAAAAAATTTTGGGTCAGTTAAATCTGCGCGGGATTGACGAAATTTTAGCGTTGCGCGGAGATAAAGTTCCGAATGTTGAGCCTAAAAACATTTTCCCGCACGCGGTTGATTTAATTTCATTCATACGTGAAAAGACCGGCAAGAAGTTTAAAATTTACGCCGCTTGCTATCCCGAAGGTCACACAGATTCTAAAGATTTTGACGCGGATTTAAATTTCTTGAAAGAAAAAGTTGACGCTGGAGTTGACGGCTTGATAACGCAACTTTTCTTCGATAACAATCACTTCTACTATTTTATGGAAAAAATTCACGCGCTCGGAATTAATTTGCCTGTTGAGGCTGGGATTATGCCCGTTACGAATAAGAAACAAATTGAACGTATGGTGAACATTTGCGGCGCAAGTTTGCCTGTGAAGTTCAGAAAAATTCTTGACCGTTACGGCAATGATTCTAATGCGTTGCAGGAAGCGGGCATTGTTTACGCGCTCAATCAGATTGTCGACCTTTTAGCTAACAATGTTGACGGCATTCACCTTTACGTGATGAATAATGTTTACGTTGCGCGGAGAATCAGTGACGCGATTAAAACTCTTTTGTAAGATTTAATGACGCGCAGGACAATCTAAATTGTCGCAATCAGCACAATTTTTAGCGGGCGAAATTTTAACGTCCGCTTTATTTTTTTCCAGACCGATAATCGCGGTTATGGATTTACGTGGCATCAACATCAACGCAGAGCTTAAACTCATACCAATTTCATCAGCTCCCGTAATGCCGAAAAATTTTTCCTGATTCGTCAACACCCAATCGCCATATCCCGGACTAAACCGCGAACGCATTTTATAACCGTCTTTAATAAATTGTGGAGCAATCGCCATTTCGAGAGAATCAGCGGCTTGTTCAACGGCGGCAGTTGCGGCGGCGTCAAGCAAAACTGATTCAACATAATTTCCTTTGCTAAATCTGCGCGTTACTTCGTTTTCAATTTCTTCGCCGACAGTTACAGCAATGCAGATAACTTTATCGCAATTCGCCAAATGCCGCGTGATAGATTTTCCGTCAAGCTTAAAAGGCGGCGTTGACATTACCAAATTTTTTTCCGCGTCGTAATCGTAAATGTTCCAAATGCCGCGAACTTCCAACATTAAAACAGCCTCGTCGCAAGCGTCAATAATATTTTTTTCATTAAAATTTTTCGCCCGCATTAAGCCGGCATATCTGCGCGTCTCCTTAGCGTCAATCTTAAAAATCTGCGCGTTGTAAATCGGCATATATTCACCTATAAAATTTTAGCCGTTGACTTTTTTAAGCCAATCAGTTACGTCAGTTTTCACGCTGTCCGGATTTTCTTGGCAACGTTTACCGCGAATCCCTAAGCCTTCAAGAACAGTAGCACCTTTTGCGGCTTTTTCGATACTTTCTTTAAGGACAAAATGGTCATTAGCGGAAGTGCAGAACGGAATAATTTTTTTACCGTTGAAGTCGTAACTTTCAAGGAAAGTGTAAACAACCATCGGCAAATCTCCCCACCACACAGGCGTACCTAAATAAATCGTTTCGTAGTTTGCAAAATTCTCAATCTGCCCGACAAATTTTGGACGAGAATTATTTTCTTTTTCACTTTTAGCAACTTTGGTACATTCTTTATACTCGGCAGGGTAAGCAGTTTCAGGTTTAATCTCAAAAACATCAGCGTCAACATTTTCAGCAATAATATCAGCTACAATTTTCGTATTGCCCTTTTCAATGTTACCTACTTCGTAATTGTCACCGGTGCGTGAAAAATATACGATAAGATTCTTTTTAGTCGGCGTATCCTTTGAAGTTTCTTTTGTATCCTGCGCGGCAGGTTCAGTTGTAGTCTGCGCGGAAGATTCTGTTGTAGTTTGTTCTGGAGTTTCAGTATTAACGACAGGCTTTTGTGCCACATTTCCGCAAGCCGTTACCAAAAACATAATTGCTAACGTAAAAGTCAACGTAAAAAATCTTTTCATAATATAACCTCCAAAAATTTTTTTTCATTATAAGAGATTTTTGATTTTGAATCAATTAAGTTTCTATGCGAAAAAGTAAAAATTTATCAAAAAATTTCCAATGAAAGATTTTCATAGGAAATATATTTTTTAATTGCTTAAACGTTTAATGTCAACAAATTTATATTTATAAAAATATTCTTCCTCTCTATTAATATATCTAAAAGCAATATCCCAAAGCGGATTTGTTCTGTCATTTAAATCTTTCGCCAATGCTTTTATCTCTGCAGGAGAATCTTTTCTAAAAAATCCCTTACTATAGTTATTATTTTTATATTTTATTCTTACTCCGCGCAAAGAATATAAAAAACCTTTAATATGTTTTTGACGTTGTTCCGCAATATCTTCATGAGCAGTTTCCCAAGTAATTGCACGGCAAGCTAAAATATAATCTCGCTCACATCCAAACATTCCTTTTGGAGGATATTCGGGTTTTAAGTTTTTTTCAAAAAGTTCACAAACAACATTTTTAAATTCAAGTTTTGTTTCATTATTGTGGTAGCCAACTTCAAAATCAATAATATCAATCCATTTACCTTTTGCAACTTTTAAATGCTTTTTTACAAATAAAACTGCATAACTTTCTTCTGAGTTACAATATTCCTTATATTTTTCAATCAAATTTTCATTCATTTGTCGCCTTCAAAATTTAAATTCAATAATTTCGTACCTGAAATAAATTCACTGTCGGTCAAAATAAATCTCCAAAGATAATTAGCCGCGTCGCCCGCGTAGTCAACATTGATTCGTTTCGTTGCAGTTATGTTGGGGATAAAATTTTCAACCTCTTCAATAAAAATTTCATCGCCGCATAAATCGATACCGTAATGATTTTTGGTTATACCCATTGCCTGCGTTAATTTGCCCGGTCCCGAGCATAAATCGCGCAGGTTATTTTTTTTACGCCGAATTTTCATCAAGTCAACGCCGTCAAGCGGTTGCAAGGCGCGAATCAAAACGCATTCTGGAATTTCCTCAATGTTAGCTACAACGTTCATACAAACATACATCCCATAAATCAAGTAGACGTATACATAACCGCCTAAGCCATATTGAATTTTGGTGCGTTCAGTCAATCCTTTGTAAGAATGAGCGGCGGCATCAATCGCACCCATATAAGCTTCGGTCTCAACAATAATTCCGCTCGTCAAACCTTCGGGCGAATTATGCACAAGCTTTTTACCAATTAAATCCCGCGCAACTTCCAAGCCGCTACGAAGATAAAATTCACGATTACATTTCATTCTTAATTCTACATTCTTAATTAAAATTCAAGTCCCTGCGTCAATATCCACCAAGCCACAGTACGAACTGCGCGGACAACGTCCATTGCATGATTTCTTTCATTGGGTAAATTTACGCTAGGCAATTTTGCGGAGGCAACTTGCGGTAAAATTTCCCAAACATCAGAATCAATTTTCCCTGCCGTGTTTTGCGTAAGATATGAATCTGTATCAAAAGCTACACCAAAATTGTTAAACAAACTCGGCGCAATCGAATAGTAAATAAATCCGCGAGGTGCTATCAATTCAATAATCGTCGGCACAATAGACATATGTCCGCCTACCACATCCGGCGGCAGAATTTTTTTATTAATGCCCGCGCCATACATTATAAAAGGTACGCTCTCGTGTTCAAAAATAGTCGGTCGACTGCTTGGGTCAACTCTGTGCGCATGGTCGCCCGTCACGATAAATAAACTGTCGGGATATTTTTCTGTCACCGAACGAATAAATTTTGTCGTAACTTTATCCATATACCAATAATGCCCCAACTCAACCGCTAAACTTTTCGGATCATCAACATTCGGCAATTTGTTAATTTCCGCCAATGTTGCATTTAAGTTGTAACCCTCCGCCGCTAAGTCCAAATTATATGGCGGGTGATTTGTCGTCGTCATAATTACGTGAACAGTCGGCGGCTCTTCCGACAAATGTTTTTCAATAGCGTCAAATAAATCTCCGTCCTTAGCTCCCCACGTAGTTTGCTTAGGCGCGTTCAAGTCAGGATAGCCGTAAAAATTATCAAATCCCTGCGCCAATGCCATTTTAGAAATATTATCCCAGCTCGGCGTCCCTCCATACCAAAAATCTACGCGATAGCCCAATTCTTTAAGCGGCGGTGCCATTGCCGAAATATAAATTTCTTCATAAGTTCGCGGTTGATAGTTGATATTTATATTAACATCCGGCATTCCTGTAATCATTCCCGAGACTGCTATTGAAGTAAAACTTCCCGTTGGAAAGAAATTTCTACTGTAATACGCATTAGGTTCAGCAATAATCGATTTGATACCGTCAGCAACGTGCAAGTCGGCATACTTAACAAACATAGGCCACTGCATCCACGTTTCACCGATGATAATGAAAATATGTTTAGGCGTATCAATCTTTGAACCGCCTGCCGTCCTTTCAAGATAAGGCTCAAGACTTTGCGCATTTAGATTCTTTTTATTTTGGGAAATAAATTCTGCATGTTGCAAAATATTTTCCGGCTCAACTCCCGAAATTTCCTTCAACTCCATATCGCGCGAAATCGAATAGGCGCGGTACAATGCCTGTCCGTCGTCCAAAATACACTCGTTTAAAAATTCGTCGGAAGTTATCCCCGCGTTCTCCCAATTCAAGCCGTTATCGTAAGTGAAACTACCGCCGAATCGCGCAAAAATAAAAAATAACACAATGCAAATTACCGTCCACGTCATGAACAAAATTTTTTTCGTCCAACTATCAAGATTCGGTAATTGTATGGGCTTTATCAGTAACAATCGGCTTAAAAAGAAAATACATACAATCGTTAGGAATAGTGCAACGGGAAATCTCCAAATTACTCCGTAGCCTTCAATCAACGTGATGATTATTGAGGGTACGTCGTCTTGCAGACCTTGTACCAGTGCCATTCCGAAAGTTGCGTTAAATTCTCGGTAGTACGGGAAACGCGCCATAAATAAAATTGAAAAAATTAATGACGCGATGATACCAATGGCTAGTCGTAGTCGCGACGTTAAACCAATCAGCGTGACAAATATAAATGACAGCAATGTAACCACGCCAGCCGTTTTAAGGCTTAAGCGTATACCAGCCCAATTTGATAACCAAATTTGTGAAGATTCTGTTCCTGCGCTGATATAGTCCGACATTATGTACATAAAACCTGCGCGGTAAATTTCAAGTAAAAGAAGTATGAAAAAAAATATTCTGAGGTCGCGTTGCAAGCCAGCCCAAAATCTTTTTAAAAATTTCAACGGTCTTGCTCCCCTTCAGAATAGCGTTTAGATTTTTTAAAAGTATTTCGTTCAATGGGTCGCAAAACACTTTCATAAACCATAGGCACGCCGTTAATTTCATCAACTAGGTAAATTGGTCGCCGCTTGCTTTCATAAAAAATTTGTCCGACGTATTCACCGATAATTCCCAATGCTAAAATTTGTGTTCCGCCTAAAAATAAAAGCACCGTCATCAATGTCGGATAACCTGCTACGGGATCGCCGTAAATCAACGCCATTATCAGCACGAACACCATATAGGCTATTGCACCGCAAGATACCAGCATTCCAAGAAAAGTCATCATTCTAAGCGGAGCCGTCGTGAAGGAAGTCATGCCCTTCATTGCCAAGTTGAACAGTGCAAAAAAATTCCACGTCGTTGTACCTGCCGCACGCGGACGCACTTCAAAGGGAATTTCTTTCTTGCGATAACCTACCCACGTGAAAAGCCCTTTCGTGAACCGCTGATTTTCGCGCATTAATCTCAACGCCTCGATACAACGTTTATCCAAAAGTCGAAAGTCTCCAACGTCTCGCTGCATTTCGTAGGAAGTGCTAAACTTTTTCATCAGCGCGTAAAACATATTTGCCATAACACGTTTGAACCAAGTCTCACCTGCGCGGTCAACACGCTTGCCGCAAACATCGTCGTAACCTTCGCGCCAATATTTTACCATTTCCGCAACGGTTTCCGGCGGGTGCTGTAAATCGGCATCCATGATAATTACCGCGTCGCCTTCCGCGTAATCAATCCCTGCCATCATTGCCGCTTCCTTGCCGAAATTTCGCGATAAACTCAAATAGCTTACGTCCGAATATTTTTTAGCAAGCTTGCGCAGTTTATCAAGCGTCCCGTCTCGACTGCCGTCATTCACGAAAAGATAATCAAATTCGCAGTCCGAAATATTTTTCAAATGCCTTTGAACTTCGGGATAGAATAAATCTATAACTTCCTCTTCATTGTAACAAGGCACGATAATCGTAATTTTATCCATCAGCTAACTCAAAATTTCTGAAATAAATTTATGTTCGTCTTGGAGTTTCAAAACAAATTCGTCAATCAACGACGCAAAATTTTCCATAGATTTTTCGGAATAAACTCCCGCGTCATAGTTAACTCCAACAAATAATTGCTGTCCGCTTCAATGTTTAGGATATTATCCGTCGCGGCATATTGCTCATTATAAACGTCGAAAAGTTTAACTTTCAGTAACAAGGCTGCAACGAAAAATATCGTGATAGCTTACAATCTGGTTCAAAATTTCCTCAATGCGTTGCATATCAATTCAATTGTCAAATTTAATCAGCGCATCGATATTCATCATCATTACATCGGTCGCAAAGGATAATAACCCTTAGCGATGTCTTCATTCGTCAAAATTTTTATCTCCTAACCTTCAATAATCCTTAGGAAAGATTTTTATTTCTATATATTTTATTAAATATCTCAACAATCGTCAACGAATAATTTTCAGATTAAATTCAACGTTGCTTGAAAAATTCTCGCTTAAAAAAGGAAAAAATATTTGTCACGCAGAAATTAGGCGTAAAAAAATTAAGGACGTAAAGATATGTTCGGAAAAATTACGATTCATCTATAACATGAACTGAAATTACTTCCAACGAACATTTATACTTAAAAGCAGTGAATAATTGAAAAATCCATACGTAAATGATATAATTTTTGCGCAGAATTTTTTAAGGGGGATGATTTTTTTGGAGCAAAGTATGGGGCTCAAGGATATGCGTGCCTTCTTCACGATTGTGGAGGAGGGCAACATAAGTCACGCCGCTCAACGTCTCGGCATTGCACAACCTGCGCTTAGTCGACAGATGAAACGTCTGGAAGAAAAACTTGACGTAAAACTTTTTGAACGCGGTTCACGTCGCATAAGATTGACGGAGGCGGGACGTTTACTCTACGATCGCGTTGAAAATATTCTTGGTATGGTTGACGGAACCGTTAGAGAAATTACAGAAATTGGCACGGGTTCAAAAGGTTCAATTCGTATCGGCACAATCACGACTTCCGGCGCGTTAATTTTGCCGGAATTGATTTCTGAATTTCATCAAAGTTATCCTAACATTACTTTTGAAATTTGGGAAGCGGAAGGCGCACGTATTCTTGAACTGCTTGACAGCCGCTTGATTGAAATTGCTATCACACGCACGCAGGTTGATAATCTGTCCTACGAACTTTTAGTCCTGCCCAATGAACCGCTCGTTATGGTGATGAATAAAAAATTTGCATTCGGCGAAAGCGAAGACACAGTAAAATTTATTGAGTTAAAGAATCATCCGCTTATGATTCCGCTCCGTTGGAAGTCAATCTTTGAAGAAAATTGCCGTAAGGCGGGCTTTGAGCCAAATATTTTCTGCGTTTCTGACAGCATTGTACAAGATTTATTAATGGTGAAAATGAATCTCGGCGCGGCAATGATTCCTATTTCAAGTCAAAAACTTTTAACGGATGGCGATTTAATTTACAAGCGAATCGTTGAACCCGAAATGAAAACTCATACCGTTGTATCGTGGCTTAAGAATCAGACACTTTCAACCGCCTGCAGAAATTTCATTGAACTTTTCAGAAAAAAATTTATATCGAGGGGTAAAAATTGAACTTTGAAAATTTAAAAGTCGGCGAGAAAAATTTTGTCGAATTGCTTGTAACCGAATCTGATACGGCACTTGCGATGAAGTCAGGCAGTTTGAAAGTTTTGGCGACGCCGAAAATAATTTGCCTTGTCGAAGAGGCGGCGGCGAATTTAGCGGAACAATTTTTGCCTGCCGAATATACAAGCGTAGGTACAAGCTTAAACGTCAATCACATTGCACCAACTCCAATCGGCTTGAAAGTCCGCGCAGAAGTTGAACTCGTCAAAGTTGACGGACGTAAATTAATTTTTGACGTTAAAGCCTTCGACGACGCGGGAGAAATTTTTAACGGCACTCATGAAAGATTTATCGTCAATCGCGAAAAATTTCAAGCTAAGGCAAATTCCAAAGGCGGTGGCAAAATTTAAATGTGTTTAGCTTTTCCGGCAAAAATTGTTGAGATAAAGGACAGCTTAGCTACTGTCGAAAGGTCGGGCGTTAAACGCGACGCTAGCTTAATGCTCCTGCCTGATGCAAAAATTGGCGATTACGTTTTGATTCACGCGGGCTTTGCAATTCAAGTTGTCGACGAAGAAGAAACTAAACTGCGCGATGAAGTTTTAGGTGCTATCAATGTTTAACGCACTTGTAAAAAAAATTGAACAGCTTGCCGAAGGTAAACGCCCTCTGCGATTTATGGAAGTTTGCGGTACTCATACAGTATCAATTTTCCGCGCAGGTATCAGACAAATTTTGCCGCCTAATGTTGAATTGGTATCGGGTCCCGGCTGTCCCGTCTGTGTAACTTGCGATGAATACGTTGACAGAGCGATTGTCTACGCGCAAATGCCTGACGTGATAATTGCGACTTTCGGCGATATGTTAAAAGTTACGGGAACTTATGCAAACTTGGCAGAAATTTCGGCGGCAGGTGCTGATATTCGCGTAATTTATTCGCCGCTTGACTGTATAAAAATTGCTAAAGAGAATCCTGACAAGCACGTAATTTTTTTGGCAGTTGGATTTGAAACGACTGCTCCGACTACTGCGGCTACAATCTTGACAGCAAAAAGTCAAGGCGTCCGCAATTTATTTTTTTTGTCCGCGCAGAAATTAGTACCGCCTGCGTTGGAAATGTTGCTGAACGATTCGGAAGTAAGGGTTGACGGCTTTTTATTGCCGGGACATGTTGCAGTAGTTATCGGCGTCAATGCTTTTAAATTTTTAAAAATTCCTTCGGTCGTAGCAGGATTTGAGGCGGAAGAAATTTTATTGGCGTTGATAAATTTGTTGACGCAGATTGACGAGGGACGCGCAGAAGTTACCAACGAATATAAAAGCGTCGTAAAGCCTGAAGGCAATTTAACGGCGCAAAAAATGTTGTCGCAAGTATTTTGTACCGTTGACGCGGAATGGCGCGGTATAGGCGAAATTTCGCAGTCAGGACTGGCTTTAAATGAAGAGTTTGCAGACTTCGACGCGGAAAAAGTTTTACCCGTGAATGTTCCAAAAATTAATAGGCGGACTCCTTGCAGGTGCGGAGAAATTTTACGCGGAATTGTTACGCCTAAAGATTGTCCGCTGTTCGGAAAAGTTTGTGATCCTATACATGCAGTTGGACCTTGTATGGTGTCGGTTGAAGGAATCTGCGCGGCGTGGTACAGATTCAGTTTTTAGCTTTTCGATAAAAATTTATAGTACGGAGAAACTTTTTGTAAGGAGTTTAAATTTGTTTGGTAAAAAAACTGTAATATCAACGCGCTTTTGGTCTGTGTTTGTAGCATCGACAGCATCCGTTCTAATCGAATATATTTTAATGTTGACAGATAACGTTGTAGCGGGACAATTTGTAGGTAATGACGCAGTAGCCGCAATGACGCTGGTATTTCCAATTTTCACGATGATTTTATTTGTGGCGTATTTAATTTCCGATGGACTTGTAATGATGGCAAGTTACGCGCAAGGCAAAGGAGATCGCGCAGAAGTTGACAGGCTTTTCAGCTTGGGAATTATTTTATCCGTCGGTTGCGGAATGATATTTTTTGCGGTGTTATTTTTTCTGCGCGAAGAAATTTTAACATTTTGGGAAATTTCTTCGGAATTAAAATTTTTTGCGAATGAATATTACAGTGGGATAATGTTTCTATCATTGTTACACATTGTCAATATTTTCAACGCCACGCTTTTCTTTTCTGAAGGAATGGAGCGAGCTTGCCTTATAGCGTCGAGTACGGCGTTCGTTGTCAACGTGGTTTTGGATATTGTACTTTGCCAAATTATGGGCGTTCGCGGAATTGGATTCGCAACAACGTTTGGAACTTTGGCGAGTATCCTTGTACAAATTTACTATTTGACGGGCGGGCGAAGTCAACTTCATTTCAAATGGCATTGGAATTTCAAAAAAACTTTGCAAGGCGTAATTTTCAGCTTTTACCATTCGATTGATACATTGTGCATTTCAATCTTACCGGTACTTTTATCAATGCAGACAATAAATTATTTCGGCGAAGAAAAAATTATAATCGTCACGGTTGGGGTAAATTTATTGGTTCTGATACTTGGAGTTTACACGGGGATTATTGACTGCATGCAACCGATGATTTGCCAATATCACGCAGAAAATAATTTGCACAGCGTAATAAAGTCAATGCGAATTGGAATGGCGGCAACGGTTGTAGTCAGTTTGATAATGATTTTTGCGGGAATGATTTTCGCAGATTTTTTACCGGCAATGTTCGGCGTTAAAGATGAAATTTTGGCGGACGAAGTAGCAGTTGCAATGAGATATTTCCTGCCGTTTACGATTTTTTTAGGCTGTACTCAAATGCTCGGAAATTATTATATCTATATCCAAAAAATGAATTACGGCGCGTTTATAAAAATTTTGATGTTGTTAGTTTTGCCGTGCATTGGAATGACAATAGGCGGGCAATTTTCGTTAAATATTTTTTGGCTCGGTGTAGGAATTTCTTTTGCGGCGGCTTACTTGCTAAATTTTATTTTGACTAGAAGTCGTGCAGGACTTTTAATGATTGACAAAGAAAATTTAAGCCGTCAACTTTCTTACGACATTAACGCAACTTTTGATGAAGTTATGGCGTTGACGAAAAAAATTGACGACGAATTAACGCGGCGCGGCATTGCTGACAAAGTTAGAAATAAAATTGTTTTGTGCGTCGAAGAATTTGGACTTCACGCGGTGGAACGTGCGGGCGAAAATGTTTTTCAACTGGAATTTTCAATTTTGATTTACGATAAAATTACTTTGATAATTCGTGACAACGGAGAACCTTACGATGTTATTAAATCCGCGCAGGAAAGTAACTTTGATTTTCGTGAATTTTTTATTGAAGGCGTAACGGCAAATATTGTAAGCCGTCAGTATTTTGCAAGCGGCGATGAAAATCGCGTATTTTTACAATTTTAAGGGGAAAATTTTTATGGAAAGTAATTACAAAGACAGAATTATAAATGACGCTTTAAGAACTCGCGGCTATTATCCGCTGCGTTCCATGCAACTCTGGATAGTTGATTCGCAATTTTACAAAGTTAAATCTACAATGATGAATTTGGCAAGATTGTGGAAACTTTCTCCTGAAGTCGATTTAAACCGCCTCGCGCAGGCTGTCAACGAAACTTTAAAGGCGTATGATGTTTTTCGTTGCCGTCTCGTCTTTCATCCTGAAACCAATGATATTTGTCAGCGTTTCGACGGCGAACTTGTACCCGTTAAAGTTGAAAAAATCTCTGATGAAGAATTTGAAGAGCGCAAAAAAACTTTAATGCAACCTTACAATATAATAAATCAACCTCTGTACAGAAATTATATTTTTGAAACGCCGACAGCTAAATATTATTTTATAGATTTTTATCATGCAATTATGGACGGTACGTCAATAATTACGCTTTTTATCGGCGATGTAAATTCACGCTACAAAGGCAAGAAAATTACACGTCAACCGCTAAATTATGCAGATTATATTTTGGAAGATATGAAAATTTCAAAGGAAGAATTTGACGCGGGCAGTAAATACTGGATGGATAATCTCAATAAATTGGACATAGACAAACATTTTGTTACACCTGATTTAATTGAATTTGACGACAATACCGCCGAAGAAAAGCCTACTGACTGGGAAAGAGGTTATATTGCTGTTACCGTAAAAAATATTACCGAAAAATATTTTTTGAAGAGCAAATACAAAGAACATATTTTCTTTTTCGCCGCGACGATGCTTGCCATTGCAAAATCTACCGGCTCCAAAAATGCACTTATGGATTTTGTACACAATGGACGCTACAGCATGCAAGAACGCCGCTTAATGGGTCCAATGATTGAACAATATCCCGTTTGTTGCGAATTTGAAGACGGTATGAATGTTCAAAATTTGTTTGATTCTATCGAAGAAAAAATGACCACTTGCTTTAAATATCGCAAAAGTTTAGGTACGGCTTATAACAGCGGGCTGGATATTTTCCCAACATTCATCTTTCAGAAAAAAATCCACAGTGTAATTAGAAATTTGAATATTGGCGGCTACAACTCTGAAGAAATTGAAATTCCGCCCAATGAATGGTCAGCCTCTGAAAATACGCTTGACGTTGAAGTTAATCTCTCGGACGAAGGCAACTATTACATTGAATACAACTACGACGCCAGCCTTTATTCTGAAAGTGCAATAGAAAAACTCGCCGCAACTTTGGATGAAATTGTTTTGCAGTTGCAGGACGAACAAAAATTAATCTCTGAAATTTTGTAATAGTCTTTTAGCAAAGTTGGCTTGTCGATACTCCGCTTTTCGATAAGAGGTGAAAATTTATGAAAGCTTTATATATGGACTGCGCGTCAGGCATAAGCGGCAATATGTTTATCGGTGCTTGCCTTCAACTCGGCGTGCCGGAAAAATATCTGCGCGGTGAACTTGAAAAATTAAATATCAGCGACGAATACGAATTAGAAATTTCCGACGTATCCAAAAACGGAATCGGCGCGGCTTACTTCGACGTAAAACTTTTGCATGAAAATCACGCGCATATACATCACATTCACGAACATCATCACGAACACCGAACATTAGCGGATATTCGTAAAATAATTGACGAGTCTGATTTTAATTCGACGGTTAAAAATTTTGCGTTGGCAATTTTCGGTAAGCTTGCAGAGGCGGAAGGTAAAGTTCACAATGTACCCGCTGAAGAAGTTCAATTTCACGAAGTCGGCGCGATTGATTCGATTATCGACATTGTAGGTTGTGCGATTTGCCTTGATTACCTTGAAGTTAAAAAAATTTTTGTATCGCGAATAAATGTTGGTAGTGGTTTCATCAAATGCGATCATGGACTTATGGCAATTCCCGCTCCCGCAACGGCGGAACTTTTGCAAGGCTTTAAAACTTACAGCTACGGTGCGGAAAAAGAATTGACTACACCGACGGGCGCGGCGATTATTAACACGTTGGCAGAAAGTAGCGTTGACATTCCCGACGATTTTATTTCTGAAAAAATTGGTTACGGTGCTGGAACTCTCAACCTTGATATTCCCAATGTTGTAAGAATTTATTTTGGCGAATACGGAGGGCAACCTGCGCGGCAACTTGTCAAACTTGAAACAAATATTGACGATATGAACCCGCAAATTTTCGGCTACCTTTACGATAAACTTTTTGCGGCAGGTGCGCTTGACGTATGGACGACGCCCATTTACATGAAAAAAAATCGTCCCGCGCAGATGTTGTCTGTTTTGGTTGAAAGTGATAAGCAAGCCGCGTGCATGAAAATTATTTTTGAAGAGACTACGACGATTGGATTGCGCGTCATAAATGTTGACCAACGCATTGAGGCTGTAAGAAAAATTGCTAAGGTTGAAACGAGTTATGGCGAAGTTCAATGCAAAGTCAGCGCGTATGACGGCAAAATTGTTTCCATTACTCCCGAATACGAAGATTGCCGCCGCCTTGCAGAAAAAAATAATGTGCCGTTGAAAAATGTTTGGCAAGAAGCATTGACTAAACAAATTCAACGGTTAGGATAGGAAGAAAAATTTTATGTCAAAAAATGCGGATTTAATCCACGAAGCTGAACAATCTTTTGACAGAAAACGGCGGACATTCGGATTGATTTTCGGACCAATACTAGCCATTTTAGTTTTAATTATTCCGATTGAAGGATTGACTCTTGAGGCTCACAAACTTTTAGCGATAATGACACTAATCGCGCTGTGGTGGATAACCGAACCCGTACCCATTCCTGTAACTTCATTGTTGGGACCGACACTCGCCGTCGTAACAGGCGTTGTCACAGTAGATAAAGCTTTTGCGTCATTTGCTAACTCAATGATATTTTTGTTTATGGGCGGCTTTATCTTAGCAAAGGCAATGATGACGCACGGACTTGATAAAAGATTTTCTTATTGGATTTTGTCAAGAAGTTGGGTAGGCTCTAACCCGCGCAGAATTTTTTTAGCTATAGGACTTGCAACGGCTTTATGCTCCGGCTGGGTAAGCAACACGGCAACGGCGGCAATGATGTTTCCAATATGCTTGGGGCTTTTAAATTCAATCAAAAAAATGTTTGCGGCGAACGGACGAGACATTGACCTTACCGAATACAAATACGCAACGGGTTTAATGTTGATGACGGCTTACAGCGCATCAATCGGCGGAGTTTTAACGCCAATAGGCACGCCGCCAAATTTAATTATGCTCGGCTTTCTTGATTCAATGGCAGACATTCACATTTCATTTTTTGAGTGGATGATATGGGGCGGAATAGCAATGGTTTTGTATTTCATCATTGCCTACATTGTGCTGACGAAATTATTTCCTGCGGACGTTGACAAAATTGACGGCGCAGAAGAATTTATCAAGGAAAAAATTTCAGATTTGGGCGAATGGACGCGGGCGCAAAAAAATACTTTGATAGCCTTTGCGGTCGCCGTAACTTTATGGATTTTGCCGGGAATTTTTAATATGCTTTTAGGCTCGACAAGCCCGATTTTAAAAATGTACAATCAACTTTTCCCTGAAGCTATTGCAGCAATGGTCGGCGCATTAATGTTATTTTTACTGCCTGTGAACTTTTCCAAACGCCAATTTACAATCACTTGGAAGGAAGCGGCGGCAGGTATAGAATGGGGAACTTTAATTTTATTCGGCGGCGGACTTGCAATGGGCGGCATGATGTATTCAACGGGTCTTTCAAAATGGATAGGTGATTTAATAGTTGCGTCAATGGGCGGCGACATTTCGCAGGTAGTTTTTGTAGCTGTATTCTGCGTGTTGGCATTATTACTTTCTGAATTAACTTCACACACTGCCGCAACAAATATGATTGGACCTTTGGCGATAACCATTGCGGTTTCGGCGGGATTAAGCCCTGTGCCTGTATCAGTTGGCATTGCTTTAAGCGCGTCATTAGGATTTATGTTGCCGGTATCGACGCCGCCTAATGCTATCGTCTATGCGTCGGGCTATGTGCCAATAACTAAGATGATTAAAACGGGCGTTTACATTGACTTCATCGGCATTGCGTTAATCACGATACCGTTAGCGATTTTCGTTGTCACGGCTATTGTCGGCTGATTGAGGAAGTGAGCGATTTGAAAAGCAACGAAATTATTAAGGAACTGGAAAACATTCACAGCGAAAGATTTTTAGCCTCATTTCATGACGACACAAATATAATTGATTCACCGGATTTGAAAGCGTTGGGACGTTCGATTAAGATTTTGAGGTATCTTAAAGCGCATAAAAATGAAACGATTAGCGTCGCGAAAATTCTTTCTGATTGTAAAATTGAAGTTTAAATTATGGCTAAATGTATTCAACCTGATTATATAAAAAATTTTAAATGTGACGGGAAATTTTGCGGTTGCAGATGTTGTCGCGATTGGCGCATTATAGTTGACGTAAAAACATATGAAAAAATTCTTACGCTTGACGAAGACTCCCGCGCAGATTTTTTAAATAATGTCGAATGGAAACGCGACATTGACACCGATGTTGACGTTATGACTTTGAAGTTGGACGAACACGGACTTTGCAGTTTCTTGACGGAAGACGGGCTTTGCAGTATTCAAAAAAAGCACGGTGAAGATTTTTTAACTTCAATCTGTCAAAGTTTCCCTCGTGTTACGTATAAGCTTGACGAAAATTTTTTTGAACAGTCAATGACTTTAACTTGTCCGCTTGCCGCGCAGATGATTTTGTTACCTTTTGAGCCGATAAAATTTATTGAAGTTGAAAGCGTCACAACACGAGCGATTATAGGTCTGAAAAAACTTTCGCGCAGTGTTGACGATTTTGTAAAACTGCAAATGGACGCGATAAAAATTTTGCAGAATCGAACATTGAATATAAATCAGCGGCTGAAAAATTTTTATGAATTGTTAGGCGGGAAAATTTCGGGCGACGTTGAATTTAATCTGAAAAATCACTCATTGACGATTATCGACATATTCAATAAGATGTATGGAGCGAATCTCGACGAAAACAAAAAAAGTAATCTGCGCGGAAATTATTTGCGTTACAGGACAAAAATTTTGGGCGACGTACAGAAAAATTTTTCCAACGTGCTTGAAAATTATCTTGTCAACGAATTTTTTCTGCGATGTTATCCTAATGCGTTTAGCGGTGGCGATGTCGTCAACGCGAGAATTTTCATTACTGGCTACAGAATTTTGGAATTTGCGTTGGTGCTTGCAGTTATCTCCAAAACAAAAATGACTGTTGGCGATATGGCAGTCTTGATTATTTCCGTTAATGATATGCTTGATCACAGTCACGGAGGTATGGACGTGCTGATTGACTTTGCGGAATCCTGCGATGAAAAAACTTTTTCGTCGACAATACTGGAGGGTTAAGTGGAATTGAAAAATTTTGAATCGAAATTTGAAAATATTTCGTGGCAAATAATTTTAATTTTGTTCTCTGGGATTTTTTTTATAATAAATATTTTAACTCCGTTTATTGCAGACGATATAACTTACGCTTTCATATGGGACGGGGAAAACGTTAACGTTAGCAATGAGTTTCAACGTATCGAATCTTTCACCGACATTTTAATTTCGCAATGGTCGCATTATTTTACTTGGGGTGGACGTACTATTGCTCATATTATCGTCCAATTTTTCGCTTGGGTTGGAAAAATTTACTTTAATGTATTAAATGTATTTGTGTTCTGCGTAGCAGTACTGTTAATTTTTAAAATAGGTACGGGGTTGAATCTTCGTGATATGAACAAAAAATTTTTGCTGTTTATATTGTTCGGAATGTATCTCCTCACGCCTGATTTTGTGTTTACAGAAGTTTGGATGACGGGCGCGATCAATTATCTTTGGATGACGACGTTGGAATTGCTTTTTTTGTTACCGTTTGCATTAAAATATCACAATAAAAATTTTTGGATTAATCCCCCGAAATGGAGTTTACCTGCAATGGTAGTTACTGGTTTAATTGCAGGTTGGTCGATAGAACCCGGTGCTTCAATAACAATGTTGGTAACATTTCTTTTCGTGATAACATTTTGGCGTGAAAAAAGTTTACAGTCTTGGATGACAATAGGATTTATTTTTCTCACGCTTGGATTTTTACTTTTAATCTTTGCACCAGGTAACATGGAGCGTCTGTTAACGGCAAACATTATAAACACATCTTATAATTCACTTGAGGCTATTATATTCAAATTCAAAACCGGATTTTTGCCAATATTACTGCGCGAATCAATTTTATTCCTACCAATACTCTACTACTTATTTCACAAAAGGCAAATTGATAATACCACAAAATTTATTGTAACGTTTATGGCAGCTTCAATAATAATTTTGTTTGTAATGTTATTTATTCCATTCTTTCCTGAACGCGCAGGTTTTCCTGCAACGATTTTTCTTTTGATATCATCAACTGCCGCATTGAAAGAAATTTTACCTGACGTTGAAAAAATTTATAAACATAATAGATTTTTCAAATTTGCTACAAAAATTTTAATTGTGCTAAGCATTTTTCACCTGAGTGCTTGTACCTACGTTTATGCCGTCATGTATATGCAACTTCAGGAACGTTGGGAAGTCATTAATGCCAATCGTAACGCTGAAGAAATTATCGTATCAAGATTGGTACTACCTTCATGGTCGGAAGATATTGTTGGAAACCGAACGTGGACCAATCTTATAATTTTTGGCGACGCAGATATTAGTCCACAATTTGAAGGCGGTCGTAATAGAATTTTCGCGCAGTATTACGGACTGAAAAAAATTCGCATTGCAGAAAATCTGTAGGAGTTTTTTGGTTTTAAATTTTTTTATAAACGTTTGACAATTTAACATAAACGTAAAAAAATAATTTCTTTGGTAAAAAAGTTGTATGGATTATAATTTATATGCAAAATTTTAGGAGTTATTAACAGTAGCTTAAAATATAGACCATTATGTACAAAAGTAGATAAAAAGGACGAATAAATATGCAGAGAGGATACAAGGTAGAGATTGAACCGACGCCTCAACAGGCATTAAAAATACGTCAAAGTATAGGAATATGTCGTTGGCTCTATAATCAATATCTCGCGGATAACTTTGAAATTTATGATAACTTCGGCAAAGGGTTATTTGAAACGGCGTTTAGTTATGACAAATATGTAAATCACGTCTTGAAAGAAAAATATGAATGGATAAAGCAATGCGGAGCGAAAGCACGTAAACAGGCGTTGATAAATGCAGAAAAAGCTTTTAAAAATTTTTTTGAGGGAAAAGCGGACAGACCAAAATTCAAGAAAAAGAGAGAACAAAAAGACAAAGCCTATTTTCCAAAGAATAATAAAGGAGATTGGACAGTACGGCGACATAAAATTCAAGTACCGACAATAGGGCTAGTGAAACTGAAAGAAAAGGGATATATTCCGACAAAGGCAAAAATTAGTGGGGGAACAATATCCTATAAAGCGAGAAGATATTACGTTTCAGTAACAGTTGAAATTACGGATAAAAAAATGGAAAAGCCGCAAGGCGAAGGAATAGGAATTGACTTAGGCATAAAAGAATTGGCGGTGATGTCAAACGGCGTAGTCAAGCCGAATATCAACAAAACGCCGAAGGTTAAAAAAGTAGAAAAGAAACTCAAAAGAGAGCAGAGATGTTTGAGTCGAAAATATAAATTGAAAAAGAAAAAGAGAGGTGAAAAAACTGCTACTTACTCTGCAAACATAGAAAAGCAAGTAGTCAGGATACAAAGACTTTATCAGAGGCTGACAAATATTCGAGTGGATTATGAAAACAAAATCATCAGTGAAATTGTGAAACGAGAACCAAGATTCATAGTGCTGGAAGATTTAAACGTTAGCGGAATGATGAAAAACAAGCATTTATCAAAGGCGATAGCGGCGCAACGTTTTTATTACTTCAGAATGAAATTAACGATAAAATCAAAAGAGAGGGGAATAGAAGTAAGAATCGCGGACAGGTTTTATCCAAGTTCCAAGAAATGTTCACAATGTGGAAAAATCAAAAAAGAATTAAAATTAAAAGACAGAATGTACAGATGTGAATGTGGATTGAAACTGGATAGAGATTTGAACGCGGCAATCAACTTGAAAAATGCGCCGGAATATGAAATAGCGTAAAACAACTACCGGTGGCTAGCCGGAAAGTAACGACTGTGGAGTGTTACAGAAAGTAATCAGTGGTCAGTAATCAGTGTTCAGTGAAAAAGTAATCTGACCACTAACCACTGATCACTGACCACTTAAAAGACGGACAC
>JAFZIV010000042.1 GCA_017554235.1 Selenomonadaceae bacterium
CACCTGTGCCAGCGTCTATGTACACATTCGCGCCGCTATTAATTATCGTGTCATTTCCTGCAAGCGCGTTTATCGTTTCACCTGAAAGAGAATTATTAATTTTATCTGCGTCTGATGTTCCTTTGTTATCTTGATGAAGTATGCCTTTAATATTGAGAGTTTTACCGCTCGCTCCTACTAAAGTGATTTTGCCGCTGTCCACTCCAACTATAACATTTGAGCCGCTTGTCAACGTGGTATATTCTGCTCCACTTATTGAAATTGTATCATTGGCTGTCCAACTCTTGATAACGTCGTTGCCGTCTCCATTATTGTAAAGATACATAACACCGCTTGTTACACTGCTGTAAATCGTATCGTTTCCAGCTCCGCCATAAACTGTATTTTTCTTTGCAGAACTCTTCAATGTGATTTTGTCAGCACCTGTGCCAGCGTCTATGTACACATTCGCGCCGCTATTAATTATCGTGTCATTTCCTGCAAGCGCGTTTATCGTTTCACCTGAAAGAGAATTATTAACTTTATCTGCGCCTGATGTACCTTTGTTATCTTGATGAAGTATGCCTTTTATATTGAGATTTTTACCGCTCGCACCCATTAACGTTATTTGGCCGCTGTCTACTCCAACGATAATATTTGAGCCGCTCTTCAACGTGGTATATTCCGCTCCGCTTATTGATATTGTATCATTGGCTGTCCAACTCTTGATAACGTCATTGCCGTCTCCATTATTGTAAAGATACATAACGCCACTTGTCACACTGCTGTAAATAGTATCATTACCCGCTCCGCCATATACGGTATTTTTCTTTGCAGAACTCTTCAATGTGATTTTGTCAACACCTGTGCCAGCGTCTATGTACACATTCGCGCCGCTATTAATTATCGTGTCATTTCCTGCAAGCGCGTTTATCGTGGCACTTGAAAGAGAGTTATTAATTTTATCTGCGCTCGACGTTCCGACAACATTTAAATTAGCCGGATTGATATTAATGGTTTTACCCTTAGCACCTGCAAGCGTTATCTTTTCGCCGCCTTCTACACTTACAATAACATTGCTACTGGTCGTGGAAGTTTTATACGCTCCGCCTGTTATGGTCAACGTGTCTTTAGCAGTCCAGCCTTTGATATAATCGTTCCCGTCTCCTTTAGCGTATTTATAGAGGACGCCGCTTGTCACTGAACTATAAATTGAATCATTACCAGTTCCGCCTATAATTACGTTTTTCGTAGCACCACTTGTAAGAGAAATTTTATCTTTGCCGTCGCCGCCTTGAATGGTAACCTGCGCGGAAGAATTTTTAATAGTGTCATTGTATGCAGTGCCGGTTACAAGAGTACTTGCCTTTAAGTTGCTGATATTCTTGCCGCTTGGTGTGGTATCCTTACCGCCCGAGCCTGTATCACTTCCGCCACCTAAAGTTCCTTTGATGTTTATCGACGAAAGGCTAGCCGCACCCTGCAATGTAATTTTGCCTGAACCTGCAGTAACAATTACGTCATTGCCACTCTTAACAGTGCTGTACTTCGTGCCGCTGATAATCAATGTGTCGCTAGCTTGGAAGCCTTGAACGAGGTCGTTGCCGTCTCCTTTTACATACTCAATAACTCTAAGCGAAGAGTAATCACTACTTGAAAGTGAAATTTTATCGTTACCCGTGCCGCCGTTTATCGTCACGTTATAGCCATGACTGATAATGGTATCGTCACCAGCACCGCCGTTTATTGTCACGTCCCAATTACTCCACCAATCATTAGAAATATAATCATTACCGTCTCCTCCGCTTATCATCACATCTTGAGCGGCATACATATTGTAGATAGAATCGTTGCCTTCTCCTCCGCTTATTGACGCATAATCGCCTTCATTGAAAATGTAATCGTTGCCAGTGTCTCCTTTTATCGTCCCGTTATCGCCATAATTGACAATGGAATCGTTGCCGCCGCCGCCGTTTATAATCACTTTTGAGCCAGCATTATTGCAAATGGAATCATTGCCGTCGCAGCCACTTATCGTTACGTTATTACCAGAATTGCCAATTTCATCGAAGTAGGACGTACCGATTATCGCTGTATTACTTTTGTAATTAACTAAGTTGTAATTCTTAATGGTGATAGAATTATTGCCGACACCTACGATTATATCGCCGTCATTTTTCCTTGCGATTTCTTTGCGAGTGCCATTAATAAGTAAAGTATCTTTAGATGTAAGCCCCATTATAACGTCGTTGCCGTCGCCGCTGTTGTATTCGTAGACAGTACCCACCGAATCAAAATTCCAGCTACTAATAGTGTCATCACCAGTGCCACCGTTTATCGTTACTTTATCGCCAAAACTGTAAATCGAGTCATCGCCCGCTCCTCCGCTTATCGTTACTCTGTCGCCGGAACTGTAAACGGAATCGTTTCCGTCGCCGCCGCTTATCGTTACGTTTGAACTGCCCCAGTTGCGAATGGAATCGTTGTCGGCAGTTCCTGTGATAACTTTATTATTTTTTTCGTTGTAAAAGTCTTTAAACCTCTGAAGGTCGAAACTAAACTTTTTAATCGATTCAGCATCATCGCCAAATTCGGTAGAATTGTCGGGCAATATCACGCTTAGCACGCGCCTAACTTTTAAAATTGAATCCTTCATAAAAATTCCTCCTATTAAAATTTTAAGCCTATATATTTTTACGTGAAATTTTTTATATCATTATAATCGAAAAAATTTGCGTTTAAAAGTAGTGTGTGAAAAAATTTTGCGACAATTTTAATTGCGTCGAGATAATTCATTGCAATAATAAATTATTTTTACAAATTTTTTTCAATTCGCATAACAAACTTGTATTTAAACGATTTTTGCGTTATATTATACAAAATATGTTTGATTGAGGTGAAGGGATTGTCGGATGAGAAGTTAAATTGGCTGGTACTGGCAGAAAAATTTGCGGCAAGCGGCGATCCTCACTCAATGCGCGGAGTTGCACGAGAAATTTTTGACTTAGATAAAAATTCTGCGGAAGGTCCTGCGATTATGGCAGAGGCGGCGTTGTACTTAAACAAGTTGGACGAAGCAGAAATTCTTGCCAATGACGCTTTGACTCTTGACAAAAATAATCTGCGAGCCCGATTCGTACTTGGCGGCGTTGCGGCTGAAAGATTTAACCTTATCGACGAATTGAAAATTTTGAAAGGCGTTATAGCAGACGCGCATAAAATTTTGGACGAATACAATTCCATTCCATACGGCGGCAAGTTTAAAATTCTTTTCTCCGAAGACAGAAAAATTTCTGAAGATGATGAGAAAAAAATTTCCCTGACTAATGCGATTTTATATAAGGCGTTGTGTTTAATTTCTAACGGGCTTTATCTTGCAGGCGATGCCTTGTCCGCGTCAAATGCTCTGCGCGAGGCAAGTACTCTAACAAAGAATATTGAGCAGGCGGCGGAAATTTATTCCAAGCATTTATTTTTGAGGAATTACCGCGAAATTTCCCATATTAAGGTTAAACAACTTGCGCAGAAGTATGACAGCTTTTTTGCCGACGTAACCAGATTTTCCCATGACAGAATCAATTATGCGCCGGAAAAAAAGTTGAAGATTGGTTATATTTCTCCTGACTTTCGACAGCATGCAGTAGCAAATTTTATTTTGCCGCTCTTGAAAAATTATGACGCAAAAAATTTTTCGGTAATTTGTTATCAGACCGGTAAGCGGGATTTTGTCACAGATAAGTTGCGAAAGTTGAAAGTTACGTGGCGCGATGTCAGCAAGTTGCCCGCGCAGAAAATTGCCCAACTGATTCACGAAGACCGCGTAGATATTTTAGTTGATTTAGCGGGACATTCTCAAAATAATTCATTGCCTGTAATGGCACGCAAGCCCGCACCTATTCAAATAACTGCGATTGGTTACACGGCGACGACAGGATTAAACGCGATTGATTATTTTTTGTCAGACAATAATTGTATGCCGGAAAAAGGTGAGCCGCTTGACTTCACGGAAAAAATTTTGCGCGTCAAGGGTTGTCATTTATGTTACGCGCCCGGAATTATTCGCGACATTCCAGACGCAGGATTTCACGCACCTGTATTGAAAAATGGTTATGTGACCTACGGCAGTTTTAACAATTTCGCGAAGGTTAGCGACGCCGTTTTATATGCGTGGCGAGCGATTCTTGAAGAAGTTCCCGATTCGCGGCTTGTGATTAAAGGAAAAATTTGTAGCATAGATTCCGGCGTAGAAATTTTGATGGACAAACTTAAGCTGATGAGTTTTCCTCTTGACCGAATTGAAATGCGTCCCTACAGTCCCGATTATCTTGAACAGTATCGAGACATTGACGTTGCGCTTGACACTTTCCCTTACACGGGCGGCTTGACGACTTGCGAAGCTTTGTATATGGGGGTGCCTGTTATTGTCCTGCGCGGGAAGTCGCACGGTTCACGGTTCGGCACGTCGATATTGAAAGCCGCTGATTTATCTGAACTTATCGCGATTAATCCAATGGAGTACATAAAAAAAGCCGTCCAACTCGGACAGCAGAAAGCATTTATCGCCGGTTATCACGCCGGCTTAAGAGATCAACTTTTGAAGTCAACTCTGATGGATGCTAAAAATTATATGCTTGAGTTAGAAAGGTGTTATCGCGAAATTTGGCGAAAACTTTGTAAGATAAAATCTGAACAAATACGTTTCGGTCGATTAAATTTTATCGCGGAATTTGATTCACATTGAAAAATTTTTGAGGTGAAGTATATGTCCAAAATAGTGTTTTGCAATATTGCGGGAATGAAATATTATCGCGGAATTACTGACGAGGATAAACCGAGTAAGGGCGGCAAATACGTTAAGGAAACCGGTATGGCGTATGAGTGCTACAATTTTCAACCGTGCAATCATTTTTGTTACGGATATTTTCAACACGTCGGCAGGCAATTAGATTTGCAACGTGTCGAGAGTAACAGTAAGACTATCAAAGTTTTGCATAATATCACGGTTATTTGGGTAGCAAGCAGAAAAATTGTTGGCTTATATGATAACGCAGATTTGTTTCGTTACCTGCAAAGTTTTAGTGAACCTTTGTTTGATGAAAATCACGTTGACTGGGAATATTGGGCTAAAGCGCGTGAAGAAGATGTTTACTTAATCCCGTTTGAGGAGAGAAATTTTGAGGTACCGTCTGCGTCGAGAATTGGAACCGGCAAAGGTATGGGACAAGCTCCGATTTGGTATGCCGATACTGAATGGGCGCGTACAACTTTTCTTCCGCAGGTTGAAGAATATCTGACTTTGGTGCGTGAAAAATATCCTAATCCTTACTTAACGGCTCGGCGGATAAATCAGAAAATCCACTCGTCTGATTTAAGTAACAGTGAACTTTGGACGAAAGCTGATGAATTGCTTGAGTCAGGGCAAAATTTATCTGCGTTGGAAATTTATAATCACTTGGTTTTCAATTCAAATGATCCTTATGAATCTTGTTTGGCGCGATACAAAAGGGGAATTGTATTAGAAAAACTTTTGATGTATGACGAGGCTATTGGCAGTTATAAACGCACGCTTTACGAATACGATCAGCTTGACGAAGAAAGTAAATCTAAAGCTACGGGTATGGATTTGAATTGCTACGATAAATTGGCGCGAGTTTATTTTGTAATGCAGGAATACACGCTTGCTTATTCGTTGTGGAAAAAACTTTTTTATAAGGAATCAGACATCCCGAGAAAAACTGAAGCTTTGTATAATATGATGCGTGTTTGCAAATCTGCGGAGGCTTGGGATAATCTCAAAGAATTGCTTGAGGCTTATGAAGATTTACAGACAGATAATTTTGCTGATGAAGTTGAGCGTATAAAAAAGATTTTGAAAGCGAAACTTGAATCATTTTCTAAGAAACAATAAGATATTTTTCAAATTTAAAATTTTGTGATACAATATCGAAAAAAATTGCGCGGAAGGATTTACTATTTTTTAGCATTTTTTGAAGTTTGTATATCTGAAAGTGATTTAAAAATTAATGGAGGTACAATTAATGGAGAAACTTGGACTTTTGGCGGGAGCAGGAAAATTGCCTGTAGAATGCGCGAGGGCGGCTAAACAACTGGGCTATGAAGTTTATGCAGTAGGACTTGTGCCGGAGAGCGATCCGCAAATTGCTGACTTTGCAAAAGATTATCAGAAAATCAGCGTAGGACACCTTGACGGAATTTTACATTACCTTAAGAGCAATAATCTGAACAAAGTTACAATGATTGGCAAGGTTACTAAGGAATTGCTTTTTAGCGGAAAAATTCAACCTGATAGAAAAATGCTTGAACTTATAATGTCCCTCCCCGACAGAAGTGACAATACCATTATGATGATGTTTGTACGTGAATTAGCGAAGGCAGGTCTTCAGACTTTCGATCAAACTGCGCTGATTCGTAAACTTGTCCCGCGCAGAGGTACGATTACAAATCGCGAACCTTCAACTACAGAGCGTCAAGATTTAGAATTTGGATTTAGGATTGCTAAAGAACTTGGACGCCTTGACATTGGACAGACCGTCGTTGTAAAAAATCGTGCGGTAATGGCACTTGAAGCTATAGAAGGTACGGACGAATGCATAAGACGCGGCGGCAAGTTGGCGAATGGCGGAGCGGCTGTTACGAAAGTTTCAAAGCCCAATCAAGATAACCGTTTTGATGTGCCGACAGTTGGCAAGCGTACCGTTGAAGTTATGGCGGAAGTTGGAGCTACTGCCCTTGCCGTTGAGGCGGATAAAACTTTGTTGGTTGACCGCGCAGGTACAGTTGCTTTTGCTGATGAAAAAGGTATCACGATTATAGCGATGTGATTTTAGGGAATAGGGAATAGGGAATAGGGAGTAGGAAGTAGGGAGTAGTAAATTTTCTAAGCCCTAAAACCTAAAACCTAAAACCCTACCCCTTAAACCTATTAGAAGGTGTTCTTGTGGACAGCTTTTTGATTATGTGCAAAGACTTTTTGTCGTCCGACAATATATGGATTGAACTTTTAAAAATCTTTGGTTCAATCTTAGGCGCATTGTGCGGGATTTTTAGCGCAGTCAGATTAGTCAGACGAGCAATAAGAGCGCGTAAAAGAAAACAATTTATCGAGGAAACAAAAACACCTGAAAAAGCTGTCGAAACTTTAAAGGCGGCGTTGCTTGAAAATCTTCAATACGTTAAAAAATTGACGACGGTTGAAAAAATTGTAGAAGGTAAAATCCCTTTGAAGAAAGTTAAAAAGTTACTTGGCTTTAATATCGGTTCAAATGAATGCACTTTGATTTACAAAGGCAAAATTACTTGCGGCTGTGACTTACAAAAGATTAGATTTGAACCCAGCCAAAATATTTCAGGCGGCGTAAAAATTTTGTCTCCACATTGTAAAATTAATGAAGCCTTTGTGGACATAAGCACCATTGAAATTTATTACGAAAAAAAATCTATATTGTTGTCGCCGGAAATTACTTTTGAGGAACAAAAAACCGTTATCAATGATGACTTTGAGAAACAAAAGCAACTTAAAATTGACGAAGGCATTTTGGAAATTGCTGATGAAAAAGTTCACGATATGCTGATGAAACTTTCCGGCAACAAAAAAATTTCGGTTGAAATTATATTTTTCGGTGAAGATAATTCGTTACCGCAATTAAATCCCCCAACAGAAAATCAGGAGAATGCTGAAATTTGAAAATTATGATGACTGCGGGCGAAGCGTCCGGCGATGTTCACGGTGCAAGCCTTGCTCGCGAAATAAAAAAAATTTCCCCGTCGACAGAGATTTTTGGTATGGGCGGTGACGAAATGCAAGCGGCGGGCGTTCGTCTTGTACGTCATTACAAAGACTACAATGTTATGGGCGTTCTTGAAGTTTTGAAGAATCTGCGGAAAATTTTAAAACTCCTCGACGATTTGACGGAAATTGCTAGTACAGAAAAACCTGATTTACTTGTATTGATTGATTATCCTGATTTTAATTGGAGACTTGCTAAGCGCGTTAAAAAATTTGGCGTAAAAATTTTGTCGTATATACCGCCGTCAGCTTGGGCTTGGAGAAAATCTCGTGCGGCAGACTGCGCGAAAATTGCCGATGAATTTATAGCGATATTCCCTTTTGAGTTGCCGCCTTATGAAAAAGCGGGCGTAAAAATTTCTTTCTTAGGTAATCCGCTGGTCGATACGGTTAAGTCTTCAATGACTTTGGACGCCGCGCAGAAATTTTTCAACGTCAAGCCTTCGGATCACGTGATACTTTTAATGCCCGGCAGTCGTCGGCAAGAAATAAAATTACTCCTGCCGGAAATGTTAAAGGCGGCGGAAATTTTGTCGGTTAAAAAATCGGCAAAATTTTTTTTACCGGTTGCAGATAACGTCGATGAATCAGAAATTGCGCGGCAAGTCAATGCGGCAAAAGTTGAAGTGACACTTACAAAAAAATTCCGTTATGACTTAATGGGAATTGCTGATGCGGCTATGGCAACGTCGGGGACGGTAGTTTTGGAAGCGGCATTAATGAACATGCCCTGCGTCGTGCTCTACAAAATGGCGCGGTTAAATTATTTTATCGGAAAACTTTTGGTAGACATAGAAAATTTCAGTTTGCCGAACATTTTAGCGGGTAAAAAAATTCAGCCCGAACTTTTACAAGACGAAGTGACTGCGGAAAGAATCTGCGCGGAAATTTCAAAATTTTATCGCGGCGAATCAAGTCGGGAAAAAGTTGTGTCAGATTTACAAGTCGCCTGCGCAAAATTGGGCGGTAGTGGTGCGGTTGAACGTGTTGCAAGAAAAATTTTAGAAGTCGCTCAAAATTAAAAAATTCCCTTTCGAGATTTACTCAAGAGGGATTTTTTTATTACGAAAAAGTTTTACAAATTAAACACGCTCTGAATTTTACTGCTTGCGCCCTGAAACTTTGCGGTTAATTCTGACTTCGCGCTTGGATTGAGTTACTTCGGAATTTTTAGAACCGATTACGCCGGAGCTACCGTTATTTTCTTCAGAAATTCTTTCCTTAGCTTTTTCACGCGCGTTATTGAGAAGCTTACTTTTATCCAAAACTTTCACGCTCCAAAACTATCTTCTTCTGTCCCTCTGTGTGGGAGGATTTTTACTTACGGAAACTTTACTTTCAGAAACTTTACTTTCAGCCTGCGGTGCTTGAACTTTAACACTGCTATTCAACGCCTCATCGATAATATCAACCAACGCAATTTGCACGACGTTCAAAACGTCCTTAAAAACAGCGTTGTAAAGGTCGCCGCCGTCAACTACGCCGCGTCCGTTTTCCGTCACGAAAAATTTTTTAGGATGTTCAGTTGCCTTTACAGCCGCTTCAACTTTCTCGGCTACAATATTTTTAAGTTGCTCTTTAGTCATAAAAAAATTTTCACCTCCAACTTAAGCGTTTTTATTAATTTCCTCAACCGTCGACTTCAAATGCTTACGCGCCGCATTCTTAACGGCGGTTACAACACTTTCTTTAACCTCGCCGGCAGTGTCTTTAAAAGTACTGACAGTTTCCTTTGCGTCATCAACGGCAATTTTCGCGTCATTGATTTTGTCATTTACAGTTTCTTTGACTGCATTTTTCTTAGCAGTCAACGTTTCATTGAGATTCTCAACTTTTTCAGCCGCGTTATGCAAACCGTCGCTAAGATTATTCAAACCTAACAAAAAAATTCACTCCTTAAAAAAATTTAGCACGATACAAAATTTTTCACTAATAAGATCTTCTACACGTCTACAAAAATTTCCTGCCGCCTTATAAAATTTTCCGCAGATACAAGTAATTTGGTTGACGGAAAATTTTGTAAGTGATAATATTGCATAGTAAAATTTCGTGATTTTGATTATTTTTGAAGGAGGCTACCTTATGATTGATATTACCGACCGAGTGCGGAATAAAGATTTACAGAGCAAAATTGTATCGGCTGAAGAAGTTGCGAATTGGATTAAACCGAATATGACGCTTGCCTGTAGCGGCTTTACTGCGTCGGGTTATCCGAAAGCAATTCCTATGGCACTTGCCGAACGTATGAAGAAAGAGCCGTTCTCGGTCAACATTTGGACAGGGGCTTCAACAGGTCCCGAACTTGACGGCGTGCTTGCAGAAGTTAAGGGCATTAAGCAACGCTTGCCGTATCAGACTGATTCTAAGTTGCGCCCTGAAATTAATGACGGCACAGTTAATTATCTTGACTTGCACCTTTCAGAGTCCGCGCAGTTGTCACGTGTCGGCTATCTCGGCAAAATTGACGCGGCGATTGTCGAAGTTTGCGCCATTACCGAAGAAGGAAATTTAATTCCTACAACTTCACTCGGCAACGCGGCAAGTTATGTACAAAGTGCTGATATTGTTATCGTCGAAGTCAACACCACGCAACCTTTGGCGTTGGAAGGTATTCACGACGTTTATATTCCGTTAGACCCGCCTAATCGTCTTCCCATTCCGCTTGTCAAGGCTGATGACAAAATCGGTACAACTTACATTCCCTGCACGCCTGACAAAATTAAATTTATCGTGCCTTGCGATGTAAAAGATCATACCCGTGACTTGTCGCCTATTGATGATAATTCAAAGAAAATGGCGGCGTTTACGATTGAACTTTTGCACGAAGAAATTAAAGCAGGACGTATGCCGAAAAATCTTTTGCCGTTACAATCCGGCGTCGGCAACGTTGCTAATGCGGTGCTTGAAGGTTTTGTCGAATCAGATTACACTGACTTGGTAGTTTATACGGAAGTCATTCAAGACGCTATGCTTGACCTTATTGACGCAGGTAAACTTCGTATTGCGTCGGGTACAGCTTTTTCACCTTCGCCTGCAGGTATGGACAGATTTTACAAGGACATTGATAAGTATCGTAAATACATTTTACTTCGTCCTGAAGAAATTTCCAATTCGCCTGAAGTTGTCCGCCGTCTCGGAGTTATCGCGATGAATACGGCATTGGAAGTTGACATTTACGGCAACATTAATTCAACGCACGTCGCAGGCTCAAAAATGATGAACGGTATCGGCGGCAGTGGCGATTTTGCGCGTAATGCTTACTTGACAATTTTCTACACGCCGTCAGTTGCTAAGGGCGGAAAAATAAGTTCAGTTGTACCTATGTGTTCGCACATTGACCACACAGAGCATGACGTTGACATTATTATTACGGAGCAGGGAATTGCAGATCTGCGCGGGCTTGAACCTCGCCGCCGTGCATTGGAAATTATTAACAAATGCGCACATCCCGATTATAAACCCATTCTGCTTGACTACTACGAACGCGCACTTGCCGCTACGAAAAAGGCGAATACTCCGCACCTTATTGACGAGGCTTTAAGTTTCCATTCACGTTTCCTTTCAAAGGGCGATATGCATATTTAGTGAATAGTTAATAGTTAATAGTTAGGAGGATTTTTAATGAGAAATTTTGTTGAGGCTGTAAGAAATCGCCGCTCAATTTATGCGTTGGGAAGAAATATCCCTGTTCTGCAGTCCGAAATTATTTCGGCGGTCGAACGTATGACAAAAGAAGTTCCTTCAGCGTTCAACATGCAGTCGGCTCGCATTGTCGTTACGATGCTTGACCACCACGAAAACGTTTGGCACATAACCAAATCCGCATTGAAAAAAATCGTCCCCGCAGACAAATTCGCGGCAACGGAACAAAAACTTAACGGTTTCGAGGCGGCTTACGGCACGATTCTTTTCTTTGAGTCAAGTAATATGATTCGCGCAATGCAAGACCAGTTCCCGCTTTACAAAGATAATTTTCCCGGTTGGGCAATGCAATCTAATGGTATGTTGCAATTTGCAATTTGGACGGCACTTGAAGATATGGGACTTGGCGTAAACATTCAGCACTACAACCCGCTGATTGACGAAGATATTAGAAAGATTTTTGACTTGCCTGACAGTTGGGATTTAGTTGCGCAAATGGTATTCGGCGAGAAATTAGAGGACGCTCCGCCTATTGATAAAATCCCGACAGGTTCGCGTGTTAAAATTTTCCGCGAAGTGTAATATTTTATAAACTTAGGAGTGATGAACAGTTAATCAAAATATATAAAAATGTAGACGAAGGTGTAAAATTGTGTGCAGCGTAATGCTGAAAGCTCATAAATTATAGCCAATGAGCCAGTTTGTGCTAACTTTAAAGCAGCCGGAATGACAGGAAAAGGGCCAGTGCAGGTTGAAACAGTCCTGCTAACTACGGAGTAGAATCCTGATGGTAGTCGTTGGGCAAGGTCTGGAAAATAAGCCGGAGGGCTTTGTACTCACATAATCATGAAAGGAGAAAGCTACTAGATGAATACCGATGGCTAGTCGGGAATTTACGACTGTGGAGTGTTACAGCAAGTAATCAGTGAAAAGTAATCAGTGATCAGTGAAAATTTCTGACCACTGATCACTGATCACTGACCA
>JAFZIV010000043.1 GCA_017554235.1 Selenomonadaceae bacterium
CTTTAAAAACTCATGGGATTACGACAGAGAAAAATATAAATCACGCATTGGACACTTGAAAGATAACCGCCATATCGCTACACGCTTTGATAAACTTGCCACTCGATTTTTATCTTTTGTTTATTTGGCTTCGATTTTTTTTGTGGCTTTAGTTATTCAACACGCTCTAGCGAACGTTCTATAGCATTTAAGGAGAAAAACTCATGAGTAAAGGAAATAGTGGGCATTTTCGAGGAGCAAATGGAAATTCAGGAGCTGAAGCAATTCCTCCACTTTTCGTAAACGGACATGTAACTTATGAAGGAATTGCAGCGCATCGTGAAGAATTTATAAATAAATCAGTTGAACAAATTGCTGACATGTTGCGACAGAACGGTTACGAACTAAATCTTCGTGGTTCAATACACGCGGGATCTACAGCTCAGGTATTAGAGATAACTAATCCAACAAGGGAACGCAATATAAAGCAAGTGCAAGTTTCGCCGGATGGTAGTAGTCGACATGGAAGTATTCCTTATGTAAAAATAAGCACTTCAAATGAAGGTAAAATAAAAATCTTAGACGGAACGCCAGAAACTTATCAAACAGCTGGAAATGAACGTGCACGTTTAATTTTTAGGAGAGATTAAATGATTGATTTAACAACACCAATTATACCTTATAAAGGTACAGGTATTTTTCAACTTAACGCTAATTATGATGAAGTGAAAAATCTTCTGAAAGTAAATAGCATTTCTTATAAAGAGGAAATTTGGAATAAAACTGATCCCGATCACCTCTGGAATGTGATTGTGATTACAAAAGAAGGTAGTCCCGAGCAATATTCAGCTATTGAACTTTTTTTTGCCCAAAAAAGACTTTTCAAAATTTGTTTGTGCGAAGATTTTGAAGGAACTCTGCCGAATGGAATCCATACAGGTATGTCCATTAAAGAGGCGTGGAAAATTGATAAAAAACTTCAGCAAGATGAAGATTGGGACGAAGTTTATATTTCGCCAAACGGTTATTTCATCGAATACAGCAATAAAAATTTAAGCATAATCATTATTACGATTTTTATTACGGCTTTGGAGCGCGACGATTTTTTTGAATATAATTGGTAATTTTAAAACTTAACCTTCAGCAAATAGTTTTAGTGATTACACAAAGTAAATTTACGGACGAAGAAATAAAATTTATTGAAGATAACGTCCGCGCGATGGAATAACTAAGTAATCAGTGAAAAGTGATCAGTGATCAGTGAAAAATTTCTGACCACTGATCACTGACTACTGACCACTAACCACTTTCTTCGATGAAAAATTTTGTCGGAGTTTTTTTACTTGAAAAAAATTTTTTTATGTGATAAAATTTTTACGTGATTATAGATAAATAAATAAAATCAGCAAATCCATTCATATCACTGACGCAAACAAAAACCCCCGAGAAATCTTTAGGACAGATTCTTGGGGGTTGCGTCTATTCAACGCGGTTTGTGCTCATTACCGCAATTTTTTACGGATTTTGTCGAGCCACTTGCGAACGTAAGGCGTAATGAAATTTGCCAACACGCCCGCTCCGACACTTTTAAGCATATCTATCAGCAAATCCAAACATACCACCTCCCCTCTGTTACCAGAGTGGTTGCGGTAACGCGGATATTTTACAGCAACGCGGAAAATTTATCAAACTTCGATGAAAAATTTTGTCGAAGATTTTTTTTATGCTATAATGTTAAAAAATTTTTGGAGGAATTTTTTTGACTAAGACACTTGAGGAACTTGCGTTACTGATACAAGGCGCAAAAATTATTGGTAATAAAAATATTTCTGTCACCGGCATTGAACACGATTCAAGAAAAATTAAATCGGGAAATATTTTCGTCTGCTTTGAAGGCGTTCACGTCGACGGACATAAATTTATAAATCAAGCGATTGCTAACGGAGCGGTTGCCGTAATAACTGCGCGGCAAGATTTTTATTCTGACGAGATATCCGCTTTAATTATTCCTGACATGAAATTTTTGGCTGTGATTGTTCCCTATTTTTACGATTATCCCTCAAAAAATTTTCGCGTTATCGGCGTGACGGGTACAAACGGCAAAACTACTACAACTTATATGATTCGCTCAATTTTAATGGAGGCGGGTTACAAAGTCGGCATAATCGGTACAATTCAAATTATGATTGGCGATGAAATTTTCCCAATAAAAAATACAACGCCCAACGTTATCGATTTGCAACACACGCTGAACGAAATGCGCGAAAAAAATGTTGACTACGTTGTTATGGAAGTGTCGAGCCATGCACTTAGCGAAAATAGAATTGCCGGGATTGAATTTGACACGGCGATTTTTACAAACTTGACGCAAGATCATCTTGACTACCATAAAACTATGGAAAATTATCGCGACGCTAAGGCGAAACTTTTTGAGATTGTTTCCCGCGCAGGTACGAAGTTGAATAAAACTGCCGTAATAAATATTGATGACGCGGCGGGCGAAATAATGTTGGAGCATACGACTTGCAACAAAATTACTTATGGCATTGAAAAAAATTCAGACCTTCGCGCAGTCAATGTAAATGTAACGGCTGACGGCACAAACTTTAACGTTGGAGATATGAATTTAAATCTTCACGTTACAGGAATTTTTAACGTTTACAATGTTTTGGCGGCGATTGGTGCGACGCTTGCAGAAAAAATTTCTCTCGACGTGATAAAATCTGCGCTGGAAAATTTTAAAAGTGTTGCAGGACGTTTTGAAAAAATTTTTGCGAACATACCTTTCACGATAATTGTTGACTATGCACACACTCCCGACGGCGTTAAAAATGTTTTAGAAACTGCGCGGCAAATTGTAAAGAATCGAATCATCACGGTATTTGGTTGCGGCGGCGACAGAGATAATACAAAACGTCCTATTATGGGCAGGCTTGCCGCTGAACTGTCAGATATTGTAATTGCGACTTCTGATAATCCGCGAACTGAAGACCCTGAAAAAATTTTGAGGGAAGTAGTTGCCGGCGTTGAAGAAAAAATCGGCAACAAAACTTTTGAAGCGATTGTCGACAGACGCACGGCGATTTTCCGCGCAGTTGAAATTGCCCGCGCAGGTGATATAATTTTGATTCTTGGCAAAGGTCATGAAAATTATCAAATTCTTAAAGATAAAACAATCCATTTTGACGACCGCGAAGTTGCTCAAGCGGCTATTGCGGAAATTATGGGAGGATAAATTTAAATGGAAAAATTAAGTTTAAATGAAGTTATAGAAGTGGTCAGTGGTCAGTGGTCAGTGAAAAGTGAAAATTTAATTTTTGAAAGTGTGACTACAGACAGCCGCAAAATTTCTAATGGAGTTTTGTTTATCGCGCTTAAAGGCGAAAAATTTAACGGTGAAGATTTTGTTGAAGACGCATTTAAAAAAGGTGCGACTGCCGCGATTGTCAGCAAAAATTTTAACCGCGAAGTTGACGGCGTGATTATAAAAGTTGAAGACACTCTAATTGCTTATCAACAAATTGCGTCTGCATGGCGCGACCGATTTAATATACCGATTATTGCAATTACCGGTTCGACGGGCAAAACTACTACGAAAGATTTAACTGCCGCCGTATTGGGCGCACTCGGAAAAGTTTTAAAGACTTCCGCAAATTTTAATAACGAAATTGGCGTCCCTATGACTTTGCTTGAACTCAACGAAAATCATAAAGCCGCCGTTATTGAAATTGGTATGCGCGGCTTGGGACAAATTGAATCGCTTGCAAAAATTGTTAAGCCGACTATTGCGATTGTTACCAACATTAATGAAACTCACATTGAACTTTTAGGCTCAATGGAAAATATTACTCGGGCGAAAGGTGAATTGGTTGAGGCAATTCAAAGCGGCGGCACGGTAATTTTAAATGTTGATAATCCCTACACTAAAGATTTAATAAAACTTGCTAAGCCCGGCGTAAAAATTTGGACGCACGGCATTGAATACGACGCAGATTTAAAAGCTGATAATGTTGTAATAACTAATTCGTCGACGGAATTTGATATGACTTGTAACGGTGAAAAATATCATCTTCATATGCCGATAATTGGGCGTCATAATGTTTCTAATGCAATGGCTGCGATTGCCGCAGGAATTTCCGCAGGTGTTTCAATACAACAGGCTCGTCAAGGGCTTGCAACTTTGGTTACGACGAAAATGCGTTTTGAAGTCATACACCGCGACAGAATTATTATTGTTAATGACGCTTATAACGCAAGTCCCGCGTCAATGCGTGCCGCAATTAAAACCGTTGCTGACGTTTATGATACAAGAAAAATTGCCGTGCTCGGTGATATGTTTGAACTCGGCGATATTTCCGAAAAAGTTCATCGTGAAGTGGGCGAATATCTCGCCGAAAATAATTTTGACATTTTAATTACCGTCGGCAAACTTGGAAAATTTATTGCGGAAGGTGCTAAGTCTTCAGGTATGAAAAATATTTTTGTCACTGATTCGCACGAAGACGCCGCTAAAACTCTTCGCGGATTACTTCAACACGACGATGTAATTTTGTTTAAAGCGTCGCACGGTATGCACATGGAAAAAATTATTTACTTGATTTAAAAATTTTTGATTCATCATAAATATTTCCTCGCGCTTAATCGGCGCAATTTTTTTTTTGCAAATTTGAATTTTTTCTTTACAGAAATTATTCTACTTGAATTTTTTCTTTACAATAATTATAATAAAAAAAATTCATAAAATGAGCAGAAAGTTGGCGTTATATATGGGTGTCGGGCGTCCTAAGTTAAAAATTCCAAGAGATGTTATCATTAATATCAGGGTCACTAAAAATGAAGCTGATAAAATTTCTCGCGTCGCTAAACAAAAAAATTTAACTAAAACTGCCGCTATTTTACAAGGCATCGATTTGCTTATTCATCATAAACCTAAAAAAATTTCAAGTCGTAGTGTTAAAGAAATTTTAAAAGAACGCGGCGTCGATACCAGCGATTTGGATAAAATTATTTAAAAAATTTTTTTCTCGGCAATCGTCGAGATTTTTTTTTCTTGCAGGAAAAAATTTTTTTCGCGTCGAATTATTAAAAAAAAATTTTGGAGGTTTTATTATGGCTGATTTTACTTTAAATCCTACTTGCAGTTTGAAATTTGATGTCTATCTTAATTCTCAAGGAAATATCGTTCAGTCCGGCGATACTGTCGTTGCTACAAAATCTGTAACTTGTTCCGGCATTAAAAGCGATGTTTCTATCGACGAAGCGATTAACACTGAAAATAGCGAAGCTCTTCATAACGGCGTTGCTGGTTTAATGTGGCTTTTCACAGGCTCTGATGAAGATAATTTTGATGAACTTTCTATCAAAAAAACTACAGTTGAAATTGTCGAAGAAGATTAAAAAAATTTTTTTTTCTCCGATTCGTCGGAGATTTTTTTTATTGACAAGATATATATATATATATAATTTATTTCGTTTAATTTCTCATATTTTTTCTCTCCATGAGTATGAGATATTTTTTATAAATTTTTTTACCGAAAAGCGGCGGAAAGCCCCTTGCTTTAGCTATGTGGATGAAAGCCGCAAAATATTTCTTGCCCAATCTACATTTATGTTGTAGAATACTTCAGATTTATATTTCATCAGGTTGGGGCATCGACCTGTGCAGGA
>JAFZIV010000044.1 GCA_017554235.1 Selenomonadaceae bacterium
CTTTGTTATCGAATGCTGATTCCAATACTGCAATAAAAATTCCGTCGGGCATTAACAGCGTAGTTACTTCAACGATAAAAAACGGCAAGGTAGAAGGTACAGACAACGCAGAATATATTGTTATAAAACATCACAACAATAGTGTTTACGCTTATAACGGAAATGACACTATTGCGGTATATTCAAACAACAATAAAATTGCAGGCGGAGCAGGCAATGATTTTATTGTTATGCAGAGTTGGGCAGAAAATAATAAATTGGATAACTCGGATTACTGGAGTAATACTGACAGCAGGCGGCACTACGGTTTAGACGGCAACGATACAATCATCAACGCCGGTAACAAAAGCTATTTAGTTGATAGTGTTGGTAGTAATTACTTCGTTAGCGGCGGAACAGGCAACACGATACAAGGTAATGCTAACGGCGTTGACGATTTCTTCATCTATTCTTACGGCGACACTGCCAACGTTAATATTATCAGCAGTGAGAACACCGAAGATAACTTTACAATCTCAACGGGCTATGTCGGAGTTGAAGGTACGGATTTCCTCGACGCTGAATATAACGGCTCAACTAATGAAACAATCAATGTAACAATTACAGATTTTGATTCGATAGATGCCTTAACAGTTATAAACAGCGGAATGACTGCCCTCAATCACAGCATTAACTCCAATGGCACTTACCTTTACGATAACACGGGACAAGTTAATATTTTCCTTTCAGGCATAACGAATTGGGACTCCGTCAAGCGCACCACTTTAAAATATGGAACAGGCAACGGCTCATTAAGTACAACCACGCTTGATAAAGCTACTTTGTTATCGAATGCTGATTCCAATACTGCAATAAAAATTCCGTCGGGCATTAACAGCGTAGTTACTTCAACGATAAAAAACGGCAAGGTAGAAGGTACAGACAACGCAGAATATATTGTTACAAAACATCACAACAATAGTGTTTACGCTTACAATGGAAATGACACTATTGCGGTATATTCGAGTAACAATAAGATTGCAGGCGGAGCAGGCAATGATTTTATAGTAATGCAGAGTTGGGCAGAAAATAATAAATTGGATAACTCGGATTACTGGAGTAATACTGACAGCAGGCGGCACTACGGTTTAGATGGCAACGATACAATCATCAACGCAGGAAATAACAGTAATTTAGTTGACAGTGTCGGTAGTAATTACTTTGTCAGCGGTGGCACTAACAACACGATACAAGGTAATGCTAACGGCGTTGACGATTTCTTCATCTATTCTTACGGTGACACAGCCAACGTTAAGATTATCAGCAGTGAGAATACCGAAGATAACTTTACAATTTCAACGGGCTATGTCGGTGTAGAAGGTACAGACTTTCTCGACGCTGAATATAACGGTTCGACGAAAGAAACAATCAACACTACCATTACAGGCTTTGATTCACTCGACGCCCTGACAGTTGTCAACAGTGGAATGACTGCACTCAATCACAGCGTCAACTCCAATGGCACTTACCTTTACGACAATACGGGACAGGTTAATATTTTCCTTTCAGGCGTGACAAATTGGAACTCCGTCAAGCGCACTGTCTTAAATTACAGCAACGGCGGCGAATTGAGTACGACAACCCTCGACAAGGCAACCGTGCTGACTGGTACAAGTTCAAGTGTTCCTTCTGATACGACGCCTTCAGGTCTGATTAAAGGTACGAGAAATGCTGATAACATCACCAACACATTGAGCGGCGTGACGATTGACGCGGGCGCAGGTAATGATACGGTTACGAATCGCGGCAGTAATGTTTCAGTATTTGGCGGTGCTGACAATGACAGCCTTAATAACTACGGAACTAAATCCACGATTGAAGGCGGCGACGGCAACGATACTATCATGAGTGGCGGCGGTCAAAGTACGATACTTGGCGGCGACGGTGCGGACAGCGTTTCCAATGTTGCAAACAGCGTTTACATTTCCGGCGGCAGTGGCAATGATTATCTCTGGAACTCAAGCTTAGGTTCGTCTGTGACAATGTACGGCGGCGCAGGTAAAGATACGGTTTACAATGCCGGGTCTAATGTCACGATAGACGGTAATGCTGATGACGATCTTATTTCGCTTTCGGGTAGCGGCAACTTGGTTAAACACACGGCGGGCGAAGGCGACGACACAATTTACGGCATGAACGGCAACAGCTTGCAAATCAGCGGAAGTGATTATGTAACTATTGCTAATGGCAGTGACATAATTGTAAGCTTGGAGAGCGGTTCTGTTCGTCTTAAAAATATTCAAGGTAAATCGTTTAAGCTTAATGGAACGAGTGTTAGCGGCGGTGAAGATACAACACCTGCTGATACCACGCCTGCTGACACAACGCCCGCTGACACGACACCAGCTGATACAACGCCTTCCAATTTAATCAACGGCACGAAAAACGCTGATAATATCACCAACACATTAAGCGGCGTTACGATAGACGCGGGCGCGGGTAATGACACCATTAAAAATTCCGGCGATAATGTTTCAATCAGCGGCGGCGCAGGTGCTGATAAAATTTCTCTTAGTTCTTCCGCGCAGAATGTCACAATCAACGGCGGCGCAGGTGTTGATACCATTTACACTAATGGCAAAGGCAACTTGATTCAATATGGTAGCGGCGATGGCAATGACGTTATTGTTGGATTTGGCGGCGATGATTCACTTGTACTTACGTCAGGTAATTTAACCAGCACGGCAGTTAGCGGCTCCAATCTTATCTTGACTGTCGGCAGTAGCAAAGTTACGCTCCAAAATGTATCGGCTAAAAATATCAATACAGGGGGCGGCGCACTTACCTTTACAGATGAGATTGAAGAAGAAGATACCATACCTGCTGATTTAATTAACGGCACAGCGAAGACAGATAATATATCTAATTCCAAGTCCAATGTAACAATATCCGCGCTTGCAGGTAATGATACCATTAAAAATTCAGGCGATGACGTTTCAATTTCAGGCGGTGCCGGTAATGATAAAATTTCGTTGAGTTCGTCCGCGCAGAATGTGACAATCAACGGCGGAGCAGGTGCTGATACCATTTGGACTAATGGCACGGGCAATTTAATTCAGTACAAAACGGGCGACGGCAAAGACGTTATTGTTGGATTTGGCGAAAGTGATTCAATCCAGCTTACGTCGGGCAGTATAAGTAAATCTGTACAAAGCGGCTCAAATGTTTTGGTAACGGTCGGCTCGGGAACTTCCAACGTTATTACTATCAAAAATGTTTCGATTAACAATCTTAGCCTTGAAGATAAAGTTATTACCTATACCGATGAACCCGATGGCGGCTATCCTATGTCATTGACTTCAGGCGCAGACAAGCAAGCCTTCACGGACGATAACGCGACGGTTTATGCGGTTGGCGGCAAAGATACCATTACAATTTCCGGAAGTACTTCATATCTTTCAGGCGGTGCTGATGCTGACAGGTTAATTAGTAGCGGAAATGAAAATACCGTTATGGGCGACGCCGGCAACGATACCATTTTTGCAAGCGGTAATGACGGGCTGATTGACGGCGGCACTGGTACTGATAAAATTTCGCTTGATTCGTCCGCGCAGAATTTCACTATCAAAGGCGGAACAGGTAACGATACCATTTACACGAACGGCACGGGCAACCTTATTCAGTACGCTAGCAAAGACGGTAAAGACGTTATTGTTGGATTTGGCGAAAGTGATTCAATTCAGCTTACGTCGGGCAGTGTAAGTAAATCTGTACAGAGCGGCGACAATGTTTTGATAACTATTGGTTCTGGAACTTCCAACGTCATAACAATTAAAGACGTTAAATTAAAAGACCTCTCGCTTGACGATAAAATTATTACGGTCGCTGATTCACTTGCCAAAACTTTATCTGCTGGCAATGACACTTACAGCAACACTCTTGAGAGTGCTATGATTTACGCATCGGCGGGTAAAGATACGATTACAAATTCTGCCCATTACGTTTATATTGACGGCGGCAAGGGCAACGACAGCATTGTCAACACCGGCAACGTAGTTTCTATTGACGGCGGCGAAGGAACGGATAAAATTTCACTTGGAAGTGAAGCCGGTAGTGTGACAATCACCGGCGGCGAAGGTAACGATACCATTTGGACTAATGGCGAGGGTAACCTCATTCAATACGGTAGCAAAGACGGTAAAGACGTTATCGTTGGATTCAAAGGCGATGACTCAATTCAAATTACGTCGGGAACAATCAGCAAATGGTTCCAGAGCGGCTCAAATGTTTTGGTTACGGTCGGCTCGGGAACTTCCAACGTTATCACCATTAAAGACGTTAAAATAGGCGATCTCTCTATTGACGACAAAGTTATTACAATTTCGTCATTGATGCCTACAAGTTTGTCTCCCAGCGCAGATAAACATACAAATGCCCTTGATAATGCGACAATTTACGCACTTGCCGGAAACGATAAGATTACCAACACCGGCGATGAAGTTACGATTTTTGGCGGTGCGGATAACGATACAATCATTTCCAACGGAGACGGTGCATTGCTGAACGGCGGAACAGGCGATGATAGAATTTCGCTTGGAACTAATGCAGATCACGTTACGATAGTTGGCGGCAAAGGTAATGACTCAATTCTTGGCAATGACAATCCCGTTTTGTATCAATATACCAATGGCGACGGTAACGATACCATTTCAGGATTCAGTAAAGGCGATTCGATTCAAGTTTTGTCGGGAAGTATCTCTTCGGTAAAGAGCGGCACGACTGTAACTTTCAAAGTTGGTTCGGGAAAAATCGTTTTGAGAAATGTCGGCGACGAAAAATTCCAGATTGAAAATAAAGTCATTACGATTAAGGAAGATTCTTCGCGCATTGACGGCACAGAAAAAGCAGATACCTTTGACAATCAAAACGACGGCGCGGTAATTTTTGCGATGGGCGGCAACGATACCGTTACAAATTCCGGCAACAGCGTTTACGTAAATGGCGGCACAGATAATGACAAGCTGACTAATACCGGCAATGAAGTTACGCTTTTAGGCGACGCAGGAAATGACACGTTGATTTCAAATGGAAATACGGCATTGTTGAACGGCGGCGCAGGAACTGATAAAATTTCTCTTGGAGCTGATGCCGAACAAGTCACGGTAATTGGCGGCAAAGATAATGATACGATTTATGGAAATGACAATCCCGTTTTTTATCAATATTCAAATGGCGACGGTAAAGATACCATTTTAGGATTCAGCAAAGGCGATTCAATTCAAGTTTTGTCAGGTAGTATCTCTTCGGTAAAGAGCGGCACAAATGTAACTTTCAAAGTTGGTTCAGGTCATATCTTCTTGCGTGATGTCGGCGACGAGAAATTTAAGATTGAAGATAATGTCATTACGATTAAGGACGGCTCGAAACGAATTGACGGCTCGGAATACGCAGATACGCTTGAAAATGAAAATACGGGCGCGATAATTTATGCGTATGGCGGAAGCGATAAGATTACAAATTCAGGAAACAGCACGACTATTATTGGCGGCGAAGGTAGCGATAAAATTACAAATACCGGCGATGAAGTTTTAATCAGCGGCGGCGCAGGTAAAGATACAGTTTCGCTTGGTAGCAGTGCAGTTGAAGTTACAATTAACGGCGGAGTTGGTGACGATAAGATTTACACTAACGGCAACGGTAATTTGATTCAATATGCAAGCGGCGACGGTAAAGACACAATCTTTGGTTTCGGCGGCGATGACTCGATTCAAATTACCGGAACAATCGGCAAGTATAAACAGAGCGGCGCAGATGTTTCTGTAACTATTGGGTCGGGAACTTCCAACGTTATTACTATCAAAGATACAAAACTTGATAACCTTAGCTTTGAAGACGGCGTGATAACTTCTAACAGCTCAACCTCTGAACTCATAGCTGAAGATTACTGGTTCGCGGAAAATAATTTGGTTGATGACGGAATGAACCTTAACGCTGTCACTTCAAATAATTATTCCATTGGCGATAATGTGATTGCTACAAACTTTGATAACCTCAATCAAAACGATTCGCTTTCGACTGTTTTTGTTTCTTCAAACTGAAAAAATTTTTTAACCTAAAAATCCCTTTCTTAAAAACCTTTCATTACACTTAAAAATTTTTACCACACTTAAATTTTGCGGCGAAAGTTGCGGCGTTGTGTCGTAACCTGCGCGGCAATTTTTTTGTCTTATTTTCAAAAAATTTTTTCATCTGCTGATTGTAAAAGAAAGAATTTTCGATTATACTTTTAATAAAGTTTTGTCGTATTTTTATTTTTCAAGGAGGAGAAAAATCTATGGAAAAACTTGTTTTCGATATTCAGCGGTTCGTAAAGACAATAAAAGGAACAGTGTATGACGATACGCTAAAAGATACCGACGGCTACGCGGTAATTTATGCTTATGCGGGTAATGACAGCATTTACAATTCTGATCCCGATGTTACAATTGACGCGGGTGAAGGTAACGATACAATGATCGCTTTGAATGGTTCTGTATCTTCCATTTGTGGAGGCAAAGGCAGTGACTATATCAATGCATCTTATGCGTGGAATGCTACATTGGACGGCGGCGAGGGTAATGACGTAATTATCGGAGATTATTATGAATCAACGATAATCGGTGGAGTCGGTAACGACATAATCAGCATCGAAGGCGAGCATCAGTATAATACTTATATTTATGCCGAAGGTGACGGCAATGACACGATTTTAGGTTTTCAACCCAATGATACAGTTCATATAACTTCCGGCAAATTCACAACAACCAAAAGCGGTTCCGATTTTATTATAAATGTCGGCAACGGTTCTATTCGTCTGAAAAATGCTGTCTCTGATGATTACTCCAAAGTAGTCATTGAAAATTCCGAAGGTCAGATTGTAACCTATAACGACTGGAAATACATAGAAGGAACTTCAGGCGATGACAATCTCGAAAATATTACTGACAGTGTTTCGGTGAATGGCGGAGCAGGTAACGATTCAATTTACAGTTCCGGAAAATATAATACTATTCTGTGCGGCAAAGGCAATGACGCTGTCCATTATCATAAAAATGATCATTCCTACATGGAAGGCGAAGACGGCGACGATTTATTTTACACTGATAGTTATGGCGGCGTCGATTATGCAACGGTTCTCGGCGGTTCGGGGAATGATACAATCAAAGGCTTTTTCGACTATTCGTTTATCGACGGCGGCATTGGCTCAGATGTTATCAGCGTTGCGGGATTTGATAATAAAGTCTATGGTGGCGACGGCGACGATACGATTTTTATTTCTTACGATAATTCAGTTTACGGCGGAGCAGGTAACGATTTTATAAGTTTGTCTAGCCATGATATGTTGATAAATGGCGGCGCAGGCGATGATACTATCGTTGGGAAAAATAGCGGGGATCATTTATATCAATATGAAATGGGCGATGGCGATGATGTAATCCTCAACATAAGTAGATACGATACAATTCAAATAAGCGGCGGACATTACTCTACGGTTGCGAGCGGCGAAGATATAATTATCAATGTAGGGAACGGTTCGATAACGGTTAAAGACGGAAAAAGCATAGATTTTAAAATTTCGGGAATTGCAAGCGGAAATGATGTCGTCGGCACTTCCGGCGATGATACTATTGATAACACCGTTATGGGCGCGTTCGTTAATGCTTTGGCTGGCAACGATTCCATTTCAAATTCAGGTTACAACGCAACAATTTTGGGTAGCTATGGCAATGACAGTATTTATAACCATCACGGCGAACAAGCCAAAATTTACGGCGGTGAAGATAGCGACACTATTTATAATTATCTTAATGACAATGTCACGCTGGACGGCGGCACTGATAATGACTCCATTCATAATTATGGTGGCGATGAGGTTTATATTAATGGTGGTGCCGGTAAGGATACAATTTACCAAGACAATGCCGACATATCTACCATTGAAGGCGGCACTGGCAACGATTATATTTTTGCTGATGAATATAGTTATGGTAATACGATAACCGGCGGAGCTGGTAACGATACAATAGAAATTAATGGGGCTGCAAATACAGTTCGCGGTGATACTGGCGATGACTATATTTATTTTGATATAAACGGAGAATCCGAGATGTATCGTAGCGAATTTGAAAATGATGAAGAAGAAATTCTTTACTATAAATTGGTTGGAAACTTCTTTCAATACGCCAACGGGGACGGCTCAGATACAATAGTCGGATTTAATTCTAACGACACAATTAAAATCGCTAATGGCAAATTCACAACAACCAAGAACGGCTCTGATTTTATTATAAATGTCGGCAACGGTTCTATTTGTCTGAAAGACGCTGTTCCTGACAAGTATCATAAAGTGCGAATTATAGATTCGTCAGGTAACGTTGCGATTTATAATGATTGGAGCATAATGAGCGGGACTTCCGGCAACGATTCGCTGAAAAATATTTCTGATTGTGTCACTGTTAAGGGACTCGATGGCGATGATACAGTTTACAATATTGGACAAGACGTATACATTGAAGGCGGAAGCGGCAATGACTCTATTCATAGCGAAGACGATTACGGAAGCAATTGTGTAACTGTTGACGGCGGCGCGGGCAATGACACTATCGACGGTGATTATGATTACTCTTATATTAATGGTGGTAATGGTGACGATTACATAATAACTCCCTACAGTTATTATACTAAAAATACTATAAATGGCGGAAATGGAAATGACACTATTTTAAATCTGCACGAGGCTTTGGTGGATGGCGGTGAAGGCGACGATTATATTCAGCTCGGACGCTATAGCAAATATGGCAATGATTATAATGAATCGACAATTAGCGGCGGCAAGGGCAACGATACCATTTACGGCATTACCAATAACGGCTATGGTGTAATTTATCAGTATAATTACGGTGATGGCAACGACATAATTTACAATTACAATTCTAGGGACACGCTTCAAATCGCCGGAAGTTATTCAACAACTACAAATTTCTTGGATATCATCATAAGTGTAGGCAATGGAAAAATAACGTTGAACGGCGCGTCTGGCAAATACCTCCATATTCAAACTATTGAAAGCAGTGCTGTGGGTCTTATGATAAACAATACTGTTGGAAACACTGTTTTGACAGGAACTGAATACGCTGATTCTATTAGCAATAGCGGAAGTAGTGTAGAAATTTATGCCGGTGCTGATGATGATATGTTTTCGCTTAGCTCTTCCGCGCAGAATAATACTTTAGTTGGCGGCATCGGTAACGATACCCTTTATACTAATGGAAAAGCAAACTTGATTCAATATGCGTCTGGTGACGGAAAAGATACGATTTTTGGTTTCGGTGAAACAGATTCAATTCAGATTACTTCTGGCAGTGTAAGTAATTCTGTACAAAGCGGCGACAATGTTTTGATTACAGTCGGGTCGGGTACTTCCAACGTTATTACTCTTAAAGACGTTAATTTAAAAGATATTTCACTGATCGATAACATTATTACAGTTGCTGATTCTCTCCACAAAACTTTAACTTCAGGCGCGGACAAATATAATAACACCGTTGATAATGCGACAATTTATGCTATTGGTGGAAATGATACCATTATTTCCAGCGGCAAGGACGGTTACATTGATAGCGGCTCAGGTAACGATAAAATTTCTCTTAACTCTTCCGCGCAGAATAACACCATTAAAGGCGGTAAAGGCAACGATACCATTTACACTAACGGCAATGGTAACTTGATTCAATACGCTGAAGGTGACGGTAGAGACTCAATCGTAGGCTTTAGCGGAGATGATTCTATCCAAATCACGTCGGGCAAAATCAGCAAGTCATTGAAGAGCGGAGCCAATATGGTGTTTGCAGTTGGTTCAAGTTCAATAACAGTCAAGGACGGCGCGAATATGAACCTGCAAATTGATAATAATGTGATTTCTTCGATTAATCCGATTCCTACTCTTCCTCCTTTCCCCGTTGGTACGAGATATGCCGATAAACTTAACAACACTTATGCAGAAGCGACAATTTACGCACTTGGCGGAAATGACACAATAACAAATTCTGCCCATTACGTTATGATTGACGGCGGAGCAGGTAATGATAAGATTAGCCTTTCAAGCGATGCAGAAGACGCAACGATTATCGGCGGCACTGGCAACGATACCATTTGGACAAACGGTAATGGCAATTTAATTCAATACGCGTCGGGCGACGGTAAAGACACTGTTATTGGATTTGGCGGCTATGATTCGATTCAAATTACTTCAGGGACGATTAGCAAGTCAGTGAAGAGCGGAGCAAATATGATATTTGCCGTAGGTTCAAGTTCCATAACTGTAAAAGACGGAGCAGACAAAAAATTTGCTTATCATGATGGTATCCTCGCTGTTATAGGAGAAGGACCTACTGTTCCACAGACTTTGACTTCCGGCGCAGATAAATATACAAACACTGATACATATGCAACAATTTACGCGATTAGCGGAAATGACAGCATAACAAACAGCGGTGCTAAGTCTTACATAGACGGCGACGCAGGTGCTGACAAGCTTATTAACACGGCGGACGAAGTAACGATAATAGGCGGTGCAGGTAAAGACACAATTTATAGCACCGGTAAGAATGGCTATATTGATAGCGGTGCTGATGCTGACAAAATTAGTCTCGGTGCAGACGCTCAAAAAACTACGATAGTCGGCGGCAAAGGCAATGATACCATTTACCTCAATGATAACGCCCATCTTATTCAATATGCTACAGGTGACGGTAACGACGTTATTCAGGGACTCATCACAGGAGACTCTATCCAAGTTACGTCAGGGGATATTAATGCAACGGCAGTCAGCGGCTCTAATGTTATCTTGACAGTCGGAAGTAACAAGATTACGCTTAAAGGCATTAAGGGCGAATCTTTCTACATTAAAGACAACACCTTCATTATAGAACCGTATTATTATCCTACTATTCCTGTTTGTATGGATAAAGCCGACAAGATAACCAATACGAATGATGACGTAGTTATTGAATCTCGCGGCGGCGCAGATACCATTAACAATTCAGGCAACAGCGTTTCAATTTCCGGCGGTACCGGCAATGATAAAATTGTTGACAGCGGAAATAAAACTACAATCAGAGGAGACGCCGGAAAAGATACTATAACTGCAAAAGGCAACAATATCTTGATTGACGGCGGCGCAGATGACGATAGAATCAGTCTTGGTGCAGACGCTGAAAAAACCATGATTATCGGCGGTACGGGCAACGACACCATTTACCTCAACGATAACGCCCAACTTATTCAGTATGCTGTTGGTGACGGCAACGACATTATTCAGGGTCTTAGCAAAGGAGATTCAATTCAAATTACTGCGGGTTCTACATCTAATACAGCAGTTAGCGGTTCAAATGTTATCTTGACAGTTGGAAGTAACAAAATTATCCTTAAGAACATTCATGGCGAAGATTTCTATATCAAAGACAACACGTTTATTATGGGAACGAATTTTGTTCCTCCGTGTCCTGTTTGTACTGATAAAGCCGAAAAAATCACCAATACGAATGACGACATGATTATTTTTACTCGCGGCGGCGCAGACACCATAACAAACACCGGTAATCAAGTAATCATTTACGGCGGCGCAGGCGACGACAAGGTTAGCATAGGTGGCGATTCTGCTAATAATACAATTTATGGCGGCACGGGTAACGATACAATTTACAGCAATGGTAATTCCAATTTGATTCAGTATGCTTCCGGCGACGGCAAAGACGTAATCGTAGGATTCGGCGAAAAGGATTCGTTGCAACTTACGTCGGGTAGCGTCAAAGCGTCAGCAAAGAGCGGCAATGATTTTGTAGTTACCGTTGGTTCCGGAACGATTAAGTTTAAAGGTCTCGGTGACGAAAAATTCCAAGTCGAAGACGGTATTATTGGTATTATTCCTTTCACTCCTCCCTGCATAAATCCCGTTATAGACTTGACGAAAAACGCAGACAAGTATGTTATTGAATCAAATGATGTGTCTGTTTCTGGATTGGCAGGAAACGATACGATAACGAATACGGCAAATAATTGTTATATTGACGTCGGTGCGGGTAATGATAAGATTAGCTTGAATGCAGAATCCGGCAATAACACAATAGTTGGCGGAACTGGCAACGATACGATTTACACCAACGGCAACGGCAACCTTATTCAGTATGCAAGCGGATATGGTAAAGACACAATTATTGGATTCGGTGACGACGATTCAATTCAGATTACTTCCGGAACTATTAGTAAATCGGTAAAGAGCGGCGCGAATATGATTTTCACCGTTGGTTCTGGTACTTCCAATGTAATTACCATTAAAGACGGTGCGAATATGAACCTGCAAATTTCTGACAATGTAATCACGTCTTATGTTATTCCTCCTATCCCGCCTTGCTTTCCAAACAAATATGTCAACACGGAAGCAGAGGCGACAATTTACGGCACGTCGAAAAATGAAACTGTCACGAACAGTGGTGCTAAGTCTTACATTGACGGCGGAGCTGGAGCGGACAAGCTGACTAATACAGCGGATGAAGTGACTCTTTTAGGTGGAGCGGGTAAAGACACAATTTATAGCACTGGCAAAAAGGCTTATATTGAAGGTGGTGCTGATGCAGACAAGATAAGCCTTTCAAGTGATTCAGCGAACGCAACGATTGTCGGCGGAACAGGTAACGATACAATTTACACCAACGGCAACGGCAATCTGATTCAATATGCGTCCGGCGACGGCAACGACACTATTGTTGGTTTTGGATACAATGATTCAATTCAAATTACGTCAGGCAGTGTAAGCAAGTCTGTTAAGAGCGGAAATAATCTGGTGTTTGCGGTAGGTAAGAGTTCCATAACCGTAAAAGACGGCGCGAGCCTTAGATTTGGTAATTACGGAATAATTTCTCTCAAGTCTGATCCTGTTCCGATAACTCTGACTTCAAGTGCAGACAAGTATAATAACGCAGAAGATGAGGTTACGATTTATGCAGTAGCCGGTAATGATACAATTACGAACATAGCGAATAATTGTTATATAGACGGCGGTGCAGGTAACGATAGAATTAGTTTAGGCGCGAATTCTAAAGACAATACGCTGATTGGCGGTGTAGGCAACGATACCATTTACACTAACGGAAATGGTAATTTGATTCAATATGCAAGCGGCGACGGTAAAGACGTTATTGTTGGGTTCGGATGTGATGATTCAATTCAAATTACGTCGGGAACTATCAGTAAATCTGTACAAAGCGGCGCAAATGTTTTGGTTACTGTCGGTTCTGGAACGTCCAATGTTATTACGATTAAGAATGCAAAACTTTCAAATCTTAGCTTTGAAGACGACATGATAACTTCTAACAGTTCAACTTCCGCATTCATAGCTGAAGATTACTGGTTCGCGGAAAATAATTTGATTGATGACGGAATGAACCTTAACGCTGTCACTGCAAATAATTATTCGATTGGCGAAAATGTTGCTACAAACTTTGATAACCTCACGCAAAACGATTCCCTTTCTACTGTTTTTGTTTTTTCAGATTGATAAATTTTTTGGTAGGGACGGTTAATAAATGTTACAAGATATAACTTTAGGACAATTTTTTCCCGGCAATTCGATTTTACACCGTCTTGATCCTCGTACAAAAATCTTTTCAGTTTTTTTGATGATGATTTTAATTTTTGCGGCGGAAGGTGCGGCGGCTTATACTTTTTTAGTCGCCGTAACCTGCGCGGCAAGTTTTTTATCGAAAGTCCCGCCGTTGACAGTTTTAAAATCTTTAAAGCCAATCAGTTGGATAATTTTATTTACGTTTCTGATTCATCTTTTCACACACGAAGGCGAAATTTTAGCGGAATTTTTTGTGTTCAAAGTCACAGACGAAGGATTAAAATTCGCGGTGATGATAAGTTTGCGATTGATTTTGCTGATAACTTTTTCAAGTCTGCTGACTTTCACAACTTCGCCGATACAATTAACTGACGCACTCGAAAATATTTTATCGCCGTTTAAAAAAATTGGTCTGCCGGCTCACGAATTTGCAATGATGATGACGATTGCTTTAAGATTTATCCCAACATTAATTGAAGAACTTGACAAAATAATTAAAGCGCAAAAATCTCGCGGCGTTGATTTTGAATCAGGAAATTTGATGCAACGCTTAAAAAATTTTGTGCCGGTATTGGTTCCGCTATTCTTATCAAGTTTTCGCCGCGCAGATGAACTTGCTACAGCTATGGAGGCGCGTTGTTACAGAGGCGGTGAAGGTCGGACGCATTTCAGACAATTAAAATTTCATCAGAAAGATTTTTTAGCGATTGTAATAATTTTCGCGATTGTTTTAGGAACATTCATTTTAAGCGATTAACTTAAAAACGCCGCCATTACGACGACGTTTATTTTTTTGCGAAAAATTTTATCAGAAGAATAAATCGTATTCGGAAATAGCTTTATTTAAATGCTCTTCAAATTCGTCATACAAATATAATCCTTCAGCATTTGTTTTTAAATTTTTGAATTTAAGCGGGAAAAATATTGGAGGATTATCCAAATCAAGCGTTTCAACATTTTTAATTTGCTTGGTAGTCTGATAAACCAGATTTACTCGCGCATATTCTCTGCCATCATTACCAATCAGCTTTTCGATGAGCAATTTTGCACCAATGGGAGTTTTGCTTTCAATACTCTCAGGCAAAGTATAATCTTCAACGTCAAGTGCCGACAAAACCATTGCAATAGTTGTGTCATGACCGCATAAAAACGTAAACTTACGATTATTTTCATTGAGTTCATCACGAATCAATTTCAACATTGGATTTATATGCGCAGTTGCCCAAGTATTCCATTCAAAAATTAAATTTACGCCGAAATAACTTGTGTTTGCAATATTTTTTAAATCCGTTTCAGATACTTTTTTGCCAAAAATTGAATCTGCAGAATTTTTATCCTCATAATACTGCATTAAAATCGCGTCGCTTGAGTGCATTGCCAAACGCAAATTTCCTTCAACGTAAGGATTTTCACCTATTTTAAAATCTTCTGATGAAAATTTTGTCACTCCGTTTTGTTTAGCGTAATTAGAGTTTTTGAAGTCCAAAATTTTTTCAGTTGTTACGGCATAATTACTTAATTTTTTTGCCAATAATTTTTCTCCGCCGGACTTTTCTTTTTCATCATTTAAGCGACTAAAATAATTTTCATTAAAATCTTTTACGCTTGCCGCTAAAAATATCGGGTCAGATTCATTGACATTAAATTTATATTCAACGTTGACATTTGCGGCAGGTAACATTCCTGCTGAAAAATATTTTGCAGTAGCAATCGTGCGTTGAAAAGAATTTGCATAAAATCTAAATTCATTTTCCTTTGGAACATAATTTTCAGTAAAAAATCCTTGATTTACAAAATAAAGCCGAAAATATTGTCCGATTGAAGTTTCAAGCAATGCGCCATTCAAAGAAAGTTCACCTGCATTAACTTGCCAATCAAACCAATTATGCGGCGTAATTTCATTTAACGCAGAATTTTTTGTAACGAGTGGAGCGCGAAGGTTATGTCGACTTAAAATCAAAACTTTTTCAAGTTTGTAGTTTTCGTCGAGATTCGCGGCTTTAACCGTCGAAGTAAATGTTATGAGAATTAAAGCGAAAAAAATTGGCAGAAATTTAAAATTACGCATAAAATCACCTCAAAAAAAATTTACACTCCTCAAAAGAGTGTATCAGAATATAATTTTTAATCCAATTCTTTTAATAAATTACAGTTTTTTCAAGGTTGTCCCATTCTTTACCGAAACATTCTTTCAAAAGGTCTTCGGTTTTTCTGTGATAAATAATTTCTTTCAAGCTAGTGCAACAAGAAAAAGCATTTGGAGCGATTGAATTTAAACTTTCAGGGAAAATTACTTTTTCTAAACTCGTACAGTTATTAAATGCATCAAAACCTATTGTATTTACAACTTTAGGCAAAATTATTTCTTTTAAACGCTTACAATTATTAAAAGCACCTTTACCGATTGAAGTCAAAGTCTCCGGCAAGATAATTTCCTTTAAAATCTTACAATTCTCAAAAACACTGTCGCCGATTGAAATTAAACTGTCAGGCAAAATAATTTTCTCTAAACTTGTACAACACCAAAATGCACCATTACCAATTTTTTTCAAACTATCCGGCAAAATAATTTCTTTCAAGCTTTTACAATATGAAAAAGAAGCATTACCGATTGAGGTTAAGCTGTCAATGAAAATAACTTTTTCGAGGCTAACGCAATCATAAAAAGCAAAATCGCCGATTGAAACCAAATTTACAGGCAAAATTATTTCTTTTAAGATTTTACAACGCGAAAATGAACGGTTACCGATTAAAGTTAAAGTGTCAGGTAAAATGATTTTTTCAAGTTTGTAACAATCTTTGAACTCTTCATAAGTCAGAGATTTTATACCTTCGCGTAAAACAATCATGCCGATAGCGTGATTTTTATTTCCGTCATAATAAATTTCGTCCAAAATTTTTTGAGCGTGTTTATCATTTTCGCTGGCAAATTGTTTAAGTAACAAAATAGCGTAATAATCGCCGCGTTTAGCATTTTCAGCAACGATTTCAACTTTCAATAAGACTACCTCCCACAAAAATATTTTTTAAAAATATATCAAAAAAATAAATCGTAGTCAATGCTAAGCAAAAATCCCGTGTTGGTTTTTTCGTGAAAAATTTTGCAAGAAATAAATTTTGTGGTAAAATTCCGCAGGTGAAATTTATGGAGTACGTTTACCTTCAACCAAAGTATGTATCTGAATTTAAATGCGACGGAAAAATTTGTCCGAAGAATTGTTGCAGGCGGAATTGGAAAATTTCAATAGACGAGGAGACTTACGAAAAATATTTACGTCTTGAAAGTGAAGAACACGAATTGACGCGGAATATCTTTTCAGACGGCGGAGAATTTTTTATCAAGCAAGACGGTGGAGCTTGTCCGTTTCTAAATTCTGATGGTCTTTGTTCGATACAGCTTGAGCGTGGCGAGGAAAATATTTCGCAAGTATGCAGGAGTTACCCGCGTCAACTTTACCGCTTCGGCGCGATGATTGAACGCAGTTTAACTTTGACTTGTCCGCTTGCCGCAAGATTGGTTTTAAATCCTAATCTCCGCATTGAATTTGAAACCGCGCAGATTGACTTGCCGGAATGGGCGAACCGTCAAATTTTTGTCAGCGAATCAAATGTCCCGCCGGAAATTTCAAATCATTTCGTAGAAATTCAACTTACGGCAATTTCAATTCTCCAACAACGAGCTTTGACGATTGACGGGCGATTAATCGTATTGGGATTTTACTTGCGGCAACTTGAGGAATTTATACGACGCGGCGACTTTGGAACAATCGCAACGCTTAATAAAATTTACACGTCGGAAGAATTTTTCTTAGGACAAGTTCCAATTTTGATTGACAGCGTAAAATTTCAGAAAAAAGAATTTGTACCATTAATTTCAAGCGTGGTCGATAAAATTCGTGACGGTGCCGCGCAGAAATATTTGCGCCAAATTAATTTTGACATTGCCGCGAAAGTCCGTAAAAAGTTTTTCAAAAAATATTCTATGACGCTGGAAAATTATTTGGTCAATGAATTTTTTGGAGGCGTATATCCGTACAAAATAAAAAGTACAATTCAGCACAATTACGCGGTCTTTTCGGTAAATTTTAAGATTTTGGAAGTTACGGCGTTGTCACTTTACGCGAAAAATTCTGAACGAAAAATTTTTGAAATGATTAGCGAACTTGCCGTAGATTTAAATCACAATGAAAATTTTTTGTCCGCGATAACTGACGCAGTAAAAGATTTTGCAGACATTACGATTTTGATGAAGAAAATTTTTTGTAATCTGAAAATTATATGATATTGACTATAAATGATAAGTAGTTTAATATAAACGGGGAGGCGAATATATTTTTGGGCGTGAAGGAAAATTTAAAACTTGTGCTTGAAGAAATTGAGAGCGCGAAACACAGAAGAACCGTTACGGACGAAGAAGTTATCTTAGTTGCGGTGACGAAGAATCATGGCGTAGACTTGATGCGCGAAGCTATTGACGCGGGCGTTAAAGACATTGGGGAAAATCGAGTTCAAGAAGCGGCAGAAAAATTTAAAGTCCTTGAGCGTGACGGAGTGACAAAACATTTAATAGGACATCTCCAAACAAATAAGGCTAAGCAGGCAGTAAAACTTTTTGACGTGATTCACTCGGTCGACAGCGAACATTTAGCGGAAGAAATCAATAACGCGGCAAGTTCTGTTGGTAAAGTTCAGGATATTTTAATTCAGGTGAACTTGGCGAACGAGGATACTAAATTCGGAGTAAGTGAAACAAATCTGCGCGGGTTGATTGAAAAAGTTGAAACGCTTGAAAATTTGCGTCTTAAAGGTTTAATGTTAATTGCGCCGAATTACACGGACGTTGAAAATTGCCGTCCGCTTTTTCGGAGCATGAGAAAAATTTTTGACGACTTGAAAAAATCTCGTCAAAATTTTGATATGTTGTCAATGGGTATGACGCACGATTATAAAATTGCCGTCGAGGAAGGCGCAAATATTGTGCGCGTAGGTACCGCGATTTTTGGCGAAAGAGTTTATAAGTAAATTTTTTTACAACGAATAAAAAATTGGAGGATTATGAGATGGGTATTAAAGATGTGTGGAACAAACTTGGTTTTTCCGACGAAGAGGAGAGGGAAGCCGCCGATACACCGCCTGTAAAAGATGAAATTAAAGCGTCGGAGTTAGAGCCTAAAGAGGAAATTCCCGCACCCACTCACGCCGCTAATGTCGTGGATTTCAGTTCTGCTGTGGCAGTAAGGGAAAACGCAAGGGGAACTATGATTAAATCGAAAATTACTACGATTCGTCCGAAAAGTTTTGTTGAGGACGCTCAAACTATTGCAAATTGTCTGCGTGAAAAAGTTCCCGTAATTGTGAACTTTGAAAACACTGACACTGCCGACGCGCAACGTATCATTGACTTCATCAGCGGAACTATTTACGCGCTTAACGGCACGCTTAAGCAGGTTAGCCAAAAAGTTTTCATCAGTGCGCCCAATAATGTTACTGTTACTTACACTGAAGACGTTAGAAAGACGGACGGCAATCCGTGGATGAGTAAGTAGGGACAGATTTTGAAAAATTCTAGAGAAAAAATTATCCGTTACTACAAAGGAACGGAAGGCGAATCAACCGCTGTTAAGCTTGTCGATTTTGCGGAACAGGCTATTAAAAATCAGAAGTATAAGCTTAGCGGATTTTTGACGCCGTTTGAACAAAGTATGGCGGAAACCATTGCTAAAACTCTCGGCGGTTTAACGGTTGAATTTGAAGGCGGCTTTAACGGTGCTGAACGTCGACGCGCCGCATTTTGTCACGAAGATTTTGCAGGCACTCCCGCCTTTGAAATTGCCGTCATTAAGGCTGAATGGAACGGCGAATTTGCCCGCCTTAGTCATCGCGATGTTTTAGGGTCGATTCTTAGTTTAGGCGTTGACCGTGAAGTTGTAGGGGACATTATCGCGACTAAAGAGTTTGCCAAGATTCTTGTCGATAAAAAAATTGCCGAATACTTTATCACGAATTTAAAACGTATTGGAGACGCGTCTGTTGAGACGACTCTTGATGAACTTTCGGAAATTGCTCCGAAGGAAGAGCGCGTTAAGGAGATTAAAGCTACTGTTGCATCGCTCCGCGCAGATTCGATAGCCGCCGCAGGTTTTGGTATGTCGAGATCAAAAGCCGCTACTGAAATTGCCGCCGATAAAGTTAAGCTGAATTGGCAGAGCGTTAAAAATGCCGCGCAGTCGATTAAGGAAGGCGACGTTTTGAGTATGCACGGACGCGGACGCCTTGAAGTTGCCGAGATTCGCGGACAAACTAAAAAAGGGCGTATCGGCGTTTTATTGAAGAGATTTTTTTAATTCTTAATTCTACATTCTTAATTCTTAATTAAAAAAGGAGGGTTTGCCGTTGCTTACGCCAATAGATATTCATAACCGCGAATTTAAAAAAGGTCTTCGTGGCTACAAAGAAAGTGAAGTTGACGAATTTCTTGACAGAGTTGTTGCCGATTACGAAAAACTTTGGCGCGAAAATGAACGCCTTAAGGAACAGGCTCGTTTCAATGAAAAGGAAATTAATCACTACAGAAACCTTGAAAGAAATTTGCAGGACACTTTAGTTGTCGCGCAGAAAACCGCTGATGAGGTTGTAAGTGCCGCGAAAAAAAACGCGAAAGAAATGCGCGAAAATGCTGTCCGCGAATCTAAAACTATGTATGATAATACTGTTCGTGAGACGCAGAATATGCGCGAACAGACGCAGATTGACATTAAACGCCAGCTTGACGACGCTCAACAAAAATTGCGCGTTATCGTTGCAGAATATAACAGGCTCGTTACCGACAAGGAAGCTTTTTTCATCAGGGTTAGGACAACGCTTGAATCTGAACTTGCAATTACGAATCAACTTTTACATTCTCTTCCGCCCTCTGAAGATTTCGGCAAAATTCAATCGTCAATCTTCGACGCCTTTGAACAGGATATTAAATCGCAAGCCCTCGTTGATGCGGCTTTAAAATCTCCTGAACCTGTCGAAGAAGAGGAAGAAGAAGTTGATGAAGTCAAGATAGTTGACGCTATCAAAGAAGTTGACGTGACGGACGATAATACAAAGGTCGTCCCCAAAAGTGGTAATTCCAATTTGAGAAATTCAGATAAAGTTTCCAAAATCGAACAGGCGTTAAAGTCAGCTAAAGCCGCCTCGCAAGCTAAACTTGAGGCTGAACTCGAAAAAACTACCACTTACACGCCTACAAAAAAATCTTAAGCTATAAGCTAAAAGATAAACGGAGGTAAAGTTTTTTGGATAAAAAGTCCGTTAAAAGATTTTTGCAGAATATTTTACTCGCTATTGAACTCGCGATTTACATTGCCTACCTGCATTTGGACAAAGTGATTTTTATCGCTATAATTGTGTTGGATCAGTACACAAAGGCTTTGATTATCAATTCAATGCAAATTGGCGAAACGATACCGATTATAAAAGATGTTTTTCACATAAGTTACGTTGCAAATCCGGGCGCGGCATTTGGAATTTTGCCTTATCAAAGAGCATTTTTTATAGGAACGGGAACAGTAATGTTGGCAATAGCGGCTTTTTGCTATACAAAATTCAGCAAAAATATAAGCAACGTGACGAAGTACGGCGGCATAGTAGCGGCGGCAGGTGCAACGGCGAATATGCTTGACCGAATCAACAACGGTTATGTTACTGATATGTTCGACTTACGAATTTTAAATTTTCCCGTCTTCAATGTGGCTGATATTGCAATAGTAATCGGAATGTTCGTGATGATGTACGTGGTGATGTTTCCGTTGGAAAGGATAAACGCCGTTAAGGAAGTGCGGCAACCTTGAAAGAATTTATAGTTGATGCGTGCGCAAAGGGTAAACGCCTTGATGTTTACTTGACGGAGAAATTTCCCGACAAGACGCGCTCCAATGTTCATAAAATTATTTCTTCCGACAAGGTTACGGTTGACGGACAAATTGTTAAGCCAAGTCATAAGCTTAACGGCGGTGAAAAAATTTGTGTTGAAGAAATTAACGCGGTTGAATCTGAATGTTTACCTGAAGATTTACCGCTAAATATTTTATACGAGGACGGCGACATTATCGTTGTCAATAAGGCGCGTGGAATGACTGTTCACCCTGCCGAAACTGTAAGCTCGGGGACTTTAGTCAACGCGCTTTTATTTTATTGCAAAGATTTATCGGGCATTAACGGCGTAAAACGTCCCGGCATAGTTCATCGGCTGGACAAAGATACGTCGGGAGTTATGGTCGTTTCTAAGAATGATTTTGCGCATGTCAATCTTGCCGAACAAATTAAGAATAAAACTGCTACGCGAAAATATTTGGCGATAGTTCACGGCGTCATTGCGGACAACGCAGGAATTATTAACGGTGCGATTGGGCGTGATAAAGTTGACCGGCAAAAAATGGCGGTGACTTCGGACGGCAAGCCTGCTGTTACGGAATTTCGCGTATTAGAGCGGTTTAAAAATTTTACTTATGTTGAATGTAAATTGCAGACGGGCAGGACGCATCAAATTCGCGTGCATATGACGGAGATTGGACACCCGCTTGTTGGCGACGAAAAGTATTCTGCGCGGAAAAATCCTTTCAACATTAAGGGGCAAGCGTTACACTCCCACACTTTAAGCTTGACACATCCGACGACGGGCGAACGTATGAACTTTACCGCGCCTTTGCCAAATGATATGGAAGAAATTTTACGGCAGTTGAGGAAATTGCAATGAAGATAGCTTTTTTTGATTCAGGAATTGGCGGCTTGTCGGTACTTCATCACGCGATGAAAATTTTGCCGGACGAAGAATTTATTTTCTTTGCGGACGAAGACAACGTACCATACGGCGTAAAGAGTCGCGAACAAGTTTTAGGATACGTTGACGCGGCATTTAAATTTCTTACCGCTCAGAATGTCGGCGCAATCGTTGTGGCGTGTAATACGGCAACTTCAGCGGCTGTGCGTGCAATGCGTGAAAAATATTCTTTGCCAATTGTCGGAATGGAACCGGCGATTAAACTTGCACTTGACCTTTATCCCAACCGAAAAGTTTTGGTGACGGCTACTGAAATTACAATTCGCGGTGAAAAAATTCATAAGCTAATTAATCGCCTTCACGCTAAAAATCTTGTAAATTTACGCGCCTTGCCGAAACTTGTAGATTTTGCGGAACGACAAGAATTTCATTCGGACGCTGTCGAAAATTATTTGCGTGAAGAGTTTGCGCCATATGATTGGGAAAATTTTTCATCGGTGGTTTTAGGCTGTACACATTTCAATTATTTTAAGGATACCATGAAAAAAATTTTGCCCGCGCAGATTAAATTTCTCGACGGCAACGCGGGAACTTTGAATCAGTTGGTAAGATTAGCAAATTTGCGCGTTGGTGAGGGCAAAAAAAATCCGCCCGTCGAATATTTCTACTCGGGACGGCGTGTCACTTCATCTGAAGAATTAGCACGGCTTGAAAGTTATTTGCGACGCTTAGACGAAATGGAAGTAATAATTTGAACGATCACGACGTTATTAAGGATTTCTTAAGTGGCTACGGAAAAGTTTTTCAATTTGAAATAAATAGTGCGGTGCACATTATGGATTTAATGATAAAACCGCCAGCTGCAAGACCTAAAGTTTGTTTTCAGGTTCATAAAATGCTCGACAACGCTAATGTTTTGTTTTGGAATTTTGGATTAACTGCCCGAGAAAGTATGCCCCTATTAAGGCGTTATATTTTGGAGAACATTGAAAAGTTCAAAGACAGGTGGAAAACCAAACTTCTTGATGGCGTAGCTATTGCTTGTCGTGATGAAAAATTTATTGAAATGTTAAAACCCCACGCGTCAATTTACAGCCACGAATTAAGCGATGATGAAATGAAACTGGTTTACGATGTCGTAAACGCTGATTATTACTTACCTGATGATTGTCATGGCGGACTTGATGGACATTCTTACAAATTGAAAATTTACGGTGAGATGACACGTGAACTTAATTTTTGGTGTTATGTTCCGAAGAAATGGGCAACATTTCCACCATTGGTAGATTTTTTCGTTGAAACTGCATATTTATATCCTAAACGTTGCTATGAAGTTAGCGGATTTGCTTATTGGTGAATTTAATCAACTTCATCCAAAGTTACACGTCCTAACTTACCTGCGCGGAACTCGGATAAAACCAATTTAACAGTCTTGTCAACGTCAAGCAAGCCTCCTTTTCTTATGCAACCGCGCTTAAAACCAATTTTTTCTAAAAGTTCCTGTCCAATTTCAGGCAACGGTTCAGAAAATTTAAATCTCTCGCAAATTCCTGCGGGATTTTTTTTTGCAAGCGTTTCAAGCAACAAATAAGTTATCGGCTCTAAGTCATGAATTTCATCGCTAATCGCATAAGTCCACGCCAACTTTAACGCAACTGTCTGATCTTCATACTTCGGCAACAAAATACCGGGCATATCTAAAAGTTGTAAGCCGTCAGCAATTTTAATCCACTGCTTGGCACGAGTAACACCCGGGCGATTTTCAATCTTCGTATGATTGACACCTGCAAGACGATTAATTAGCGAAGATTTTCCTACATTTGGGATACCGATAACCATAGCGCGGGCGGCTCGCGGTTTTGCACCGTACTTAACCAGCTTGTGAGTATTTTTTTCTGCTAAAGTTTTTGCCTCCGAAATTAATTTTTTAATGCCCGTGCCTTGTACCGCATCAACGGCAACCGCTGTAATTCCGTCGTCATGAAATTTTTTCAACCAAAGTTTTGTATCTTCGACAGACGCCAAGTCAGATTTTGCCAACGCTATTAATCGCGGCTTATCTCCCAAAAGATTTTGTAAGTTGGGATTTTGACTGCTACACGGTATTCGCGCGTCTAAAACTTCTATCACCAAGTCAACTAATCTCAAATTTTCTTCGACTAATCGCTCGGCTTTCTTCATATGTCCGGGAAACCATTGTAACGTTTCCGCTAATTGTTCACTCAAACTATCACTTCTTTACATAAGAATTTGATTTAAAAATTTTGCTATGTTATAATTTCAAAAAATTTTTTAGGGAGAATTGATAATGTCCGAAACACGTTACATTTACATCGACTTCTTGAAAGTAGTTGCATTTTTTGCCATTGTTTTATTACATACGTCAGCTATGGGCTTAGCGGGGGGGACAATGAATCTTGGAAAATTTTCGTTATGCTCAATTCAATGACACGTTTTGGAGTACCAATTTTTATTTTGTGTAGCGGCGCAATGATTTTACAGAAAAATTACGATGATATTAAAAACTTTTTCAGCAAACGCTTTTCGAGAATTGTTGTGCCATTTATTTTCTGGGCGACAATTTATGAATTCCACAAAGGGATTACTGATATACAAATAATGCTTAACGACTTATTTTTTCAGAATGTTATGTATCATTTTTGGTTTATATACATGATTTTGACCATATATCTTTTCGTTCCGATTATATCAGATATTTTGGGCAAACTAACTCAATATAAACTAAATTATATTTTTATTTTGTGGCTATTTTTCTCTGCAATAGTTTCTTTTGAATATCTAATGATGCAGGGCTTCAGCGGTAATTATTTTTTGGTTGAGTTTATTGGATATTTTATTGCAGGTTGGCTTATTCATAACCAAAAAATTAAATTTTTACATTTGAACGGATTGGCAACTTTTTTTAGCGTATGTGGCATTATAGGATTTTTGGGAGGTCTGGTAATTCTCTATACAACAAAATTGCAGTCCTATTACGAATCATTTTTTGAGCCTTATTTTATCGCTGTTGTAATTGGCTCACTTTTGATTTTCAAATATTTTCGTGAAAATGAAGATTTCTTTCAACGCTATAAACGATACGGAAAATTTTTATCTCAATTAAGTATTTTAACTTATGGAGGCTATTTAATCCATATTCTTGTTTTGGATCGCATTAAGGATTTATTTTTCGCCTACAACGGCCAAATGTTTGTTGCAGTTCATCCCGTTATCGCAACTTTAGCTTGTGCTGTATTAACAAGCGTAGTATCACTTCTTATAATAAAAATTTTTAGCTTAATCCCGATTTTACGTCGGTTTACGTAAGATTTACTTACCACTAAAATTGGCGATGTACAGGAAAATTTTGAACACCGCCAATTTTTTATTTAAGAAAAACTAACTTATTTAATGTCCTCGAAAGGAATTTCCTCCTCTTCAGCAAAAGTTACGTCGTCAATAACAACGTCGTCATCATCTTCAATCTTAAAATAATCTCCGTCAGATTGCAACATCCACGTTTCATTGGCGGCGGCAGAATTTTTCAAAACAGTTTCAACATTTTTGCTGTCGCTGGTATAGTAAAATTTTTCTGCGTCCTCACGAGAAAGACCGCCTTGCATTTTACGGCTGATTAAACGTTCCTTCAAAATTTCGGGACGCGCCTTGATAAAAACCGTGTAGTCAGCAAGTATGCGAATATTTGTCCAGCGCGGCTCTTTAAGCAACAAATAATTTCCTTCAAGCAAAATTATATCGTCTTCAACGCTTAAAACGTCGTGAACCACGTCATGAATCATTCTGTCGTAAATATTCCAGTCTGTGCCTTCTTGCCGAACTTCGCGCAGTTTTTCTTGCAAAGTGTCAACGTCAAAAGTTTCAGGTGCGCCCTTAATGTCGTTAAGCAAAATTTCTTGTCCGTCTTTTGTAATTTTATTTTCTTTGAGATATTTTGCGGGATAATGAAAACCGTCCATACCGAGAGCGCGGACATTGGAAATTTCAATGCATTCACGACTAAGCTTTTCAAGAAATTGTGCCAACGAAGTTTTACCGGCGGCAGGCGGTGCGGCAATAAATGCTACAACTTTTCTGTCAGTAATTTCATGCAGTTCACTAATTTTAAGCAAGAACGGTTTAAAAATTTTTTCGACGGCTCCTTTGCTGAAGCGTAAATCTTGCGGCAAGCCGTTAATTTCAGTCTGATAATTTATCCAAATTTTATTTTCTTCCATTTGAATCCTCCTCAATTTAATTTTACTATTTTTAAAAAATTTTTTCAACGCATAAAAAATTCCCGCTCTTATTTAAAAAATTTTTAAAGCGGGATTAATTTTTAATTTGTTTATCTACGCGGAGGCGGAATTTTTTTATTTTTAAGCCTGTAGACGTAAGCTAAGACTTCTGCAACGGCTTGATAAAGATTTTGCGGCACAACGTCTCCAATCTCAACCGCATCATACAGAGCACGCGCCAAAGGCTTATTTTCAACAATAGGGATACGGTGTTCCCGCGCAGTTGCCTTAATTTTTTCCGCAACTAAATCTTGTCCCTTAGCTAAAATCTGCGGCGCAACCATACCTTTTTTGTACATTAACGCAATAGCCAAGTGAGTCGGGTTTGTAACAATTACGTCAGCTTTCGGAACTTCCTGCATCATACGCGCCATTGCCATTTGACGCTGTTTCTGTTTAATTTTACCCTTAATCTGCGGGTCACCTTCCATTTGTTTGTACTCGTCCTTGACTTCCTGCTTTGTCATCTTCAAATCTTGCGTAGTCTGCCATTTTTGATAAGCGTAATCCGCCGCCGCTAAAACAGTTATGACAGCGATAACTTGAAATGACATGACGAAAATTTTATCGCCAATTTCTACTAAGCTGTATTCCAAGTCGTAGTAAATGAAGTACGGCATAAACGGAATTTCATCTTTAAGGTAAAGGTAAAGAAAAAATCCTATGACGATAATTTTAAAAAGTGACTTAATAAGTTCGACTAATGCGCGTTTTGAAAATAATCTGCCGAAACCGTTTATCGGGTTTATGTTATCCAGCTTAGGCTCCATGCGTTCCGTATTAATCATAAATCCAACTTGATAAATATTAATGGCAAGTGCCAGAATCAAAACGCCTATCATTATTGGGAAGGCTGTTTCTACCATCAAGCTTACAACGTCTATAAAAATTTTCATAACGCCTTCTACAGACGTATCGTTTTCGTGGAGGTGTGAAAAAGTGTGGGCTGAATATGCGGCAACATTTTTATACATATACTCCCAAAAAACTTTTATGACTAAAAATCCCGCCAACAATACAAAGGCTGTGTTAAGCTCCTGACTTTTAGCGACCTGTCCTTTTTTACGAGCGTCGTCACGTCTTTTTGAGGTAGGGTCTTCTGTTTTATCGCCTTCAGCGAATCTTTGTAAGTCGAAAAAATTTCCGTCGACTTTAGGAGATTTTTCTAATATTTCATCAAATTCGTTAAGGGGCGATGAGTTTGATTGCCGTAGAAATATTTGCGTACATATCATCAAACATCACATCCAAAAATAAAACGTAAAACGGCATAAGCAACGCCAACATCGCTGTACCAATCATAAGGTGCATTGGGACACCGATAACGAAAATATTCATCTGCGGCATTGTTCGCGCCAAAATTCCCATACCGACGTTAGTCATTAAGATTGAAAATGTAACAGGCATTGCGATTTTCATACCTACCAGAAAAATTCCGTTGGTAAGATTTATCATAAAGTCAGCTATTGAAGGATTCCACGCTATCGAATTAAACGGAACTGCGCGGAAACTTTCAACCAACGCGGCTACAATCATATGATGACCGTTGACGGCGAGAAAATAAATTATCGTCAAGTTGTAAAGAAATGAACCGATAAGCGGCGATTGTTCATGCGACGTAGGATCCATAACCTGCGCGATAGTGAAACCAACTTGCATGTCCATAATTTTACCTGACATTGTGATAGCCGCAAGTATAATGTAGCCGACAAATCCGATTAACCAGCCGATAAAAAGTTCCTGTATGACGAGTGCCGTAAACATTATAACGGTTGCAGGTGTTTCAATCGTCATTTCATCGAGAAGTACGGGGAAAGTTAATATTGCCATTGCAAATGCCGTTGCCGCACGAATTTTTTCGGGGACAATTTGACTGCCGAAAAATGGTGATACAAAAAAAATTCCGCTGGTACGAGTCAGTACAAGCAGAAATGCCGCAATTTGTCCTTGAATTACGTCAAAAAAATCTATCTCCGTCAAAATTATTTCTCCATTTTAGGGAACAGGGATTAAATTTTCTTGTCCCTCTTACCTAACTAATCATCAAGTTATACGCGCAGGTATGCTGGTAAAAATTCCCGAAAAAAATTCTACCATTAAGCTAAGCATCCAAGGACCGAAAATTAATATTGCCACGAAGACCGCAATAATTTTCGGTATGAAGGCTAAAGTTTGTTCCTGAATTGAAGTTGTAGCTTGAAAGACGCTGACCATTAAGCCGACGGTTAAGCCTAAACCGAGCATTGGCGCGGACACTATCAGCACCACCATTAACGCTTCCTGCGCAAGTTGTATGACTAAATCTCCCGACATTTTTATTCCTCATTTATTAAGGACAACGAAATTTTTCACGGTGCGTCAAGAAATATTCCTTCATATCTTCATTTTGTGGATGAAATGATAAATGTCCAACAACAGTATTTTCTGAAATAATCATAGCCAAAGACTGTTTTACACAAAAATCGCAAATTTGCATTTCATCAATGCCGCCGCCTGAACCAACTGGAGGAGTAATCCAACCACCCATAACTGTCCATAAATTTCTATGAAAAAGTATCAAACCTATACTGAATTTAATGGGACAAGCTCTGTACTCCATTTTCCTAATTTGAAAAGCAACGTTCATCATGTCGATGGACGGAATAATATTTCCCTCGCCCCAAAAAAATTTGGCAACCTCAGGACTTTTTTCGAGCATTCGTTCATGTTGCGCACCGTAAATAATTTTCTCAAAATTTTTCTCATAGTATTCGTCCAGTCCAAGTTTTTCCAAAATTCTTACGTGACCATAACCGTTAATTGGAATAAGCGGTGCAACGAATCCCACATTGTATCGTCCTTGAGTCTGACAATGATTAAAAGTTTGAAGTAACTTTTCAAAACAGTTTTGCGTTACAAATATATCTTCGTCCATTTTGAAAATCATCTGCGCGTTTTCGTATAAAGGCATTATCAAATTTTGAACACCCGGTATACTGTTGCGCGCCGTGCTTAAGTACGACCAGCCATAATTTTTGGCAATATCATAAAGATTTTTATCGAACAATCCCGACGAAGTAATACAAACATCGAAGGCATTGGGGACAAATTTTTTGACACGCGCAAAAACGTCTTCAAATAAGTACGGCTTATAACCTGCTAAAATATTTAAAAGAAACGGCGAATTTTTCCTTCGGTCTATGAATAAATTTTCACGTTCTTCGGGATTATCCGGTACGGAGGGGGGTAGTATGGTAGGATTCAAAACTTTTACTTTAGAAAAAGGCATATATACCACTCCTATCTAAAACTTACGATAATTGAATTGATTAGCAAATGCCAGCCGTCAATCATTACGAAGAGCAGAATTTTAAACGGCAGGGAAATCATAACCGGCGGCAACATCATCATACCCATTGACATAAGCGTTGTTGCAACAATCATATCAATTACGATGAACGGAACGTAAATCATAAAGCCGATTTGAAATCCCGTTTTAAGTTCACTAATCATAAACGCGGGGATTAATACGAAGGTTGAAACATCTTCTTGCGTCTCTGGTCTTTCAGCTTCAGACAAGTTGACGAATAATGCTAAATCTGCTTCGCGCGTCTGCCTGAACATAAATTCGCGTATAGGCGCAATCGTCTTTGTCAATGCTTCTTCCTGAGAAATTTGCCCGTTTAAATAAGGTTGAATGCCTTCTTCGTTGGCTTGACTCCAATAAGGCGACATTATATAGAATGTCATAAACATTGCAAGTCCCAATACGACTTGGTTAGGCGGAACGTTTTGCGTTGACATTGCATTACGTAAAAAACCTATGACTACGACGATTCGCACAAATGAAGTTGTCATTATCAAAATGCCCGGTACAATCGTTAAAATCGTCAGCAACGCCATTACCTGCAACGTTGCCGAAATTTGCTCGGGATTTTCTGCCGTGCCGACTTGTACGCTGACGTTTGGGATTATCGGTGCCGCCTCCGCGCAGTTTGCCAAAAATAAAAAAATTCCCGCGCAGATTAAAAAGCATAATGAGAAATTTTTTATCGCTAATCACTTCTTTCTAAACGGCGGCTGAAGTTTTTGGACGAGTTCAGAAAATGTCCCAAAATCTTTACTGAAAATATCTTCCGGCGCATTTTCTTGCAAAGTCTCAATCTCTTCGTTATCGGTAATTTCGCCAAGCAACGTGATATTGCTTTCAGTTACGCCCAATAAAAAGACTCTGCCGGCAATTTTAACTACGCAGACAGAGCGATTAGGTCCTAAAGGCAAATTTTCTAACACTCTGCCGCCGCCCGAAGACCGCGCCGCGTTAAAACGTCCGCCAATAAATTTTGCTGTGACATACGCCAATACCACAACTACCGCAAAAACGGCTACTAAGCTTAAAAGATATGCAAGCGTCGACCACCACGACACTGAGGTAGGTTTTGGCACGTTTTCTGTTTCATAACCCGCCAAATACCCACCTTCAGTCGGGGCGGCATCACAGCCAAAATTTAGCGTCACGCATAAGAGTGCAATTAGAATCGGCAGAAAAAATTTTATACTGCTATACATTACCCTATAGCTTTTTTTACTGCTTCAAGAACACGATCCGCTTGGAAGGGCTTAACGATAAAGTCACGCGCACCCGCCTGAATCGCTTCAATAACCATTGCCTGTTGACCCATTGCACTGCACATAACGATTTTCGCATTAGGATCAATCTTGCGTATTGCCTTGACAGCGGAAATTCCGTCCATCTCCGGCATTGTAATATCCATTGTTGTTAAATCAGGGTGCAGGTCTTTATACTTTTCGACGGCTTTCATTCCGTTTTCAGCCTCGCCGACGACTTCGTATCCGTTTTTGGTTAAAATATCTTTTACCATCATTCTCATAAATGCCGCGTCGTCAACGACCAACACTCTTGCTGCCATAAAACATCTCTCCCATGAAATTTAAATTCATAAATCAAAAAATTTTCATCAAAGCAAAGACAAAGTGATTATAACCTATATATTAAAAAACGGCAAGATTTATTTTAAGTTCGATTTTTTTTAGTTAAACCTTAAGCCAACTTGGATGCGCGTTCAGCAGGTGACGCAATTTCAGTGATTCTGACACCAAAATTTTCGTCGATAACTACAACTTCACCTTTTGCTAAATACTGCCCGTTTACCTGAATTTCAACAGGTTCACCCGCTAATTTATCCAACTCGACGATTGAACCGTTTGTAAACTCCAAAATTTCCTTAATTGATTTTTTAGTTCTGCCGAGTTCAACCGTAATTTGCAACGGCACATCTAAGATTAAACCTATATTCGCCTCGTTGACTTGTACCGGCGTCGTAGACAGCGGCATAAACTGCGCGGGTGATACCGGCATATTCGTCACAACATTTGTCTGCCCATATTGCTGATAAGGCGGAGGTTGCGGCGGATATTGTTGAGGAGGGTAAGGCTGTTGCGGATAAGGTTGTTGAGGTGGATAGGGTTGTTGCGGATACGGTTGTTGTGGCGGATAAGGCTGTTGCGGAGGATACTGTTGCTGTTGTGCATAAGGGTCTTGAGGAGGATACGGTTGTTGCGGAGGTGGAGGAGGCGCACTTTGTTGAGGAGGAGGCGGAGGAGCTGCTTCAGGTTGCGGCGCAGGTTCAGACGCTGACGGTTCATCAAAATCACCGCCCATTAAAGCACGTACCATTCCCTGCGCGACGTTCAACGGCAAAATCTGCATAATTTCGCTGTCAATTAAGCCGTCAACTTCCATGCGGAAAGATATTCGCACAATCGGATCAGTATTTCTTACCAGCGCGTCAATCGCATCTTCTCTGCCGAAATCTACAAGATTAACAATCGGCGGCGAAATATCAATCTTTTTATTGAACATCGTTGACAGGCTTGTAGCAACCGCGCCCATCATCTGGTTCATTGATTCGCCAACCGCGCTCATATGAATTTCGCTAAGATTCGGATCAGGGTTAGTGCCGTCACCGCCCATCATTAAATCTGCGATAATCGCCGCGTCACTCGCTTGAATCGCAAGGACATTGTTTCCTTCAATGCCTATGGTATAACCGACTTCGACGACTATGTATGGCATAGGATAACTTTCCTTGATAATGCTCATCGTCGCTACGGATACAGAAGGCGTAGTAATCGAAACCTTATGATTTAAAAGCGTCGACAAAGTTGTAGCCGCACTGCCCATTGAAATATTTCCAATTTCGCCGAGCGCGTCTTTTTCTATGTCGGTTAAAATATTATCTAAGTCCACATCCTGCGGGGGACTTTCAGCAGGTGCACTATCCTCAACCGAATCTGCAGGAGGCTCATCATTGGCAGCCGCCGCATTGAAAAGCGCCTCAATTTCGGCTTGAGAAAGCATTTCATCACTCATCAAAATGCGCGGCTTAATAGGGTTTAGGGAATAGGGAATAGGGAAGAAATTTTGATAATCCCTAATTCCTAATTCCTAATGCCTAAATTCCGCGCCGTCACTTCCTTCCGTCTAAAAATTTATCCTAGTACTCCGCTTCTTCAACTTCTTCTTCCTCTTCTTCTTCCGTTGTCACAACACGTGTAATTTGTACCGCCATTCTTTTTCCGAAAGTACCGGGTCTGCAGTAAAATTTCGCGTTAGAGCCAACTTTGCAAGGTAAATCTTCTTTCACCTTCGTGTTAAGTTGCAGTACGTCGCCAAATCCTAAAGTCAAAAACTCTTTAATTGTAATTTGAACTTCACCGACTTCTACAACAAACGGAACTAAAGTATGACTCAACTTTTCACGAATCATTTCGGCGTGTCCGGAATTTTCATCTTTAGAAATGGAAGACGCTACCCAGAAAGTTGTCGTCAACTTCGACATAATCGGTTCAAGCACAAGGTACGGAATACAGATATTCATCATGCCTTCAATCTCGCCAATTTTCGCCTGTATCGTGACGATAACAACCATTTCACTCGGCGTGACAATCTGCGTAAACTGCGGATTGGATTCTGTTGTTTCTAAAAAAGGATTTATCGTCGCAACATTCGCCCACGCCTCCTTGAAATTTACCATTGCGGCATTGATGAAACGTCGCATAACGGCATCTTCAATTTCAGTGAGTACTCGCGATTTTATGGAAGTAGTACCGTCGCCGCCGAAAACCCTGTCGATAAAAGCAAATGCAATGTCCGTACCGACTTCAAAAATTATGTTGCCTTTAAGCGGAGGCACTCCCAACACGCTGATAACGCTGGGATTCGCCATTGATTGCACAAATTCTTGATAGGTAAGCTGTTCGACGGACGCCACTTCTACACTTACGATAGTACGCAGATGAGTGCTAAGATAAGTATTTAAAAGGCGCGTAAAACTTTCGTGTAACATATAAAGCGTTCGGATTTGATCTTTGGAAAATTTATCAGGGCGTTTAAAATCATACGTCTTAATTTTCCGCGTATCTTCCTGCTTCATCTCGTCGGTTGTAACTTCGCCGCTGGAAACCGCCGCAAGCAGTGCGTCTATTTCCTCTTGGGACATTACGTCGCCCGGCATATTCTCGCCTCACTTTTTTATTGCTAATAGCCTTGAAAGTTTACGTCAACATAAAGCTGGTAATATAAATATCGTAAACTGCACCGTTACCCAGTTCAGCGTTGAGTGCTTCTTTGAGTTGCTTTTTCAAATCGGCTTGCTTTGCCGCGTCAAAATCTTCAATGGGAACTGAACGTAAAAATTGCGTTACAATGTCCATAACTTTGATTTCAGCTTCGGGGTTAAAAGTATGAGTCTCTTCATTGATGACAGATTTTTTACTGGGATTCATCTCAAGGACAATGCCCGCCTTCAAATATTTTCCGGCACGCGGTCCGCCGACGTTCACCAAAATTCCTTCTTTAGGATCGCCAAGCTTAAGGAAAATTCCTGAATCGTGGGGTCTGCTGTCGTCGAATTCTTCTTCCTGCGCGGAAGATTCCATCATGTGTTTCATCATAAAGAATGAAATTCCAACTGCAAGCACAAGCCCGACTACTACCAACACCAAGATTAAAATTATTGGTGACTTTTTCTTTGGCTCCTCTGCGCCGTCTTCAACTTCCTTTTCTTCATCAGCCATAAATTTTTCTTCCTCCGATTACATTTTAAGTGCGCGGCGATACTTCATAACGCGACGGACAACTTCTTCTGCCGGCTCGTCTACAATGATTTTCTTTTCGTTCATTAACGTTATGACTGTATCCGGCGTTTCTTCAATCGTCTGAATGACTTCAGCGTTAAGGATAAACTTCCCTTTTTTCTTAGAATCTGAATTAAACTTTGTGAGTTCAATCACGCGGTAAACCTCCCAAAAAATATTTTTACAAAGCCCATAATAATTTCTTCAAGGTAGTTTTGATTTTCGCCGCGAAATTTTAAAATCCTTTTTATTTTCCCAATTATTATTGGTTACGTCAAGAAAAATTTTTCATTACGCATTACCAAAAATTTATCCACGTGAAAAAACATATCGCAACGGATACAATCCCGTTTCTCATAAAATATTCTTGTGTGATTTGTGAAAAATTCGTCGGGCTTACAATTTTATGTTGATAAATCAAAGTCAACGCCGCGATTAATACTCCCAAGAAATAAAAAATTCCTAAGCCTAAAGTTATTCCTACTGCCGCAAAACATATTACGCAGAGTACATGGAAAATTTTTGAGATTTTAAAAGCTTTTTTCGCGCCAAATTCAGTCGTCAATGAGTGAAGTCCATGCGCCTTATCAAATTTTTCATCCTGTGCGCCGTACAATGCGTCAAAGCCTGCCATCCATAAAATTACCGCCATACATAAAAAAATTATCGCCGGTGCAAAAACTTCTCCGCCTGCCGCTACCCAACCGCCTGCAGGTGCCATTGAAATTGCCACGCCTAAAAATACGTGACACCAGCCCGTAAATCTTTTTGTGAACGGGTAAATTATAAACGGAATTGCGGCGAGCGGCAAAAGTTTTAAACATATCGGCGGCAACTGCGCGACCGTTATAACCATTATCAACAGACATAACAAAATAAACTTCATTGCTTCACCGCGCGAAATTTCGCCTTTGACCATTGCACGGTTTGCCATACGCGGTTGAAGTTTGTCAAATTTTAAATCAGCTAAGTTGTCGATTGCCAATGCCGCCGCTCGTCCGGAAGTCACAGCCATTGCTATTAAAAATAATGTCCATACTTCGACGCGCCCGCCCGTTGCCAAAATTGCGCCCATAAATGCAAACGGTAAATCGAAAATCGTATGTGACAACGCAATATTATTTATGTGAGCTTTTACGTTTACCATATTTCACCGCCAAATTTATTTTCAAAGATTATATCACTGAAAGAAAATTTTTTAAAGCAACTTGTTTTCTTAAATTTTTCGCTTGGATATGATTTTAGGGAATAAAAAATAGGGCATAAGGCATAGAAAAAACTTATACCTTAACTACCCGAAAGGCAATGAATTATGGCTGACAACACAAGTTTAATTGCTACTCCGACTTGTCATTATCGGCATCAGTTTCGGATTTATCGGATTTTTCGGCAAGCAATTTTTCAAAATCAATAATAGTTTGCTTTCTTTCAGAACCTTTATGCGCAATATAAGGATTAAGGCGATAAGATTTGTTTAACCCAATGCGCGGACCCTCAATGATGATGTCGCGTTCGCACAAGCCTTTTATTGCTTTTGAAATGTGTGGTTGTGGAATACTAAGTTCTTGTGCAAATTCAGTTTGACTTATCGTCAAGTAATTATCGAAATCAAGTTTACTGAGTAATTTTAAAAATACCCTATATTCGTGTTTAGAAAGATTAGCGTCCGCAATTTCAGAAATCGCTTTTGGATACAAATCAATCCACCCAGTTATAATATTTTTAGCCTTTTTGGGAAAATGTCCGCCATCGGTACGATTATAACCATTTGGAAATTTACAATTAAGTTTTGCTATCCAAAGAATTTCCCGTCTATCAAGTTCATCTAAAGTCTTACAAGTCTCAAGAGTTTCAATTTTAAAATTTTCGTCGCCATATTCGCGAATATCTCTGCCAAGCATTGAATTGGAAGATTTATGATTTTGAAACCTCTTTTTTAAAGATTGATTTGTTTGACCGACATAAATTTTGCCGTTAATTAAGTTTGTAATTTTATAAATAACCATTGCAATCACCGATGAAACAATACCAAAGAAAATTTTTTTGTCAAGCTAAAATTTTTTATCAACTTAATTTGAAATGTAACACTAACTTGGTGGCGGTGGTAATTACGCACTAGAAACGGGCTTGTAATTCTTTCTTCCACAAAGTAAAATTAATTTCAAAAAAAATTGAGAGGAAAAAATTTTAAGTAAAAATGCTTTTCACAGAATTAATAAAAATGGCGGCACTGTCACTGGTTGCCAACAAATTGCGAACGATCTTGACGATGCTGGGAATAATAATCGGCGTGGCGGCAGTTATCGCAATGGTAAGCGTCGGCATGGGAGTCAGGAGCAACGTAGTAGATTCAATTTCGCGGCTTGGTTCAAATATGTTAATAATAATGTCGGGAAGTGCCAATCGCGGCGGTATACGAGGCGGCGCAGGTTCAGTAACGACTTTGACTTATGATGACGCTAAGGCGATTAAAGACCGCATAAAAAATATAGATTACGTTTCGCCCACCGTGCAAGGAAGTTATCAAGTTGTCTACGGTCATGAAAATTGGAGTACGACAGTTACGGGAGTTGTTCCCGAATATTCCTCAATTCAATCGTTGACAATGCAGAGCGGGATTTTTTTTACGGAGCATGACGTAGATGTAAGAAATCGTGTTGCGGTTATCGGTCCTACGGTTGCGACAAATCTTTTCAATACGGTTAATCCCGTCGGCAAAAAAATTCGTATAGGTAACGCGCCGTATACGGTTATTGGACTTTTGGCAAGTAAAGGGCAATCTACCGGCGGACAAGATCAAGATGACGTTGTATTAATTCCGTTGACGACCGCGCAGGAAAGATTGTTGGGAATAACTTACGTTCGCAGTATCAACGTTCAGGTGTCAACGCAAGAAAAAATGGACGAAGTGCAAGCCCATATTGAAAAACTTTTGCGGCAACGTCACCGAATACGCGAAGGCAACGAAGATGATTTTAACGTTAGAAATATGACAAGCTTAATGGAGACGATGACGCAGACAACGACGATGATAACTTTGTTGCTTGGTTCAATCGCGGGAATTTCGCTTGTAGTCGGCGGTATCGGAATTATGAATATTATGATGGTTAGCGTGACGGAGAGGACGCGCGAAATTGGAATACGTAAAGCGATTGGCGCGACCTACAACAGCATTATGTTGCAATTTCTGATTGAATCGACGATGATTAGTATTTTAGGCGGGATAATCGGAATTGGAATTGGAATCGGCGCGGCTATGGCAATATCAAAATTTGGCAACTTCACGACGGTTATCAGCATTGAAAGTATCATAGCAAGTTTTGGCTTTTCATTATTCGTAGGAATATTTTTTGGGATGTTACCTGCGCGGAAGGCGGCAAGACTCGACCCTATTGACGCTTTACGCTACGAATAATTCTTAATTCATAATAAAAAAATCCCCATAAGTTGGGGAAAATTTTTTTATACGGGTATTCTATTTTCAATCGCCTTTGAAATGGTTACGCTGTCAGTGCCTGAAAAATCTGCGCCGACTGCCAAACCTCTAGCCAACTTCGTAATTTTTACGCCAATAGGTTTTAAAAGCCGTGCGATAAATAATGCCGTCGCATCGCCTTCAACTGTAGGTTCAAATGCGATTATTACTTCTTCAACTTCATTTTCGCCAATGCGCTGAATCAATTCACGTAAATGAATATCTTCCTGCGAAATGCCGGCAATCGGTGAAATTAATCCGCCTGTCACGTGATATTTACCGTAAAAAGTTCCGGCGCGTTCAATCGCATCTAAATCCTTAGAATCTTTTACCAGACAGATAATTTTTCCGTTACGTTTATCAGATTCGCAAATTTCGCAAATTGTTCTGTCATTGTCAATCGTCGTAAAACAAATGGGGCAGGCGTGAGTATTTGTCTTGACGTTACGAATTGCCGCCGCTAAATTTTCAACGTCCTGCGCGTCCATTTCGATTATATGATAAGCAAGCCGCGCCGCTGTTTTATTACCGACGCCCGGCAATTTCATCAGCGATTCTTGCAAAGTTCTCATTGCTTGTGAGTTCATCAAATCTCCAATATTATCAAGGACTACATTTTTTGCAGGGAATGTATCCCGCGTTAATCGCTTCGTCTCGCGAATTAAATTCCACGCGATTTGAAGGGTTCATTTTTGTTACCGCCGAACAATCCGCGTAATGAAATTTTTTGGAATTGGCATTACCTACATAATTTGACGCTAAAACTTGCGCCGTCATCAAGACTACCGCCGCTATAACCAGTGCTAAAAATTTTTTCACGTCAAACCCTCTCAATCTGTCAAAATATTTCTGTCAGCCAGCAAATTCATATTTCCAATAACTTCTGCGCGGAAATTTAAATCAACGTCAGCCATCAAAATTTCTTCGCCAACTCCACTTTCGGCAATGACTTCACCGAGCGGATTTACAATTTCAGATTTTCCCGCGCTGTTCGCAAAGACTACAAAAATTTGGTTCTCAATCGCCCGTGCTTTCGTCAAAATTTGTCGAGGAAAAATTCTTTTCAAACTCCATGCCGCAGGTATAAATAAAATTTCAATGCCTGTCAACGCAAGCTTACGAATAAATTCAGGGAAACGCAAATCATAACAAATTGCAATCCCGCAATTCACGCCGTCAAGTTCGACAGTTGAAATTTTATTGCCAGCCGTAAAAATCTTTCCTTCATCAGCAAATGAAAATAAATGCGCCTTGTCATACGTAGAAATAATTTCACCGCGACGATTGACAACGATACATCGATTAAAAATTTTCCCGTCAACCGCCGCGATTGTCGAGCCGCCGATTATATTAAAATTATTTTCCTTCGCCGCCGCGCAGAGAAATTCAGAAGTTTTTTTCTCAATGTCAGAAAAATTTTTCAAAGGCTTTGGATAATAGCCCGTCGTCCAAAGTTCCGGCAAAATTATCACGTCAGAATTTTTTACGCCGCCAATTAATTTTTGCGCAGTCTCAAAATTTTTTTCAATCGCGCCGAGTTCAGATTTAAATTGAATTACAGAAATTCGCATTTTCTTTAAATGAGATTTCAGATAAATTTTGTGGCAATAACGGCAACTTTAACGGTATCGCCAAAGGATTCGTCAACAGTTACGCCCCAAAGAATTTTTGCATCACCATTTACTTTAGACTTAATTTTTTGTGTCATAGCGTTTATTTCTGCCGTTGACGCCTCGTCCTTCGCCGTCTTGAAGTTTATCAAGAATGCCCGCGCAGATTCAATGTCATGACCTTCAAGCGCATTATTTAAAGCTTCCTCGCCGCTTTTACCTTCGCCGATAGTCGCAATGGCTTGACCGGAATTTTTCAGCAAAGTTTTAACGTCGTCAAAATTCAAACCTACAAGCCCTTCGACGTTTACCATATCATTAACCATACTGGCAACGTTATAAGCCGATTGCTTGAAATTCTGCGCGGGAAGTTGGATAAGCACATCACGCAAATTTTTATTGTCAGCGGCTTGCGCTTCAGTCACAAGGAAAATTTTAAGCGGCATAATGCGTGAGAAAAATTTTTCCGCGTAATAAACTTCGCGCCCGTCCGCAATGATGAAAACTACATCGTTGTCAGAAACCTTCCCGACAATCTCTTCACAAGATTTTCTGTCAGTAACTTTGAAAATTGTAACGCCTTCGATTGCTTTCAACGCGTCAACGTCAATGTCAATGCTCCCAATGATAACTGTAGAAATTTTTACGCCCATAAATAAATGCCCTCCTCAAAGAATTTTCGACAAAACAAATTATAGCCTTCCAAACTTAAAGCGTCAATCGAAGTATAAATTTACAACGAAAAATTTTTAATTTGACGGCAGGAAATTTAAGCCGCGCATTTAATTTAAGTTAATAAATTTTCTGTTAAGTTTATGTTTTACAAAGGGGGAGTGGTTTAAATGAGTTCCATGAGCATTCGACAAAAATTATTTTTCGTCTTCATACTGTTAATAATTGCATTTGTCGTAAACGGAATTTATTCAGCGTTTAGTTTATCGTCAATTAATGACGGCGCGTTAAGGATTGCGACACAACATTTGCAAGGTGTTATTGCCGCGTCTGAATCCGGACGTTCAATGAGCGATTACCGTCAAGGTGAATACGCAGTTATCGACGCTACAACTTTGCCGGGCAGAATTTTTGCCGCGCAACAAACCAAAAAACTTGCAGACCAGATTGACATTACCTTCGACACTATTCAGCCTACTTTGGAAGGTGACATCGCAAGCGAATTTAACGCAATGCGCGATATTTGGAATAAGTATAAATCTAACTCCAATCACGTTATCGAATTGGCTAAAAATGGTAATGTTCCTGAAGCCGCCCGCTTGCTCGAAACGTCAAGCAAAATGTACACTGAAATTGGTACAAAGTTAAACAAAGTTTTGGATAACCGAAAAGATTTTATTCACGCCGAAGTTGTAGAATCCGAAAGTAAATACAATCAGACGAGAATAATTTTGACGGTTATGATTATTGTTGTGGTTGTATTCTCCGTATTTATGGCTTACTTCCTTAGCAAAATAATTCTTGATTCGATTAATTACTTGTCGAATGTTTCACGCGAACTTGCCGCCGGTAATTTGACCGTCGAGGCCAGACCGCAAACACAAGATGAATTTGGTACGCTCACTGAAATTTATGCGGATACTATCGGTAAACTTCATAAACTTATCGAAAATATCCAGCGCAATGCAAGGGATGCCGCAACTTTCGCGTCACAGTTAAATGAAAATGCTTCACAAAGTGCGTTGGCAACTCAACAGGTTGCCGCGTCAATCGGTAACGTTGCCGATAATGCCAACAAGCAGGGTGTAGCCATCCAACATTCAACCGAAGATATTAGAGCCTTCGCGGAACTGTTACAAGGTTTTGAGACTAAAGCTGATTCGTCCGTCGATTCAGCTAAAAATGTTGAAGAAATTGCAGAATCAGGTAGGACAGCAGTACGCGGAGCGGTTGACCAAATGTCCGCGCTTGCTGACAGCGTAAACGCTACCGCAAAAGTCATCGAAAAACTTGCCGAGCGTTCAACGCAAATCGGTAATATCAGTTCGACAATTTCAAATATCGCCGAGCAAACTAACCTGCTTGCACTCAATGCCGCGATTGAAGCCGCCCGCGCAGGTTCAGCCGGTAGAGGTTTTGCAGTTGTAGCTGATGAAGTTAGAAAGCTTGCCGAGAGTTCCGCGCTTGCCGCAGCACAAATCGCCGAATTAATTACAACAATTCAAAACGAAATGAAAGAAGCTCTTGACCAAATGGAGAAGGGTAATAAGGAAGTTGAGAGCGGTACAGTTGTAGTTGCAGAGGCAGGCGATTCGTTTAAGAATATCACGGACGCTATTGCCCAATTAACAAGTCACGCCGAAGAAATTTTGACTAATGCTAAGACGGCGTCAACTCGTGTAGATAAACTTGTTGAGGCTATGGACGAGTTAAATAAATCCAGTAAAGATGTCAGTTCCGAAACAGAATCAGTCAGCGAGGCAACGGAAGAACAATCCGCGTCTATTGACGAAGTTGCAAACGCCAGTAAAAAACTTTCCGACCTTGCCGAAGAGCTTACAGCGTCTGCATCGAAGTTTAAGATTTAGGGATTAAACTTTTAGGAACATAAAAATCTAAAAGCTGATACCTAAAGGAAGTCAATTACCCTACACCTAAAGGTGGGGGCTTGCAGTTAGATTTTCATCCACCGCGTATGGCTGATTGACTACAGCCCTGCAAATATTTCTACTTGCAGCATTGATTGTCTTTCGACAAAGTCGGGTGCCTTTAAGCCTAAGCTACAACCGTTTTCCCAACATTTATATTTTAAATTACAGGAAAAATTTTTTCAAGATTTTTTGCGCCTTACCTCCCCATGCCTAAAGGCAGGGGCTTATCGGCGCATGGAGGTGAAATTTTATGCGTAAGATGAAGTTTTTATTAGCCGTCTTTTTTATGATATTTTCAGTTGCAATGACGGGTTGCGGAAGTAAATCAGACATTGGCGTAAAAAGTGTAGCAATATGTTTTCCTAACACGACGCCCAGCTGGCAACGTAACGCCGCCGCTCTTCAGTCACACCTTGAGGAAGACGGCTTTACGGTTGATGTAAAAAGTTCTGCAACCGTTGAAGAGCAACAGAAACAAATTGAAGAGGCTCTTCAACATAAACCAAAATGTATCGTAATTGGCGCGATTGATTCTGCGGCATTGGTTGACGTTCTTGAAGATGCTAAAAAATATGAAGTGCCGGTTATCGCCTTTGACAGAATTATTTTGAATACAGACGCCGTAAGTTATTATGCAAGTTTCGACAATGACGCTATAGGAGAAGCACAAGCACTTTATTTCGAGGCGGCACTGAATCTTAATAGCGGCGGCGGTCCTTACAACATTGAATTTTTCGCAGGTGGTTCTGCCGATAATAACGCGCACATTTTCTTCAAGACTGTTAAGGATATGCTTGACCCATACCTTAAAAAGGGGCAACTTGTTTGTCGTTCTGGACAGACAGATTTTAATTCCGTTGCCGTTAAGGATTGGCAAGCCGAAAATGCTCGCCCGCGCATTAGAGAACTTTTAAGCAAGTATTACAGCGGCGGTGAAACTTTACACGCCATACTTGCACCGAATGACGAAATTGCAGGCGTTATCCTTGAAGAAATTCAGAGAGCCGGCAGACCTGTGCCGTTAATTTCAGGGCTTGACGGCGATCCTAAGGCTATTGAAAGAATTAAAAACGGTCAGCAAACTTTCACCATTGCGAAAGACCCCGATGTCTTAACGGCAAAATGTTTTCGTATGGTTAAAGCCGTTGTCGAAGGAACTCAACCGGATATTAACGACGTGACGACTTACAATAACGGCGTGAAAATTGTACCCGCATACCTTTGCACTCCGCAGATTGTCGATAAAACAAACGTCAATAATTTTTAGAGAAGATAATTAAAAAATTTCCCTAAAAGGAGTTTTAAACAGTAACCCCAAACATTGACAAAAGTATACCTAGTGTCTAAAATGTACCTATCAGCGAGAACCAAGCTGAATAAAAAAGTTTTAATACCGGTGGCTCGCCGGGAATTCACGACTGTGGAGTGTTACAGCAAACGTTAGTAGGTA
>JAFZIV010000045.1 GCA_017554235.1 Selenomonadaceae bacterium
ATTGAATATTGGTAATTCTGACGTTACCACGTTGTCTTGGCAAATGCCTTGCAATTTTTTCGTATTGTTCTTGTGTGATTTTCATAATTATATCTTACTGCTTAACCCTATCTATTGCAATAGTGTGAACACGCTCTAGTTACTAGCGATCTAATGATCTATAAACTAGCAACTATTCACTTTTTACTGACAACTTTTTTAAGCGTTTTCATCATTTTAGGTACGTCGATAGGTTTTGCAATGTGATCGTCCATACCTGCATTCTTTGCCAACTGAACATCTTCACTGAAGGCATTGGCAGTCATCGCGATTATCGGAACTTTTGCAAGCTGTTTATCTTCCAGTTCACGAATAGCCCTTGCCGCCTCGTAACCATTCATTACCGGCATTTGAATATCCATTAAAACTGCTACGTAATAATTGGGTTTTGACGCCGCAAGTTTCTCAACTACTTGCTTACCATTTTCCGCCGTATCGACTTCAAAGCCCGAACTTTCCAAAATCATTACGGCAATTTCTCGGTTTACTTCAATATCATCTGCCAACAATAAGCGCATTCCCTCAAAATTAATTTCCTGTGCAGTCTCTTCAACCTGCGCGGACTCTTCGGGAATTTTGTCGGAAAGTTTAAAGCTGACGTTGATGACAAATTCTGTGCCTTGATTCGGCGCGGTTATAACTTTAATATCGCCGCCCATTAAGTCAATAATATTTTTAGTAATCGCCATACCTAAGCCGGTGCCTTGTATGCCGCTGACCGTCGAAGTTTTTTCCCGTTCAAAGGCTTCAAAAACTTTTGCGGCAAATTCCTTCGTCATACCAATTCCGCTGTCCTTGACGCGTAATTCGTAATCGGCAGAATCCTCTTTAGCATCACCAATCTGCGACAATTTAACAGTAATTTTTCCGCCCTTAGGAGTGAACTTGTAAGCATTACTTAGCAAATTCAAAAGTACGCGGTTAAATCTGTTTTTGTCGCACATTACATAGGAATTTTTTACGCCGGAAGTGTCAATGATAAAGTCAATTTCTTTACCCTTCATTTGCGTCGTAAACATATCGTAAACTTCGTCAAGCGTTTGTTTCAAGTCCGTATCAATCGGTTCAATTTCCATTTTGCCGCTTTCAATACGGCTCATTTCAAGTACGTCATTAATCAGCGCGAGTAAATGTTTACTGGAACTGTCAATTTTTTTCAGAAAGTCTTTAATTTCAGATAAGGTCACGCCTTTACGTTGCGCCAAGCCTGTATAACCAATAATGGCATTCATAGGCGTGCGTATATCGTGGGACATATTGGAAAGAAACTGCGATTTAGCTTTACTGCCTTCCTCTGCGCGAGTCTTTGCGGCAATAAGTTCAGCTTGCTTGCTTTTAAGTTCCTCCTGCTGACTGTTAATTGTTTCAAGATTTTCTTGTAAGCGATGAGTATAGGCGCGTTGATTTTGCGAATTACGATATTGCAAGAAAATGTAAATCAAAAGCAGGAAAAATAAAAATACTCCAAAGATAATAGAGACGACAAGCCAAGTACGACTTTTAATCATATCGGTAAGCGACATATTTTCGTATCGGTTAAGAATCCATTTTTTATCGAGTTCGGCAAGTCGACCTTCCTGTTGCATTTGAATCAAAGCGGCGTTGACTTTGACGCGTAACATTGTATCTTCAGGGTGCATTGCCAACGTACCGTAAACGTGCATAACAGCGTAGCTTGGGAAAACATCTTCTATACCAAATTTTTCAAGAAAATAATTTCCGACTTGTATCGGGCAAATTGCAAATTCGTATTCGCCAGTTTTAAGTCCCTCAAAAATTTTTTGGTAAGAACTTACGTAAGCAATTTCATCATCAAGCCCTAAACCCGACATTCTGTGCAAAGAGGCAACGCGCCTTCCGTATAAATCAGCAACAGATTTAATTTCGCGGTTGCCATAAACTACGTATTGCTTTTCAGTTGTAGGCAGAGTAGCGATAAGTCTGGGATCATTTATGATCAAGTCCGACTCCATATTCATGATAATATCGGCTTCTCCGTCATCAAAATCGCTAACGGCGTCCGACCAATGCTTTAATTCTAAATTTAGGTTCATCTGTATTCGGTTAGCAATTTCGTTCATCATCTCGACATCAAGACCGGCAGGATTACCGTTTTCGTCGACGTAAGAATATGGCGCGTAATCAATGTCCGCCACAACATGCAAAGTTTTTTGAAATTTATTTTCGGCGTGAACTTCGACCTTAGGCGGCGGTTTAAATATGTCAAAAATATTTATGTATGCTATCAGAGAAATTGAAAGCACAAATAATAGAAATAAAATCGTTGCAATAATGATTTTATTTTTTCCCTCAAAAATCCCTGATTTAATCTGTACGGGTGACTGTTTGTCCATTAGTGCAGACTTCTTTCCTAAAAATTGGAATAAATTATATATTAACGAAAGGGCTTTTTCAAGGATTAATACACTATAAATTTTACGATGAAAGAAAATCTGCGCGGAAGTCATTAAATTTATCTGCAAGGATAGCTTCCCGCATTTCAGCCATAAATCTTTGTAAGTAACGTAAATTGTGCAGAGTCAAAAGCCGTAATCCAAAAATTTCTTCTGCGCGGACAAGATGTCTGATATAAGCGCGGGTAAAATTATTTTTGCAAGCGTAACAATCGCAATCACTTTCAAGCGGCGTAAAATCTTCCGTGAAGGCGGCATTTTTCATCACAAGTCGACCACGCGGCGCAGTTTTCGGCGATACCATAGCCATACCATTTCGCGCAACTCTCGTAGGAAAAACGCAATCAAACATATCAACGCCACGCATTACACCTTCAATTAAATGATCCGGCGTCCCAACTCCCATTAAGTACCGCGCTTTATTTTCGGGCAAAAATTTTGTCGACGCTTCAAGCATTTTATACATAATTTCTTTAGGTTCTCCGACACTTAATCCGCCAATCGCGCAACCGTCAAAATTCATCGACGCTATAACTTTCGCGCTCTCTTCGCGTAAATCTTCGTACATACCGCCTTGACAAATTCCAAATACCGCTTGACCGTCAGCCGCCGCGTTCAAACTCCTTTCCGCCCAACGGTGCGTTCGTTCCGTCGAAGTTTTTGTATAATTGTAATCGGCGGGATATGGTATGCACTCGTCAAAAGCCATTGAAATATCCGAACCAAATTTGAATTGCGTTTCAATGGAAATTTCAGGCGATAAAAATTTTTTCGCGCCGTCAATGTGCGATTGAAAGGTTACGCCGTCTTCTTTAATTTTCCGAATCGTGCTTAAGCTGAAAACTTGAAAGCCGCCGCTGTCAGTCAAAATTCCTTTCGACCAGTTCATAAATTTATGAAGCCCACCTGCCCGTTGTATCAAGTCAGCAGTCGGACGTAAAAATAAATGGTAAGTGTTGCCTAAAATTATTCCCGCGCCCAAATCTTTCAATTCATCGGGCGACAAAGTTTTAACTGTTGCTTGCGTGCCGACGGGCATAAATATCGGCGTCAAAAAATCTCCGTGCGGCGTGTGCAAAATTCCTGCGCGTGCTCCCGTGAATTTATCTTTGTGAATCAGTTCATAAGTTACTGTCATGAATTAGGGAATAGGGAAGAGGGACGAGGGAATAAATTTTTTTATCCCTAATCTCTAATCCCTAGTCCCTAGTCCCTCCTCCCTAAAATAAACATACAATCGCCGAAAGAAAAAAATCTGTAGCCCATATCAACCGCCGTCTTGTAAGCGTCAAGAGTAAATTCGCGCCCTGCAAATGCACTGACCAACATTATCAGCGTTGACTTCGGCAAATGAAAGTTAGTAATCATCGCGTCGACAATCTTAAATTTGTAGCTTGGATAAATAAAAATCTTCGTCGAATCGCTACCAACTTTGACAGAATCATTATCAATCGCGGCACTTTCCAAAGTTCTTACAGAAGTTGTACCCACCGCAATAATTTTTTTTCCGCGCAGTTTCGTTTCGTGAATCAAATCGGCAGTTTTTTGAGGAATTGTATAAAATTCTTCGTGCATGACGTGACTTTCAATATTTTCAACTTGAACAGGACGAAAAGTCCCAAGCCCGACGTGTAGCGTAACAAATCCTAAGTTTATGCCCAAATTTTTCAGCTCGTCCATCTGCGCGGCGGTAAAGTGTAATCCTGCAGTAGGTGCGGCGGCTGAACCTCTTTCACGATTATAAACCGTTTGATAGCGTTCCATATCGGAAATTTTTTCGTGAATGTACGGCGGCAAAGGTGTTTCGCCTAATCTGTCGAGAATCTCCTCAAAAATTCCGCTAAATTTAAATTCTACAATGCGCCCGCCAAAATCTGTGCGCTCCGTAACAATGCAACTTAATTCATCACTGAAAATAATTTCCGTGCCTTCTGAAAGTTTTCTGCCGGGCTTAACTAAAGTTTCCCACGTCGTGCCATTAATTTGCCGCAATAAAAAAACTTCAACACGTGCGCCCGTCGATTTATGTCCGATAAGCCGCGCAGGTATTACCCGCGTGTCGTTAAAAATTAACGTGTCGCCTGCCGTCAAAAAATTTTTCAAGTTATAAAATCTCTCGTGCAAAATTTCTTTTGTGGCAGGATTTAAAATCATCAGCCTTGAAGCGTTGCGCGGCTCAATCGGCGTCTGCGCAATTAAACTTTCCGGCAGTTCATAATCAAATTCATTGAGTAAAATATTTTTCACCGACTTTCAAAATTAATCTGCAGTCATTAATAGTTTACCAAAAATTATTCTTACGGTCTATCAATTTTTGCGCCGGAGAAAATTTTTGTTAAGGGCTTGCAATTTAAAATTTTGGCTGGTATAATAGCCTTCGTTAATCGGGATGTAGCACAGTTTGGTAGCGCGCATCGTTCGGGACGATGAGGTCGCAGGTTCAAGTCCTGTCATCCCGACTTTTGAATTTTTAAAACCATTTCTGAAAATCTTAACTCCTTTATCGGAGTTTTTTTGTTAGGTGATAGTCATGAAAAAAATTTTAATCGCCGTTACGGTGTTGCTTGTAATTTTAATCTGCGCGGGATATTTTGTAGGAAATTATTTTGTAAACTTTGCATTGAAAGCACCGCCGCCCGCTACGGCAGATATCGCTGACCCAAATTTAAAAGCTCCGCCCGCACCGAATTTTCCCAACGAAATTTGGACAATCACTTCAGCAGACGGCTTTACGCTCCACGCGACTTATTATGAACCTGCGCGGGAAAGTCACAACTGGGCAATTCTGGTACACGGTTACGGACGGAATCAAACTTTCGCCAACGATTACGCCGAAGAATATTTGAAACGCGGTTACAATGTCTTGACGCCTGATTTACGAGGTTGCGGCACGAGTGAAGGAATTTATTTAACTATGGGAACGCTTGAAAGTCGTGACGTTGCAAAATGGGCAGAAAAAATTGTTGAGCGCGACCCTCAAGCTAAAATTATTTTGCATGGCGTTTCAATGGGTGCGGCTACGGTTATGATGACTGCCGCGCTTAATCCAAAAAATTTGGTTGCAGTCGTCGAAGATTGCGGCTACACGAGTGCTTATGAAATGTTCACCGCGCAGTTGGACAAAATTTTCGGCTTGCCTGAATTTCCGATAATGCCGATTGTAGACGTTGTAAGCAAAATAAAAGTTGGCGTTGCAATTTCGGACGCCGCGCCTATTGAAAGTGTTAAGAAAATTTCTGTGCCGATTCTTTTCATACACGGCGACGCGGATAAACTTGTACCTTATGAAATGATGAACAGACTTTTTAACGCGGCAACTTCCCCCGTCAAAGAAAAATTTACCGTCGAAGGTGCGGGACATGCTGACGCCAAAACTAAAAACCCTACCGCTTATTTCGATAGGGTATTCAAATTTTTAGACAGCAACATTAAATGATTATCTCCCCATGCAATAGTTATAAATCGCTTTAGCAATAGGCGATCTCCCGTCATTAATGTTTCCTCTGTAGCCTTCGGAATTGCCGTAGTCTGTACCTTCAAACCAATAATCTAAATAATCATTGCCCGCCCTGACAGTACAGGTACAACTATAGCTCGTATTACGAAGTCTTGAGCCAGGTTCGTTACGTTCTATTGTTTCGGTTAAAATGTAAACCGCCGTGCCGTCGCTGTAACTTCCTACGTATTGTTCATAAGCCTCTGCTTGATTGCTTTGACTGCCGACAATTACCAGAGCAAATGCCAACAACATCGTTGCAAAAATTTTTTTCATACCGCAACACCTCCGACGCAATTATATCAAATAACTTTTAAAAAGTCTTGTCCCGCGAGGAGAAATTTTCAAAAAATTTTTATTCGTTGCTGATCTTGCCGCGCATTCTTAACGAGTTTAACAGAATTAATACCGAAAATATTGATACGCCGCCCACCGCTATAATCGGATTAAAATAAAACGGCGGTTCAGGTAACGCATTCATAATTGCTACAGGTACCATTACTAGCCACGAAAAATACGCAATATTTTTATTCGTCTTCATCAATTCGGCGGCACGTAAAGTAGCTGTGCGGACTGTAAAAAATTTTTCCAACTTTGGAATTTCAATATCAGCTTCATAATCTTTTACGTCGTTCGTCTCTTCAGCGGGCGGCGTTTCTTCGTTATCGTCCTCAACTTTTTCATCGTCGTCACCAAATTTCATTTTTTCAAGTTCCGCTTTAATGTCGGCAAGATGACTTCCGGCGCGTCCATTGCCAATTTCATCTTCTTCAATCAGCGAAGGTAAATTTTGTTGTTGCAGAAAAATCGAAACATCAGCGGCGGCAAGCGCGGGCATATCAGGTTTTTCATTGGTAACGGCGGCGACGGTGTGACCTTGCGCACGCATTAACGTTATTTCTCTAGCTTTATCTGTAGGCGTCAAATTTGTTTTTATCGTGTCCAAATTAAAATTTTTCGCCAAACTTCTTGCAGTCTTTTTACCCGACGCCGTCAGCAAAACGGTTATAAATTTTTTTCTCTTGAGCAACATTAAAAATTCTTTCGCGTCTTGATTAATCGCATCTTTAAGCGCAATAATCCCTCGTGCCATTCTTCCGATTGACAAGACTAAAACTGTTTTTCCGTAAACTGAAAGCTTATCAATTTTTGTTAAGAGTGCATTGCCGACGGAAACATTTTGACTTGAAATCCATTCCGGATCGCCAACGCGAATTGTACTGCCGTTTGCAATGACTTCTATTCCTTCGCCGGGAAATTCACTGCTCGATGTAACATTTGTAATTTTCAAACCGCGTCCTGCCGCCGTCTTATAAATCACTCGTCCTAAAGGATGTTCTGATTTTTGTTCGGCTGTTGCGGCGACTCCCAACAATGACGGTTGCGACAATCCCATCGGCACTAAGTCTGTTACAAAATAATCTCCGTCCATTAAAAATCTGTTCAACGGCACGGCTACCGTATCAACTTCGGGAATTACCGCCAATGATTTTAAGCGGTTGACTTTCACGCCTTCTTTTTCCAAAACTCCTCTCGCAATTTGAAGGACGAATGCTGACGCTAAAATTAAGGCTATCGGCGAAAATGCTATGAACAATGCCAGTCCCGCTTCTATCGCCGTGTCAATGTCTTTTGTAAAGTAAATGTACGTCGTTATGATTATTGTTACTAAAATATCTGCCAGCAGAAATAATTTTATCTTCAAAATTTTTTCCTCTCTCAATTTAAATTTTTATAATTTTACTTTGTCGAAGAAAAAATTACAAGCCTTGAATTAATGCGTAATTATTTCTGTCTCCCAAGTTGGTGTTACACTTCAAACTAAGTTGATAAAAAAATTTAGCTTGACAAATAATTTTTCTTTGGTATTGTTTCATTGGTGATTGCAATGATTATTTACAAAATTACAAATTTAATCAATGGCAAAATTTATGTCGGTCAAACAAAATTTTCTGTTGAAAAAAGATTTAAAGAACATGCAAAGGCAGATTCGCTTATTGGGCGTGCTATTCGCAAATACGGTAAAGAAAATTTTAAAATTGAAGTCATTGAGACTTGTAAAACTTTTATAGAGCTTAATGAACGTGAAATTTTTTGGATTGCTAAATTAAATTGCAAAGTACCAAATGGTTATAACATTGCTGACGGTGGGTCTTTTTATGCTGTTAAAAAAGTTGATAAAAAATATTACATTGTAAAGATGGATGAAACTGGAAAAATTATTGGATATTTTCTGCTTAAAGATAAATTTATCGATAAAGTCAATGAAAAACGCTATTACATAAAATTTGACGAGGAAACAGGCAAGACTATAGGATTGTTTCCGCTTAAGCCTAAAAATCTTGGAAAAGGGTGGATTGCCGTGTATCAAGAGGTTATCTCTAAAATTGCGGATTTAAATTTACCAAATGAGCAGTATCGCGTTTTTCTTAAACTTCTCAGCAAAACCGATTTTGAGAATTACCTGACTATTAGCCAAACTGAACTTTCAAAGGAACTTGGAATGAAACAACCGAATATTGCCAAAGCAATAAAAGGTTTGTGCGAGCAAAATATTATCATCGAAGGTCCGCGCATTGGGTTAAATAAATCTTATCGCCTTAATCCTTATATTGCGCATAAAGGTTCTGAAAGAAAGCAAACTATCGTAGACTTTGAAAAATTGCTTAAAGAAAAAACTGATAAATCCGAATCTGATGCCGATAATGACAAGTCGGAGTAGCAATTAATTTATTTTTAGCGTTAGGAAAAAATTTCTATCTCCTAAGCCCTAAAATTATATCACGGTGAAAAAAATGTTTTTAATATATGTTTTTGGATTTTTGGCGTCGATTATTGCATTGGGATTAATCAGCGTCAGTTTTTTATTAGACGGACGAAGTAAGCGTTGGCTTTACAAAATTTTAATAGCAACAGATTTATCAATAGTCGTTTTAACGATTGGCGGGTTTTTGATACGCGCAGAAATCCCAAATGAAGTCGTCGACGTATTCGGAAGTTTTTCAACGGTATTTTTGTTGACTCAATTTATTTGCGGAGGACTCGTCTTAATAGCGTTGATAGCGCGAACAATATACAGAAAAACTCATAAGCCGACGCCGTACAATCCCGAACGTCGAAAAGTTTTAGCTTACGGTTTAGTTTATCCTTTAATGGCATTGACGGTTTCTCTTTACGGAAACAGAATCGAACGCCTTTCAATCGCTGAAAGATTTTACGAAATACCCGTAAAAAAATTGCCGCCTGAATTGGACGGCTTTAAAATCGCGCAGATTACTGACATACACATTGGACCATACTTTTCACTTGAACGGCTGGAAAAATTATTGAATCAGATTGTTGACGGCAAGCCGGATTTGCTGGCGATAACGGGAGATATTTTTGATAACGTGATGATGAATCCTGCGGCGATTAAACTTGTGGACAGCTACACGAGCAAATTTAAACATGGAATTTATTATTGCCATGGCAACCACGAACATCATCGCGGAATAACGGCGATTGAAAATGAATTGCGGCGGACGAAAATTAATTGGCTGGTAAATCAATCTAAAAATGTTACGTCGAATTTATATATTTTGGGCGTAGATTATCCTCCTTCTGCTCCGATTATGAGTTCAGGCGGACGCGGCGATTTGGATAAAAAATTTGAAGATCAGAAGCGCGAATTTGTTACGAAGGCATTGGAGGGCGTGCCGTATGATTCGGTATGCGTTTTGCTGGCGCATCACCCTGAATTTATTGACGACGGCGCAGAAAAAAATATCCCGTTGACTTTAACGGGACATACTCACGGCGGGCAAATTGGAATTTTCGGATATGCTTTACTGCCTTTGTTTAAATATACGCGCGGAATGTTTTTACATGAGGATTGTTACGGATATGTCAGTGCAGGCGTTGGAAGTTGGTTTCCGTTTAGGTTAGGTTGTCCGCCGGAAATTGTTTATTTCAAGCTTACGCAAAAAAATTCAGCGTAAAAAATTTTCTATAAATTAAGCACGAACAGGCGTAACAATGTAAATGAAGTTGTCATCATTTTGCGCACGAAGATCAAGAGCATCGTACACGCCATTAAAACCCATTCTGCAATCTCCGCTTTTCAAAACTTTCAGCGCGTCGATAATGTAAGAATAGTTGAAGGAAATATTTAAATTTGGTCCGGTAACATCTGTATGAAGAGTTTCCGTACCTTTGCCAATATCAGAAGTTGCCGCTAAAATTTCCGTACCTTCTTGCGAAAATTCAAAGGCAACTTTTTTGTTGGAATCTTCCTTCGATATGATAGAAATTCTTTCGAGAGCATTGCGCAAAGCTTCAACGTCGGCAATGACAATCGTTTCACTTGATTTAGGAATGGTTTTTTGATATTCGGGGAATTTGCCTTCAATAATTCGAGCCGTCAAGAAAATGTTGTCAATGGTAAAGGCGACATTTTTTCCCGTGTAATCGATTGTAATGTTAATGTCTTCTTCGTCGGGCAACATTTCTGAAATACTGCGCAGAGAATCAACCGGCACGATAAATCTAAGCGGCTCGGCAGGTTTCTGCAAAAGTTTATTTGTAGCGATGGCAACGCGGTGCATATTTGTGCCTACGACGGTTATAGAATCATCAATCGTATCAAAAAGGCAACCGCTGTAAATAGGATGACTTTCATCTTGTACGCAAGCCCAAACAGTTTTTTTGATGAGACTCTTTAAAACAGATGCTTGAATGTCGAAAGAATTTTCAGCGTCTTTTTTCGTGACTTTCGGAAATTCTTCAACGTTGAAAGTTGCAATGGAGTAACTCGACCTGCCGCTGGCAATAGCAAGGCAATTTTCCTTTTCGTCGTAATTAAAGGATATTACATCAGAGTTGGGCATAGCGCGTACAACGTCGATAAATTTTTTTCCAATGACTACGATTTCGCCGTTTTCAATCGCATTTACAGAAATTTTTGAGGACATACCAAGCGAATAATTATTTGATTGAAGTTCAAGGGCATTATCCTCAACTTTTAAATAAATTCCGCTAAGTACCGGCGACGCGGGTTTAACTGCAATAGCCTTAGAAATTTGGGTTAAGACACCTAACAATGATTCTTTCGAGCAAGTAAATTTCATTAAACAAACCTCCAAAAATAATTTGACTGTTATCAATCAACAATTTATAATTTATGAACAATTTTAGAAAGGAGAAAATTTTTATGGACGTAAACACTAATTTGATTTTGACGCAGTATTTTGAGAACGCAGATAGCCTTAAGCCGGGCGAATTTGTATTGTTGCGTGAAGGGTGCGTCGTTGAACCGTTGATTCACGGCAAATTCACGAAAGATCGTCCTGCAATGATTCGCGTTTCGGACGATCAGGAAGTTTTTGAAGGCGACGTGTTAGTTTATCCTAAAACTCGTCAGTACTGTATTATTGATGACATTTGTCACTATTTCGATGAAGGCGAAAAATATTATTTGATTCATTATCATACGCCCAGTATGTTTCCGCCGCCGCCACCGCCTCATCATAATAATCTGCTAAATTTGCCGAAAACAAACTGAGCTTTTACCTCCTTAAAATAAAATCCTCGTGAGAGGAGCGGGCATAATAGCTGCTAAAATAAAGCAGCCCCCCACCCGCTAGGGTAGTAATCCTTCGCCAAAGTTATCCTGCGGTTTTGTATGCTTACAGCACTGTTCCTCTAGCTCAGAACTGTTTAACCATAAGCCGTAGAGCTACAGATTAGGATTTACGTCCGTAGGTACCTATATTTTCGCAAGTAACGTAGTTTTTGAGGGACTAGGGATTAGGGAGCATGGAATAAAAATCTTTCCTCGTCCCTTTTCCCTCTTCCCTAAACTTAGGCTAATCATAGAAAATCTGAGATTTTAAACTTGAATACCAGTTTGGCTAGCTATGATTGCCACAGACATCACGAAGAATAATTTATTAGCGAAAAAATTTTTTCAACGTCTCTGCATTGTGGGGACGTTTTTTTAATCGCTTATATTGAAATTGGTGAAATATTTTTCTACAAAACTTTCCCGCGCAGATTCAGCATTGCTCCTGACGGCGGCTGAAAATTTTTCACGGTTATCAACAAGCGCGTCGTTAGCGTCTTTGAAATTGCCGTAAATATCCCGAGCAATTATATTATAAAATCCAAAATTTTCAAGTATTGGCTTTAAAATGCGCGTTGCAGACCGCCCGCCCTTGTCATTATCGAGAGCCAAAATAAAAATTGTCGGCAGAAAATTATTTGTCGACGGCTTTTTATTTAACACCAGTTCAATAAATTTTTTGTAATTTGAAATACTTCCGAGCGCGACGGCGTTAAATCCAATTTCGTAAAAACTCATCGCGTCAAATTCGCCTTCCACGATAAAAACTAAATCAGAATTTAAAGCACGAGTATTAAAAATCCTAGCCGCTCCAACTTTTTGCTTGGAATATTTTTTTGCACTCTCATTTAAATTTTGACGCACATCACGTGCTAAATAGCTGTGGCGACTCGTGGGAATAATCAATCTAGGACTTTCAGGCGCATTTTGAATTTTGGGATGCCTCCAATTTTTTATAAATCCCAATTTAAAATGATGAGCCGTTTCCCACGACAACCCGCGCTTTAAATGATAATCCGTAAATTGTAAATTTTTTTCCGCGTCATTAAAAAATTGCATATAGTCAAGTTCGGGCTCTGCAGTTTTAGGCGGAGAAAAAACTTGCGGCAAATTATTTGACGCTTGCGAATCTGCGCGGAGTTTAAAATTACCTTCAGCCAAAAGTTTTTTATCGACAAATTTTTTATCGTAATCATCGCCAATATTTAAAAGCACGGCAAGCACTCGGGCGGCGTCTTTATACGTGCAATTATTTTCACGAGCCTTCAAAGCAATCAAATCACCGCTGAACCCGCACTTAAAACAATGTACGCGGTAACTGTCACGCACAAAAGTTACACCGTCGCCGGTATTGCCTGAACCGTTGCCGCAAATCGGACAGATGAACCCGCGCCCTTGTCTGTCGGGCGGATAAAGTTCAAAAACTCGCCGCGCAGATTCTTCACGAACTTGTTGAAAATCCATTTTTATCGCCAACTTCTAAATTCTTCGTCCGTTGCCAAAACAAAATGCCCGTCGTCAATCTTGCGCATCGTTCCTGCCGTATAATTCGCTTTAACGTCATAATTCAAAGGCTTACGATTTTTTTCAACGCGCGGATTGGGTATCGGCACTGCGGACAATAAACTTTTCGTATAAGGATGAATCGGATTGTTAAAAATTTCTTCCGTAGTCCCGGTCTCGACCAAATATCCTAAATGCAGAACGCCTATTCTGTCCGAAATATATTTCACCATACTTAAATCGTGCGCAATGAAAAGATACGCACAATTTGTGCTGTCCTGAATATCTTTCATAAGATTGACGACCTGCGCCTGTATCGACACGTCAAGCGCGGAAATACATTCGTCAGCAATAATTAATTTCGGTTGCATAACCAACGCGCGAGCAATTCCTACACGTTGACGTTGTCCGCCTGAAAATTGATTAGGATAACGTTCAGCATGTGCGGGAGATAAGCCGACTTTTTTTAAAATTTCGCTGATAATTTTATTTTTCTCCTGCGCGGAGTCGTAAAGTTTATGAATGTCTAAGCCTTCGCCAATTATGTCAGCGACTTTTTTACGCGGATTCAAACTACTCATCGGATCTTGAAAAATCATCTGCATATTTTTTCTTAAAAATTTATTCGTTTCATTGTTAAGTTTCCCTGAAATATTTTTTCCGTCAAAAATAATTTTTCCTTCTGTAGGATCATAAAGCCGAATTATACTGCGACCAATCGTAGTTTTTCCTGAACCTGATTCGCCTACAAGTCCGTAAGTTTCTCCCGCGTAAATCTCAAAGGATACACCGTTGACTGCTTTAACCGTAAAATTCCGCGAAATTTCAAAGTGTTGATGAAGATTTTCAACCTTAAGCAATGGCGTCAAAATTATTCTCTCCTTTAGTGAATAGTGAATAGTAAATGGTTAATAGTACTAGCCACTATTCACTATTTACTATTCACTAATCTTTCGCGTTCAATTCTTTTTCGTAACTCAATCGGCATTTCAACTTTTGGCGCGTCAGGGTGAAGTAACCAAGTTGCCGCAGAATGTGTTTCAGAAATTTTGAACATAGGCGGTTCAACTTTTTCATCAATCTTCATTGCAAATTTATTTCTTGCCGCGAAGGCGTCGCCCTTAGGCTCGTGTAAAAGATTAGGCGGACTGCCCGGTATTGAGTATAATCTTTCATCGTCCGTTTCAAGGTCGGGCATTGCTGAAAGTAATCCCCAAGTGTAAGGATGTCGCGGATCAAAAAAAATTTCCTCAACAGTTCCCGTCTCAATAATTTTTCCCGCGTACATAACATTTACAAAATCTGCAACCTTCGCCACAACGCCTAAATCGTGCGTGATATAAATGACAGACAATCCTAAACTTTTTTGTAAATCAGAAATTAAATTTAAAATGCCCGCTTGTATCGTCACGTCAAGGGCAGTGGTCGGCTCATCGCAGATTAAAATTTTTGGTGAACTCGCCAATGCAACAGCTATCACAACACGTTGACGCATACCGCCTGAAAGTTGGTGCGGATAATTTTCAATACGTTTAGCGGCGTCAGTAATGCCAACCAAGTTTAAAAGTTCCAATGCTTTATCGCGGGCGTCAGTCTTAGAAATTTTTTTATGAAGGAGCATTCCCTCCATAACCTGCGCACCAATCGTCATCGTAGGATTCAAACTTGTCATTGGGTCTTGAAAAACCATTGCAATATTTTGACCGTTGATAGTTCGGCGTAAATCTTTTTTCGTCAACGTCAGCAAGTCTATAACTTTTCCTTCGTAACGATAAAAAATTTTTCCGCCGTTAATAATCGCGTTGCTATCCAAAAGTCCCGTAACGGCTTTCATCGTAACAGATTTACCGGAGCCGGATTCGCCGACAATAGCAACAGTTTTACCCTGCGGCAACTTTATATCGACGCCGCGTATTGCGTGAATATTTCCCGCGTTTGTCTTAAAAGTTATGTCAAGATTTTCAACCGATAAAATAATTTTTTCGTCCATTACATATCCTCAAGTTTTGGTGCTAAGGCTTCGCGCAGACCGTCGCCAATTAAATTAAATCCCAACATCAAAAGTGCTAATACCGTTATAGGCGGCAAAATTTGATAAGGTAAAATTGTTATGTTGTTAAAGCCCGCCTCAATTAATGAACCGATTGAACATTGCGGCAGAACAATTCCGACGCCGACAAAACTTAAAAAAGCTTCAGTAAAAATTGCAACGGGGATTGAAAACATTACCTGCGTTATAATTGGTCCGATTGTGTTGGGTAAAATTTGTTTAAAGATTATGTGAAAACTTCCTGCGCCGAGTGTGCGGCTTGCCAAAATATATTCGCGTTCCTTCAACTGTAAACATTCTGCGCGGGCAATTTTGCTCATGCCAATCCATTCAGTAAGTAGCAAAGAAAAAATTACAAGCCACATACCTTTCGGCATAAAAATTGCTAAGATTGAAATTATAACCAGCGTGGGAACACTGCTTGCAATTTCGACAAATCTTTGTAAAAAATCGTCAACGTAGCCGCCGAAATAGCCTGAAATTAAACCATAACTCATTCCGATTATCATATCAATTAAAATCGTGACAAAGGCTATTA
>JAFZIV010000046.1 GCA_017554235.1 Selenomonadaceae bacterium
ATTGCGACCGTCCGCCGCGTTTAGAAACTGCCTGCCCACTCGTCATAATCATAATTTGCGATTGCGTCTTCGCTGTAACCATTTTGTCTGAGCACGTGCGCGAATGCTTCCTTTCGCGAAACTTTGTTGCCGTTAATCCAATATTTATTATCGCCGCTTCCAAATACTGTACAACATGTAACTCCTGCTTTTGCCCAACCTGCATCAACTTTTGCTGAATTTTCTACCCAGTTAAATGAATACTCGCGAAATTTTTTATCCATATATCCAAATTCCATTAAAAAAGTATCGTCACCAATAGTTTGACGAAATCCGCCGCCAGCGACCTGTCCAAGTTCCTCGTCGCTCATAATTTCATCATTCAAAATTTTTTCTTCAGACATTTTTTAAAAACTTCCTTTCAAATTTTTAATTTTTTCTTTCTGACTATTATACAATATAATTTCAAAAATATTAATGGCTTTTAAAAATTTTTTTAATTATTTGCCGAAAAATTTTTTAACTTCACCTACAACTTGAGCGTGAGTGAGAGATTGTCCGTTGCGACTGTAAACATTAGGATTTCCTGCACTGTCAAAAGGATTATACCAAGCTCCGTTGTCAATCTTAGCGTCTATGTTCAAATTTTGCTTCAACCATTCTTCAACTTCATCCGGTCTCATAGGTATGACTACGTCTACTTCACAACTATTAGAAATCGGAGCATAAGATACAGGCAAATATTGCCTGATTTCTTTATATTCACCATTAGTACCGCCTGCTACCTGTTCAAGTTCCTCATTATTCATCATTTCATCATTCATAATTTTTTCTTCTGACATTTTAATTTTTCCTTTCATTTAGCAACTTTTTTTAATTTTTTAAGAAATATTTTCTATTCACATTCTTCATCTTTTGACAAGCCGTCCATAATAAATATAAATACTTTTTTAACTGTTTCCAAAGCATTTCCGCCTGTAACTTCGTTGAGTTCTTCTTCACTCATCATTTCATCATTTTTAATTTTTTCTTCTGTCATTTTAATTTTTCCTTTCAAATCGTTCATTTATTATACGCAATAACTTAAAAAATTTTTTAATTATTTTTTATAAAATTTTTAACTTCGTTTACAACTTGAGCGTGAGTGAGAGATTGTCCGTTGCGACTGTAAACATTAGAATTTCCTGCACTGTTAAGAGGATTATACCAAGCTCCGTTGTCAATATTAGCGTTTATGTTCAAATTTTCTTTCAACCAATCTTCAACTTCATCAGGATCCAAATATATTGCGTTGTCATCGGCGTAATAATATTTCTCAGAAACATAATTAGACACAATATTTCTAAGTTCTTTGTATTCTCCATTTGTTCCGCCTGCGACCTGTTCAAGTTCATCATCGCTCAACTTTTCAAGTTCATCATTGATTTTTTTTAAATTTTTATCGCGAGTTGCCATTTTTATAATCCTCCTAAAAATTTTTTTTACCATTTCCAATCTTTTTCAGTCATGTAATGCCCGGTAACTTTCATTGCGTGCTGACGAGCCTCTTCTTGAGAAATCTGCTGTCCGTTAAGATAATATTTATTATGTGTATTACCGACACTGTTGTAGCCGCTACTTTTTATTCCTAAAGATACACATTTTATTCCTAAAGCTGCCCAAGCTGCTTCCGTGTTATCGCTTATTGACGTAGCATCTAAAAAGCACTTTGTTGCTCCGTAACGATCGGTAGAACCATTCAAACTGTTCAGAAAGCGGCTGTCATCTGCAATTTCGTAGATATTACCGCCTGCGACCTGTCCAAGTTCATCATCGCTCATCATTTCATCATTCATAATTTTTTCTTCAGACATTTTTTAAAAACTTCCTTTCAAATTGTTCATTTTGTTTTCATCTATTATACGCGACAATTTCAAAAATATTAATCGCTTAAAAAAAATTTTTTTCAGCGCAGATTAAACTAAAAGATCCCAACGTATTAACGAATGGATTTTTTTTATTATTTATCGCCGTAATGTGTATCGCATTTATAAACTTCTATAATTTCATTTTCTATTTTGAATACCAAACGATTTTTTTCATCAATGCGGACACTCCACCAACCTGATAAATCGCCTTTTAATGGTTCAGGCTTTCCTATGCAATTATAGCCATTTCTGTCTATATCTTTTAAAAGATTATTTATTTTTTTCAAAGTTTTTTTATCTTGAGTTTGCCAATATAAATATTCTAACCAAGCTTTTTCTTGCCAAAAAATATTCATCAATCGACCTCTATCAATTCGTGACGCTCTAATTTACAATTTTTTATTCGATTTTTTATTTCATAAATATTTTCATCACTCCAAAATTTATCAAGTTCCAATTTCCCGCCATACTTTACGCTATTTCTTAAAATCTTTATGCACTCTGATAAACTCATACCAGTTTTTTCCTTAAATTCGTTTAACTCTTCACTGTCTATTGAAATATTTATCGTTTCTATCAATTTTATCACCTCGCACAATACTATTTCGACTGACAAATATTTTTTCCTGCAAACTAAAAAATCCCAACGTCGTAACGAAGGGATTTAATTTATATTTAGCTTTTAAATTTTTTTGCATATTCTATTGCTTGTTTGCTCAATTCGCGTACTGAAATATTTTGATTCAAATTTTTTTCGCGCCATTTTGTATAATCAAAATTTTCTCGGCTTATCAGTGAAATAAATCTTTCCGCGTCAACTATTCCAAGTTTTTCATTCAAAATTTTCATTCCTGCCATTCTTATAGAATTATCTGTTTCCAAAAACATTTTACTCTACCTCCTGCAAAAAATTTATCGGACTTATAATTTTTATTTCTTCAACAGTCGTATTTAATAATTTTTTATCTACTGTTATAAAATAATCACATTTCGCAAAAATCGCACAAGAAATATGTAACGCATCATAAGCTTTAAAATTTTTTTCTGCTTGTAATCTTTCTGCTGTTAAAATAAGTTCTTCATTTTCTTCAGATATATTTTCTGTAGCAATGTATCTCCAATTTTCAATTTGAAATTTTTTGTCATCGTAAGGATTATTTTTATTTTCGTAATCCAAAACATAAGACCAAACCAAATTATAAACACCAATTTTAATTTGATGTTGAATGTGAAGTTTTGCAATCGTCTCAAGTTGAATTTTTATTTGAGTTTGGTCATCAAATGGACGGTTATAACAACAATTATCTAAATAAATTTTCAAAATATCACCTTCAAAAAAATCTTTTCTACATTAAAAAATTTTTTCCTGCAAATTAAAAAATCCCAACGACATATCATCGAAGGGATTTTTTTGCGACCGTCCGCAACATTTTTGTTATCCGCGAAAATTTTTTTTACCATTTCCAATCGGCTTCTGTCATCTGCTTGCCGAAAACTTTCATTGCGTGTTGACGTGCCTCTTCCTGAGAGACTCGTTGCCCGTTAATATAATACTCGTTTGAGCATTTACTGCTAAGAAGTGCTTTTACACCGAGCTTATTCCAAACCTGTCTAATGTCGTAGTGCTTAAATCCGCCGAAGTCCCACCCAAGACTCAAATGATTGTAACGGTCTACCAAACCGGTCAAACTGTTCAGAAAGCGGCTGTCATCTGCTGTTTCTTTTAAATTTCCGCCCGCGACCTGTCCAAGTTCATCATCGCTCATCATTTCATAATTCATAATTTTTTCTTCTGACATTTTTAAAACTTCCTTTCAAATTGTTCATTTTGTTTTCATCTATTATACGTGACAATTTCAAAAATATTAATGGCTTAAAAAAAAATTTTTTTCCGCGCTGATTAAAATAAAAAATCCCAACGACTTTTGCCGCTGAGATAATTTTTTTGTCTGATAAATTTATTTTACCAATCCCATTCATAACGATGATCAAAATGCTTGCCGATAACGTTCATTGCGTGTTGACGTGCCTGCTCCTGCGTTACGACTTTGCCATCAACCTTATAGATGTTTTTACCATCGTTAAAATAAACTCCACTATAAACTACTGCATCAACTCCGGCAGCTTTCCACGCATTTTCTATTTCCGTATTGTGATTTTTCCAATAGAGGTCGTACCTATCATAACGACGTGGTCTTTCAGGTCTTCCGTACAATAAAGCATTCAAAAAGCTACAATCATCTTCGCATTCAATCTCATTGCCGCCTGAAATTTTATCAAGTTCTTCATCACTCATAACTTCATTATTTTTAATTTTTTCTTCCATTTTTATAAGTCTCCTAAAAATTTATTTTACCATTTCCAATCTTTTTCAGTCATGTAATGCCCGGTTATCTTCATTGCGTGCTGACGAGCCTGCTCTCGAGTAATTTGTACTTTTGCTTTGCCAAGATAATATAAAAGATCTCCAGAGGACGTAGCATCAAGAGTTATACCGAATCTACTCCACGAACCTTCAAGTTCTCTCCAAATCTCCCTACCATTAAAAAATCCCTTTATAGCACCATAGCGGTCTGTAGAGCCGTCCAAACTGTTCAGAAAGCGGCTGTCATCTGCCATTTGAGAACTCAGTGTAATACCGCCCGCGACATTTTCAAGTTCTTCATCGCTCATCATTTCATCATTTTTAATTTTTTCTTCAGACATTTTTTAAAAACTTCCTTTCAAATTTTTATTTTGTTTTCATCTATTATACGTGACAATTTCAAAAATATTAATTGCTAAAAAAAAAATTTTTTTCCGCGCAGATTAAACTGAAAAATCCTAACGACATATCATCGAAGGGATTTTTTGATTATTGACTGTTTTTACTTAACTTTTACTTTCAAGTTATTTTTAATCTCATTAACTTTTTCTTTAAGTCTTTTAGCCGCTCCGTCAGAAAGTAACAATCCAAAAATTGCAGCTCCGGCAGGTATAAGTATGTCTATAGATTTATTATATAAATCTTTTCCGGCTAATTCTGCTGCTTTTAATGTATTCGGCGCACGATTAGGAGTATGTTTGTTAATGTAAACAGTTGCTCTGACTCCGCCTGAGACTTCATTAAGTTCATCTTCATTTAAAGTTTCATTTTTAATTTTTTCTTCTGACATTTTTTATAACTTCCTTTAAAATTTTAATTTTTTATTTCTGCCTATTATACGCGATAACTTCAAAAATGTTAATAGCTTAAAAAAAAATTTTCCGCGCAGATTAAACTAAAAAATCCCAACGTCGTAACGCAGGGATTTTTAATTTTGAATTATGAGATATAATTAATTTTTTTTCTTTTTAGTATGATTATGATGCCAATGATGCCCAGGACGATGAGGATGCCAACCACCGCCGCCTGCAACAGCGTCAAGTTCCTCTTCGCTCAAATTTTCGAGTTCATCATTATTCAATTTCTCTTCGTCGACTTTCTTTTCATCTGTCATTTTAAAACTTCCTTTCAAATTTTAATTTTTTCTTTCTGCCTATTATACGCGATAACTTCAAAAATGTTAATAGCTTTAAAAAATTTTTTTGATGATGAAACTGAAAAATCCCAACGACTTTTGCCGAAGGGATTTTTTTATATTGATTTTAATGTAAATTTCCGTCATCAATAATGATTGCCGGGATTATACTTCGAAAGTTTACTTTTTTTAGCTTCTGCCTCTTTATTTTTGGCGATCTGAGCATTCCACCACATTTTTAAAGCATCCCACATATCGCCGCCTGCTACCGCGTCGAGGTCTTCTTCGTCGAGTTTTTCAACGTCGTAACCTTCAGCGCGTGCGAGTTTCAAAAGTTGCGCTTCGTCCTTAACATCTCTGAATTTCTCTCTAAATGCCAAATCGCTTTCCATTCTTGCCATAAATTCTTTAAAATTTTTCATTTTTATAACTTCCTTTCAAATTTTTGTTTTAATTTTTTCTTTCTGCCTATTATACGCGATAACTTCAAAAATGTTAATAGCTTTAAAAAATTTTTTCCTGCAAAAAAAAATAGCCCGAAGGCTTAAAAAAAATTTATTTTAAATATCAAGCGTAGTTTTCATACTCTCGACAATATCTGCGTACAAAATTCCGGCGGAATCTGCTCCGTACTTATCGCCAATCAACAAATTATTTGTCTTGATAAATTGCGAAAGTTCATGTACCTGCGACGCTTGCAAATTACTTTTCGGATTGTCCAAATTTATCGTGCGCGTGTCGCCGTCTGCAAATCCCAATTTTATCTTCAAAATATACGTTTGCTTGTACGTATCTGCCAATTTATTCACCTTCGCTTTCAAGTTCCGTTATTACAATTTTATCCACGCTTACAAAAGTATTCGTCGTCAATGCGCAAAATTTATTTGCCAATTCATAAAGTTGTGCGTCGGTTGCGTTCGGATTAACGTAACCGATATTTTCTTTAATCGAATTATTATTCGCATCGCGCATATTAATTTGCAGTTTAACTTTCATTTTTAGCCTCCATAATTCGCCGCGTCATAAACTCTCGTGACTTGCGACGTTGTAATATGTGCGGACTTAATTCCTGACAATGCCGCTCCATTTTCTGAAACCAAAAAAGTTGCCAAATTTGTAATTTTTTTCTGCGACGTTTCATCAACAGAATTAAAATTTCTCAACCGCGTTTTAAATTGCGTCACTGCCACCGAATTTGCCGCAAAAGGCTCAAAAGTGTACGATTTTGTCGTAGCATCGGCGAACGCAAAATTTACGCTCAATGCTGAACTACTCACTATCTATCATCTCCGTTGAAATTTTTTTAACCGACAGCACGTCAAAATTATCATCTTGACCGCTGAAAAGCCACATCAAACCATTTACTCCATTATGCAACGCTTTATCTTCGCGATCGTCATCTTCATCATTTACAGTTTCTGCCGCCGTTACCGTGCTGTTTACTCCATTTATCGTAATATTTTTTTGTCCGACAGGAGTTTCGCCTTCTTGACAAATATTTCCGTCGCGATTCAGATAAGCATTAAATTTTATCGTGCAAACATAATCTGACGCATAATCGTACATTTTCACACCTCCAACTCAATAAATCATAAAATCTATTAAAAAACTGTCAATATCTTGAATTAAAATGCCGTCAATTTGCGGATAAAGTTTCCCGTTTAATTCTTTAATTTTAAATTCTCGCTCCAAATTTTGTTCATCACTCATTTTTACTATAAAATTTCCGTTTACAGTGTCAAATGTATATTCCATTCCATAAAATAAAGTTGCACTCAATAAAAATGGAAATTTTAATCGCGGTTCTCTCGGCACAAATACTTCAAAATCTTTAAAATTTAACTGACCAATTTCAAAATTTTTTATTGAATATACAAATCCTCTTTCATCACCGCCAAATCCGCTTATAAATCCGTCTTTCAATATCAACTTTGTATCGAAATATTTTTCAAAAATTGCAGGTACTATCGAAAAAATAGGAATTACTGCTCCTGTATCAATTAATGTCGGCAAATTATAAATTTCGATTACAGGTCGCTGATAATTTTTTTTCATAGGTATTGAAAATTCTTTCACATCATCACCTATAGAATTTTTTATTCATTTCGACGTTAATAAATAAATTCCTGCAAAAAAAATTCTCCGACAATGCGGAGCGAAAAATTTTTTTATTGGATACGATTATTTATTTACTTGAACCATTTATTATAAATTTTATTATATTCGCCGCTGTTTTTAAGATTTTTCAGAGCATTATTTATTTCTTGATGTAATTTTGTATCTGAATTGCGAATACCAATGCCATATTCTTCATTAGTCAAATTTTTTCCTGAAATCTTCAATCCGTTAATATTTTTATCTGAACTCAAGACATATTCGATAACAGGTCTGTCAGTGATTAACGCGGCTCCGTTCCAGTGCTTAATTATTAAAAATTTATCCATCAAATTATCAAACTCAAGAACATTTGCATTTTTAACTTTTTTTGCAATATCTGCGCCGGTCGTTCCACTTTCAACAAAAATTATTTTACCTTCGAGGTCTGAAAGTGAATTAATTTTGCTGTTAGAATTAGCTACTATAGCCAATCCACTGTTGAAATACGGATCTGAAAATAAAATTTGAGCTTTGCGCTCGCCTGTGATTGTCATCGCTGAAATAATCACATCGACTTCATTTTTATTAAGTGCGTCAATCAAATCATCAAAAACATAGTCATGAAATTCGACTTTGCAATTCATTTTTTCTGCGACGGCTTTAATCAAATCAATATCAAAACCTTGAAGTTCCTTTTTGTTATCGGTTTTAAACTCAAAAGGCACATAACCGACATTTACACCGACTTTAAGAACTTTAGCAGAGGCAAAAACTTTATTGTTGATATTGCCGCCGAATACAAAAGCCGCCGTTAAAAACGCGAATAATGAAACAAACGCGAAAATTTTTTTAAATCTGTTCACAATAAACACTCCTTTAAAATATTTTAAAAATTTTTTTGACGAGTCATTATAAAAAAAAAACGGTATGTCAAGAAAAATTTTGAAAATTTGTAAAAAAAAATCTCCGACTATGCGGAGAGAAAAAATTTGTAAGAAATTATTTTTTTAACGGAACGGATTCACCTGAAATAATTCCTTCAGAATTTTGATTATTGTTGTCGGAAAGATTTTTAAATTTTTTCGGCTTAAAATTATCTAAAAGGTCAATGCCTTTTAAAATAGCTTCAGTACGAGTAATATTTTTTTTCTTAGCGACTTTTAAAATTTTATCGTACTCAAATTCTGACAGTCTGAGATTGAGCTGTTTTTGTCTTGGAATTTTATTTTTCGGACGACCAATTTTCAAGTATACCGCCACCTTTAGCAAATTTTATAATTGTTTTAGATTATAGTTTCTGAATATCTAAAAATCAAGAAAAAAATTTTTTGAATATCTAAAACTTTTTTCGCAAAAAAAATCTCCGACAAAATTTTTCATCGGAGATTGGAAATTTTTGTTAAAAATTATTTTACAATGTTCATAATCATATTTCGCGCAGATTCCAACATTTTTGGAATACCGTCAGGATTTTTACCGCCGGCTTGAGCCATATCGGGACGACCGCCGCCGCCGCCGCCAATATTTTTTGAAATTTCTTTAACGATTTTACCTGCGTGAATGCCGAGTGCAACAGCTTTTTTATCAGCTTTTACGACGAGATTAACTTTTCCGTCATTAACTGCCGCCAAAACCACAACGCCTGTATCAAGTTTATCAAGAAGAAAATCAACATTTTTTCTAAGTTCGTCCATATCGCGAGCTTGTGCAACTCCCGATAAAAATTTCAACGCGCCAATTTCTTCAACGCCCATTAAAAGTTTTTTAGCTTCGGCTCTTTCTTTTAATGCGTGAATCTCATCAATTTTCTTTTTTAATTCTTTATCTTCTGCGAGAATTTTTTCAATTTGCGCGGGAACATCATCAGCGCGAACTTTTAAAATATTTGAAACAGAATTTAAAATTTTTGTTTGATGATTAGCATCTTTTATGGCTTCGCGACCTGTAATTGCTTCAATTCGACGAACTCCAGCCGCAACTCCACTTTCGCTTAAAATTTTAAATCTGCCGATTTGTCCGACATTTTTAACGTGAGAGCCACCGCAAAGTTCGCAACTGAAATTTTCAACATTTACAACGCGAACAATATTTCCGTATTTTTCGCCGAATAATGCCATTGCACCCAATTTTTTTGCGTCATCAATTTTCATTTGAGAAATTTCAACGTCAACCGCTTTTAAAATTTCTTCGTTGACAATTTCTTCAACTTCTGCCAACTGCGCCGCCGTTACGGGTTCAAAATTTGAAAAATCAAAACGCAATTTTTCAGGCGTTACCAAACTTCCCGCTTGATGAACTTGTTCGCCGACAACTTTTCTTAACGCCGCTTGCAATAAATGCGTTGCCGTATGATTTCGCGCTGATGAAAGTTTTTTATCGGCGTCAATCAAAATTTTTACATTTTCGCCAACTTTTAATTGACCTTCCTCGACGTAACTTTCATGATAAACAGTTCCGTCAGGAAGTTTTTTTGCATTACTGACTTTAATTTTGCCAAATTCGCTTAAAATTTCTCCAACATCGCCGACTTGTCCGCCGCCTTCAGCATAAAAAGGAGTTTTTTCAAGAATTATTGCCGCATCGTCTCCGTCGTGAATTTCGTCAACTAATTTTCCTTTGCACCAAATCGCCGCAACTTTCGATTCTTTAACATTTTCGTCAATTTTTAAATTTTTTGTGTCAATCGTCGATAAATCGGGAATTTCTGCCCATTCATTAGCGGCACGAGCGGCGCGAGCGCGTTTACGTTGTGCGTCCATTGCGGCGTTAAATCCGTCTTTGTCAGGCGCAAGATTATTTTCAGCTAAAATTTCTTCCGTCAACTCGTAAGGAAATCCGTAAGTATCATAAAGTTTGAAAATAAAATTGCCGTCCATAATTTTTTTAGAATTTTTCATTTCAGCTTGCAAAAGTTCCATACCTTGCGCAAGCGTCGAGGCAAATTTATCTTCTTCAATGCGAATTACTTTTTTAATGTAAGAAATTTTTTCTTGAAGTTCGTCAAAATCTGGAACATTTTTATAAATTTCATAAACTGCGGCAACTGCGCCTTCCAAAAAAGCATTTTTAATTCCCAACATACGACCATGACGAATCGCGCGGCGTAAAATTCTGCGCAAAACATATCCGCGACCCTCATTTGAAGGCAAAATTCCGTCCATAATCATAATTGTCATACTGCGAGCGTGATCCGCAATAACTTTGAACGAAATATCTTTTTTTGAATCATTTCCGTATTTTAAACCGCAACAATTTTCAACATATTTAATAATCGGAAAAAGTAAATCAGTTTCAAAATTTGTCAATTTATTTTGCAAAACCGACGCAAGTCTTTCAAGTCCGCAACCCGTATCAATATTTTTATGTTCAAGCGGCTCATATTTTCCCTCATCAGTTTTATTATATTGAGTAAAAACTAAATTCCAAATTTCCAAAAATCTGTCGCAATCGCAACCGGGCGCGCAATTTTCTTTACCGCAACCGCGTTCTTCGCCCAAATCGATATAAATTTCCGAATCTGGTCCGCAAGGTCCGCCTGTTCCAATTTCCCAAAAATTATCTTCCATTTTTACAATTTGCGCAGGATTTAAACCGGGCTGTTGCAACCAAATTTTTTCCGCTTCATCATCATTTGGATAAATTGACACCCATAATTTTTCTTTAGGCAATCCGCAAATTTCCGTTAAAAATTCCCACGCCCAAGTGATAGCGTCCTGCTTAAAATAATCGCCGAATGAAAAATTTCCGAGCATTTCAAAATAAGTATGATGACGCGCAGTTCTGCCGACATTTTCAATATCGCCCGTGCGGACGCAACGTTGAGAAGTTGTGATACGACGACGCGGCGGAGTAACTTTTCCCGTAAAAAATGCTTTAAACGGTGCCATTCCCGCGCCAATCATCAAAAGTGTAGGATCATCTTTAGGAATAAGCGACGCACTCGGCAAACGTAAATGTCCGTGCTTTTCCTCAAAAAATTTTAAATAAGCCTCTCGAATTTCATTTCCTGTCATAAATTTCAAAATATCAAGCCTCCAAAAAAAATTGCCGAGAGAAAAATTTTCCCTCGACAAAGTATAGCACAATAATTATTTAAAGTCTAATTTTGCAGTTCAGTCAAAAATTCTTCAAAGGGCAAACCGTAATTCCATTGCAAGCCTAAAATTTCAGCGTGAACAATACATTTAGTTACGAAGTCAGCCGCTTGTCTTACGGAGTCGCTAAGATTTTTTCCGTTAATGAAATTCGCCGCAACAATCGCAAAAAATACATCGCCCGTACCCGACCTGTCACTTCCCAGCTTGAGAGAAGTCACAACATCAATTTTTCCTTTGTCGTAAATGAAATTGGAAATATTTTTGCCGTCGTCAAAATCAAAGGTTACGCCCGTAATGACAACACGTCCGCCACGAGTTCTCGACGCGATATTTGCCGCCATAGTCGCCAAGTCAGAATCAGAAATTACTCCGCCCGCCGGATACGGCTTATTAAGCAGCTCACAAGCCTCTGTAAGGTTGGGGGTAACCAAGTCTGCAAACTTCAACAAATCGCGCATTTTAAGGCACATTTCGCGCGTGTACGAGGCGTATATTTTGCCGTGATCTCCCATTACGGGATCAATCATCGTCGGTGCATCAAATTCACTTAAAAAGTTGCTGACAATTTCAATTTGTGCCGCTGAACCTAAAAAGCCCGTTGCAATTCCGTCGAAGTGTAAATTATTTTTCCGCCAACTTTCAATGTAAGGCGTCATCCTGTCCGTGTAATCGTCAAGAAAATAATTTGGGAAACCAGTATGCACGGCAAGAATCGCGGTAGGAAGTGGGCAGACTTGAATTTTCATCGCGGAAATTATCGGCAGTTCAACTGCTACCGAGCAACGTCCAAATCCCGTTATATCGTTAATTAAAGCAATTTTTTTCATATGACGTAGTTTAGCAACTTCCCTTTTTTTCGTCAAGAATTTTTATAAAACTCCACAAAAAAGAGCCCCGACTATTTAGCCGGAGCCCTTAAAGGAGTCTATGTTCTAGGGAACTTTTATATAGAAGGTTAGGAGACTTTGCTTAAGATGGTGGCGTATCTACGAGGTACGTTAGGCAAAATCCCCACCGTCCATACAAATCCTCGTTTTATCTAACCTATTTCTTTATCCATTCTCTGGTGCTGTCGACTACCCAAGTTGAACCGTCAGCAAGCTTAAATTGAGTACCGGCAGTGATATTGCCATTTACCGTCAATGTGTTCTTGCTGTCTTTCATCGTTACCACGACTTTATTCGAGTTTACAATGTCTGCCGTGAGAATGTCTTCCAAATTCGTATCGGAGAAGTTTACGATATCCGAACCATCAGCATTGTTGATGATATCGTTTCCGTTGTTATTCTTGCCGTAGATGAATGTATCTGCACCTTCGCCGCCGTAAAGCGTGTCATTGCCGCCTTGATCGCTACCCCACATGGTGCTACCATCTTTACTTGCAATGATGACATTATCATTGGCGTTACCAACCAGCGTTGCTTTGCCTTCGACGTTAGACGCATTCAAGTACTTAATATCTCCTACGAAGGTGTTCTTGCTGTTGTTAGCGTCATTGTTCAGCCAGATATTAGCAGAAGTAAGTGTGGAATTAGCAATGACGGAAGCATTCTTACCGGTTGCACGATAGTAGGTAGCATATCCGTCAAAGTCAATCGACGTATTTTGAATTTGCGCCGTAAGCGATTGAGAAGCACCTAAGTTGCCATATTCAACACGTACATCTTTACCTGCTGCATTTTCAATCGTCAACTTATCGGATTCATTGTTGAGGCTGACAATTACGTTATTGCCGGAGATTTGGACATCAGCTACTTGGGAGGTGGCGAAGTTGAGTTTATCTGCAACGTCTTTGGTATCCTCAGTAAAGAAGGTAAAGTCTTTGATAAGGTCTTTACCGTCGCCATTCATATAGAAGAATGTAGTTGCTGCGGACTTGACGGATTCAAGATCAGAACCAACGCCGTACAAGGTGTCATTGCTGGCACCGCCGCCCCAGATACTACCACCGCCAACGCCTGCGACAATAGTGTTGTTCACAGTCGCTGAACCAATCAAGGTAGTGTTAGTGGAGCTACCGCCTTGCAGTTTGGTAATGCCTTTTAATGCAACTTGTTCGTCGCCAAATGCACTGCCTTTACCCAAAACGTTGTCCATGTCGACCAGAGCAGATCCGTCATATGTTCCAAGATTTACGCCGGAGTTTTCGCCAACGTAGTATTGGGTGATAACGTCATCTTGAACCTCAACATTGATAACAGTACCTTCCTGTGCGACTTCGAGTCTCTTAGAAGTTTCGCTGGAATCGTTGATATCCTGAACCTTTGTCTTCATCGATTTTCCTGTCTCACCGATTCTGCTGGTTTCGCTAATGTCTGCGCTGTTTGCCAAGTCGGAAGAGCTGTTCGTTATCGCATTGAGATTGAGCTCTGCTGCGCCGGTGCTATACTTGAGTGTGGTACCGTCGTAAGAAACACTGGATTTGTTGGTGTCGATTCTGACTACGTCAGCATTGTCACCGTATCCTGCATGGAAGTTGTGACCATATGTAGCACCTGTGTTAGCCGTCTGTTCAATGATTGTGCCTGCTTCAGACAAGTTACGATTTTCATCATCAATGAAGAGGTGGTTGTAACCGCTACCGAGATTGAAGACATCGCCTGAACCGCCCAATCCGGTGTCATTACCGCTACCGGTTCTGATGATTTCGGTGCCGGACTTGCGTTGTGCGCTACCTTCAGTGTAGTTTGCCTTGATGACCATATCTTCATGATTATCGGACATGTCAATATTCTTATCGCCTTCGTCGTAGGTGTAGAGAACTTTCGTGATAAGACCCTTGAGGTTCTTGAAGTTGACGACTCTTGCACCTGCATCGGATTCCGCGTCGGAAGATGAAGCACCGCCGCTAAAGTCGATTACAGCACCGTTATTCATAGTGACAACGTCATTGGCAAACTTAATGATGTTAGACTTGACCGCCTTGAAGATGTTGGAGAGGTTAACTTGGAATGATTGACCCTTATCAGGCTGGTAGCCGTTTACTAACAATCTGCCGCCGGTAGGAATAATTGTTGCAGGACCACCGGCATTGAGGTTCATTCTAACGTTTCTGCCCTTCGTGATAACGGTGTCACGACCTTTAGCTGTAGTAATGTTAATCGGATTGTCGACGTCTGTGTCTTCAACAATCGCCAAGTCGCCGCCGTCACCGAATTTGACATTCTTTTCAGTGCCTTTATTTGCAGATGAATTGGGGATAACCGCTATATTTTCACCGGCGTTGTTGAATTCGACATTCTGGTCGCCACCTTCTAAGGAGATTTTCTTGATACCCGACGTACCTGCGAAGTTGAGATCCTGCGCTGTTTCAGATTCATTAACTACGGTCATCTCAATATTACCATTGGCTTCGCGGAAATCGCCTGCCGCCATTTGTTCAGCCAATCTTGCAGCGTTTTCTGCATCAAGTTTCTCGGTGTACCTATCGTCGGCACCTACGCCTATCATCTTCTTGAGAATTTCTTCTACAGAGGTATTGTCGTCAATGTCAATATCGTGTGCATCGTAGATATGTGCAGAACCTTCTTCATCGCCGATAATTACCGCGCCAACGCTGGCGTTGAGTTGTTCACCATTGACGTTGTAAATACCTGCCGCGCCGACCGTCAAGCTTGCACCTGCGCCAAGACCCGTGACTGTTTCTGCACCTTCGCCGCCTGCATAGATTACTAAGCCGTCTTCATCGGTTGACAACCAGTAATTCTTACCGTTGACTGTAAGAGCCGTGTCGCTGTCATCTTCTGAAGTACCGCGCATTTCAACTGCAACACCGTTAGGAACTGATACAGAATCGCCGTCAGCAAGTCCGAGTACTGAGCTTACGCCTTCGCCCGCGCTTACAATAGACGCATCCGTATTGGTTGTTCCGACGAATGCACCGTTGACTGTAACTTGATTTTCGGAACTCGTCAACGTACCTGTGAAGTCTGCGATATTCTTAACTTTGCTGTTTTCGTCAGTCTCGAAGGTTACGAAATCATCACCGCTGATCGTGAAGCTGTCGCCAACGAAGGTGAATACGCCTTCTTCTTCAGTTACAACGTGAGCATTCTTAGCCGTCGTGACTACCGCTCCATTGTTAAGACCAGTTACAGTGTCGAAGCCACCTTCTGCCGCGTAGACTGTGAGGTTGGTGTTGCCGCTCTCATCTACCTGCAATGCCGCGCTGTTAATCGTAACGTCGCTGTCAATCGCGTTGACAACTACATCTGCCGCCAAGCCGTTGACTCCGCCTTCAAGTCCGAGTACTGAAGAGATTGTGTCATTAGCTACCGCAATTGTTACGTCACTGCTTACGCCGCTAAGTGTGATATTTGCGTCGTTGATTCTCAAGCCGTTCTCGTCTTGACTAATCGCGATTGTTCCGTCGTTAAGACCAATTACGCCGGTAACTGAAGGAACGAATTCATTAAGTTGTGAAGTGAGGAAGCTTACCTTCGCATCTGTATCGGTTACATTGTAGTGTTGTGAATCACCGAAGTAAATGCTACCGTTGAGGTCGGTTGTAACAATCGTTGCACCGCCTGCATTAGCAATTACTACATCCGAATCCTCAGAACCTACGCCGTCAATCGCAGTAACTTGCGTGCCGTCTGCAGTTACACCGACAAGCGTATCGTTGAGGATAAGTACGGAGTGATCGCTGTCAATGTTGACTTGGTTGGAGAAGTTACCGGTTGCAGTTCCTTCGAGGCTGTCGATTGCAGTTACAACGTTATCCTTAACCGTGAAGGCTACTTCGTTGTCATCGCTGATTGTGAACGGATCGCTATCGCCAATCTTGAATGTTCCTACGGAGTCAGTCAAGACTTTAGCCGTTTCAAGCAACTCGCCGGCTAATGTTGCATCGCCGCTAATACCGCTGACTACAGGTACCGCACTAGAGGCATCAATCGTGAAGGCAAGATCGCCGCCCGTTACATTGATGTCTTTATCATTAATCGTCAATGCTGCAGGTGCAATATTTGCCGTAACATCTTTGACACTGATAGCTTGAACTCCTGCAATACTGGATGCTACAACCGCAATGCTGTCAAAGGTTACAGTTCCTTTGACTTTGAACTCTGCCTCGCTGTCGGTGTTGGTAACTTTAGTTGTGTCTCCAAGAACGATTGCATCATTGCTAAAGGATATTTCAGTATCAGTCTCTGCAGTGAAGCTCATTGCGCCGTGATCTATTGTCGTATTGGCATTAAGATTTGCAGATACGGCATCAGTACCCATTGCATTGACAGTAACTTCTGCGCTCGGGATAACTTCCTGACCGTTAATGGTGTAGTTGCCGTTTGCAGTTGTAAGAATCAGGTCTTTAGAACCGGACTCATCAGACATTGACGCAGAGATTCCTGTGCTACCTGCCGCGATAGATACCTTAACGTCACTGCCAAGCTCGCTGTTGATAGCTAAGCCGTTATCATAAGTGGGTTGCTCGCCATCGTGTTCAGGTGCAAGTCCGCTAAATACTGCTTCGTAATCAGCTATGTTGGTAGTAAGTTTAGTGTCAGTCGTATCGCTGGTCGTGTAGTACAGTTCAACTTTATTATCAGCGTTGACCGATGCAAAGTAACCTGTTGCGCCATCGATTGAAGTCGCATCGCCTGCAATCCACTGTTCCTTAGTGGCATTGTACTTAATAGGATCAGTAGACGCGGTTACTTTGTTATCAGTGTCGCCATTGATAGCAAGTTCAAGTCCTGCAAAGTCGCTTGCGTTGATTGTGGCGTCGGTAGAAATATTGTTGAGACCAAAGAGTTCATCATTTTGAATCTCAAGCGTCATTCCATCTTCGTCATTGTCATTTTCGACTACAACTGCAGAATCTTTAATCGAGAATTTTACGGAATCAGCATTCGTTGATACAACTACTGTACCAGTTTCGACGCCATCAGGTGTCAAGCCGGAAAGTGTGTTGTCAGTGAGTTGTGCGGCGAAAATACCCTTACCGTCTGAATCATCAGATCCGAGTACCAATGTTACTGCTTCGCCGTCATTGATTGAGAAGTTGCTTGCAACAGTACCGGCTACCAATCCTACGCTGTCGTTCGCGGACATTGCAACATTAGCCGTTGCACCTTTCGCCTCAACTGCCATCTCACCGCTTGAACCGATGCTGAATTGACCATTGGAAACGCCGAGAGTCGCATTAGCCGAGAAGTCTGTGCCGAGAAGTTTGCCAGCGATGAATTGATCGTTGTTAGTAGTAAGTTGTACTGCTGATGTGTCGGACGTTACGCCAATGCCCTTGAGGTTAGCCTTGCCGCTTACGTTGATAGCTTTGTTAGACTGGTTGACAATGTAAACTTCTTTTTCAGTTACAGCACCTTCAACAGTTATATTGATGTCAGTGCCGCTAACGCTACCGAAAGCACTGTTGTCAATCTTGTTGAGATCGCCGTCAGCATCGACTGCATAGACCGTCAAGGAGTCTGCGCTGTCAAGGCTTACGAGATAGGATTCTGCAGTTACTGCCGTATCAGTCCATGAACCGTCATCATTTCTCTTCAAGACGTTTCCGGTCGTAACGTTTATTGTACCCGTCCAGCTACCGTCCGTAATTTCAAAGGTTGAGCCGTCTTCAATGCCTGCAATTCCATATACCAATCCGTCCTCAATCTTGAAGGTGACTTCTTCGTCATTGCTGATATTGAATGACTGCTCGAGTGCGTCGTTGAATACGAATTTACCTTCAGAATCGGTGATTGCTTTAGTTGCTCTTGCCGTGTCGGTAACGATTACGCCATCGGAGAGTTTCTCAAGTTTAAGGATGCTGTCTTCGTCGAAGGTTACGACAACGTCTGTATCAGATGCAATTCCAATTGTCTTATTCGCAATGGTCGGAGCATCATCGGTGGTGAAGTCGCCTTCTGCCGCGATTGTTGCGTCCTCTCCTGCTATAAATCCATTAAGAGAATTATTTATCCACATAACAGCTTCATCATTAACAGCAGTAAAGTCTCTGCCATTAACTTTCAGCGTGCCGTTTGCTTCAAAGTCAGCTTCTATATCACCGAAAACGTTATCTGCATTAGTCAAACCGTTTTCTGTATCTGCCGTAAACGTGATAACCTTACCCGGATCAGCATTAGCAGCTACCGCACTCAAGTTAGCATTGTTGCTTGCTTCAATCGAAACTTTAGCGTTGCTTGCCGCAATGTAGGTATTGCTACCGTCAAAGCCTGCGCCTTCCGTCAAGGATTCGATCTGGCTATCGCCTTCCATAGTCAATTCAAGTTTTGCGCCTTCAATGTTGGCAATAAAGCTTGTAGCACTATCACCGTAGTTGAAGCTGTCGCCGGTTTCAATTTCAGCTACGCCTGCGCCGCCTGTCAAGGTTTCAGTACCTGCGCCGTTTTCAATGCTGATTGCGTAAGTACCGCTGGAAACGTCATAGGTGTTATGCCAATTAGATACGAAGGTTTCACTTTCGCTGCTGGTTCTGTAACCTTCTGCCTCGAAGATATTTTCGTTAAGATCATCAGCAGTGCCGGAACCCGTCAAGTTGTAAACTACTTCGTCGCCGCTTGAAGTGTATTCTCTAGTACCATATACGAAGGTTGTGTCAGAAGCAGTTCTGATAGCATCAACATCATTGAAGCTTTGTACGCTGTCGGAAAGACTAAGCGTAATATTTATATCCTCGTTTGCAGTGTATTCGTACCATTCGCCTGCCGCATTGGTGTGGAATGTGTCGCTTGTTTCTACATTATTAACGACAATGCCTTTATTATCGACTAAGCTTTCTTCTGCAGTGGAAAGATCGCCTGTTGCCTTGAACAGAATCGTTGACGAAATTGCAACAGCGTGATAATCATCATTCTGATATTCAAGCGTCAGGTTTTCGTCGTCTTCGGTTGCCGCACGAGTACCTGCACCATCGATAGTTGAAAGTGTTTGAGTTGAGGAGTCTTCAAAGGCAAGTTGCAATGTGGTTTCAGAAATTGCCGTGTAAGCTTGAATTCCTGTGCTACTCTCGAAGTGGAAGACATTGCCGACTTCTGCAACATAGGTCGCAGTACCTGCAGTCATCTTTTCAGTGCCAACGCCTTCGGTGACCTTCAATACCATTGTTGCGCCTTCGTCTACGGTGTAAGTATCTTCGTTGAATACCAAAGTGCCGCTCGAATCTTCAGCTGTACGTGTACCAACAGCATTATACAGATAACCTGCCGCAACACCCGTTGAAGAAATTGCGTAAGCAACATCCTCTGCGTTCGTGTATTCATAATCGTTGAAGGTAAAGGATTCTGTATCAACTTCACGAGTACCCATACCGCTTTCGATTACGATTGTTGATGAGCCGTCCTCAACCGTCAATCCCAAAGTTACGCCGGTATTGCTGTCAAGTGCACTGTATTCGTAAATTTCGGTGTCAGTACCTGTACCCAAGAAGTAATCATTTACGTGGAATACACCCGTAGTTGAGAATGTACCTGAACCTTGTGCAAAGACTTCTTTTTCATTGCCAATCTCTTCGGTTGTAAGTACCAAAGCAAACTTACCGCTCTCTACGCTGTAGTTATCGCCGAGTATAGTGGTAGTTGTAGCTTCGTCAGCACCAAATTCACGTACACCGACGCCTTCTGCCGCAAACAATTTGTCGACTTTGTTGTCAACTACGTTACCTTGCAATGCCACATCAGCGTCTACTGTGTAAGTGTGGGACGTGCCGTTTACTTCGTAATTGAAGGTTTCGCCTACTGCAGCGGTAAATGTAGCTGAACCTGTGCCGAGCATTTCAGAAACTTTCGTTTCACTTACAACCAAAGCAATCTTAGCACCGGCATCTACCGTATACTCATTATCCAAATTATCGACAACGGTGTACGTATCGCTTTCGTCAGACAGTCTGTAAGCATCGCCTTCAGTGAAGACTTCTTCATCTTCGCCTGTACGTGTGAAGGTTGCGCTTGTTTCAACTGTGTAGGTATGTTCGCTACTTGCATCCGGCGTATATGCAAAGGTTCTATCAGCATCAAGCGTCATTGTAGCAGTGCCGGAAATCCACGTTGCCGTGTTAGCTCCGCCCTCTACAGTTACACCGAATACTACGCCGTCGCCTTCGTATTTTTCTTTCTCTGAAGTGACTTTGGATTCATACTTGAACGGGCTGGTTGCAGTGCCTGTAGCTACGCCATTTAACATGGTTTCGTTTACAACATCTACATTGTAACCCATGAACAGCATATCAGAAGTGCCGTCGCCTGTATTCTTAGCAGTGAGACGATATTCACCGGCTTCAATTGCCGTGAAGGTCATCGTTTCGCTACCATCGAATTCAAACTTAGAAGGTGCAAGTTCAAAGGTATCGCCGACGTTCATATCTCTTGTAGCTTCGCCGCTGACAAAGGTTTCTGTGCCTTGACCGTCAACAAGTTCAAGTTCAAGAACTACACTTGCCGCTTTGTAAGTATGAGTCAGGTTGTCAATCGGAGATTCATAAATGAAGTCGCCTTCGGTAATTTCTCTGCTACCTTGACCGCTTGTCGCGTATTCGTATGCAGTACCGGAATCATTAAGTTCAAGCGTTAAGCCAAGTTCATCACCAATAGATGTATATTTATTTCCTTCAAAGGTGAATTCTACACCAGCCGCATCATCCTGCGTTCTAGAACCTTTACCGCCGACAAATTCAGCCTTTGCAGTTTCAGGTTTTGCAACACCGTTCAAGCCGAGTACTACACCGTCAGCCGCTGCAGTGTAAGTATGGCTTGCATCATCCAACGTGTAATTGAAGGTCTGACCTTCTGTAAGGTTGTTGATTGCCGTGCCGCTTGTGAAGTAAACATCAGCTTTTGAACCGTTGCCTTCAGCGATCAATCTACCTTCATCGGAAGTCAAAGTATAGGTATTTCCGTCCGGAGTGTACTTGAATGTATCGGAGGCAACCATATCTTTAACACCAGTACCTGATTTGAATACAGGTGTGTCACTTCCTGCGAACAGTTCAAGCACTGCCGTTCCGGAAACGTGATAGGTGTTTTCGTCATAGGTGAAGGTTGTATCAGATGTATTACCTTCAAAGATACCGCTACCGTCTGCGAGCAACTCTTTGACAGTACCAGATTCAGCCGTCAACGCCATTGTTGCACCGGAATCACCGGCAGTGTATTCCGTACCCTTATACAAGAATGTTCCACTGTTGGCTTCAAAGTCAAGCGTAGCATGTGCATTGTAGAGGGTATCACTACCAAATTCACCGTTGATATATCCATTCTGGAAGGTCGCTCCACCAGTAACCAAGTCGCTATAAGTGTTGCCGCCTTCTACGGAGTAAGTGTCACCTTCAACCGCATCTCTTAAGCCGGAGCCGTTGTACAGTGAGCCAGCCGCGCCTTTAGAGGCATTTTCTTCATTTAATACGAATGTTGTATTGGCAGCGTCTTGAATCGTGTATTTGAAACCATTTTCATTGAAGGTTGTATCACTGCCTTCAATACCTGCTCTTGTAGCTGCGCCACTGATGAAGGACTGAGCTATTGCAGATCCTGATTCAAGCGTTGCACTAAGGACTGCTTCGCCGCTAGCCGTGTAGATGTAAGCGTTGTCAGTAATTGTACCGCTTTCGTCAAATGCCGCCGTGAATGTGCCGGTCGCAGTCATGTAACCTATGCCTGCAGATAAGGTTTCGCTGTAGGAATCAAGGCTTTCAATCGAAAGTTGGACTTGACCTTCCGTGAAAGTGTACTCATCATTACCAAGTTTGGAAACTGCAAATGTCGTAGCCGAATCAAGATCTCTTGCACCTGCACCGCTTGCTTCAAACAGAGCAGTGTTCGAACCTTCAACACTGACTTTTAAGGTGGTCTCTTCCGTAGCTTTATATTCATAAACGCCTTTGTCGGTTGCAAAGTGGAAGGAACCGTCAACTTCTGCAACATACGTTCCAGTACCGCCGACTAATGTCTCTGAACCTTCACCTGCAACAACTTTTACAGACATTATGCCTTCAGATACAGTGTAAGTGTCGCTGAGATAATCTACAGTGGAAGTGCCACTTTCGAATACTCTTGTACCTTCGCCTGCGTAGAAGGAACCTTCTGCACTCTCTGCGCCGGTTGTAATGCTGTAAACTCTATCGGAATCAGCAGTATATTCATTGTCTTCAAATACGAATGTACCTGAACCTGCATCACGAATACCAAAACCGCTTTCGATCTTAATCGTGCCGGAACCTTTACCTTCAAGAGTAAGTGCAAGTTTTACGCCGTCCTCTTCTGCTGCAGTGTAAGTAAAGACTTCTTCAGATTCGCCGCCGGTGAGCCATTTATCAGAAATTGAGAATGTTGTACCGCTTTCAGCATTCAATGTACCTGTGCCGCTCGCGAAATCTTCAACAGCTGCTGTGCTGAATGCTTCCGAAGTTCCGCTAAACGTCAACGCTACTGTTGCACCTTCAGCCATCGTGTAACTGTCGCCCAAATCGCTGACAGTATAAGTTTCTGTACCGATGGTAATTCTGTTACCTTCGCCGATTGCATTATACAATTTGGTTACAGAATCAGTGTCGACAATGCCGTACAATGCCGCGCCGCCTGCTTCAGCCGCCGTATATTCTTCATTATCCTGAATCTTTCCGTCGCCGTTATAGTCGAAGTGGAATACAGCACCCTCAGCATCTGCTTTCCACGTTGCACTACCACTTACAAAGGTTTCTGTACCTTTATCATCTTCAACTACGATAGATACAGTACCTGCAACAGGCGTGTAAGTATCGCTAAAGTAAGGCGACAAGACTGCGCTTGTGGATTCGCCTTCGGCCATGAATCTTGTGCCTTTACCACCGTAGAAGTTACCGCCTGCAACAGTAGTATTGGAATCAATAAAGTAACTTGCTTTTTCTGTGACATCATAGGTGTAAGTTGCTCCTTTAACAGGACTAAATTTAAACGTATCACCTATATCTCTTTCACGAGTACCTTTACCGCTGGTAACTTTGATTGTGCCGGAATCTCTACCTTCAAGCGTAAGAGTAAGTTCTACATCGCCATCATCAGTTGCCGTGAAGATAAAGGTTTCTGAAGAGCCGCTACCATTAAACCATTTCTCAGAGAGTGTAAATGTACCTGTAGCACTATCAATGGTCTTTGTAGCATTACCGCTGGTATAATCTTCTTTAGCAGAGAATGCATCGCCCGTATCGCTAAACGACAATGTTACAGTTGCACCGGCTTCAAGCTCGTAAGATTCGCTGTTCAAGTCGTCAATCGTGTAAACTTCTGTCTCGCTGGTAGTTCTGCTACCTGCGCCGGTTGCATTGTACAAGCCGGTTACCGAGCCGCTTTCTACGATACCATAAAGGGTTGTGCCTGCCGCCGCTTGATAAGTATTCGTGCTAAGTTTCTCACCGTCATTATATACGAAGTGGAATTCAGCACCCTCTTCTTCTGCCGTCCATTTTGCACTACCGCTTACAAAGGTTTCTGTGTATTCAGTTTTGTTTTCAACGCTGATTGCTACAGTACCTGAATCAGCCTTGTATTCATCGCCGAGATAAGTACCAACTTTTGCCGTCGTGGAACCGCTCGTAAATTCTCTTGAACCTACACCTGCGAAGAAGTCGCCTGACGCAACAGTCGCGCCTTTTTCAATGCTGTAGTATACAGAACCAGCTTCGGCAACGTATTCTTGAGTTTCGCCTAAGCCCGGATCGAACTTGAATGTTTCAGCTTCTTCACCTTCTGCTAAACGAGTACCCATACCGCTTTCGATCGTAATCGTGCCGGAATCTCTATCTTCAAGTTTAAGGTTAAGTACTACATCTTCTGCACCATAAGCCGTGTATTCAATAGCTTCGGTATCAGCTCCGGTGTTAAGCCATTTATCGGAAACCTTAAATGTTTCAGAATCAGCAACTTTTGCAGTGTAAGAACCGTCGCCGCTCGTGAAGTCTTCTTGAGCGTAGACATCGCCGACTTGAACTTCGCCAGTATCACTAAACGTCAACGTCTTAGTAGCTTCTGCAGCCATTGTGTAGCTGTCGCCCAAGCCTGCAACTACATAAGTCTCTGTGCCTGTGGTCTTTCTGTTACCTTTGCCAGCCGCACTATACAAGCCGGTTATTTCGCTTTCGCTGTTTACCACCGCATATAATGCAGTGTCGGTTGAGTTTGCTTTGTATTCTTCGTCAGCTTCGATTGTTCCACTCTTATCATAATCGAAGTGGAATGCGTCATCCGTTGCTTTTGCTTGCCACGTTGCGCTACCTTCGCCTACGTTGAAAGTAGATGAATTAGATTCAATGTCGATATTGATAAGACCGCCGCTAAATTTGTATGTATCGGAATGATATTCAATCGGAGCAACCAAAGAACTATCAGAGACCGCGTTAAATTCTCTGTTACCTGCACCGTTGAAGACATTACCATAAGCAGTTGTCTGCGATTCTGCACTGATGAAGAATGTGAAGTCTGTAGTTGTTGCAGAATATGTTGCATTGTCAAAATTAAATGCCGCGCCAATTTCTAACGTATCTGAACGTGTAGCAAAGCCGTCTGTAATCGCTATGGTTTCAACTTTTGTTCCGCTAACTTGATCAAGCGTCAACTCAAGTTTAGTCGTGCCGCTGGTTGTGTAAACGAAAGGCGAATCCGTAGCTGTACCGCTTGCGCCGCCGCTAAGATAGAAGTCACTCAATGAGAAGGTCTGCGTGCCGCTTACGCTCAAAGTACCTGTGCCGCTCGTGAAGTCTTCCGTAGCAAATGCATCGCCAACTTGGACTTTACCGGTATCGCTAAACGTCAACGTAATGGTAGCGTCATCTTTCATCGTGTAGCTGTCGCCTAAGCCTTCAACCAAATAAGTTCCGCTACCTGTTCTTGTACCCGCACCAATCGCATTATACAAGCTTGTTACTGAACCACCGTCAACGATACCGAACAATGCCGTTTCTGTAGAAACTGCCTTGTATGCTTCGTTAGTTTGAATGGAGCTGTCACCATTATAATCGAAGTAGAAGGTATCACCGACTGCTTGTGCTTGCCACGTTGCACTACCGCTTGTAAAGGTTTCCGTTCCGACGCCGTTTTCAATATTCAACATCATTGTTGAACCAGCCGCCGCCATAAACGTATTGCTATGGAAGGTCAACTGCATTGCGGTTGAAGTTGCGTCACCGTCTGCCAATACTCTTGAAGCGGTTCCTGCAAAGACTACACCTGTTGCAGAATCACCGGCTGCAATCTTGTAAATTATTGTGGATTCAGCAGTATAAGTATAGGTCGGCAAAGGTCCTGTGCCGTCGGGATCAAATACGAATGTCGTACCGCTTTCAACTTCACGTGTACCGACTACATCACCCAACGAAATCTTAGTCTCTGTGCCGTCAAGCGTCAACGTCAAACCTGTTGCTCCGGTGCTACTTGCAACATATTTGAAGACTTCTCCAACATTGCCGGTGTCGCTTGTTCCTGTCAAGAATGCCTGCGCTATTGAGAATTCACTACCGACTGAAACATTAAATATACCTGTGCCGCTTGTGAATTTCTCTGTTCCAATACCGTCGCCAAGTGTCAACGTAATAGTAGCGTCATCTTTCATCGTGTAGCTGTCACTCAATGCGTCAACTACATATGTGCCGCTACCGAATCTGATACCTGCGCCGTTTGCACTGTACAATACACCTGCTGAAGTTGAAGCATCAGCAAAGTACGCACCCAAGTCTACAGCTGAAGTTGCCGTGTAAGTCTGCAACGTTCCTGCTACGCCTTCAGTATCGGAGTTAGCAATGAATCCAAATGTATCGCCAATTTTCGCAGTAAATGTACCGCTACCTGCCAAGAAGGTTTCTGTACCTTGACCACCGACAACCTCGATTTGCATTGTTGCGCTATCGCCCGGCATAAAGGTATTTTCCCAGAAGGTTCTTTCCATAGTCGTTGCAGTACCGTCTGTTGCAAGAGTATAGGCTCTTGTACCTACGCCTGCAAATACAGTACCTGCCGCTAATGTGCTGGAACCGTCAATCTGGAATGTCAATGTATCACTAGTTGAGGAGAATGTGAACGAATCTAAGGTAGCTCCTGCAAGTCCTGCAATCGTACCGCTTGCTACGTCGAAGGTAACTCCTGTAGCGGAGTCTACTGTACGTTGACCAACTACGTCGCCAAGTGTGATTTGCGTGCCGCTATTAGCATCAATATACGCCGTCAACGTGCCGCCGGTAACTGCTTTGTAAGTATAGCTGTCTGCAGTCAACAAACCTGTACCACTGAGGTAATCTTGCGAGATAGTGAATAATCCGTCTGTCGCAACTTGATATGTACCTGTACCTGCGGTAACTGTTTCTGTACCGAATCCTACGCCATCAGCTACGCCACCGATTGTAAGTGTGAGACCTGCGCCCTCTTTCATCGTGTAGCTGTCGCCGAGACCTTCGAAGGACCACCAAGTACCGTCGCCCTCAGCATTACCAATTCTTGTACCTGAACCGCTTGCACTAATCAACGTGCCTGTTGCGTCGGCACTGCCGAAGTATGCGCCCAAAGTTACATCTTGAACTGCAGTGTAGGAATTAGTTTTGCCATCAAGCGTGAAGTGGAAGGTATCATTTGCCGCCGCCGTGAATGTGCCGCTACCGCTTGTAAAGGTTTCAGAGCCTACACCGTCGACAATATTCAACGTCATCAATGCGCCTGCAGTCGGTAAGAATGTATCGCTATTGAAGCTTCTGTACATCGTCGTTGAAGTGAATGCGCTGCCTTCGCCCAACTCTGCCGCTGTGTAAGTTCTGGTTGCCGAGCCTTCCCATGCTTCACCGAATGCGCCGTAAGTTTTCGCCGTTTCGGAATCAATGCTAAAGGTAAATGCCGTGCCTGTTGTGGTATAGTTAAGTGCGTCTGCACCGGTGTAGTCGGCAATGTTGCTAAATGTGAATGCCGTGCCGGAACCAACTTCACGTTCACCAATACCTGCTGTCAATGCTACGGTTGCAGAATCTGCGCCTGTCAATGACAAAGTAAGTGTTGCGGCTTCTTTTGCAGTGTAAGAGTAAACCGTCTTAGCAAGGTCTGTATTGGATACGCCGCCGCTCAGATAGTAATCGGAAAGGCTGAATACGGTTGAGGTAGTAAATGAACCTGTACCACTCTGGAAGTTGTAATCTGCTTTGAAGGCTGCACTTTCATCAAATGTCATAATGACGGACGAGCCACTGTCCATAGTGAACGTTGTGCTACCCATATCATACAGAGTATGCTGACCGTCTGTTCCGTTGTAAATACCTGTTGCAGAAGAACCTTCTAACAAAGTATTGCTGTTTGCATCTGTTCCGACTTGGAATGCAGCAATCGCTGAAGTTGCAGTGAACAGATTGCCGTTGAAGATAAAGCTTGTGCCGCTTGCAACGTCTTCTTCAATCGTGCCTTTGCTGACCGTTGCAAGTTGGGTACCGCTTGTAAGACCGATTGCGAAGGTTGCCGCCTTAACGCCAGTGTAGGAGAAAGCATTAACTATCAAGCTGGAGCTGTCATTAATCAAACCAAGTGTCGTCTGATTTGCAAGAGCAACCAACGTTTGCGAATCATTACCGATAATGCCGAGAGTACCGAGAGCTACCGACAACGTATCGCTCTTGCCTGTTTCACCTGCGCCAAATGTGAACGTCGTGCTGTTAGCATACATTCCAAGATTGACGCCGTTAATTGTCAAGCCGCTGTCGCCGGTGCCAAGATATGTATCAGTGACAGACGCACCCGCCGCTACATTAAGACCAAATACTGAAGTGTTAGACGCGACTACGCCGTCACCATTGACAGTAAGCTGAGTTCTAAATGAAGTTAAGCCGGTGTCGCTGTAAATGTTGTATACGCCGGTATCCGATCCAAATTCGACAACTGCATCTGTGCCAAGTCCGACATATGCATTACCTTCGCTTGCTCCAACCAGTGCGCCGGAAGAATCAACTGCGAATGCTACGCCAGTGCCACTTACGCCGTATTCTGAACCTGCCTTAAACAACATATTGCCAAGCGTCAAGGAAACTGTATCGCTGATTTCGCTGATTGAAGTAATTGCTGTTGCAGAGCCGCTATTGGTCGGTACAGTTGCGATTTCAAGGACACTTGAGCCGGAAGTGTACAGCAGCAGACCCATATTCGTGTTGGAGGCAAAGTTGCTGAACATTAAGCCGTTGGTATCGCTTGCCGCAATGTTCTCACCACGTGAATTAATGAAGGCAACCTGCGTTACTGAATCAAATACGTTTGAGTTAAGGGTAAATGTTGTACCATCGCTTGTACCGACTCTCTTTTCAATTTGTGTAGCAGTCAATGCAACGTGTTCTTGATTCGTATCAGATTCAATGCCGTATACCGTGTAAGCTTGTGTCGTGCCGCTGTTTGCTATGATGTAGCCGAGATATTGATCTGTACGCCATACGCCTTCTCTAAACGCGTTCCAAGTATCAGTATTGAGATTTTCCTTAGTCCAATATTGTGCAGAATCAGCAACCGTGAGGTCAGTAATGCTAATCGTTGCACCTTTATCAATGCCGCTAATGCTCTTGACAAAGCCTGTTGCAGAATCAAGAACAAACGTTACGCCGTCCTTGTCGTTGGTAATCTGGAATATCTGCGTACCTGTGCCGGTTACACCTGCAACACCCGTGCCGCTGGTTGTGTGGAATGTGAAGAGACCTTCACTGTTTGTAACTACGCTGGTAGCACTTGCAACACCGTAAATCGTTGCGCCGCTATCAATGTTATCAATGCCTAATACGCCGCCGTCTGCATTGAGCAGTACTCTATAACCTTCGGAGTTCGTCGCGTCTTGAATGTACAGTTTGCCGTCGCCAAAATTAATTTCGCTCTTAGATAATGTTCCGTCGTCGAATGCGCCTGCTGTATCGAATACTGCAGTAGCTCCGCTAAATACGGCTCCGTCTGAACCTGCAAAGACAATACCAGTTGTGCTGTCTGCACCAAACAGGAAGGAGTTCGCCGCATTGGTTACCATCGTGTAGGAACTTGCAGCAACGTTGTTACCCGTAATGCTGAATACGCCTGTGCCGCTGTTCGACAAACTATAAGCATTGACAGCCGTATTTTGTACGCCGGTGTTTGAACCTGAGAATTGAATACCATTAATCGCGATGGAGCTGTTGCTGTCCGCCGCAAAGCCGCCAAGCGTGTAAACCATGCTTGCATCAGAGCCGGTAAGTGCAACTGTACCGAAGATGCCCATTGATGATGCTGCACCTTCATAGACGAGTTTGGTAACATAACCGTCGCTGACTGATTCAGCAAACTGCAAAGCATTAATTCCGACTGCCGTGCCGCTGTCTGCAAGGTAGAATGTTCCGCCAACGCTCGTAGTCGTGAAGGATTGACCGCTTAAGCCGACCAAAGTTCTGCTGTTTGCATCTGTTCCAACTGCACTGAATTCAAGTGCCGCATTTCCGGCAACTGTGATTTCGCTATTCGTAGCACCGAATGTAACTGTTGCGCTATTTGAAGCATCAGCATTGCCGAAGTAAATGTTGTTGTAAAGGTAAGCACCGTTAGCCGCAATTCCAATATTGCCAAGCATTGTGATATTTTCACCCATGCTGGTACCGCTAACGTTCAAACTTGCGGCAGGCGTGCCATGCGTATCAGGAGCAATAAGTGTCTCTTGGATAAATTGAAGTTTGTTCTTTTCTTCTTGACCTTCTTGAACCGCTGCTTTGGCATTGAAAGTCGTGCCGTTAATTACGAAATCATTGTTTGTTGAAAGGGTGAAGAGCGTATTGTCGAAAGTACCCGTTGCGGACATTGAATTGGTAAGCGTAATATTGCTTGTCGCCGCGCCAAATAAGATTGTAGCTTGGTTGCTGTCGCCTTTTGTGTCGCTGAAGGTAATTGCGCTTGTTCCTTCACCGAAAGTTACTACTCCGCCATCGCTCAATTTGAATTGCGACGATACAGGTACTTTATCATATGTGCTACCGGTGCCGCTAGCGACCGAGAACACACCGCTAATTTGAACGTCTGTTAAGTTCGTAAATGTGATTACTGTATTTGAACCGTCTCCGGCAACGTCAGTGAACTTCAAGCCGCCGAATACTGCGGAAGTCGGAGCAGAAGCATTACCTGTGTCAGACAACACATAGCCAAGACTTGTGAGATTTGTGCCGGAAATTTCCGTGAATGTGCCGTTCAAGGTGAGATTGGTATCGCCATTAATGCCGAGAACTGTTGCGCCTGCAGTCGCTGTGAATGACATAGGATTATAGTCTGCGCCAGCTTCTTTGCCGTCCAAGTCGAGTTTGAAGGACGTGCCGGTAAATGTACCGGTTGCGCCATTTGTAAGACCATAGACATAATCTGTACCAGCTGTAACATTGAAAGTAGCACTGCCCAAATCGATTGTATTGTAGTCGGCAGTTGCACCAAAGGTTACAGTACCTGTTTGATCTGTGCCGACGGCATAATCAGCATTGTTAAGCTTAAGTTCGCTGTTCGCGCCAGCCAACGTGAAGGCGATTGAGACGTTTGAACTTACGCCAATACCGCTGAAAGTTTGCTTTCCGGTCGTAGCATAAGCCGGAACAGTCATCGAAGCAACATTGGTATTGGAATCTGTGCCGTAACCAATTACGCTTACATTTACGCCATTGATTGTATAAGATTCAGTTTCGTTTTTATCAACGTTATCGAAGGTTACAGCTTGTCCGCCAGATTTACCGAAGTCAATATCCTTTGCGCCCGTCTCGTCTTTAAAAACATATTTTCCAAGTATTACGCCATCTGAAGTAACACCCGTTCCTGAATTTCTAACGTCGTATAAGTCAAAAGTGTATGTTGTGCCTTTGGTATCTGAAGCTAACAAACCATATGATAATCCATTAGCCTCAGCATTTGAAAGGTACGTGGAACTATAATAAGATGTACTTACATAAACTCCAGAATATCCATTATTAGAAATGTGCCATATTGTACCGTCTCCCGAAAGTACGGTAGGGCTGTAGAGTGACATTTCGCTAAACGTTTCATTGCGACTGTTATTATACTGACTGCCTACAAAATAAGCATCATAGGTAACTTTTCGGTAGACATCATTACCAGTTACAGCAAATCCTATCCAAGGATTAACTCCCTTACCTTGTGACGTTTCAGTATGATAAGGAAGCCCATCATACTGAATAGCAAAACGTACAGTTGAGCTATCGTATTGATAGCCAACAATTTTATAAGTTGCATCAAATATATCCGTATAAGTTGAAACGGAACTTCCGTCTTGTTTAGCAATAGAAACCAGAGGTGCTATTGCAAACGTAGCATCAATATTATCCTGTGGTTTTATGGATGTGTTAGCCGAATATTGAATCGTCGCCGTCAACTGAGACGGATCGCTGGAACGACCGAGCGTGTAAGGTGTCAAAATGTTGCCAAGCAAAGAATCTGCCAGCAAGGTAGTCGTTCCGTTAGTCTTTCTGAGCGAGACAGTATCGCTACCAGCAAAACGCTGAATGCTAAAAACATGATTAGCGGGGGAATTGATAGCATTGAAGATGTCTTCGTTGCCCCCCGCAGCGGAAATTAACTCTTGCGAATTAATTTTGAATTTTTCCATTGAACAGATCTCCTTTCAAAATAGAGGAATGGTCGTCAAATTTTTTTTGCCACCTTATATCTACGACGACCCTAAACGACAATGTTCGACGCGCCACCAAGTCGAACAACCTACGGAACGCGAATAAAACGTCCCAAGAAAATACTTAAAAAAACACTGCGCAGATTATACACCACAAAAAATTTTTTGCAAGCCCTTATGTTAAAAAATACATTTTGCAAAAAAAATTTATGGAGTCAACCTGAAAGTTTTATCGATAAAAAGTTGATTTTGGTTAAGAAAAAAATTAAATAAAAAAAGTTTTTTTATCAGCATTTCTCTTTTGAAAGAGAAACGCTGGCAAAGAGAAACATTGTCGGCAACAGCGATTTTCGCGAATAACATTTCAGTAAATTTGATTTTTCGCCGCGTTCCCGATTTCTCGGCAATCTGAATCTCCGACAAAATCGAGGAGTTGCCGAGTTGGTTTAATTTTTTTTTATTCCCTATTCCCTAATCCCTAATTCGAGGAGTTGCCGAGTTGGTTTAATTGAAAAAGTTTTGAGGTTGGTGTAGAATAGCGACGTTGCTGGCAATAGCCTCCACGAATCTCATTGAGGAAGGGAGGTGATAGAATGCTTATGAGTTTCGTAGTGTCCATCGCGGCAGGTATCGTTACGCACTTCATCTGCAAATGGTTGGATAGACACTAAGCCGTAACCAGCCTATGGTTAGCGTTACACCTAAAACGCGTGAAAAACCCCCGATTCACGGTCGGGGGCTTTTCTTTTGATAGAATGCTTATGAGTTATGAGTTTCTAATTCAGTATGATAATTATAACACAAGCAAAATTTTTTGACAAGCCTATTAAGTGGCTGTTCAGCGACAAAGATAAGCGGTAACGCAAAAACTAGCGTTAAATAGACGCAACCCCCAAGAATCTGTCGGAAAGATTTCTCGGGGGTTTTTGTTGCGTCCGTGATAACGTTGGAGTCTATTCTTTTAAGTTTCACATTTAATAAATGAATTGTAACATAAAGAAAATTTTTTGGCAAGCGTGAAAAACCCCCGATATGCAGTCGGGGGCTTTTCTTTTGATGTTATGTTGTTGAGCTGTTAGTTTCTAATTATATTTGATAATTATAACACAGGATAAAAATTTTGGCAAGAAAAAATCCCGCGCAGTTGGCGAGATTGAAAAAGAATTTATAATGATGTAAAATAACCGCGTCGCTACGATTCCCTGAGTTTATCGACTAAGGGAGGTGATTCGGGTGGATTGATTGTTCGACTTCTTAGAAATGGTCGGAGCAGGCGTGATTTCAAATTACGTCTACAAGTGGCTTGACCGCCTTCTGAAAAAGAAGTAGTGACGAGCACGAAACAATTTGCGTCCTAAGTTGACGCAACCCCTTCAAAGGTTGTAGGAAAACTCTTTGAGGGGGTTTTAATTTGCGCCTGTGATAAGCGTGGATTGGTTGTTTATATTTCAGTTTCACGTTTAATAAATGGATTGTAACATAAAGAAAATTTTTTGGCAAGACAAAATCCCGCGCAGTTGGCGAGATTGAAATTTTTTTATGTTAAAACAGCATTTCTCTTTTGAAAGAGAAACGCTGGCAAAGAGAAACATTGTCGGCAACAGCGATTTTCGCGAATAACATTTCAGTAAATTTGATTTTTCGCCGCGTTCCCGATGTTTCAGTAAATTGAATCTGCAGAGAAAATCGAGGAGTTGCCGAGTTGGTTGAATTTTTTTATTACGTATTACGAATTGAAAAAGCAAATTGGTTGTAGTAGAATAGCAACGTTACCGCACTCCAATCTGGTGACAGAAAGGAGGTGGCAGATGTGGAGACTTTACTCGATATCCTTAGTGCTGTCGGCATCAACGCGGCATCGTACTTTGTGTACAAGCTGATTGACTGGTTGTTCAGCGACAAAAATAAGCGGTAACGCGAAAAAAAATGGCGTTGAATAGACGCAACCCCTTCAAAGATACCCGAAAATTCTCTGAAGGGGTTTTTATTGCGTCCGTGACAGATGTGGAGATAATTCTGTTTTCACTTTTTATATACGTATAATAGCACAAAGAAAATAATTTGACAAGCGTGAAAAACCACCGATTCGCCGTCGGGGATTTTTTCTTTTGATGTTATGTTGTTGAGCTGTTAGTTTCTAATTATATTTGATAATTATAACACAGGATAAAAATTTTGGCAAGACAAAATCCCGCGCAGTTGGCGAGATTGAAAAAATTTATATGATGATGTAAAATAGCCACGTTACCGCTCCAAGTCTGGTATCAGATGAGGAGGTGATATTAATGGACACGATTTTAGACGCAATAAAGTCTGTCGGCATCAACGTGGCTTCGTACTTTTTGTGCAAGTTCATCGAGTGGCTGTTCAGCGATAAAGATTAGCGGTAACAAAGAACCGTTAGTGTCATAAAGGCACAATCCCTTCAAAGGTCGACCAAAACTCTTTGAAGGGATTTTTGTTTGTGCCTGTGATACAATGGACACGATTTAATTTTTATGTTTCACATTTAATAAATAGATTGTAACATAAAGAAAATTTTTTGGCAAGCGTGAAAAATCCCCGCAATCGGAGATTGTCTTTTGATAGAATGCTTATGAGTTATTAGTTTCGATAAAAAATACTTTTAGCCGAAAATAAGATGTGCGGCAGGAGCGGCGATTAACAAACTTATAATCGTTCGTTCAAGGAAGAGGATAAAAAGTTCAGGCAAGCTTACAGGAATTTTTGAACCGAGAATCAAGCCGCCGACTTCCGATAAATAAATTAATTGAGTGACAGAAATTACAGCGACAATAAATCTTGTCATTTCGCTTGTAATTGTACTTGCCGCGATGATTGACGGCGTAAACATATCAGTAAAGCCGACAATCATAGTTTTTGATGCCGCAACTGCTTCGGGAACGTCGAGGGCATTTAAAAGAGGAAGGAAAGGTAAGCCGAGTGTGTCAAAAATCGTCGTGTTATTCGCTAAAACTAATGCAAGAGTTCCAATGCACATTACGACGGGCAAAACTCCGAACCACATACCCGCCGCGTTTTTTATTGCGCTTTCCATAAATTGTTCAACGCCGCGAAATTCGCCGACACGTTGACGCGCTAAAGCTAAACCGTATTGCAATGACGAAGTGTAGCCGTCAGGTAATTTTTCGCCCATTGCCTTGCCTTCGACTAAAAATTCATCTTTCTTGAGTGACAGCGGCGGAATACGCGGCAGAATTACTGCGCAGACAAAACCTATCGCGCAGATTAAAAGATAATACGCGCCGAAATATTGCATTAAGTCAACCTGCGCCAATACGACGATGCTAAAAGTTATCGATACGGCGGAAAATGTTGTAGAAATTATTGCCGCCTCACGTTTTGAGTAATAGCCGCCTTCATACTGATTCGCCGTCAACATTACGCCTAATGTTCCGTCGCCTATCCACGAAGTCATACAGTCAACCGCTGCACGTCCGGGAATTGTAAAGACGGGACGCATTATTTTTGTAAGCAATGCTCCGATAAATTCCAACAGTCCAAAATCTAAAAGCAACGGTAAAAGTAAACCCGCCAATAAAAATATTACGACCAACACTGACATTAAATCATTCAACACAAATCCGCCGCCGTCCGCGCAGGTTATCATATGAATAACGCCTTCGTTGCCGTCTTCTGCGTCAATACCCAAGTACGTCAGCCAAATAAAAATTGCGCCTATGATTCGTATTGCTACCCAAACTGCTGTTGTTGAAAAAGTAGTCGATATAATTGGGTACGTTGCTATAAAATTCGGCTTGCGTAAAAAAACTATTCCGAGTAATGCGGAAGTCGTCACGATAATCAAGCACAATATTGGCAGAAAATCTCCAAGCGCGTTACCGATAATGTCCGCGATAATTTTTACAATGACGGTCCACTTGCCATCGTCTTGCACGGGTATCATAAATAAAAAAATCCCTATGATTGACGGCACTAAAAATCCTGCAAGTGATCCCGTCTTTTTGGTCTCCATAATTTTAATTAATCCCTCCAATAAATGTTCTCTGCGTCGCATATTGCGATTACTTTAAGAAAATTTTTTCGCCGTTTAGAAATTTTTTCCTGCAATAAAAAAATCTCCGACTAAGTTTGTATCGAAGACTTTTTATTTTAAAACAATTTTGCGATATTGATATTTCCTTAAACCAATTGCAACAATATGAAAATCACGATTCCGATAACCGAGCCGACTATTGAACCGTTCATTCGTATCCAGACAAAATCCTGTTCCGCCTTATCGTAAACCAAATTGTTGAGTTGTTCCTCTGTCAATTTTTCCAATGCAGATTTTGAAATGACTCCTACGAGCGGTTGTGCATAAAGTGCCGTCCGCGCAGTTAATTCGTGCATAAATTTTTCAACGGCAGATTTTATCAAGTTGTCGCCCTTCAAAATTTCTATCAGCCTTAAATATTCGTCATTCAAAATTTGTACGACCAATACGCCCAAATTATTATTTTGAACTGGTACAAGTGCCTTTGTGTCGACAGGCGAAGTTTCCTCAATCATAACGGAATTTATTTGGTATTCGAGATTTTTCAACGCGCTTTCGATAGCCTCTTCAATCGGCATTTCCGCCGCCAAGTCAACTTGCAAATATCCTGCCAAGTCAACAATTTCTGACGCCTCCGCCAATTCGGCGATTTTTATTCGGCATTCGTTAAGCGTGCTGCGTTGCAAAGGCGTATCGTTTAAAAGTTCGTCCAAAAGTTTAAGCAGTTGTCCCTGCATAATTTCTGCTGCTTCTTCAAAGTTGACGAAGTTTAACATTTTCGCCAGCCCCGCCATTAAGACAGAAAATGCTCCTGACGATTGCATATGCGTTTCCGCGTAGTCTTCGAGTATGCTCTGAAGTTTATCGCGCGTTTCACGTTTTGCCGCCAGCGTCCGAAAATTTTTTATCAGCCCTATGAAAATTTCTTTATCTTTTTCGTTATTGCGTACCCACTCAAAAAGCCCTTCTACCAAAGTTGATGCCGGTACTTCACAAAATTCACGTCGCAATTTGTTAGCCATAGTTTTAGCTAAAGCCTCCTTGTCGACAGCGGCAAATTTTGTTTTGATAACGTTGAAAACTTCCTTCAATACAAATTGGCGCGTTTCATCTTTTTCAAGGTAATTCGTAAGGAGCGGCATCATCGGCAGGTTATCGACTTTCTTAAAAATTGTACGTTTGGAAAAAAATTCTTTCTGTACCATTTGTGTTGATGCGCTTACAAATTCTGCTCTTCTGCGCGGCAAAAGTGCCGTATGGAAAGGAAATCCCAGCGGTTTTTTGAAAAGTGCGGTTACTGCAAACCAGTCAGCAATTCCGCCGACCATTGCCGCTTCAGTCACGAATAAAAATCCTTCCGCCAAAGTTGATTCGGGATAAATAATTTTAAAGCCAACCGCGACCAGAAAACAAAGCGCGGCGCATAATAAAGTTGTATCAGCGTTATTCCATCTGTTCACGGTGGTCACCTCATAAAATTTATTTGTTGCCAATAATGGCTTTACGTATCAAGTCGACAGGGATAATTATAAACGCCATTGCAATTACAAATACCCATTCGCTAGCCGTCAAGCCGAAACAACGCAAAATTACATCGCCGAAGTAAGTCATAATAATTTGCACGACGACGATTAATCCCATAACTTTCAAAAAGTCAGGGTTGCCGCCAATATTGTCCAACAAATTCATTCTGTCAGTACGCGCATTGAACGCATTGAACACTGCCATAAAAATGAAGAAGGCAAAATATCCCGTCAACACATAAACGCTGTCGCCGCCGAAAGTAAATGTAATTCCTTCAGGATTTACGTCACGGAAATGCTCACGTGAAAAATCTGTCAGCAGGAAAATTAAGCCGACAACAAAGCTACAAAGTGCACCAGTTCCAATCGCGCTGTACATATAATTGTTGACAATTTTTTCGTCGCGCTTTTTCGGCTTTTCGTCCATATACCTATCAAGCGCAGGTTCGCCGCCAAACGCCAACGCCGCTAACGTATCCATAACGAGGTTGACCCACAAAATTTGAGTTATTGACAGAGGATTTTCCAATCCCAACAGAGGACATACAAACGAAATTAAAACTGCTCCAACATTTATAGTCAGCTGGAAAATTATAAATTTACGAATATTGTTGAAGATTGTGCGACCATATAAAATCGCTTTACCGATTGATTTAAAATTATCGTCGAGGATAACAATCTCGCTAGCCTCTTTGGCAACTTCCGTACCGCCGCCCATTGCAAATCCAACGTCAGCTTTTTTCAGCGCAGGCGAATCATTAACGCCGTCGCCCGTCATACCTACAACTAAATTCAATTCCTGTGCAAGTCTTACCAAGCGGCTTTTATCTGTCGGCAAGGCACGAGCAATAACGCGAATTTTCGGTAACGCTTTCTTAACTTCTTCGTCGCTCATTGCGTTAAGTTCGGCACTGGTAATAACAATGGCGTCATCAATTTCAATAAGTCCGGCTTCTTTAGCAATAGCCTGCGCGGTTTCTTTTCTGTCGCCGGTTATCATGACAACTTGAACGCCCGCTTTGTGAACCTGTTCAATAGCTTTTATGGCATCGGGACGAACATCATCACGAATACCTGTTACGCCTACGAAAGTTAAGCCAGTGTCAGGAATATTTCCGTCCGTAACTTCGCCGTCATAAGTCACCAGCGCAAGTGTACGAATCGCGCGGTTAGCAAGTTCATCAATCTTTGCATTAATCGCGTCATGAGCATTAAGCGGTTGTTTATTACCGTTTTCGTCATAGTAATAGGAACATTTATCAAGAAGTCTTTCAGGTGCGCCTTTAATCAGCCAAAGATTATAATCGCCTTGAACTTTAGCCATAGAATATTTTTTCGCGCTGTCAAAAGGAACTGTATCAACGACGTTGACATTAGCCGCAGTATCCTTGCCGATAATAAAGCCGAGTAACGCTCTGTCAGTCATATTACCGCCAACAATTTTGTCGCCCGTAATGACTGCGCCGTTATTGAAACGAACTGATAATGATACCAACGATTGAAGTTTGCTATTAAGTTTATCAAAAGTTTCAGTGAAATTCGCCTTGCCGTCAAGGAAAGTTACGACTTCAAGCAGACCTTTAGTAATTGTACCTGTCTTATCGCTGAAAAGTAAATTCAAACTGCCCGCCGTCTCAATACCGGAAATTTTTCTGACTAAGACGTTATCTTTTAACATCTTGCCCATATTCTGCGCGGAAACGATAGCAATCATAAGCGGCAGACCTTCAGGCACCGCCATAACGATAATTACAACCGCTAACATAATTGCTTCGACTAAAGCGTTTACAATGTTCATCCAATCGGAACAATACGCGGAAATTTGCACCATATCCCAGTTGTTATGAATTACAATGCGTTGAAACATAAACGCAACCGCAATCGCAATACCGCCGATATAACCAAATTTTGAAATTTGACCTGCCAAATCTCCAAGCTTAAGTTTAAGCGGAGTATCGCGGTCTTCGTCAATCTGAAGTTCCTTTGCAATTTTACCGTAAACAGTATTGTCGCCCAACGTGACTGTACGCATAACTGCGCTACCGCCTGCAACGACAGCTGCGCGGAAAACTTTATGCGGGTTCAAAAAATCTGAACTCTGCGCGGATTCTTCAGCAACGCTATCATTAGGCGCGGGAGTTTTAGATTCTTCTTTAGCTTCACCGTTCAATATCGATTGGTCAACATTTATTGAACCGTCGATAATTACGCCGTCAGCAGGAATTTTATCACCCGTCTGCAACAAAACGCAATCGCCCATAGTTATATCGGTAATCGGAATTTCGACGACAGAGCCGTTACGATAAACTTTACATTTAATCAGCGACGCTTCGCCCTGTAATTTTTGGAAAGCATTTTCATTTTTGTATTCAGAAAAAGTTGATACCAAAGTTGCCAGCAAAACCGCCATTGCGATACCGACTGATTCGTACCATTCCGACTTGCCCATAAATGCAAAGAAAATATTCAGGGCAAGTGCAAAAAGTAAAATTTTAATAATGGGGTCATCAAAGTTACCCTTAAGTTTGTCTAAAAAACCTTCCCGCGCCTGTTCTGTAATGGAGTTGTCGCCGTATTTCGACTTCATCTCTTGAACTTGCGCATCAGTTAAACCTGTTATCTTCAACTAAAATTCTCCTCCCTTAACGGCTTGTATAAGACTTGCCACAACATACAAAATAAATCTTTGAGCATTGTACGCAGTCGAAACAGAAAAATCTTCGCCGTTAGTATAATTATTTGAAAGTACACGAATACCAATGAAGGGAACGCCCGCCGTTTGACAAATCTGCGCGGCAGAAGCAGTTTCCATTTCCTCACAAAGTACACCGTAATTTTCATTCATCAATTTCATTAATCCGCTGTTACTCGTCCACGTATCGGCACTGGCAATAACTCCTACAGCGGTATTAAATTCCTTGTGAGAGTCTGCAACTTCTTTAGCAATGCTTAAAAGTTTAGTGTCTGAAAAAAAATCTGTTTGTTGCTGAAAAGTTTCCTTAGCAGTGTCGTAAGCGTAAGTGCCGTAAAAATCTCTGTTTAAATTTTCGTCAATGCGATATGCCGCGTAATTAAAAGTTTTTTCGCCAATGACAATATCGCCTCTGTGCAACGTCGGAGAATAACCGCCTGCTGTACCTTGATTGATTACGGCAATGGGGTTGAAATGTTCAATGCCTAACGCAGTAACCGCCGCCGCATTTTCCATACCTTTTTCGGTACGCGCAATGACTACGGGATAATTTTTATACGTCCCGGCAATGTAAACGTAATTCATATGTTTATAAATTACGGGATTTCTCAATGATTTTATAAGAGTTCCAATTTCTGAATTCATTGCACCTTGAATCATTATGGGACGCTTAAGACTTTTATACGCACTCTTGGCAACAGGTATTTTTGCTATATCCTGTTCAACTTTTTCAATAACTTGAGCGTTGGTAAGTTCGCCTGTTGCGGCATTTGCGACATTACAAGTCACAAAAAATATTACTGCAACCAACGCCGCAAATTTTTTTAAAGTATTAATAAATTTTCACCCCTAACTGCACATTGGTTAAAACTTTCCGGCTTTAATATTTCTAATCAATTTGTCGACAACGAGCAAAACAAAATCTTGCGACACATTACCCGCATCCGCATAATGATTCGACGACAAAATTATATTATCTGAAATTGCGCGAATACCTATAAACGGCACGCCCGAACTTTTGCAAATCTGCGCGGCAGCTGAAGTTTCCATTTCTTCAGCAACAGAGCCGTATTTTTTATGAAGATATTTATAATGATCAATGCCGTTAAGCCACGCATCGGAGCTTGTAATTGTACCCTTCAACGTAGAAAAATCTTTGTTGGCGGCAGCAACTTCAACTGCAATTTTTAAAAGCTTCGAGTCCGAAAAATATTCTTGATAAAGCTTGAAAGTTTTTTCGTCTTTGTCATAAGCAAAAGTGCCGCGCATTTCCTGCGGAACAATTTTAACGCCCGCGCCTTCGGGTGTGTTTTCGGTGATATAAGCACTGTTGTTTACGTATTTGTCGCCGATAATAACCGAAAGAATTTGCGCTTCCGCAACGTGTCCGCCTGCAGTTCCCTGATTTATTACGGCAACGGGTTTGAAATGCTCAATGGCAAGCGCAGTTGATACCGCCGCATTTTCCATTCCCTGTTCGGTACGCGCAATGACTACGGGATAATTTTTATAAGTTCCCGCAATGTAGACGTAATTCAAAATTTTGTAGACGACGGGATTTTTCAGTGCGTAAACAAATTTTTCAATCTCGATATTCATTGCGCCTTCAATCAAAATCGGACGTTGCTTGCTTTTATAAGCCTCTGTTTTATGCGGCAGGGAATTTAAATAATTGTCCAATTCGCCTTCAAAATTTTGTGATATTGCGTCCGTTGTTGAGATTGAATTTTCGGCATTTGCGACATTACAAGTCACAAAAAATATTACTGCAACCAACACCGCAAATTTTTTGAAAGTATTCATAAATTTTCCCCACTAATTACACATTGGTTAAAACTTTCCGGCTTTAATATTTCTAATCAACCTTTCCGCGACAAGTAAAGAAAAATCCTGACACGGAAGAGCCGTTGCCAAATCAAATTGTTCACCGAGTGGGGTATTATCTGAAATTATGCGAATACCTATGAAAGGCAACTCCGCATTTTGGCAAATCTGCGCGACGGCATTTGTTTCCATTTCTTCAGCGTCAACGCCGTAATTGTCCCGTAAAAAATTTATGTGGTCAATGGAGTTATTCCAACCGTTAGCACTGCCGATTGTCCCAAAACTTACATTCCAATTTGGATTTAACGCAGCTGTAGTTTTTGCAATGCGTAAAAGTTTTTCATCAGCTTTAAATTCGTGAAACCTTCTAAATTCAGTATCTTCTTTCTTATCTTTGTCGTAAGCGGGAGTCCCGCGCAGAATTTGTTTCGTAATGTCATATTCGCCCGCCGCTTGATATTCTTCTTTGTACATACTGCAATTTATCGAATTGTTGCCGATGATAATATCATTAACGTGCAGATTCGGAGCATAACCGCCCGCCGTTCCCTGATTGATTACTGCAATGGGATTGAATTGTTTAATGGCAAGCGCAGTTGATGCCGCCGCATTTTCCATTCCAATCCCTGTGCGCGAAACTACGACCGGATAATTTTTATATGTCCCCGCAACAAAAAGGTAGTGCATATTCCAATAGACGACAGGATTTTTCAAAGCCTTAATGAGGTTACCAACTTCGGCAGTCATCGCGCCTTGAATCAGAATCGGACGTTGGCGACTCTTATAATCTTTTTTAGCCGTCGGCAAACTTGCAACGTATCCTTCAACTTGAGGATTAATCTCATCATAAGTTAAAGCCTCGACACTTGCAATGTCGCTTGCAATAAAAAATAACGCAACTACTATCATGAAAAAATTTTTTATCAAGCTCATATTGTCACCTAACTTTTGTGTGATAAAAATAATTTGTACAAGCCTGCCGTAACAAAAAGATATGAAGTCAACGCAACATTTTCATTAGGCTTAAGAGAAAAAATCTCTTTGGCAAAAAATGCGTAGACTTCCGCCGCCGAAAAATCATTGAACACCATCAAATTTTGTGCAACTTTTTCAAGCTGATTCGGTACAAAAAAATCCAAGACTGCATAACGATATTGAGGATTGTCTATAAAAAATTTCCGCACTGTCATAAATTTATCCAAAACTTTTACGGCTTCAATTAAATTTTTAGCAACCTCTATGCCGTCAGTGCTTCTGCGTGAAAGTGAATTGCTCCTGATTCTATAATGGTAAAAATTGTCGGGAATGCGCAGATAATTTTTTGCACTGATAACGCATTGAAATGTAAAAATTAAATCTTCGTAGGTCGTCATCGCGGCAAATCTTATGTTATTTTTAATTAAAAATTCTCTACGGAAAAGTTTGTTGCAAGCCCACCACAAATATTTTTTCTCTGTAAAATCAATGACGCGCTTACCAATATCGTCTGTTTCAAGTGTAGGAATTTCGACAAAATTTTCCTGTGTACTTTCGATTAAAGTTTCGCCGTCTTTGAGGATAAAACATTTTTCAACGTGTACAACGTCCGCGTCAAATTTTTCAGCGTAATTAAAAAGTTTTTCCAGTGCATCCTCATCTAAAAAGTCATCACTATCAACAAAGGTAATATACTTACCCCGCGCAGAAATCAAGGCTGTATTTCGCGGAATACCGGGATAACCGCTGTTGCGCGGCGTTTTAGTCAAAGTCAATCGCTCGTCAAATTGCGTAAAAAAACTTTTGACGATAGCGGCGGAATTATCCGTACTGCAATCGTCAACCACAATTACTTCAATATTTTTTAACGTCTGATTCAGCAGACTTTTTAAGCATTCAGCAATAAAATTTTCCGCGTTATACATTGCCACGATAACTGAAATGTCCGGCGTAAATTTTTTGCTGTTAAGATTTTTTTTAGCCATAAAAATTTATCTGAAATGTTCGCTAAGTTGAGTTAAATTGGCATCCTTCGTTCCTGTACCAATAGCGTTAAACTTCCATTCGTCATTACGCCTGTAGACTTCGCCAACAATCATCGAAAGCATACCGTCATAATTTTCGCTAAGATTATAGCGGCAAAGTTCCTCGTTAGTTTCATTGTCAACAATGCGAATAAAAGCATTTTTTATCATACCGAAATGATGATTGCGCACAAGTGCCTTATAGACGTTGACAACAAAAATAAGCTTGTCGTATTCGGCAGGAACTTTTGTCAAGTCTACAAAAATCTGTTCGTCATCGCCGTCGCCTTCGCCCGTTAAGTTATCGCCCATATGCTTAACAGCGTTGGTGTAGTGTTCGAGATTGCCAAAATAAACTAAATCGTCATTGTCGACGAATTTTCCCTTCTTGCAAAGAAAAACGGATGCGTCACAATCAATATCATCTTTACCGTTGAAAAGTCTGCTGAAAAAACCTTGTGGCTGTTCGATTGCGTCCCAGCCAAGCCCAACCATCAATTTCATAATTTTTTTGCCGTTCGGTTTAACGAGGCTTACTTTCTGCCCTTTCTGAAGATTTACAGCCATCTTTTTTTTCTCCTTTCAAAAAAATTGGAGTAGGGAAATTGCATCCCTACTCCCCCAAAAAAATTTCTTATTAGAGATTTAGTTTAACCTACATTGACACCGAAATTTCTGCCGAGTGCCGCAAGACCGCCTTCAAAGCCGGAGCCGATTGCGCTAAATTTCCATTCAGTGCCGTTGCGATAAAGTTCACCGACAACTACTGCCGTCTCAATCGAATAATCTTCAGTGAGATCATAGCGAATCAATTCTTCACCATTAGCCGCATTGACTACACGAATAAAAGCATTTTCAACCTGTCCAAAGTTTTGGTTACGTTCATTGGCTTCATAAATGGTAACCGTGAAGTCGATTTTCTGAATATTGGCAGGAATCAACGCAAGATTAATTTTAATTTCTTCATCGTCGCCTTCGCCAGCACCTGTCAAGTTGTCGCCCATATGTTCGACAGCATTTGATGAATGCTTTTTGTTGCCGTAGAAAATAAAATCAGCGTCTTCGATAACTTTGCCGTCCGCGCCGAGTAAAAATGCTGACGCATCCAAATCGAAGTCTTTGCCGCCGTCATAGCGTTTTATATCCCAACCAAGACCAATCATAACTTCTTTCAATCCGGGATTAGTTTTCGTAAGATCAACTTTCTGACCTTTTTTAAGACTTACTGCCATAAAATTTACCTCCAAAAAAATTTGTTATCTTTTTTTAAAGCATACATAATCTATCACAATTTCCATTTATTTGCAAGCTTTTAATTCAGTTTTAATATTTCGGAAGTCATCACTTTTTCCCAAAATGACTTGCAAAAATCTCTTTCCTTCGATACAATATTTTATGAGGTGAAGGCTATGCTTAAATTCCTGCCGATAATCTTGGCAATTATTTTATCGCTCTCGAATATTCAATTTCAAAAAGAAAATTCCTTTCAAGTTAGTTCTGCGACTAGTGAAGAGGAAAATAAAAATCTCACTACGGAAAATATTGCGCCCGTGCTTGAATCGCAGACAAATAAAAGTTTCAATTCTAAGAACACTATACGCTTGACTTGGAATCCTGTTCCCTACGCCGTCAGATACCGAGTGACATATGGCAACAAAGTTGTAGTCACTCCGACGATTGGCGTTGAAGTTGTAGTGAAAGGGACAGACGAAGTTTTTAAGATAACCGCGTTGGATTTTGATCACCAAGTTGCCGCTGAAGATGTGCCTATTGTTTCAACAGAAATTAATCCTAAAGCACCGCGCACTACCAGCGAATTTGACAAGATGAGTTATCCACCGCTTTATTTGGTTTATTCGTGGATACCGTCAAAAAATGCAGATCATTACGAAATACGTTTATGTAAAGATGGTCAGGTTGTACGTAACTTTGTAACTGATTTTGATTCGGACGAAGAGATTAGCTTTGATTTTTATGATGACGATCCTGTAATTGAGGACGGAAATTATTATTGGCAAGTTCGCGCTTGCTCGTCAGATGATTCTACCATTACTGATTGGTCAGAGATAAATCCCGGCAATAGTTTCACAATAAGCAAGCCCGCGCAGTTTTGTTCACTTGGAGACAGCATAACTCATGGTGGTGCGGTTACAGTTCCGCCTTCACAAACTTTTTGTAATTGGCAAACTTACTGCACTTTTCCCGTAAAAAATTTAGGACATAGCGGCGACACTACAGAACAAATTTTAGACAGATTTGACGATGACGTTTTGCCATTCAAGCCGGAAATTTTATTTATTATGGCTGGCGTTAATGATTTTCGATTAGGAATTGTCAGCAATTACAGCATAAAAAATTTGGAGGCGATTCGTGATAAATGTATTGAAAACGGAATTACGCCGGTATTTATTACGCCGACGCCGATTAATTCTGCGCGAATTTTCAAGACAAAATTTGTAGAAGTGCCGCCCAATGATTGGCGTTTTCAGCGAAATGAAATTTGCGAATGGGTACGTCAACAACAATATTTTATTGACATTTCGGCAGAGATGACGGACGACGAAGGAAATTTGAAAGCCTACTTAACGACGGACGGATTGCATCCCGATTCGGAAGGTAAACAAATTATTGGTAAAGCCGTTGAAAAATGGATTTCAGATTACGCCAACGCCAATTCTACGCAAGAAAATTAATTTCGATTTACTTATAAAAAAAGAACCCTCCAATTAACGGAGGGATTTTTTTGTAGAATATGACGTTAACTTTTAAAAGCAACAGTCAAATTTTATTTATCGTAAGCCGCTGTAATTGACCATTTATCTTGATTGAATACGTCATCGCTCGTCAAGCTTGTAACTTTGCCGACAGCATAATTTGTATCCTTAATTTCCGTTACAGAATCAATTTGCACGGTATCCGTTACAAAATTATCATCATACAAAAGTCCACTTATGGCGGATTCTTTGACCGTTATCTTCTTCCCCTTGCCATTCGTAACTTTTATCGTGCCTTTGTTCGTAGTTATTACCCAATCTTTTCCGCTTGCCTCTTGGCTAGTAATCTCTACATCTTTACCCAGCATTATGGTATCTTTACCTGCCGTGTAATCTTTTATTAAATCTTCTCCTTCGGAATATACGAAAACGTCATTACCACTGCCACCGTACAAAGTGTCATCACCAGTGCCACTATACAAGGTATCGTTTCCTTTGCCTCCAGTTATCGAATTGCCTATACCATTGCAGAATATTTCGATACCACCTGTCAAAGAAGACGCATTTACCTTCTTTACGCTATCTGCACCTTTGTACCTCGTCAAGTCTATCACGTTGCCTGTAAACTTGGTAGTAACCGTCATTTTATCTCTTAACGAGTTCAAAGTTACTCCTACCGGAATATAGCTTCCAATGTCTATCGTCGATACACTGTCATTTCCAGTCACTACATTAATTACGCTCGTAGCCGCGCCGCCAAGTGTTATGTAGCCACTTCCTATTTTCAGTATACCATTCTTGCCGCTTGATGCCACACTACTTATACTTCCGCTTGTCAACTTCAATGTATCATTTGACGTAAATCCATAGATAATATCATTGCCATCGCCTTCAGCGTACTGATAAACTATAGCGTTCGCATTTCCATAAATCTTGTCGTTACCTTTGCCGCCGGTTATCGTAGTATGTTCAACATCACTTCCGAGACTTACTATATCTGCGCCGTCTCCACCGTCAATCAGAAGAGTATTTCCATTAGTGTGTATCGTGTCGTCTCCAGTTCCGCCTATTATTGTTACTTCGTCACTGGAATTGTAAATTTTGTCATTACCTGCGCCGAGATCTATCAATGCCGCGCTTCCGCTGTTCGTAACTAAATCATTACCGCCTGCCGCGTAAATTGTAGCTCCCTTTGTTTCATTCGTGTATTTATCCGCTTTTGCAGTTAAATTTACAGGCTTTAAGGCTTCTGTCAGTGTGATTACTCCGTCTTTGATTTCAAAAACCTTATTTACGCTGTCTTCTTTTACCTTTACCGTTATGGAACTTGAGCCGACGGCAAAGACCATATCATCGTTACTACTCTTAACCGACTTGCTAATTGTCCCCGACGTTATTTGAATCGAGTCATCGCCACCGAATCCAATAACTGTGTCATTGCCATCGCCTGACGTATACTGAATCAGATTACTGTTGCCGTTCGTATAAATAGTGTCGTTGCCTGTGCCGCCAATAAGCGTATTGTTCGCAGAACTCGCACTTAAGCTAATTATATCAGCACCTGCGCCAACGTCTAACAATGCAACACTTCCGCTGTTTGTAATAGTATCGTTTCCACCAACCGCATAAATTGTCGCGCCGTTTGTTTCATTAGTGTAATTATCACCTTTAGAAGTCAACGTTGACTGTGACAGACTTTCTGTAAGTGTGATTAAATTATCCTTGATTTCAAAAGATTTATCTGCACCGTCTTTTACGGTTATGGAACTCTTACCTACGGCAAAGATCATATTCGCGCCGCTCTTTACAGACTTGCTGATTTTGCCCAACGTGATTTGAATTGAGTCATCGCCACTAAATCCAAAAATCGTATCTTTACCGTCGTCCGACGCGTATTGAATCAAATTGCTGTTACCATTTGTGTAAATGGCATCGTTACCGGTACCGCCGACTATTGTATTATTTGCAGAATTTGAACTTATACTGATTTTATCTGCTCCGGCTCCGCCGTCTATGTAAACATTGCTCGCAGTATTCGTAATTGTGTCATTTCCTGCTACTCCATAAATCGTGGCGGCATTATCTTCATTTACGTATGTATCTGCACTTGCAGTCAATGTTACCGATGTCAGATTTTCTTTCAGCGTGATTACATTATCTTTAATCTCGAAAGATTTCTCCGCGCCGTCTTTAACAGTTATAGAACTTGAACCGACGGCAAAGACCATATTAGCTCCACTCTTAACAGACTTGCTAATTGTCCCCGACGTAATTTGAATCGAATCATCGCCGCTAAATCCTACGATAACGTCTTTGTCATCGCTCGACGAATATTGAATCAGATTGCCGTTTCCATTAGTGTAAATTGTATCGTTACCTGCGCCGCCAACAATTGTTACATTTTCGGCTTTACTTCCCAACGAAATTTTATCCGCTCCTGCGCCGCCGTCTATGTACGCATTGCTTGCGGTATTCGTAATAGTATCCTTTCCGTCAACCGCGTAAATCCTGGCACCATTATCTTCATTGACATATTCATCTGCACTTGTGGTCAATGTCACCGACGTCAGACTTTCTTTCAGCGTGATTACATTATCTTTAATATCAAGGGACTTATCCGCACCGTCTTTTATTGTGATAACATTGGACGTTCCGGAACCGACTGTTACAAGTAAATTCGCGCCGCTCTTAACTGACTTGCTTACACTGCCTGACGTAATTTGAATCGAATCACCGCCGCTGAATCCAAAAATGGTATCTTTGCCGTCGCCCGACGCATACTGAATCAGATTGCCTTTGCCGTTAGTATAAATAGCATCGTTGTCCGTACCACCAATTATTGTTGCATTTTCGGCTTTACTGCCAAGTGAAATTTTATCAGTTCCTGCGCCGCCGTCTGCCAATACGTTACTTCCACTCGCCGTTATGGTATCGTTACCTGCGTCGCCTCTTATTGTCGTTTCATCGCCACTATCATAAATCTTGTCATTTCCTTCGCCGGCAGAGATTATTACGCTGTTTCCTGTATTATTAACTGTGTCTGATCCACCTAAACCGTTAATTATCGCGCTGTTAGATCCGTTAGTGAGGTTATCCGCTTCCGCCGTTCCTTTAATTGTCGGACTCGTAAACAGTTTGAACACATTATCCTGAATCTTTACATTTTCTTCCGCAATTCCTTCGACCGTGATTTTGTTACTGCCGACAGTCAAGATAACGTTAGCACCGCTAACCGCCGTATTAGCTATAGAACCTGAAGTAATTTTAATGGAATCATCCGCGCCGAATCCTTTTATAACGTCGTTGCCGTCGCCTTCAGCGTAGGTATAAAGGACGCCGCTCATTACACTGCTGTAAATAGTGTCGTCGCCTGTACCACCGTTAATTGTATTCTTAGTTGCCGCGCTGGTTATCGTGATTTTATCATCGCCATCGCCGCCGGCTATAAATGAATACGCTCCGCTGTTCAGGATTGAATCATTACCGTCGCCGCCATAAACTTTCACTGACGCGCCAGTATTATTTACAGAATCATCACCATCATAACCGTAAACTGTAGCACTTGCTCCCGTATTTTTTATCGTATCGTCATAATCCGTTGCCGTAGTTACGGACTTACTCTTAACCGTATTGTTGATTGACTTGCCGATCGAAGGATTAGGATTAATTTTAATCGTTTTGCCTTTCGCGCCGCTAAGGGTTATCATGCCGCCACCGGTTATGCTTATCTTTACGTCATTACCAACCGTAGATGTCGTAAAGTTAGCACCTGTTATGCTCATTGAATCTTTATCTGTCCAGCCGGAAATATAATCGTTGCCGTCTCCGTTTGCATAAAGATACATTACTCCGCTCGTGTTGCTACTGTAAATTGTATCATTACCGATACCCGCGCTGATTGTATTTTTCGTGCCACTGCTACCAAGACTGATTATGTCGTTATCTTCGCCGCCGTCAAGCAACACATTTGAGCCTGAACTGTAAATTGTGTCATTGCCTTCATAACCGAAAACCGTAACTTTAGAGCCGGTATTTTTTATGCTGTCGTTGTATTCAGTACCAGTAACAAATCTGCTACCTTTCTTATTGTTTATCTTTACTCCGTCACTTACGTTATCGTCGCCGCCTGCCATTAAACTGCCTTGAATTTTCGGCGTTATCTTCGACACATTCTTAAGGCTTATTGAACCTGTTCCCGCCGTGACAATCAAATCGTTTCCGCTATTCGTCGTGGAGTATGTTCCATAGCCGCTTCCGATAACTAAAGTGTCGTTGGAACTCATATTGTAAATAACGTCATTGCCGTCGCCCGACGTGTACATAAACTTATTTGCAATTCCGTTACTGTAAATTGTATCATCGCCGTCGCCGCCTGTTATCGTATGATATCCTGCCGCATTGTCGAGACGTATAACGTCATTGCCGCCGTTGAGCAAAATAACATTGTATTGGCTATTTGTATTGAGTGAAACAGAATCATCGCCTGATCCAACATTGATTGTCGAATTTTTTACACCGGTGATAAGTGAATCATTTCCACCGCTAAGTGAAATTACATTGGAACTTCCATTGCCGGCGATTGTGACATAATCGTTACCGTCTCCTGCATAAATTGTTCCATTACTAATTGCGCTATTGACTGTGATTTTATTATTACCACTGCCGGCATTTATTGATATGCGAGTAGCATCATTGCCGCTACCTGTAATTATTGTATCGTCGCCGTCTCCTGCAATAATTGTCGAATACAGAACATTGTTATTAATAGAATCGTTTCCGCCTTCCAATGTTCCTTTAATGTTAATCGCCGAAAGGTTAGCCGCACCAGCCAGAGTAATTTTGCCCGAACCTGCCGTGACTATTATGTCATCTCCGCTCTTCGTCGTGCTGTACTTCGTGCCGCTGATTATCAATGTGTCACTAACTTTGAAACCGGAAACATAATCGTTACCGTCGCCGCTGTTGTATTGATAGATATTGCCTGCATAAGAATTGCTATTGTAAATGGTATCGTTGCCAGTGCCACCGTTTACTGTCAAGCCTTGAGAACTTCCATAGATACTGATTTTGTCATCTCCTACTCCGCCGTAA
>JAFZIV010000047.1 GCA_017554235.1 Selenomonadaceae bacterium
CCAATCTTCGTAAAATGATACGTCTTTCCGTCTGTTGCTATGTACGAAATTTTCCCGTCTTTGTTACTCAAATTGTCTTTGGATTTTACCGTTACCGTCGTCTTATTGTCCGCCGTTTCTACGACTTCCAAATTCCCTTCCAGTAATTTCCCTATCACCTCATTGCTTACCGTGTAGCCATTTCCGCTGAATTCCCCGTCTTTCTTCGTCCCGTCATTTACCTTCAAGATTACTTCCGCATTGTTTTCTTTCGTAATTTCTCCTGCTTCTACACTGACTTTGTACTCTATCATTTCCCCATTCGGATTCGTTATTTTGTACGTGTAACTTCCATCAACATTTGGCGTAAACGTATATGAGTTCGTTCCGTCTTTGTATGTCTTTGATCCGTCTGCATTTTCCGTTATCTTATTCGCTACTTCTTCTTTAAATCTAACAGTCGTCTTTCCTTCGACGTTCACTACTTCCAACTTATTCTTCAATAAAGTTTCTATGTCTGTATTTGTGACGGAATAGCCCCCGTCTTCAAATATTCCGTCTACTATCTTTCCGTCTTTTACACTTATCGTCACCGGCACTCGCGTATCACTTACTACTAAGCCCGGCTTAATGTTGATGTTGTACTTCGTATTTTCTTTCGTCGCGCTTATCGTGTACACGCCATTTTCATTTTTGGCTATGCTGTTGTATACTCCATTTGTTGCACTTACATCGCCTGTCTTGTAATTCTCATTCGTTTCCTTATTCGTTATCGACACTGTAGTTTGACACGGTCCCGTTATCTGCGTTATGTCTATCGGATCATTATATTTCACATTGAAATTTTCCGTGAACTGCGAGCCGTCCGCATTCTTCGTTATCTCATATCCATTCACCAATTCCAGCGACAACGTACCATTCCCGTCTTCGTTTATGTAAAAGACCCCGTCGCTTACTTCTATGTTGATGTTGTATATCTTCTGCAAGTCGCCTTGCTCTACCGTTACTTCATATTTTACTCCGCTTGTCTCATCCTCATACGTGTACACGTTTCCACTCTTCGTGAATTTGTAGATCTTATCGTTCGTGTCTTTGTACGTATAATTTCCATTGCCGTCATTCGTCAACGCTCCGCTGTCTTTTGCCGCCAATGTCGTATTCAGTCCGTCCAACGTCTCCACGACTTCCAATTTTCCATTCAGCAATTCAGATATAACGCCATTAGTATTTGTAACCTTATTGTCATTGGTTACGGTATAACCACCGCCACTGGTTACTACGTTATCCGTTTTCGTCATATCTCCGACGTTAATTTTAACTTCATAAGTCAAAGTGCCAGGTACTACCTCAACATTGTAGGTTGTCGAACCATTAACATAAGTATACGTTCCGTCCGTATTTTTGATGAACTCGTAACCGGTGCCGTCTTTCGTAACATTATAAGTTGTAGTATCGTCTGCATTTTTAGTAGTTTCAGTAACTGTAACGCCGTCATTAAATTTTAAAGTCGTTCCTGTCCCGTCTTCGTTTTTAACTACTTCCAATACGCCGGATAAAAGCGTTGTAATATCGTCGGCACCTTCACCTGTAATGGTATAATCTGTAGTGTCGGCATTTTCTAAATTAAATCCGTTACTTGTAACTTTTCCATTTACTAATTTTATGGTAGCCGATTTTGTCGTGGAATTTAAATCAGCTGTGATGATACCAGGATTTACTGCAATTTTATATGCGATTCCATTTTCCACATATGTAAAAGTCATACCGTCTCTATCAATTTTATATTCTTTATTGCTAGAATCATCGTTTTTTACTATCTTATAAGTAGTTGTCCCGTCGGGATTGTCTATTATGTCATTAACTGTAACTTTATTGCTATCAAATTCCAATGTTGTTGTGTCATGCTCATTATCTCGATCGACAACCTTTAAAATTCCACCACTCAACATATTTATGATGTAATCATAGTCATCACTAAGATTAGTGCTATCTCCTCCCAAGAGACCTGCAATCAAATTAGCACCATCGATGCCGGACTGATCACTAGACATGACTTTAAAATAATACCCATTACTTGTAAATGTACCGTTCTGATAATCACCGTCATTGACGAAAATATCCATCCAAATTGTTTCGTTAATAACTTCAGGATCATTATCCCCCTGCGTAGTGATATTGCCGGGATTTATAATAAAGTTGTAATAAGTGTGGTCGCCAACTTTTAATTTAACCGAATATGTGCCGTCGCCGTTATCCTTCAAGCCACCATTCCCAACGGAATAATATTTATCGTACCCTATCACTACAAAAGTTTTTTGTTCGTCATCTGTCTTAATGATTTCGCCAGTGATTTTAAAATCACTAATATCTGCGTCATCAAGATTATTCGTAGTGTAACCGGGCTTTGAGCTGTCGCTGGAGTCTTTAGTATCAAATGAATAAGGAGGCCACGCAGTTGAACTATAAGTTCCATTTGAAACGTTGATAGTAATAGTATAGTAAATATCTTCGCCATTTTCTTCGGTTTCGGTAAATTCTTCAATCGGTTTAGGATCAGGTTCATCAGGGATATTATTTACGCCCATCTTCAAGTAAATCGTATTATCAGCTGGCGAATTTTTAGCGGAAGTAATTTCGGCATTTAAGTCAGCGTCAGTGCCTGTGGAGGCTGTCCAATCATTTTTATTATTGGTGAACTTGAAATTGTAACCGAATTGCGAAGACTTTATTAACGCCTTAGAGAAATAATTTGTATCGTCAACTTTAAATTCCGTATTTCCTTCGGGATTGAGAATATCAAATTCTACAAAACTTGGATTGACGGTGTAAAAATAATTTTTGCCACTTTTAGCGTACATACTACTTTTGCCAGTGTTGTTATAACGAATATCTAAAATTTCGCCGCTACTGTCGTGCAGAGAATGCATATTCAAACTTTCTACCGTGACAAGATTTGCCGGATCAACGCTACCCGCTGTGCTAAGTTCGTTATAACGCTGAATGGTGGCATTCTGTAAAAATGCTGACAAAAGCGGTTGCCTTGTTGTATCGTTGGGATTATCGGGATTAGTGTAAACTCTCCACAAAGCTTCGGAATTTGTACCATCTTTATCAATATTCCATTTAGAATAAATTTCTGAAACGTCGGGATTATCGCCCGTGTTTTTAACGTTATCTTGTTCAGGAGTATCACCGCCGCCGAAAAGTTTTAAATCGGTTTGCCCATTTGCATTATAAACATTTTCAAACGACGCATTTTCATTTGAAACATAACCGGCAATTCCGCCGAGATAAGTGCCGGTTTTAATTTCACCTAAGTTGTAGGAATTAGTCACTTTATCAAAAGAAGATTCCGAATAACCTATCAATCCGCCTACATATCTACCTTGATTGACAGTACCTAAATTATAAACGTTAGAAAGTATCCCATAATTTAAATATCCTATGATACCTCCAACATATCCTGACTTTTTTCCGTATCCGGTAACTGTCCCCGTATTATACGAATTTGTCAAAATGCTATCGTCCCAATAGCGGCTACCATACAAATAACCTAAAAGTCCGCCTACTTTGCCATGACCTTTGATATTTGCGGAATTGAAGAGTTGATCCTCCTTCAATATTGAAGGACAGTATACGTAAGCAAAAATACCACCTGCATACTCGCCCGAAGACGTAACATTTCCTTCATTCCAACTTTGTTTTATGCTTACCAGATATTCTGAAGAATAGTCGTCGCCTATTTTACCTGCAATACCACCTGCATAACCTTCGGCATTTATAACGCCGGAGTTTGAAACTCTATCAAAAGATAAGCTTTTCTCTTCATCATTAAGATTAGGATAATTATCATCGCCGGATGATTCAGACAAACCAATTATACCGCCTGCAATACTACCGGAGATTATTGAACCTTTATTAGTGACATTTGTAAAAAAAACATTTCCATGTCTTTTGTATCCGAGAATGCCGCCGCCGCTGTAAGATGAAGTAATCTTACCGAAATTTTCTACGTTCTCAAAATTTACTGTGGGAAAACCCGGTACAGCGTAAAGTCCATAATCGTTATCTCTATAATATTCACTACCATCGAGTTCATACCACCCATTTAATTGCTCAGCAATATTCTTGGGAAGTTCAAAATAATAATCTTTTCCGTCCTTATCACTATAAAAAGGTACTACTTGCGTATCTTGATCTATAGTACTGCCATAGCCGATACTTCCGACAAGTCCGCCTGCGTAATTTCCTTTAATGCTATTAGTATCACCCAACAAAGAAACGTTTTTGATAGAAGTATTTAAAGGGTCTGCTTTATTAACCCAACCGGCATAGTCATCTACAGTTCCGCCTAAATAGCCAATCATGCCAATAAGCGCACCGGCATTTTCTGAATTTGCAGTGCCGACAGTAAAATTTTTCAGTCGAAGATTTTTAACAGTACCGGAAAATACGGAGAATAATCCTACATGGTCGCTTAATGTGTTGTTAGTTTTTAAACCGCTGATTGTAAAGTTTAAACCATTGAAATTGACTAATTCACTTTTAGCAAAATAATCCCTAAAATCCATACTATAACCCAACGGCTTGAAAGATGAAATAGAAGAAGCATTTATGTCGCTGTCAAGCATATAGTTGCCATGAATTTTTCCTTCCGTCGGCGAAAGTTGATCTTCAGCAGTCCATTTACTGAAATTGATATTCTGCAAATCTGTGACATTTTCGACAAGCCTGTAATCGTTAATTGTTTGAGTATCGCCGTTAAATTTTTGGGCAGTCCACCCAAGATAATTGGCAGAATCCGGCATATTTTTATCGCCGATTGCGTCTGCGATAAAATATTTGTACTTTGAATTGTCACTGCTACCATAAATATCATTATAATTTTTGCTCAAAGCTGAATAAGCAGAGCTGTACGTTGAATTTGAATTAGTGTCCGTCCAATCTAAAGTGGTAACTGTATCAGTATATTGCATGCCTTCAACGACGCCGTTAAAATAAATTGCAAGTGCAAGTTTTTTCGTCGGATCACTTTCTCCGAGTTTTTCTTTTATAGCCTCGTCCATTGCCATAGCTACAATAATTTTATCGTTATCGTCAGTGGCTGAACGTATTTGCGTTTGATAGAAGTAATATAAATTTACGAGTGCCTCATAGTTTGCCTTGCTTACGTCAACGTTATTGTTATATTTGTCGTCATAAGCGAAATTTATAAGTTCACCGTCAGAGTCTTTATAAAGATAAATGTTATAATGTTCAGCAAGCGCGTTAATAAATACGTCCATATCCTCAACGTCATCCAAATCAAAACTGAATGGATTTTTTAATTCAAAGGAACTGGCGTCACTTGTCGTAACTTTGTAACCGACTTCTACGGGATTGTTTGAATAAAAAGTAACTTTATCGCCGGTAAGTATATTGCCATTAGCATCTGTAATATTTTTAGTGTTGCGAATTTGAATTGTGTTGCCTTCGACTTTCAGACTGTTTGCCTGCACTTGTCCGAGAAACATAACGTCGCCGTCAGCAACGTCATAAGTTCCCATGATGTCGGAACTTTTCAAGCCGCCGTTATTAATTAATGAGGTGTCAATCATACCGAACGAAGGAACTGAACCGCTATTTAAATAGGTGTTTATATCGCTGTCAGACAAAGAACGCGTTGAAACGTAAAAATTCTTTGTCACGACTTTAGAATCAGGACCAAATAAAATGCCACTGGGATTAATGATATAAAAATTCTTAATGGCGTCAGCATTAATTTGCCCGTAAATCAGCGAAGGATTTTTAAACGACACGTAGTTAAGCATATTGTTCATTCCGCTGAAATTCACAATCTCGCCTTTGCCTACAGAAAAATCGCGCCAATTAATGAAGGCATTACCTGTCCCCTTAATGTTCATTACGCCTGCATTGGACGTGATACTGTCGATATGCTCTCTGTGTTGCGTTGAAGGTTCAACCGGCAATGCTTTCAAGGTATTTTGATTTATGAACATACTACTTAAGAAGGCAACGCCGCCCAAAAGCAATTTACACAAGGCTTTATACTGTTTTTTCCGTATCTTCCTTAACATAAAAACGCCGCTCTTCTCTAGATTTTATACCAGAGATTAGGCGGCTTCCCTCCATTCGTTTTATTAAATTTACTCTAAGACAAATATAATGTCGCATTTTAAAAATTGAAAAAATCAGAAAATCTTTCCTACCATAAACCAAAAACGTTGTTTTTTATCGTCTGAAGCTACTTGAAGATTATTGCCAATTTTTCTTGCGTAGTCCAGTTTGACGAAATAATCATCGGGCTTGGCATAATTTAATTCAATTCCCCAAGATTTAATCGTATGAATATCGTGTTCAATTTTGTATCCTGCGCCGCCTATATCTAAAAAGGCACTAAGGGATAATCCCGGCTCATCTGTATGCCAAATAAATTCAGTCTTTGTCAAGTAACCTTCATCGCCTGCGCCGTCTCCGTCTGCATAACCGCGAACGCCGGTCGCTCCTCCAATTTGCATTTGTTCAGAAGAATTTAAACCCCTACTTGCATTCTGAAAAGTCAAGTTCGTATGAAATTCGCAAGCTTTTGAAAATAATTTTCTATAATCAAGAACAAGTTGCGATTTGAAAAAATGTCCCTCACTTCCCGTAAGTTCAGCCAACTCACGCGCACTTTCTGTTCGCGGTGAATTATAACCGCCATAAATTGTAAATGAATAATTAAATAAGTCATTAAAAAGTGAACGATTATAACCGCTAACGCCCAAAGTTGCAGTATGGACATAACTTTCATTTTGATTATGCGTGGGAAACAGCTCTGGAAAAAGTTCAACCATAATTCCGTAACTTGAAAAATCATAATCTACGGAACTCGTAACTTTTCGGAATTTGTAGCCATAATTCCAAGTAAATCCGTCATGAATAGTTTTCCAAACTGGAGTAGTTCCATGAATTTGCAAATCTATCGAATGTCCACCGGAGTCTTTAATAAGATCGGAATTCAATCCGTGTTGATGATAAGTTGTACGTCCAAATGAAAATCCTAACCGCGAAGTAGTTTTTCTGTCGGTTATCCAGCTATAATCAAAACTGTAATTGTCCAAATTTTTATCAAACAACTGTCCCAATGCCGATTTTTTACTGGAAAGTAATCCACTTACTTCAAATCGACTGCCGCGATTGTCGATATTGTAAATGTCGTAGATTATACCTGCGCGGTATCTTCCCGAATACTTACTGCCATAATTCTCCAGATAAAAAATTCCGCGTTTAGTTTTGTCGTCAATTACATTGATATTCAGATTTATTCTTTGCGTTGCAGTATCAGGTATCAATGCACCTCTTGCTTGAATGCCTCCAATCTCATTGATAAGATACAAAACATTTTCTATTTTGTCATTTTCAACCATATGATTTTGGCTGATATTTTCGCCAACTTTTTGCAAAATATCATCGGCAATGTGACTTTCATTGTCAAAAATAACTTTACCAAAATTTGGCGACATAATTTTAATTCTTACAGTGCCGTCAGTTGAATCTTGTTCTGGAATGTAAGCTACTGCCGCGAGCCATCCTTTTGTGCGACAATAATATTTAATTTTAAGTGCTAAATCCCTAAGCTGATTAATATCCACTTGCTGATTAATATACGGATCGATTATGTGTTGGACGCTTGATTGATCAATATCTTCTATATCAGAATCGATAATTATTCCTTTCAAATTAAACGTTTCTTCAGGAATATTTTCAGTTTCCGGCTTATCAATATCACGCGTGTCAACTTCGACATTTTCAATTACTTTTTTTTCATCATCGCCTGCTGCTTGACGAGCTGCTTCGCGCGAAATATCAGCAGTATTCACATCTTCCGCATTAGCAGTACTTGCAAAAAAACAATAAACCGCAGAAAAAATAATTACACCTGTACTAAATTTACTTTTCAATACGCCACTCCTTTACTTATCAAAAAATTTTTTCAATTTAAATTTGGAAATTCTCTCTATCCTTATACGTTTGAATTAGCAAAAAATTTTTATTTATTTATGAGATAAGTTCCAATTTGAAGGCTGTACATAATTGACATGTTAAAAAGAAACGCTGTCATTGCGGAACTTTCTTCCTTGCTATTTTTTTCAAATTCTTCACGAATTATATCATCAAGTAATGCCGGAGAAAATTTTCCGTAAGTTTGAACCAACTTACTAAAAACATCTTGAGTAATAGCATCCAGTGCAAGATATTTTATTTCAGGGTGTTGCTGATAAAATTCTATGCTACTCAAAAATTTATCGCAACAAGAAAAGCCGGTTGCAAAAGATCGAACCCATTTTCTGACATTATCAATAACATTGAATTTTGAATGCAAAATTGAACCGGGACGATAACGATAAATGTTTATTGGATCGGGAATCATTAAAAATTTTTTTGCACAAGAAAGACAATAAATCGTAAAAACTAAATCTTCATTATTCAGCGTAACAGGATAATCAATGTTATTTTCAATCATAAAATCGCGTTTCAGTAATTTCGACCAAGCAGTCCAAACATACCTTTGCGCGTGGAAATTTTTAATTCGTTCACTTATATTTTCCGTTTCTAAAGTCGGGACAGTTATGTAGTCGTCCGGTTTAAAACTTTTTACTTGCAAATGCGCACCTTTTAAATACGGTGTATCTGAAGTGAAAAATTTTTCACACTGTACCACATCAGCGTTAAATTTTTCCGCCAAATAATAAAGTCGTTCAAATGCTGTCTTTACAATCAAGTCGTCACTGTCAAGAAAAAATAAATATTTTCCGACAGCATATTTCATTCCAATATTTCGCGGGACGGCACAACCGCCGGAATTTTTTTCTGATTCGATAAGTTGTAACCTTCCGTTAAATTTTGGAGAATATTTTTTTACAACATCTCGGCTATTATCGGTTGAACAATCGTCAACTACAATAACTTCAAAATCTTGAAAAGTTTGACCAAGAAGACTATCAAGACATTCACCGACATAATTTTCCACGTTGTACATGGGAATCACTACGGAAATTTGCGGTATTTTTTTTTCTGTCATGAAAATTCTCCTTCCATAACTAAAATCCTTTATGAACGGCTATTTTTTACCTTACATCTGTCATAAAGGTCTTGCGTATAGGGATTTAAAATATCTTGGTGAGTAGAATCGTTGATAAAAAGTTCTGGGTTCAAATTACCATAAAACTTTTCGCCCTTAACCATGTAATATAACATTTCAGCAACACGATTAGGAATAGGGCTTTTTCCGACTGCCGGAAAAGGTTCAAGATATTGACCATTAAATTCAGCAATTACCGGATCGATTTCAAAAGGACTAATGTTGCTGTCAACTGTATCACGCATCACAAATCTTGCCCTCCGTGAATCATCATTTTTGTCTCCTTTGTAAAAAACAGCAAATTCATACATGTTATAAAAATTGCATGTTATGATGAATCTGCCGTCCTTCAATGTTCCGTACTTGATTGTTTTATAGTCCAAGTAATGGGTTTTCTTATTCGGAAAAATCGGTGAACCACACCCAGCGAAAATAATTTCCGATTGCCCATTCAAAAACCAGTCTTGAGACTCAACTGAATCAATAAAAATATGCGGAGCAACTTCTACAATTTTTGCTTCTGCCGAATTAAAAATAAAAATCCATATAAAAGTCAGCGAAAAAATTATCCTATAAAGTTTTTCTTTAAATTGCTTATTTTTCATCAAATATGCGCGGCGGATAACCCCTTTTAGCTGTGGGGATGAAGCCGCGCTCCACCACCTTTCAAATAACTTTCGCCTTCAGGCGAGCGGGCATAAATGTCTTTAAGACCCCCGCCCGCTAGGGTAGTAATCCTTCGCCAATGTTATCCCGCAGTTTTGTATGTTTACAGGACTGTTTAACCAGAAACCGCAGAGCGGCAGATTAGGATTAACGTCCGCCGGTGCCTATATATTTGCGGGTAACGTAGTTTAAAACTGAGGCTAGTCAATCAGGGCTTAAAAAGCCCCCGCCGTCGCGTGGGGTTATTGACTTAAAACAGCGTTATACACTTTTGATTTAAAATAGAAGTGTAAGAACGCTTCGCCTCCTTACTAAATAATTTTAATGTTTTGTTGTGTTAATTGATTCATTTCGATAGTATGCGGATAAATCCTTTAATTTTTGCATTAAAATAAGTCTTTCCTTAGCGGCGATGATATGATAAAATGACATTATAATAATTTGGGATTAGGAGAAAATTTATTGGATTACAGAAATTTTGACAACTTTTACGAAAATTTTCATGTCGCAAAAAATATTAATGACGTAGACGCTATTTGTGAGTGCATTGTAGACGCCTTGAATTTTCGCGCAGATTTTATCAAAGTTGGCGAAGATTTACCCGACAAGCTGAAAGAAATTTTAGAGTTAGGAGACTTGCTTGTTTATCAAGCGTTGAAAAATTTGGGCGACGGCAATGTGGAACGAGCAAGATTTTTTACCTATACGATTGTTGATAATTTAGTTGAGCCGCCGCGTGAAAATTTTAATCTGTACTACATTTTGGGGCGCGTAAATTATTTGTCGGGCAATTATACACGTGCCGCGAAATATTTTGCAGTGTATGATGATTTTCGATTTCGTGCGTGGCAGGATTTTGACGAGTTGAGTTTATTTTATCGTGCGAATTGTTTTGCAATGATGAAACGTTTTGAGGAAGCGGAAATTTTTTATAAGGAAGCGTTAAAGCTCAAGCTGAATTTTCCTGAAGCTAAACAAAACCTTCGGCTTGTCCGCCAACATAGCAATGAAAAATTAGCGCGTGAAATTACAAGTTTGTGGACTTTGGACGATTGGCGGGAAGTGCCGATTTTCATAAATGCGCGGGATCGTGTCGGCGTTATGAAACAACAAATTGATTGGTTACTTGACGCGGGCTATAAAAATCTGATAATCTTAGATAACAATTCGACGTACCCGAAACTTTTGGAATATTATTCGGAGTTGGAAAAAAATTCTGCTGTGAAAGTTATTCGGCTGAAAAAAAATTTGGGCTATAAGGCGTTGTGGAAGTCAAACATTTTGGAGAGGTTAAATATTTCTACGCCGTATGTTTACACAGACCCTGATGTTGTGCCGGTTGAAGATTGCCCGAAGGATTTTGTGTTGACTCTGTACGAAATTTTGAACAGTCATCGCGAATTTCGCAAAGTTGGTTCTGCGCTTATGTGGGAAGATATAACTTTTTACGACAAAGATTTTTGGCAACGTCAAGAAAAAAATTTTGAACAGCAGGCGCGAATTAATAAATTTTTATGTTACGCCAATGTTGACACGACTTTTGCATTGTATTCAAATACGCGAAGTTACAGCTTAAGATTTTCATTGCGGACTTTAGAAAATTTGCGCATGAAACATTTGCCTTGGTATTTTGATTATGAAAATTTGCCAGAAGATGAAAAATATTATATTGAGCATGCTGATAAAAGTTCTTCGGTAGCGTCGCGATTTAAAAATTAATGAGGTTAAACTATGCTTGATAAATTACAAAAAGTAGAAGACAGATTCCGCGAAATAGAATCACAGTTGGGAGATCCGTCAATCGTTGCCAACGTTGACAGATTTACGAAGTTGACGCGCGAATTGTCGAATCTTGAACCGATTGTAAAAAAATTTCGTGAATATAAAAAAATTCTCGCGCAGATTGACGAGGATAAAATTTTGGTTGAAGGTGACGACGAAGAATTAAAATCAATCGCGGCTGAAGAACTTGCCGAGCTGAAAAAATCTAAAGAAGAATTAGATAAAGAGTTACCGATTTTACTTTTGCCGCGTGATCCAAATGATGATAAAAATGTTATCGTGGAAATTCGCGGAGGAGTCGGCGGCGAAGAGGCGGCATTATTTGCTGGTGATTTATTCAGAATGTATACGCGATACGCCGAAAGTCAAGGTTGGAAAGTTGATATAGTTGACGCAAATCCCACGACGATTGGCGGCTTTAAAGAAATTGAATTTACGGTTGACGGTCAAGGCGCGTACAGTAAATTGAAATATGAAAGCGGTGCGCATAGAGTTCAACGCGTGCCTGTTACAGAGTCAAGCGGCAGGATTCATACAAGCGCGGTTACTGTTGCCGTTTTGCCGGAAGTTGAAGAAGTTGACGTTGAAATAAATCCCAACGATTTACGAATTGATACTTATTGCGCAAGCGGTGCTGGCGGACAATACGTCAACAGAACTGAAACCGCTATAAGAATTACGCATTTGCCGAGCGGAATTGTCGTTCAGTGTCAAGACGAAAAATCCCAGCTTAAGAATAAGGAAAAAGCTATGCGCGTTCTTCGTGCTAGGGTAAAAGATTTGGCAGTACGTGAGCAGAATGAAGCTATTGCCGCTGATAGAAAAAATCAAGTTGGCAGTGGCGACCGTTCAGAAAGAATCAGGACGTATAATTTTCCGCAGGGCAGAGTTACAGACCATCGCATTGGCTTGACGCTCCACAAGTTGGACAGCGTTTTGAACGGCGACTTGGAAGAAATTATTTCCGCTTTGATAACTGCAGACCAATCTAAGAGGCTTACAGAAACTTAAAATGAATTTTATAGAAACAGGAAAAAAAATTTATCGTTTAGATAATCCGCGCGAGGCACATCGATTCGCGGTCTTTTTGGCGCGTTGTTGCTTTCATCCTCAACGAATGGATCGGCTTGAAGAATTTTTTATGCAAAACGATACGCTGAAAAAATTGGCGGACGTTTATCCTTTCGTTTATGAACAGGCGACGCGAGCATTTTTTTATCATAAATCAACTTTTGATGAAAGAATGACTTTAATCACTGACCATATGAAATTTTTGACTGAAAATCTGCGCGAAGATTTTTTAATTGACGTGTACAGCGGAAACTTTTTTGAGTTATGGAAAATGACGCTTGGCGAAGAATTAGGCGACTTGCATTTAGTTTTTTATGCTAAGCCCGGACAACGTAAAGAGGGCTTATTGTCCGTAATGTTACAGCTTGATGACGAGACGCCTATTTATCAGATAATGTTTTGGATTGCCCGCGCAGATTCAATAAATTTTGATGAAAAATCTGACGGTTATGCAATGTGGATTGGTGCGTTGCAAGGTCCCAACGTTGACGACGCCAAAGAAATTATCAAAGTCATTACAAAAAAATCTCATGCCTACCGCACTAAAAATTTAATCTTGTACGCTGCTCAGTCTGTAGCTCGTGCTTTAGGCTTGCAGAAAATTTTTGCAGTCACTAATGAAGGTTACTACGCTAATAATCATATTCGACGCGACAGGAAATTGAAAACTTCATTTGGAGCTTTTTGGCACGAATGCGGAGGAAAGCTTACGAGTGATGAAAGATTTTTCAATTTGCCTTTGACTGAAACGCGAAAGTCTGTTGAAGAAATTCCTACACGTAAACGCGCAGTTTACCGCAGACGTTTTGAGTTGCTTGATGCTCTCGACGACGCCGTTCAAAGTGTTATAGGTACGATTCGCAATGCAAAAACATCATAAATCTAAACTTTGCGAAACTAAAGTTGAAAATTTTGGTGTACAAGTCGGCAATTTAAAAATTTTAGAAAATGTTTCGTTTACAATGAATTGCGGCGAATTAACGGCATTAATCGGGCAAAACGGCGCGGGTAAATCAACGCTTTTAAAATCAATCTTAGGTGAAGTTGAACATACGGGAACGCTTAATTATTTTGACGCGAAAGGAAAACATCTTCGCCCAATAATCGGCTACGTCCCGCAAACTTTAAAATTTGACGCGACAAGCCCAACTTCCGTAATGGATTTATTTATGGCTTGCTTGACGTGGAAACCAATTTGGATTTTCCCTTCAAAGTTTATGCGCGAAAGAGTTTTGAAAAATTTACGTCGAGTGCAAGCGGAATATTTAATTGACAGGAGATTAGGAGCATTAAGCGGCGGAGAACTTCAGCGAGTACTTTTGGCATTGGCACTTGACCCGTTACCGGATTTATTATTGCTTGATGAACCTGTTAGCGGCGTCGATAAGGATGGCATAGAAATTTTTTACAAGCTTGCCGCAAAACTCTGCGCGGAAGAAGATATGGCGATTCTGTTAATTTCTCACGACTTGGAACAGGTAAAAAAATACGCCGACAAAGTTATCCTCCTCAATAAAAAAATTATCAAGATGGGAACTGTCGACGAAGTTTTTGGTTAAAAAATTTTTTTAATATTCTGCGGCAAGTTTTTTGAACAGCGGCAGAGAACGTTCAATCGTTTCAGTCTTTATGCAGTAAGCCGCGCGGAAATATCCCGCACAACCGAAATCTGCGCCCGGTACTAAAAGCAAATCATATTTTTTTGCACGTTCACAAAAAGCGTAATCGTCAGCCTCCAACGCCTTCGGGAAAAGATAAAACGCACCCTGCGGCTTTACGCACTCAAAACCGGCGTCGATTAAACCTTCATACAAAATTTTTGCATTTTTTTTATAAATCGTAATGTCAGAAGGCATTCCTGCACATTTTGCGATAACGAGTTGCCAAAGTGAAGGCGCATTTACATGAGTCAAAACTCTAGCCGCGCCGGCAACTGCCCCGTAAACTTTGCCAAAATCTACAACTTCATCAGGAACAATTATGTAGCCGATACGTTCGCCCGGCAACGAAAAACTTTTGCTGTAAGAATAACAGACCAACGTGTTATCGTAAAATTTCGGCACGTAGGGAACTTCGACACCGTAAGCAATTTCGCGGTAAGGTTCATCAGAAATTATGAAAATTGCGTGTCCAAATTCTTTAGACTTGGCGGTTAAGACTTCCGCCAATTTTTTTATTGTCTCTGCTGAATAAACCGCACCCGAAGGATTGTTGGGCGAATTGATGATAACGGCTTTAGTTTTCGGCGTCAAAATCTTTTCAAACTCCGCAAAATTAATTTGCCAATCCTCAACCTGCGCGGGTACAACTTTTAATTCTGCGCCTACAGATTCGACGAAACATTTATATTCAGGGAAGTATGGAGCAAAAGTTATAAATTCGTCGCCAACTTCCGTAAGGGCTTTAAAGCAAATTGTAATTGCCGCCGCCGCTCCGGCAGTTATGAAAAAATTTTTTCCCGCAAATTTTGTACCGAATCTTTTATTAACACTCTTAGCTAAAATTTCGCGGACTTCAGGATTACCGGGCGCAACTGTGTAGCCGTGAACTTTCGACGGCTCGTAAGTCTGCAAAATCTCAATCGCCGCGTCACGCACAAAATCAGGCGTTGGAACATTTGGGTTGCCTAAGCTGAAGTCGAAAATATTTTCTTCGCCGACTTCTGCCGCGCGTTTCCTGCCAAATTCAAAAATTGTCCGTATCGTGGATTTTTTTGTACCGAGTTCGTACATTTTACTTGAAATCAAAATATCACCTCATAATAAATTTTATCACAAAAATTTTTTCCTGCAAACTAAAAAATCCCAAAGACGAATCATCGAAGGGATTTAATTTTCATTTAGCTTGCAACTTTTAAATTTTTTCTGCGACGACGATTTTCTTTCATTCGTGCAAATTCTTCTTCTGTAGTTTCAGGAATGTCGCTTAAATCAATTTCTTCATAAGGCATTTTTGAAAGTTGATAAAGTCGCCAAATTTGCTCTCTTGTAAGCGGTGGAATTTTTTTATTGTTCAAATTGTCCATAATATTCTTCCTCCTCTCTTTTTGTCGCACGACGCGCTGAAATTATTCTATTTATGTCTTCACGTTCTGTATAAATTACTGCTAAAACATTTCTAACAAATCCTATTGTTTTAAATCTTTCTTCAAAATTACTATGATTTTCATCGTAGTCATCTAATCTATATTCATCAAGAAAAACACGCGCTGCATCTTCAAAAGCAATTCTATGTTTTTTTAAATTAATTTCAGATTTATCAGAATCCCAAACAAATTTTAAATCTCCAAGCTCATAATTTACATCCATTTAATCGCCTCTGAAATATTTTTCTACACTGACAAATTTTTACCTGCAAACTAAAAAATCCCAACGACGTATCGAAGGGATTTTTTTTTCGATTGCGACCGTCTGCCGCGTTTTTTTGGTTATAAAGGCGAGTCTTTAGGCATGCATTTAGGTCTATATCCCGCCGTAAACAGATTTGCAGCGGGGTTGGTGTCGATAGCCTCATTAATTTTCCGATCATTCCACCAAGGATCTGTTATTCCGCCTGCGACCTTTTCGAGTTCGTCGTCGCTCAATTTTTCAAGTTCATCATTGATTTTTTTCAAATTTTCTTCGCGTGTTGCCATTTTTTAAACTTCCTTTCATTTAGCAACCTTGGTTTAATTTTTTCTTTCTGCCTATTATACGCTGTAACTCCAAAAATATTAATAGCTTAAAAAAATTTTTTCGACAAATTAATTTCTACACAACTATTAATTTTCCTGAAAAAAAATCTCCGACTAATCGGAGTTAAAAAATTTTATTTATTGCCATAATGACCTTTACATTGCGCAATTTCTATCGCATCTTCAGAAATTCTGTAAATAATACGATTTTTTTCATCAATTCGCCGAATGTACCAACTTTGCAAATTATCTTTTAATGCCTCAGGCTTACCGATTCCATTTAATTCACCATTGCGCTCAATATCTTTTATCAAATCATTAATTTTTTTGAAGATTTTTTTATCATTTGCTTGCCAATAAAGAAATTCTTCAAAACCGCGTTCATGAAATATTTTGCGCATTTATAAATTTCTCCCACTCTTCATCAGTAAAAGTTACAATATTTCTGTCGTGATTAATATCATCAATTCTGCGATTCAATTCGGCAATATTTTCTTCAATATCATCTTGGAGCAAATTTTTTAAAAACGCCAAAACTTTTTCAAGATTTTCATCAGACATACTATTAATAATATTGATAGCTTCTAAACGCATTTCAGACATTTTTTTCACCTCCTATAATTTAACCATTCTATGATAAAATTAATTTTCCTGCAAAAAAAATCTCCGACTGTTTATCGGAGATTAGGGAAAATTTTTCTTGATTCTTAATAGTTAGTCTCAAAATTATAATTTTTCAATCACAACGCCATAAATGCAACGTTTACTGCACCAACCGTTAGCATGACCGTGATTGTTGGAAATTTGATAAGTGTTGCCGTTGCGAATCGCGGAAATTTTGTGCAGGTAATAATGTCCCGCGACTTTGCAGAAAACAATATCATTTTTGGAAAGAACTGTTTCAGAAGTGACAGGGGCGACAATCGCAGGTTGACCTGATTTTAAAACAGGCGTCATAGATTGACCAAAACCTACAATCGTAATTGTTTCGCCCGCTTGAAGTTTATCCGCCGAAATTTTATTTTCACGTCCGACAAACATTTTTATCACCAACTAAAAACTTCCACTTGAACCGCCGTGACCGCCACCGCCACCGCCGCCACCTCTCGAACCTGAAGAGCCTTTATTTTTCTTCCGACGCGTAACATTTGTAAACAAGTAAGTATCTTTTGTTTCGGTAATTTTAACGGTATCGCGCTTGAGATAATCAGCTGCATTCGTTGCTTGATGGACATTGCTCATTGAATTAATCAAATGTGAACGGAATATAGCGGCACAGATAAGCGAAAGAAGAAATCCCAATCCCGCTAACAAAGGACTGAATGTAAATCCGGACTCGTCGTAATAGTAATTAATTAAATGATTTTCAACGTCGTTAATGTAATTGTAGCAAGCTTTATAATAATCGCCGTTGCTGAGATGTCTGACGAAATTTTGAGCAATGTATTCTGTATCTTCATCAGAAATTCTTTGACGCATAGTTGAATCGGTAGAAATTTTCCATTTATGCGTATCCATCACAATAAGGAGAAGTATTCCGCCATTAGGTGCGCCACTAAAATTTTTATCAAGAAGAGAATTTGCCGCATCATCAAGACTTTGACCGTGAGTATTTTTTAAAATTTCAATGCCGATTTTAACTTGAAATTCTTGCTCGACTTTTTGAATTTTTTGTGTCAACTCATTAATTTCATTAGCAGTCAAAAGGTTTTGCGTGTCAACAATAGACTGCGCGGCAAGAGCAACCGTAAAATTAAACATTACAATAAATGTCACGAAGGCGAAAAATTTTTTAATCACGTTGTCGCCTCCTTACAAACTAAGGCATATTTCAACGACGAAGTACATTACCGGCGTTAAAAGAATAGCTAAAATCGCAGGATAAAGGAAAGATTTAAATGTATCGTAGGGCAGTGAACCGACAACTTTACCCGTCTGACCGTTCATCATAAAGGTATAAGGCTTATTTTCGTATCGCGTCGTTAAAATCCATACAGGAACCATTGCATAGAGAACTTTTCCAATATCTTTGACAACGACGGCTTCTTCGACTTCGCATTCGTCGTAACCTTGAACAGCTTCTTTAAGGACATCAACCGCGCTGTTTTCCATACGTTTATTAACTCGCTCGGAACATTCATCAGCACTAACATCGTATTTATCGGCAAGATAGCCCGTCAAATAAGCGGTACTGAAGTCTACAAGCTCGCTGTAATCAAAAGGTTCAATGCTGTCCATAAAATCATCATTCATTTTCTTGCTACCATCGGCAGGAATTTTTGAAAACTTCATCGTACCTGAACGGTGACAACTGTAGACGCGTCTTTCTGTTACAACTTCGTCACCCACATCATAAACACGCCGAATTGCAGCACGAAAATCAGCATGAGCCTCAACGCCTGAATCGAAAAGCCAAAACGGCACGTACATAGGTTGAATAGCCTCGACACGATTGTTGGCAGTAAAATTGCTGGGTAAAAGCCAACGCCCCTCGTAAAATTTTTTCAACGCGGCAACAGCGTCTTGCTTATTTTTTTTGAAAGGAATAACCAAGTCGGGTTTTAATGCGCCGTCAAAACGTTTAGGAATCATCGTCGGGTTTCCGCAATAAACGCACTCGGTCGCCATAGTATTTTCGTCACAAACAATTTCCGCGCCGCAACTCGAACAAGTAAAAGCTTTAAGTGCGGCGGCTTCATCGGAAGTCCATTCTTCACCGGCGTTTGAAGTGTCCCATTTAGCTTCGCGAGCTTCCTGCGCACGGGCGGCAAGTTCCTCCTTAGCACGGAACATTTCCTCAACTGCGGCAACTTCAAATTCCGTTCCGCAATATTCACAGGTAACAGTTGTTTTACCCGGTATAAAACTAAGCGGCGCACCGCAATTCGGACATTTGTAACTTACAGAAGTATTAGCCATAAATTTCCTCCAAATATAATTTTTTATTTTAAATTTTTCAAACAAAAATCTAATAGCGAAAGGTGCAGATTTTTTACCTACATCACCAATTTTTAATCAATAAGTCTACAATTTTTGATGAATTCATTAATGTAACCGCATTACAATTTCCGGCTCTCTAAAGTAAGCACGAAATACCGAATCTCGATAAATTCTTTTCGTTTCCATTTTTAATCGCCGCCGTCACTGTCGCCTGAATCCGAATCGTTATCATCATTGCCGGAATCATCATCGTTATCTTGATCTTCTTCTTGATGATGTTTGGCTTTAGGCACTGCAGTAATATTTGTATAAAGGTAAGTGTCTGTGCTCGCCGTAATGTTAATGGTATCGCGCTGAAGATATTCTTGAGCTTCCTGTGCCAAGTGGACGTTGCTCATTGAATCAATCAAATATTTTCGGAAAAAATACGCGCATAACAATGCAAGTATGAAAGCTATTATTAGAATCATAATTTTTTGCCTTCTTTTAAGGTTAAAAGGTTATAGCAGAAAAATTTTCTTCCGCTATAACCTAAACTAATACTTAACCTTAAATTCTAATTCTTAAAAATTTTACGCTTTGGGCTTGCCGCATTCCATACAGAATCTTCCTTTATTTACTGCGCCACAGCTGCAAGTCCATTCGTCGCTGGAAGGTTTAGGCTTGCCGCACTCCATACAGAATTTTCCGGTATTGGTCGCGCCGCATTCGCATTTCCAACCCGCAGACGCCGCAGGTTTTTTCGCGCCACAATTCATACAGAAATTACCGCGATTGCCGTCATTGCCGCAAGCAGGACATTTCCACGTAGGCGGTTGATTCTGTTGCGGTTGAGATTGCTGTTGAGCCATTGCGAAAAGGTTAGCCGCATTCATACCGCCGGCATTTTGTGCCATACCCATTCCCATAAAGCCTGTCATTGCGCCTGCCGTATTATTTGCCGCAGATTGCATTGCGCTAGCCTGTGCACCTGTTAAGTGAGCCGCCGCCATTGCAGGATTTCTCAACGCGCCATTACGTTGCATTTCCTTAATCATCTTGGCATCTTCTTCGTCCGCGCTGACATTCGACACGCCGAAAGATACAACTTGCAAGCCGCGCAGGTCTCCCCACTTCTTGCTTAAAACTTCGTTGAGAGCGTCCGCAATTTCTTGAGTATGTCCCGGTAAAGCACTGTAACGAATACCCATTTCAGAAATTTTTGCGAAGGCAGGTTGTAACGCCGTCATCAATTCGGTTTTCAACTGCGCGTCAATCTCCGAACGATTATAAGTTTCCGAAACATTGCCGCAAACATTTGTATAAAACAGAATAGGATTAGCAATTTTGTAGCTGTAAGAGCCAAAACATTTTATATTAATGTCAACGTCAAGACCAATGTTGTAATCGACGACGCGGAAAGGTACAGGGCTGGGAGTGCCGTATTTGTTACCGACAATTTCTTTTGTGTTGAAATAATAAATACGCTGATCTTTACCGGTATCGCCGCCGAAAGTGAAACGTCTGCCAATTTCATGGAAGACCGCTTGAATATTCGATGCAAGACTGCCGCTGGAGAAAAGTGACGGCGCAGTATTTCTATCGTAAGTGTATTCGCCGGGCTCCGCGCAGAAGTCTACAACTTTACCCTGCTCAACAATCATCATGCACTGACCGTTGTTGACGCTGATAACTGAACCGTCCGTAATAATGTTATCGTCACCAGAGTTGGAACTGCCGCGACGAGTACGGCGATGACCTTTTGCTACCAAAATATCCGTACCCAAACTGTCGCAATAAAACATTTCCTTCCACTGATCTCCAAGTACGCCGCCTGCCGCACTTAATGCCGCTTGAATTAAACCCATTTTTATTTCCTCCATTTAAAAATTTAAAAGTTTGTGGTTAATTCTTTAAAGCGATTAAATTTTCCTGCAAAGATTTATTTTTATCCCCCTGCAGGGCTTAAAAAATAAATTAAATTATTTTAAAATATCATTATGAAAAAATATATTTTTAGTCGATTGATTCAGCTTGTACCAATTCTGATTGGGATAACTTTTTTAACTTTCGGAATGATGCAATTTGCGGCAGATGACGCGGTAGATATTCTTTACGAACAATCGGGCAGCGTTGCAGAAGAAATTAAGGCGGCTAAACGTGCAGAGTTGGGACTTGACCAACCGTTTCTGATTCAGTATGGAAATTGGCTTAAAGGCGTTGTTACGGGCGATATGGGAAAATCTTTTATCAGCGGCAAATTAGTTTTTGAAACTTTCGCTGAAAAACTTCCCGCAACTTTTGAATTAATGCTCGTATCAATCCTGCTGACAATTTTTATTGCGACGCCACTCGGAATTTTGGCGGCAGTCAATCAAAATAAATTTGTAGACTACTTGATAAGAACGTTTAGCTTTATAGGAAATTCTCTGCCAAATTTTTTTGTCGGCTTACTGTTAATCTACGTCCTCGCATTGAAATTAAATCTCCTGCCGATAATGGGCAGACCTAATGATTTTTCAAGCGTGATAATGCCGGCTTTAACTTTAACGATAGCAATGGGCGCAAAGTATACGCGACAAATTCGCGCCGTTGTCTTAGAAGAACTTGCAAAACCCTATGTAGTCGGAGCAAAGTCACGCGGCGTCGGAGAATGGACAATCTTAACTAAAAGCGTCCTGCGTTCAACGCTGATAATGATAATAACTTTGCTTGCCTTGTCAATGGGTTCACTGCTCGGCGGCACGGCTATAGTTGAAACAATTTTTATGTGGGACGGCGTCGGTAAAATGGCAGTCGACGCAATTTTAACGCGGGATTATCCGCTGATTCAAGCTTATGTCGTATGGATGGCGATAATTTACGTTATGATGAACTTGGCGGCAGATTTACTTTACCATTGGCTTGACCCGCGTGTCAGATACAGCGAAGGAGGCGCGTAAATTTGCAGGCGCGTTATCGTCCGCTGATTCCGTATTTGATATTAGCGGGAAGTTTAATTTTTGTCGCAGTCTTCGCACCGTTTTTAACGCCGCATGATCCTTATATTCAAGATTTAGAAAATGCCTTGACGCCGCCGAACTCAAATAATTTACTCGGTACTGACAGATACGGGCGCGATGTTTTGTCACGGGTAATTATGGGAGCGCAAACTACCTTGTGCGCGTCGCTTTTACTTTTGCTGACAATTTCCGTAGTAGGAAGTTTAATCGGCGCGATATGCGGCTTAAAGGGCGGCAAAACAGATATTTTTTTAATGCGATTATCTGACGTATTCTTAGCTTTTCCGCAAATGGTTTTTGCAATAGCGGCGGCAGGAATATTAGGCGGCGGACTTTTCAACGCGGCGGCGGCTCTCGCCATAATCGGCTGGTCAAAGTACGCAAGAATTTCACGCAGTTTAGTTTTGACGATTCGCGAAATGCCATATATCAATGCGGCGAAAATGGCAGGTACAAGCTCTGCAGGAATTTTATTTCATCACGTCTTGCCGAATATCGCGGGACCTGTTTTGGTAACTGCCGCGCTGGACATTGGTACAATCATAATGGAATTGGCAGGACTTTCATTTTTAGGATTGGGCGCACAACCTCCAACAGCAGAATGGGGCGCAATGATGAATAACGGACGAAGTATGTTACAAACTTCATCTTGGGTAATTCTCGCGCCCGGTACGGCAATTTTTATTACGGTTGCGATATTTAATTTATTGGGCGATAAACTTAGAGATGTGTTAGATGTCAGGAGTGAAAGAAATTGAAGAAAAAATTTTTGGCGGCGATTTTAAGTGCAGGACTTTTGTTAAGCGGTTGCGGCGGTAATCAAACTTCCAATACTGATGATAAAAATACTTTCGTGTACGGTACAATGGCTTACGGCGTTGCTATGGAAAATGTCGGCACTAATCCGCATGAAAGTTACAGCGGCTGGTCAACTTTGCGCTACGGTATCGGCGAAACGCTTTTCAAATTTAATGAACATATGCAACTTGAATCTTGGATAGCTGAAAGTTTTGAACAGGTTGACGAGTTTACGATAAAGATTAAAATTAAAGACAACGTTGTATTCAGCAACGGAAAAAAAGTTGACGGTATGGCTGTCAAAAAATGTTTGGACGATTTGATTGCGAATCACGACCGCGCACCGCGTGACTTAAAAATTTCTTCGATTGAGGCGGACGGGCAATTCGTAACCATTAAATCTACCGAAAAGATGCCCGCGCTCATCAACTACCTTAGTGACCCTTACAGCTGTATTGTTGACGTTGAAGCGGGCGTCCACGACGGCATTGCGATTGGCACCGGACCTTACAAGGCCGTCAAAGTCACCGACACACAGGTTGATTTAGTCAAGAATGAAAATTATTGGGGCGCAGTCAAGCCGAAAATGGAAAAAGTTATCGTAAAGAGCATTACCGACGGCGATACTTTAACTATGGCTATGCAGAACGGCGAACTTGACGCGGTACAAGGCTTGCCTTATTCAAGCTTGCAACTTTTCCAAAATAATAAATACAAAATTTCTCAAGTTGAAACTTCCAGAGTTTATCAGGCTGCGTTCAATTTTAAGACGCCCGAACTTCAAGACATCAACGTCCGCAAGGCAATTTCTATGGCGATTGACAAGGACAACTTCACGAAGGTTTTGCTTAATGGCAACGGTGCGCCCGCTGTTGGACCTTTCCCGGCTAATCTGACTTTCGGCGGCAATAAAGTTAATGCAGTTCCCTATGACCTTGAAGGCGCGAAAAATCTTTTGGAACAAGCAGGTTGGAAAGATACGGACGGTGACGGCTACGTTGACAAGGACGGCAAAAATCTTGAACTTAGATATTTGACTTATACTTCACGTCAAGAGTTGCCGTTGTTGGCAGAATCCGCGCAGGCTAATTTGAAAAAAATCGGTGTCAAATTGGAAGTCAACGCCACAGATAATTACAAAACTTTCTTGAAGGCGGGCGAATACGATATTTTCAGCAAGGCGATTGTCACTGCTCCGACGGGCGACCCGGAATATTATTTCACAAGTCACATTGTCGACGGCGCGGTTGATAACGCAGGATTTTATGACAGCGCGGAAATTTCTAAACTTGAAGATGAACTTCATAACACTTTCGACGTAAATAAACGCGCGGAACTTGCTATAAAAATGTCCCAACAAATTTTAGATGACTGCGCACTTTTCTACGCGTCACATTTGAAAATGTCCTTCGTAATGAAACCCAACGTTGAAGGTTTTACGGCGCATCCTTCTGATTATTATGAAATCCGTCCAGAGCTGGAAAAGAAATAATGTTTGAAAAAATTTTACGGCTTGAAAATATTTCCGTCGTCTACGGCGATAAAAAAGTTTTGTACGACATAAATTTTTCGTTAAGGCGCGGAGAAATTTTAGTTATTGCGGGCGAATCGGGCAGCGGCAAGTCTACGATTTTAAAAGCGATTGACGGACTTTTAGGCAAGGGCGGCGCGATTATTGACGGACAAATTTTTTTCGGCGATCGAGAAATTACAATGTTGTCTGATGGCGAGCGCAGAAAAATTTCAGGCGCGGAAATAGGAATGATTTTTCAAAATGCCGGTGCGTCATTTTGCCCTATTCGGACGATTGGCGAACAGATTTTTGAAAGCGTCACTGCCCATAAAAATTGGACACGTGAAAATTTTTTGGAACGCGCCAAAATCATTATGAAAAACATCAACCTTGAAGAAAATGTGCTTGATGAATTTCCTTTTCGACTAAGCGGAGGTATGGCACAACGCGCAGGGATTTTGGCGGCAATGATTCTTGAACCTAAAATTTTGCTTGCCGATGAACCGACCAGCGCACTTGATGCCGTTACTCAAGTCAGCGTTGTTAAAGAATTGCTCAAGCTTAGAAAAAATCACGGCATTTCAATTATTATGGTTACTCATCATATGGGCGTGGCGTGGTATATGGCTGATAAAATTTTGATTATGAAAAACGGGCGGCAAGTTGAATTTGGAACAAAGGATCAAATTTTCAACGCGCCCGAAGAAGTTTATACGCGGGAACTTATTAAAGCAGTTCCCCGACTTGAAAGGAGTTTTTAAAAATGTGTATGGAATGCGGTTGCGGTGCTACTAACGGTAATACTCGCTTGCAGTTTAATGCGGAAGGTTACACGGAGGACAGCGCAAAGGACGTTGAGAAAACTTTGTTGGGATTGCCGGGCGTGATGTATGTTCATATTCACGCGCACGACGGCGAAACGACGATTGATTATAATCCCAAGAAAACTAAACTCACTGAAATTCTCGGCGTATTTGAAAATCACGGCGTCAACGCAAACATTTAAATGGAAAAAATTTTGGAAGTCCGCAACGTTAAAAAATCTTTCGTCAATAAAAATGTTTTGGACGACATAAATTTTTCAATCTGCGCGGGCGAATGTTTAGGCGTTGTGGGATTGAGCGGTTGCGGAAAATCCACGCTTGCAAAAATTATTTCGCAGTTTATTCCTTGCGACGAAGGGCAAATTATTTTTTGCGGAGAGGAAATTGCCAATCTGCGCGGCGGGAAGTTGAAAAGCGTTTACAAAAATATGCAGATGATTTTTCAACTTCCCGAAGATTCTTTTAACCCGCGAAAAACTTTGGGCTGGAGCATTGCCGAGCCTATGAAGAATCACGGCTTTAAAAATATTGATGAGCGCGTAAAAAATTTGTTGATTGAAGTTGGATTGACGCCTGAATATTCTGCGCGGTATCCTCACGAAGTCAGCGGCGGCGAATGTCAAAGAGCGGCTATAGCGCGTGCAATTTCTCTTGAAACAAAACTTTTAATCTGCGATGAGGCGACGAGTGCGCTTGACGTAACTGTACAGGCAAAAGTTATCGAACTTCTGAAAAAACTTTGCACCGAAAAAAATATTGCTTGCCTGTTCATTACTCACGACTTAGCACTTTTGCCGCGCATTGCCGACCGCGTGATTGTCCTGCACGAAGGTAAAATTGTTGAAGAAGGTGTTCCAACTACGATTATCAACGCGCCTAAATCACCTTTCACGAAAAATTTAATGGCAACTGATTTTTTCACAATGGAGAATTTTTAATGGAATTATTTCAGCGAATCGAAAATTATTGGGACGCAAGGAGCGCGGATTTTAGCAGGGTACGGCGACTTGAACTTTCAGGAGAAGATTATTTCGCGTGGAAAAAAATTATTGCCGAACATTTACCGCAGGGTAAAAATTTAAAAATCCTTGACGTAGGAACGGGCGCAGGATTTTTCGCAGTACTTCTTGCTAAATTAGGGCATCAAGTCACCGGTATTGATATGTCGTCAAAAATGTTGCGGGAAGCTAAAAATAATTTGGATTACTTTCAATGCCGCGCAGATTTTTTGAAGATGAATGCACAGGATTTAACTTTTCCAGACAAGACTTTTGACGTTGTGATAAGCAGAAATTTGACGTGGACATTGCCCGACGTTATGCAAGCTTACCGCGAATGGCAAAGGGTTTTAAAAATTGGCGGCGTCCTGATGAATTTTGATTCGGATTACGGAGATAAAAATTTTTTGAACGAAGAAACCTGCTCGAAAGGTGAAGTTGAAGATGTAATGCTGGTTGAGTGTCAAAAAATTAAAGACGCGGTACGAATCAGCACGCACACACGTCCGAGTTGGGACATAAATTTTTTGTCGACGCTTAACTTTCAAGTTCAATGCGATTATGACATTGCGCCGCTTGTTCATAAAAGTCCCAATGTCTACTACGATTTAATTCCGCTGTTTGCAATTTACGCGAAAAAGTTTTAACTAAAAAGACCTGCTACTTAAAACATAGACAAAAATTGACAAAAGTCCTTTGTGTCTATGTCAAGATGAATCGGACAGACCTCGCGATTCTGTCTTACTGCTTCCTCGTGTCCGTTCTCGGCTTACCTACTAACGTTTGTGTAACACTCCACAGTCGTAAATTCCCGACTAGCCATCGGTATTTAACTCAGCTTGGTTATCGCTGATAGGGACATTTTAGACACTAGGTATATTTTTGTCAATTTTTTGGGTTACTGTTGATAACTCCTACGATTTTTTCATAGAAGGTCTTTTTTTTATTTACGGATTAAAAATTTTCCGCGCAGATTTTAATCTACATCAACGGAAGTCGTAATGGTATCGCCTTTGACTTCAAATTCTACCAGTTGAGAAAGTGCACTGTCTTCGGTCGGTGAGATAAATTCAAAGCAATAACCGAAAAGTCCGTCGCCCATATCTTCATCTTCAAATTTTGGATTGTTGCTGGTAAGAGTAAAAGTTTCGACATCTATAGCAGTAAGATCGTCATCGTCGCCTGATATTGTGGCAGCGTAATGAATGGTCGTAATTTTGTCGCCTTTTTTCAATTTAATCAGCTCGCGATTCCCCATGTTGTTATCATCAATGCCTTTACGTGCGCCGAGAATATGATATTTTTCGTCCTTGTAGTTGTAAACGACTTGCAAGTTACATTCAACGCCGTTTAACTTAATCGGCACATTGTAGAAATTATAATCGTCATTTTCAGCAACAATTTCCATGTAAACTATGTGTCCGTCAAGGCAAGGCCAATACCCTGTGAAATTGTCTTTGAAAATACCCTTATCCCAATCGGCATCAATATTCGCGTCACTGCCGAGATACAATATGATATCTTTTTCAATATCCATATAAACCAACTGACAATGTATGCTAGACAGCATATCCATTTGTTCTTCCGTAAGCTTGACGAAGGCATTACCGTCCTTGTCAACATCTACCGGCAAATCTTCAAGAGAACTTACATTAAAAATCTTCTGCTGTTGAATAGGTTGCAACGTAGTGACATTCGATGGCACATTATCTTCAATAGGCGGCGCAGGTTTTTCCTCCTCAACCTCCGCTTTCATTTTATTAATAGCCTTTTCCAATGAACCGTCATCAAGAATTCGTGTAACACTGTCAGGAAGTTCGCCATAAATCAAATAGTAGTACAAAAATTTTTGAGACATCGGCGCAGCTTCGACATCTAAGTAATTTACGAGATAATCTTCACTGCCTTCATAAGAGTGAAAGCCGGAAATTCCACTGCCTTTCTTACGGTAATCGCCCTGAACTCTATAGACAACCGCTTCGTCAATGGCTTTAATTAAATCACCGGAAGATTTAGGCAACAAAGATTTAGATTGACGTGCTAAGTCGGCAAGGTCAACCATGTCAGTGTAACCGCTTTTACGCGTATTGCCGCCGTAATTTTCAGCACGTTGTGCGCCACGTCCGAAGCTTGAGAAAAATCCCTTTGTGTCGCGTCTGGCATTTTGCAAAGCCTCAAGTCCAAATGCCTCGTAAGCCCAAGTAAGCTTAGGAATTTTAGATAAATCAATCAGTGAAAGCGTTGCCGAGTCGTCAACATCATATTCTTGACAACCCTTTATGTAAGTATCACAAATCGCTTTACCTAAGGATGCGCCGTTCATCGCGGGATTTTTGGCAAGTGCGCCTACCCAGCCTGTATATTCCCAACCGCTACCGGGTTCAAGTTCCTCTGAACCAACCATAAAACGCGAAAAGCCGTAAATTGAATTAGCCGTGTCATATGTCGCCATTAAGCAAGCGTCAAAGCCGATAAGCTCAAAAGGAGGATTTTCAGGAGACTTTTCATAAACTGCCGAAAAAGCTTCAGTAAGGTCATTAAGACTTAACGCATTACCTGTGCGCTCGTCACTGCAAATTCCGCCAATACTGCCGCCGCCGTGATTCCAAAATACAAAAACTTGATGATCTGCTTTGAAATTTTCCTTGCCGTAACGCAGGAAGTCAATCAGCGTACTTTTGGAACCCATATCTGCATCGGGCAAAGTCTGCAGAACTTTTAAATCTTCGTTGTCATACAAGAAACGTCCAATTTTTCCGTTGGGAACGGCTTCATTTTGCCATTCAACCGCGCCACCTGTCTGAACTAAAACTTTTACATTGGGCGGCAGGTCAACGTCTACTAATTCACTAAAATCAGCAGTTGCCGAACCATCGTCCGATTCTAAGTCCGTGCCGCAAAGATACCAGTAAACAAGCCACGTATCGTTCTTGTTGTAATCGTTGGAAAAAGTGACTTGTGAACTTTCGGACCTTGACGAAGTTGGCGCGGCACCGCTTTTTTCTCCGTCCGAGCAAGCACTTATCAGCATAAGCGCGACCGACATAAAAAACGCAATGCCGATTCGTCCACAGAACTTAATCATAAAAAATCGCCTCCTTTTAGCCGACTTTCAGCTAACAGAAAATAAATTACTTCCCTTTACGCTTAAGGGAAACTACCACATAACGATACGGCTCTTCCCCGTAGCTATGAGTTTCAACACGTTTATTTTCCTGCAAAGTCGTATGAACAATACGCCGCTCATGACGACTCATAGGCTCCATTTTAATATCTTGACGCATACGGACAACGCGGTCTGCCACACTCTTAGCCAATTTGATAATCGTTTCTTCGCGACGTTCACGATAATTTCCAACGTCAAGAATAAATCTGATTTTCTCTTCCGTCGAACGATTAGCCGCTAAATTTGTTAAATACTGCAAGGCGTCAATAGTCTGCCCGTGTTTGCCGATAATCATTGCAGAATCTTTTTCTGCCAAATCTAAAAATATATTGCCGTCAACTTCTCTGACATTAATCGTTAAGTCAATATCAACCGCTTTGTAAATGTCTGTTAAAAATTTTTTCGCTCTTTCAATAATCTGTTCGCGCTCGCAAGATTCTTTATCCTCAACGGGTTCATTGTCAACCTTAGGAGTTTCTTCAACAGTGGGAGCGGGTTCATTTCCTACAGCAGATTTTTCAATATCATCAGAGGGTTTCTCTTCAACAAATTCCGCATCGACTTTAGGCAAAGTGTCAAGGCTCGGCACAACTCTAAATTTTACGACGGTAGGAGGTTCAATGACAACCTTTTCTACTGGTTCTTCTGGCACAACTTCCGGCGCGGGGACTTCTACTTCTTTTACAGTGACTTTAATCCGCGCAGGTTTATTACCGAAAAATCCGAAAATGCCTTTTGAGGGCATTTCTAAAACTTCAACGTCGACTTCACTTTCGCTTAAGCCGAGTTCGGAGAGTGCTACCTGTAGTGCGTCTTCTACAGATTTACCAGTTTTTTCAATAGTTTTAGCCATTAAGAAGCCTCCTTGTCAGATTGTTCACCAGTATTACGATATATCCAAAATTGTTGTACCATTTGCACAACATTCATAGTTATCCAGTAGAGTACAAGTCCTGCCGGAAAGTTTAAACTTATCCAACCTATGAAAAGCGGCATAACTATCATAAAAATTTTTGACTGTTGACTGTTGGGCGCGGCGAATGCTGACATTTTTTGAAGTACGAAAGTTGACAACGCGGAAACTACCGGCAATATGTAAGTCGGGTCTGTTTCTGATAAGCTTGGCAACCATAAAAATGAAGGTGCAACTTCGCCGTAATCAAAATTGAAAAGTGTGTAATACATTGCCATCAAGATTGGCATCTGCGCGAGCATTGGCAGACAACCTGCCGCAGGATTTACTCCCGCGTCTTGATAAAGTTTCATCATTTTTTGTTGCAATAACTGCGGATTATCCTTATATTTTTCTTGAAGGCGTTGCATTTTAGGTTGAATCTCCTGCATAGCCTTCATAGATTGTAATTGCTTGACAGTCAACGGGTACAAAAGAATTTTCATCAGCACCGTTAAAAGTATTATTGCGAGACCGTAACTGCCGAATCCTAACATTTCGGTTAAATGATAAAGGTAATTTAAAATGCTGGTCAGCAGAAATTCAATCGGCGCAAAAATTGTACTGAAAAATCCCGGTTCTTCCAAAACATCACTTCCTGATTAGAATCAAGGGACGGGATCATAGCCGCCCTTACAAAATGGATTACAACGTAGTATACGCCATAAAGTTAAAATTGTGCCGCGTCGCCAACCGTACTTTTCTAACGCTTGAATTGCGTAACTTGAACACGTCGGCACGAATCGGCAACAAGGCGGCTTTAACGGCGAAATATATTTCTGATAAAACTTGACTGCAGATATAAATATTTTAGTCATCTAAAATCAACTTAGCTTTCTTACAGAGATTATGAAAAGCTTTTATGGCAACGTCAACTTTCGCGTCGACCAAACTTTTTCTGCCCATCAAGATAATTGTGCGATCACTGCGGAGATTTTTTTTATTAAGACGATACGCCTCACGCAAGAGCCGTTTAACGCGATTTCTTACGACGGCGCAACCAAGTTTTTTACCGGCGGCGAAACCGACTTTTCCGTTGTAACGTTCATCGTTCAGCACATAAAGTACCAAATCTTTGTTGACGTAGGAACGTCCATTGGAATAAACGGCGTTGAAGTCGCGTTTATCGCGTAAAATTTCACTCTTGTTCAATTCAAACATAAAACTTTTTCCTTTAATAACGCATTCTTAATTCTACATTCTTAATTCTTAATTCTTAATTAAAAAAAGTCTCCTGCAGTTAAACGAAAAAAAGGTCACTCTTGACGGTGACCTGTGCGCTTATTTAAGCGGTAAGCACTTTTCTACCGCGTTGACGACGTCTTTTAATCACGAGACGACCGCCCTTTGTCTTCATACGTTCACGAAAACCATGTGTCTTTTTACGCCAACGATTATTAGGCTGGAAAGTTCTTTTCAAACTAAATACCGTTACAGATGATTATAAAAAAATTATATACAATTTTCTGTAACGGAGTCACCTCCTCAAATTTACAAAAATACACAACGCATTATAGACGAGCCCGCCTTCACTGTCAAGTTTTTTGTTAATGTTACGTAACACTTACAACGACTAATTTTTTTGATTTTCACTGCAGGATATGTTTAATTTTTCGTCGAAATGATTTGCAAAATTAATCGGAGGTCTTGTTTTAGGATTATTGGTAAAGTTCAATTTGATAAAAATTTTTAAGTTTTTAAATATACTTTTCTTTTGGCGGAAAAGAAAAGTAACAAAAGAAAACATGTCCGCAGAAATCGCATCACGCGATTTGCGCGGACGGGCGCACGTCCTTGTGCGCCCCACTTATTCCAATGTTGACTTTACTGATAAGATTTAATTAACGGTTTTTAAAAATGATTTCTAAAATTTTTTTACGTAAGAAGGGGAGATATTTTTGCGTTGGGTAGGCGCACTTTTTTTATTTGGATTAATATTTGCCGCAATAATTTTTTTATTGCCTAAGCCTGAAGGATTCCCGATTTTGGAATACCACACGATAACAGAAAATCCTATGGAAGGCTCGGAAGTTTATAACGTGACGCCCGAAGAATTTGCCGCCCAGCTTGATTATCTTCAACAAAACGGTTATACTACAATCACTTTGCGCGAATTTATGCAGGCTAAGCATGGTAAAATTACTTTACCCGAAAAGCCGATAATTTTAACTTTCGATGACGGCTACGATAATAATTACACGGAAATGTTGCCGATTCTTGAGGCGCATGATATGAAAGCCGTTGTTTACGTTATTACCAATGAACTCGGCAAAGAAGGTTATCTGACGCTTGACCAAGTTAAGGATATGCAAGGGCGCGGAGTTGAAATTGGTTCGCATACCGCTGATCATATTCCGCTTGTAATGTTGGACGAAAATATTTTGCTGAATCAAGTGCGCTATTCAAAAATCTTTTTGGAATGGAGCGGGCTTGAAACGATTTATACTTTTTCTTATCCCAACGGCGAATATAATTTAGACTTGACAAAACTTTTACAGCAGGAAGGCTATTTGACGGCAGTCACGGGCGACGTTGGATTAAACACGCTTGACAGTAATCCCTATACTTTGAAGCGTGTGCATATTCGTAAACCGCGATTCGGCATTACGGAATTTAAATGGCGACTGCTTAAAGCCGAATTGGCAGAAAAAATTAAATCGATTTTTAATTTTTAGTGAAGGAGAAAATTTTTATTGAATTTGAAAAAATTTTTGACGGCTACTATAACTTTTTTCACTTCACTTTCAATGACGTTTACGACTTCTGCCACGTCAAGAAATGTTAATTCTACAATTATGCATCGCCTGCCCGTCGACACGATGGACACGGGCGGCACGCTGATTTTTTCTGACAGTCCCGAATACGTCCGCCGCAACGGAATTTTGTATGAAGACACTGTGCGCGGCAATGCAAGAATTTTGTTTTACCATTTGAATGACACGGGCGTTAAGAAAAAACTTGCCGTTATTGTTGAAAATGTTTCCCCAATCGCAAATAAAATTGAAATTACTCGCGGAGGTTTTACACTTCCCGATAAAAATTTTTTGTCCGTCGGCAAATCTACCCAGTTAATGTATATGCAAGATAATTTTAACGATACGATTAAACTTGCTAAAGGTGAACGAAAACTTTTTCAAGCCGATATGGACAAGGTTACCATTGAGGCGGGGCAGTTGTGTTACGGCGTTTATGATTTTACTGCCAATAAACCTGTAAAAATTTATGTGCTGATGTATCCTTCCAACGCTAATCCGTTGACTTTTTTGGACTCCGCTAAAATTTTGCCGAAGGATGAACATAAACTGCGCGGAACTTTTAAGCATATGAATCGCACATTAAGACTTAGAAAAGCTTATGATCCGAAGGTTGACGGCATAGGTTATATTTTAATTGGTGATAATGCGACAGATTTTTTCAAGAAAGGCATTGACGCGACGGACGGCGAGGAAGTTGTAAATTACGGCAATTATGGAATTAACTACACGCTGGAATTTCGCACGAAGTCGACAACGCGATTTTGTCTTTGTCCTCGTGGCGGTTATTACGCGGGCGCAATGCGTTTTCAGCATGGAAATAATTCAGGGACAATTTTAACACCTACAGGAAAAATTTATTTTGGAGATAAAGATTTTTATCAATCGGAGTCTTTGAATAAATCGCTTGAAGACGGACAGGCGATTTTTCATTCAAAACTTGAGCTTAGTGAATTGGGAAGTTACAGCGGAAAAATTAAGTTTGAATATTCGCCGCCTGGCGCATCCAATTTGCCCGTACATATTATACTTTTACCGCCGGATTAGAATTTAATCAAGAATTAAGAATTATTTTTCCTAAATGTTAAGGAGATATTATGAAAATTTTATCCAGACAACTAACTTTAGATTTATACAACTGCAGCGCAAAAAAATTGTCGGACATTGAAGAAGTCAAAAAAATTTTGCAGGAAGCTATAGGCGAAGAACCTAAACTTACTTCAGCAAAAATTGACGGTGAAAGATTGGCGATAATCGGCGCGTTTATGGAAGGTCATATAGCTTTGCACGTTTACGGAGATTTACGATACGTCGCGGCAGATATTTTTACCTGCGCGGAAAATATTGAGCCTGAAGAAATCGCAAGCGTATTAAGGAAATATTTTAAGCCTGATAAGGTGAAGTCAACGTTTTTGAATCGCGGAGACTTAAACCAAAAGGATATGAAACCTAAAATTACAACTCGCGTTGCGCCGCTTAGAAGGGTACGTAATGCAGGTGAAAAAGTTGTACGGACTTTGGTTCGCCGCAGTAAAGATTAATTTGCTAAAGGAGGTAAAGCGCGGTTTTTAAGTGATCAGTGATCAGTGGTTAGAAATTTTTTCACTCTTCACTGATTACTTAAACCTCGCTAATTTTTATGACGTTTACAGATATGGCGGCGTTGTACCGCAGTATTGGTCGCCCAAAAAAATGTACATTTATTTTCTGCGCGGATCATGGCGTTGCCAAGATGAATGTCAGCGCGTACCCGCAAAAAACTACTGCAAGCATGGTAAAAAATTACCTCGTCGACAGAGGCGGCGCGGCTAATGCATTTGCGAAATTTGCCAATTCTGAATTGGTAGTCGTTGACGTTGGAGTTGACGCGGATATTTCTAACCTTCCTGATTTGGTTGACAGAAAAATTGCTCGCGGCACAAAAAATATTGCAGAAGGTCATGCGATGACACGCGCTCAAGCTAAGAAGTCTATTAAAATCGGCAAAGAACTTACCGAAAAGGCGATTAAGGCAGGTTGTAATTGTTTTTTTATCGGCGAAATGGGTATTGGAAATACGACTGTTGCTGCCGCGATTACCGCCGCTATTTTGGAATTACCTGCCAGTAAAGTTACCGGACGCGGTTCAAATATTTCAGATAAGAAATTTAAAAATAAAGTTAAGATTGTCCGTCAAGCGTTGAAAGTTAATAATCCTGATCCTGAAGACGGCATTGACGTTTTAGCAAAAGTCGGAGGATTTGAATTTGGCGCAATGGCAGGCGTGATTATTGCCGCCGCTCGTCATGATTGCGTAGTATTTTTGGATGGCTTTAACTCGACTGCCGCCGCGTTGATTGCTGATACTATTGAGCCGGGCGTTTGCGAAAATGCTATTGCGTCTCACGTCGGCAGGGAAATTGGACATATGGCGGCTTTACAATATCTTGAATTGCCTCCAATGTTCAAATTGAATCTTGCGTTGGGTGAGGCGGTCGGTGCGTCGATCGCGTCAAGAATTTTGGACAGAGTAGTTTACGTTTATGTTTGCGGTCCTGACGCTGATTTTGACGGCGACTTAGATGATTTCCGTGACATTGACGAAGAGGATATACTTGCGAAATTCCTTGAGGATTTAGATATTGGCAACGCGGGACATTTTGAGAATGAAGAAGATTTTCAAGATTATTTGGAACAGCAATTTGGCGAAGTGCATATTGAGGAAGTTGATTTAGATTTTCAGATTAGCGACGATCAGCGATTGCAAAGTTTTGAACCGCCGTTTAGCGTCAGCAATTTTAATGTGCCGCGTTCGTATCCAATGTTGGTTCGGTCTATGCAAAATAACGGCGAAGAGTCTGTTAAGGCTACGGATAAAACTTTTGATTTTTATTTGAAGACGATGCCGAAGTTGCATTTCAAGGCTATGGACAAGTGCCGCGAGCATTTTAACAATCTGACTAAGCCGCGCGAAAGTTTAGGGTTGTTGGAAGATATTGCGATACAGATTGCCGGAATTACCAATGAAAATATACCGACAAATAATTTAAGGCATGCGGCTTTGGCGTTTACCAATTCGGAAAATACGCCTTCGGAGGAACAAAAAACCTATAGACCGCACAAAAAAGGTACGCGCCGTAATGTGTCAATGGATTTCAGTATGACGACGCGCACTTTTGCGATGAAAGTTTTTATGGGGATTGTTGACCCGACGGCTGACCCGACTGTTGCTTTTAATTTTGGTAGAAATTTGGCGGAGGAAGTTTCCTTTTCAATACCGATTATTGCGTTGACGGAGTTAAGCGATTGGAATTTTGATAAGCTCGACGAAAAATTTTCTAAAGCTTTGCTCAAAAAAAATGGCGATCTCAAAGTACCGCCTGAAGATTTATTAAATTCAGTTCCAAAAAAGTTTCGTTGCTTGACAAGTGCGATCATTGGCGCGATTATTGCCGCCGCTCACAATTCAACCCTCATTGTCATAGATTGCGGAGCTGTAGAAATTATCGCCCGCTATCTCGAAGCAATGTGTCCTGAAATTCGCCCTTTCCTGCTCTACACTACCAAATTAATTAATTATCATTTTGCTCCCGGTATGAGAATAGGTTTTGACGGTGAAATTTCTTGCATAGGCGTTGAAATTGCGGAAGCCGCTCTTGCCGCACTCAACGATATGAAAACTTTTAGCGAAACTAAAGTCGAAACTGCTATTGATTAAGTGATTAGTGGTCAGTAATCAGTGGTCAGAAATTTTCACTGACCACTGACCACTGATCACTATTTCTTTCCTCCGCCGAGTAAACCGCCGAGCAAATTAGCCATATCACCAAGCTTGTCGATTCCGCCTAAACTGTTGAGTAAATTTCCTGCCATTGCCGCCGACATACCGGCGTTTATTTTTTTGTCAATCTCAGCATTTGCGGCATTGACTGCGCTTACAACTAAATCTTCAATCGCTGAAACATCGCCTTCATCAACGAGATCTTTTGAAATTTTAACTTCAATAACTTGCTTTTCGCCGTTGACTGTTGCAGATACCATACCGCCGCCAACTTTAGCCGTTGCAGTCTCCTGCTTAAGTTTTTCGTTTTGCGCGTCCATGTTCTGTTGAAACGCTTGAACCTGTTTCAAAATTTCCCCCAGATTAAACGTAGGAGTTTGTGCCATTTTTAAATTACTTCCCTTCACACAAAAATTTATTTTTAAAAATTATCCTCATTAGTTTTTGAAAAATTATCCGTCTGAAAAAAATTCATAGCTGTTTGTGCATTTTGTTTTCCGCGTTCGTCGATATTTTCATAATCTGTACCGACATTTGCGCCGACAACCTTCATAACTTTAATTTTATGCCCAATTAATTTAGAAAAAATTTCCTCAAACTGCGATTGTCTAGCATCGTTGAACATACTTGCCATAGCCGGAGATGTAAAATTTAACGTCAAGACATTGCCAGCAAAATTTGCAACTGACGCGCTTTGCAACATTGCCCGCATATTTTTTTCACTTTCAGGAAGTTGTGCGCGTAATTCGCGGAAAATTTTTTTAACGTCGTCAAGAGTTTCAATCTGCGCGGGAACTTCTTGCGATGAAAAATTTTGCTGAACAGTAACTTTCGGCGCGGCAATCTTCATCAACGCCATTTCCAAAATTATATCGGGAACGCCTGAATATTGCATTTCAACAATAATTTTGCGAACTTCAGCGGCAAGATTTTCAAGCTGTACCAATTCTGAATCGTCACGCTTTTTGATAAGACCAAACTCAATATCGCGCAGACGACTGATTAAAGCTTCGGCAATAGAAATTGAAGACAATCCCGACCTAAACGCTCTACTAAGTGCCGCGCTTAATGATGTTCTATTTTGAGATTGAACCGCAGAAATTATTTCGTCCAAATCCGCATCAGAAATTAAGCCCAAAGTTTTTTCAACGTCTTCAAGCGAAATAGTTTTATCTGCCATAGCGTAGCATTGGTCAAAGTAAGTTACGGCATCGCGCATTGAACCGGCGGCAAGTCTCCCGATTCTTTTTGCGGCGTCTCGTGAAAGCTCAATGCCCAATGACTTCGACAATTTTTGAAGATACGGCGTTACAAGTCCGTTTGGTATCAAGTGGAAATTTAAAATTTGACAACGTGAACGAATTGTCTGCGGAACTTTGTTAAATTCTGTCGTCGCTAAAAAAAATGCAACGTGCGGCGGCGGCTCTTCGATTAATTTTAAAATTGAGTTTACCGCCTCAAATGAAAGCATATGAACTTCGTCTATTATGAAAGTTTTTATCCGTGACTGCAACGGCGCAAGGCTTGCGGTCGACAAAAGGCGTTGAACGTCCTCGACTGAACGATTGGATGCCGCGTCAAATTCTACGTTGTCAGGCGATGAATCGATTGACAAACACGAAGGACATTTGCCGCAAGGAATTTCTGTAGCAAGTAAAGGCTGATTGGATTTTTGCGCTTCAAAAACTTTATCGCAATTCATTGCCTTAGCTAAAAGTCTTGCCGTTGACGTTTTGCCGGTGCCGCGTGTTCCAACTAAAAGATATGCGTGCGAAAGTCGGTTTTTGCAAATTGCTCGCGTCAATGCCGTCATTATGTGTTCTTGTCCTATAAGTTGCGCTAAAGTTTTCGGTCTAACTCTCGTGTACAATGCTTCATACGCCAAATTTTTTCACCTCCATGCGCCGAGAAGATAGGTAAGGCGCGAAATTTCTTGCAAATGTTTCTTCTGTATGCTAAACTAAAAATATCGGGGAAACGGTTGTAGCTAAGGCTTAAAGGCACCCGATTTGGGAAACCTCAATGCTGCAAGTAGAAATATTTGCAGGGCTGTCGTCAACCAGCCGCACGCGGTGGCTTAGGCTAACTGCAAGCCCAAGAATTTATTCGTAAGGTAGTTGACCTCAAAACTTTCTTATTGTTAATTATATCAAACTCAATTTTTTTGGTCAATTTTTATTTAGCTTTTAATAAGTGATAAAAATTTCTTCAAAAAATCATTGCTTACTTTTTCTCAAATTATCTAATCGATTTTTACTATATTTTTGAAAGATAAAAAATTTTTTGCAGGAAATTTTATTTTAAAGTAGAAAAAGTAGCTGTAAAAAAATTTTTTGGAGGGATTTTTTTGAAAATCTATGAAGGAAATGTAACAGGTCGCGGATTAAAAATTGCAATCGTCGTAGCGCGTTTCAACGAATTTATCACTAGCAAACTTTTGGAGGGCGCATTGGACACTTTGAAACGTCACGAAACAGAGGACGCAAATATTTCGGTCGTATGGGTGCCGGGCGCATTTGAAATTCCGATTGCCGCTAAAAAATTGGCAGATTCTAAAAATTTCGACGCGATAATTTGTCTTGGTGCGGTAATTCGCGGTGCAACTACTCATTACGATTATGTTTGCAACGAAGTTTCTAAGGGAATTGCTCAAATTTCTTTACAGACTGGCGTACCGACAATTTTTGGCGTTTTAACTACGGAAAATATTCAGCAGGCGATTGAACGCGCAGGAACAAAATCCGGCAACAAAGGCGCAGATGCCGCAATGTCCGCAATGGAAATGGTCAATTTGTTAAAAAGTTTGGGAATTAAGAGAAAGTGGGAAAGGAAAACAAAAGCAGAGAAAGCTACAAAATCAGCGGAATGACTTGCTCTGCGTGTTCTGCGCGGGTTGAAAAAGCCGTTGCCAAAGTTGTTGGCGCGGAAAATGTCAGCGTAAATCTTTTAACAAACTCAATGCAGATTAATCGCGACGCAAAAATTTCTGTAAAAAATATTATTGACGCTGTTGAAAATGCAGGTTACGGAGCGGCGTTGAAAAGTGGTCAGTGGTCAGTAGTCAGTGATCAGAATAAAAAATCTGTTAATGTTGACGACGAAATTTCTAATATGAAGTTTCGTTTAATTTTTTCTCTAATTTTTTTAATCCCGACCGTCTACATTGCGATGCATAAAATGTTTTTCACGCCGCAAATTGTTGAAGAAATTTTTGACGGTCGAGAAAATTCCGTAACTTTTGCATTGACTCAATTTTTACTGATTTTGCCGATAATGTATCTTAACCAAAAATATTATGTCAACGGTTTCAAAAATCTTTTTCGCGGCGCACCGAATATGGACACACTTGTTGGATTAGGTTCAATGGCGGCGGCGATTTTCGGTGTATTTGCACTTTATCGAATTGGTTACGGACTTGGACACGGCGATTTAATTTTGGTGGACGAGTACAGAAAAAATTTGTATTTTGAATCTGCCGGAATGATTGTAACGCTGATAACGGTCGGAAAATTTTTTGAAACACGTGCTAAAGGTCAAACTACGCAGGCGATTGAAAAGTTAATGGATTTTGCGCCGAAAACTGCCAATGTAATTCGTGACGGCGTCGAAGTTCAAATTTCTGTTGATGAACTTGTAAAAGGCGATGAAATTTTAGTAAGACCGGGAGAAATTTTTTCTGCTGACGGAATTATTCTGGAAGGTGAAACTACAGTTGACGAATCGACGATAACCGGCGAAAGTTTACCGGTCAACAAAAAATTTGGTGATAAAGTTACAAGCGGGACAATTAATCGAGGCGGCTTTATAAAATTTCGTGCTGAAAAAGTCGGTGAGGACAGCACTATTCAAAAAATTATTTCGTTAGTCGAAGAGGCAAGCGCGAGTAAAGCTCCGATTGCAAAGTTAGCTGATAAAATTTCAGGAATTTTTGTGCCTGCGGTAATTTTTATAGCGATTTTGGCAGGAAGTTTTTGGATTTTGAACGGCGCGACGATTGAGTTTGCATTTTCGATAGCGATTTCAATTTTGGTGATAAGTTGTCCCTGCGCGTTGGGATTGGCTACGCCCGTTGCAATTATGGTCGGCACGGGTAAAGGTGCGGAAAACGGAATTTTAATCAAGTCAGGCGAGGCTTTGCAAATTGCGCACGAAGTCGACACGATAATTTTAGACAAGACAGGAACTTTGACGGCGGGAAAGCCATTTGTGACTGACGTGATAACTTTTGATGTTGACGTTGATAAATTTTTAGAAATTGCGTCAGGTCTTGAAAATAAAAGTGAACACCCTTTAGCGAAGGCGATAACAAATTTTGCAACTGAAAAAAATATTATGCCGCTTGAGCTGAAAAATTTTACAGCGATTTTCGGTAAAGGTATTCAGGCTGAAAATTATTTTTGCGGCAGTGAAAAATTTTTTATTGAGCGCGGCTTTAATCTCGACGAAGTTCACGAAAAAATTTCCAAATTGGCTGATGAAGGTAAAACGCCGATTGTTGTAGGGATTAGGGAAAATGGATTAGGGAATAGGCTTTTAGGAATTATTGCGGTTGCTGACATTGCAAAAGAAAGTTCGATTAAAGCGGTTGAAGAATTTAAAAATCTTGGTCTTGAAGTTGTAATAGTTACCGGCGACAATTACGGGACGGCTAAAAAAATTTCCGCGCAGGTTGGGATAAAAAATTTTATTGCAGAAGTTTTGCCTGAAGGTAAAGCGGCTGAAATTGAAAAACTTCAACGCGCAGGAAAAAAAGTTGCTATGATAGGTGACGGTGTGAATGACGCTCCCGCATTGATGAAAGCTGACTTGGGAATTGCGATTGGTGCGGGTACGGACGTTGCGATTGAGAGTGCGGATGCGGTTCTGATAAAAAATAATTTACTCGACGCGGTAAGTGCGATAAAATTAAGTCGCGCGGTTATGCTAAACATTAAACAAAATTTATTTTGGGCATTTTTCTACAATATAATTTGTATTCCGATAGCGGCGGGAATTTTTTATCCGACATTTGGCGTAAAACTTTCTCCGATGATAGGCGCGGCGGCAATGAGTATGTCAAGCGTTTGCGTTGTGCTTAATGCGTTGAGGTTAAAATTTTTCAAAGTTGAGCGCGATGAAAAATCTACAGAAGATGAAAAAATTTCCGCGCAGGTTCAATTTGAAAATATTTCTTTAAAAAATTTTGAGGAGGAATTAAAAACTATGACGACAACTTTAAAAATTGAAGGTATGATGTGCAAGCATTGCCAAAAACACGTTCACGACGCGCTGGCGAATATGGACGGCGTTACGAGCGTTGAAGTAAGCTTAGAAGATAAAAGCGCACAGGTTACTTCCGATAAAGAAATTTCCCGCGCAGATTTTGAAAAAGTTATAACTGACGCCGGTTACGAATTGATTTAAAAAATTTTTCTGCAAATGTTGAACACCTTCATCAAATTTGTTAGAATATACGCAGATTTTAGGAATAATTTGGAGGTTACTTATGGCAAGGCAAGATGGCAGTAGGTCGGGAGATATGCGGCTTACGAAGTTCCGCGCATTGGTACAGGATACGGACAATTATTTGGCAGGACGCACGGGTAGCGTATTTATGTTCGGAGGTTCCGGCGCGAAGTATAAAACTTTTGCGGCATCGCCTTTTATCAATCATACGGCAGATCCTTATATCGCAGTTATGGCAAGTATTTTTACGCCTGACAAAACCGGTCCGATGGAAAAAATTGACGAAATTGGTCTGATAAATATTTATCGCGACATGAAAAATAAGCCCGGCGAAAAAAATCTCAATGAATTTTACCGCTTAATTTTTTGGTTGCTGTTCGGCGCGTCGGTTTGTGACGAAGTTTATAACGGCGAACTTTCAAACATTGTTGACTTGGCATACTGTCTTGGATTCGATGAAGGAATGATGCGCGATTGGTGCAAGGCAGTTACGCATATTGTAAGCGGCGGACGGATTAACGAAAAAAGTAATATCCAACTCGAAACGGCAGTAGGTAAAGCGTTTTTCTTACATCAAAAGGATTGAGGTAAATGGCTAAGAATATTACGTTAATGCTTGAACTTCTTAAGCGAAGACCTTCCCAGCGCAAAGTTAAATTGCCTTATAAACAATCAAGAGATTCACGTTTAAAAATTTCGGACGATGACAAAGTTAAAATCCAGTCATTAATGGACATAACTAACGAAATTCTTGGCGAAACGGCATTTGACATTAATATTTCGTCGTCAAATTTCATAAGAATTACTGCGTTCACGCTCGGCAACTTAAAATTTGATATTAACGCCAGTACTAAAAATATGATGAAAGTTGTTGAAGACTCCGGCATCAGATCACGCAGACAAGATTTATTACAACTGTTGGAAGCGGCGGAATAAATTTTCGGCATAAATAATTAAAGCGTGTTTAAATCGGACGCGCTATTTTTTATTGGTACTTTTTTTGCTTTGTGATATAATTATAAAAAAATTTTTTTAAAGGAGAAATTTTAATGTCAGAAGAAAAAGATAAAAAAATTTCAGTGTGGAGTAAGTATACTGACGAAGAAAAAGTTGCGCTGGAAAATCTCAACAAAGGTTATATAGATTTTTTAAGCACTTGTAAGACAGAGCGCGAAAGTGTCAACCATGCGATTAAAGCCGCTGAAAATGCCGGTTACAAAAATTTTGCTGACGTTAAGACTTTGCAGGCGGGCGATAAAGTTTATTGCACGTTTATGAAAAAGTCTATTGCACTTTTTCAAATTGGCAGTGAACCAATTGAACGCGGCTTGAAAATTCTCGGCGCACATATCGATACTTGCCGCCTTGACCTTAAACAAAATCCGCTTTACGAAGACGGCGGACTTGCTTATATGGACACGCATTATTACGGCGGAATTAAAAAATATCAGTGGGTTGCGTTGCCGCTCGCAATGCACGGAGTTGTTGTCAAAACTGACGGCACGGTAATTGATATTGTTATAGGCGAAGATGAAAGCGATCCCGTTTTTTGCGTGACAGATTTATTGATTCATCTCGCGCAGGAGCAAATGGAAAAAAAGGCGTCAAAAGTAGTCGAAGGTGAAAATTTGGATATTCTCGTTGGAAATTATCCGCTTAAGGAAGGCGAAAAAGAATCCGTCAAAGCCGGCGTCTTAAAACTTTTGAAGGATAAATACGATATTGAAGAAAAAGATTTCATTTCGGCTGAATTGGCGTTAGTTCCCGCCGGTAAAGCTCGCGAACTTGGTTTTGATAGAAGTATGGTTTTAGGTTACGGGCAGGACGACAGAGTTTGCTCGTACACTTCCTTAATTGCGATGCTTGAAGTTGCGGAAGAAAATCTTGGTCGTACAGCCTGCTGTTTGCTCGTCGACAAGGAAGAAATTGGAAGTTACGGCGCAACGGGTATGCGTTCACATTTCTTTGAAAATATTTTGGCGGAAGTTATGAACGCTTGCGGACAGTATTCTGAAATTGGATTGCGCCGCGCTCTTCAAAATTCCGTAATGTTAAGTTCTGATGTTTCCAGTGCTTACGATGCGCTTTACGCAAGTTGCTTTGACAAAAAAAATGTCGCCTATCTCGGCAAAGGTATGGTGTTCAATAAATTCACGGGTTCTCGCGGAAAATCAGGTGCAAGTGAAGCCAATGCCGAATACGTTGCAAAACTGCGCGGAGTTCTTGAAAAAAATAATGTTGCTTACCAATTTTCGGAGCTTGGCAAAGTTGACTTGGGCGGCGGCGGAACAATCGCACTTATGACGGCAGTTTACGGTATGGACGTAATTGACAGCGGTGTTGGTGTGTTGAGTATGCACGCGCCTTACGAAACGACGAGTAAGATTGACATTTACGAAACTAAAAAAGGCTACGCGGCATTTTTACGCGAAATGTAAAACGGTGATTTTTATGTACGATTTATCCAGATTTCTTAAAGCGCAGGAAAAGTCTTACGAAAACGCGCTTAACGAAATGAAGGTAGGGCGTAAACGTACGCATTGGATTTGGTATATTTTCCCTCAACTTAGAGATTTGGGCAAAAGCAGAACTGCGGTTTATTACGGAATTGAAAATCTTGATGAGGCGAAAGAATATTTAGCCGATGAAACTTTGCGCAATCGCCTTTTGGAAATTTGTCAGGCTTTATTGGAACTTGAAAGCAATGACGTTAAATATATTATGGGCGGACATCCCGACGACTCAAAATTACTTTCGTCAATGACTTTATTCCATTTGGCAGATCCGACTTGCGAAACATTTAAAAAAGTGATTGACAAATATTTTGGCGGCAAATTGGACGTTAAGACCCTTACATTGTGCGGAATTGAGATAAAAGATTAAAAAATTTCGGACAAAAAATTTTATTCCTGCAGGCAAAATTTCTGTAGGGAATTTTTTTTGCGCTAATTTTATTAAAAAAAATTTGGCAATTTGGCAGTTTATGAATATAATAGGAAGAAAAAAATTTTTTTACGGGAAGTGAATTTATGCTCGAAGACAGAAAATCTGAATTGGTGAACCTGCGCGGGAAGTTAAATGAAATGGGGGATTCACTTTGACGTAGCCCGCAAGGAAGAAAAAATTGCCGAACTTCAATATAAAATGAGTGCGCCAAATTTTTGGGATAATCCCGACGATGCGCAGAAAATTACGCAGGAATTAAACGCTATCAAGTCCGGCGTTGATACTTACAAAAATATTGTTGCCAAGTACGATGACGCGCAGACTTTGCTTGAACTTGCCATTGAGGAAGATGATCCTTCACAAGAAGCTGACATTTCCGCGCAGATTGAAGTTATTAAAAATGAACTTGAAAATTTACGCTTAGAAATTTTATTGAGTGAACCCTACGACGCCAATAACGCTATTTTGACTTTGCACGCCGGAGCAGGCGGTACGGAGGCGCAGGATTGGACGCAAATGCTTTTAAGAATGTATGTACGTTGGGCAGAACGTCACGGCTTTACCGTCGAGACTGCAGATATTTTACCGGGCGACGAAGCGGGCGTTAAATCTGTCACGCTTTTCATTAAGGGACATAATGCCTACGGTTTTTTAAAGTCTGAAAAAGGTATTCATCGCCTTGTGAGAATTTCGCCTTTTGATTCCAATGCGCGGCGGCATACTTCGTTTTCAGCTTGTGACATTATGCCTGAGATTGATGACGCCGTTGAAGTCGATATAAATATGGCGGATGTTCGCGTTGACACTTACAGGGCGAGTGGCGCGGGTGGACAGCACATTAATAAAACTTCGTCTGCAGTTCGTATGACGCATATTCCGACAGGAATTGTTGTTCAATGCCAAAATGAACGTTCGCAAATTCAAAATCGTGAACAGTGCCTTCGTATGCTCCGCGCTAAACTTTTTGAAATTGAACTTGAAAAGAAGGAAGAGGAACGCAATAAACTTGAGGGCGACCGTATGAAAATTGAATGGGGCAGTCAGATTCGTTCCTACGTTTTTCAACCTTATACGATGGTTAAGGATTTGCGCACCAACGAAGAAACAGGAAATGTTCAAGCGGTTATGGACGGCGAGATTGATAATTTTATTCGCGCGTTTTTGGCTTGGCGAGCAAATTTAGAAATCAGGAACTAGTATGAAAAAATTTTTATTGATTGCATTGCTGTTAATTTTAACTTGTCAATCATGCGCCTTTGCAAATTCTTTAAACGACATTGAAAAGCAGGTCGACACTTTGAAAAAAGTTTATTCGCTACAATCTCACGTCGAAGGCGGATATTTTTCCGAAGTTTATACTTCGCCTTTTTCGCAAAACAATCGTGCAACGGCGGGAAGTATTTATTTTATGTTGGTTGGCAAAGATATTTCGCATTTTCATAAAATTGACTGCGACGAAATTTGGTATTATCACGAAGGTTGCGGTTTGAAAATTTTTGTTATTCGTGACGGCAAGTTGGAAGAATTTTTACTCGGCAAAGACATTGAACACGGGCAACGGGCAATGGTTATCGTTCCTGCAAATTCGATTTTCGCGGCAGAAAATTTGAATGACGAAAGTTACACGTTAATTTCTTGTATGACTACGCCGAAATTTCGCTACGAAAATTTTCAACTTGTTACGAAAAATGAATTAAAAAAATTTTATGCTAAAGCTGATGAAAAAATTCTAAAGTTAGCATATGAAAAAATTCCTGAATGATGAGGAGTTAATTTAATGAAAAAATTTTTAGCGGCGATTTTAATTTTAGTAGTCGTGATAGCCGTTGCATCGGAAATCATTTTGCCGCGTGTAGTCACAAATCTTTTGAAGGAACAAATTGTAAAGGCGACTCATGCGCAGGAAGTTGAATTGATTCTTGACGCTACGCCTAATGCTAAAATACTTATTGGCGACGTTGATAAAATTTACGGGACGGCAAGCAGAAGTAAAATTGGAGACGTACCTTTTGAGGCGTTGACTCTTGACGCAGAAAAAATTAGCGTTGATATTTCTGAAATAATTTCTCCTACGCCGAGTCTTAACGATAATCAACGCGCAGATAAGATTTTAAAATCTGCGGGACGTATCGAACTTAGCGGCATTGTAACTGAAGAAGGCTTGAGAGATTTTATTGAACATAAGGTTGACAAACTCGACAAAGCGCAGATTAAAATTACTGAAAATGAAGCAAGCGCGTCAGGACAAATTAAAGTTTTGGGCAAGACGGCGGACGTTGACATTGCGGGGAATTTTTTTCTTGATGACGGAAATATTTACTTCCGCGCCACAAGATTAGATATTCGCAACACTCTTGTCCGTAATGTGCAGATTGACAGATATTTAGGCGAAGTAAAAATTTTGGAGAGTTCACAACTTCCTATCGGTTTAAAATTTAGTTCAGTACAAATGCGTGACGGCGATGTTTTAATTACCGCAACGAGATAATTATAGTGAAAAGTAATCAGTAATCAGTGGTCAGTGAAAAATTCTGACCACTTAAAAACAGAGATGATGAGTCATAAAAAATATTTTTGAGGATAGCAACGAAAACGGAGACGCGATGAAAAAATTTACTTACAACAAAATTTTGGTCTGGGTAATTTTAGCGGGGCTTATCGCGTCGCTCATTATCTGCGGACAACGTTACGTGGTTGAAACGAACAATTCGCAGATTGATATGGTTATGGATTATGACAGCATTACCAGCCTTGCCGAACAAGAAGGGCTTGATTTTTTTGAAGTCCTGCACCGTATGAAAAGCGCGGGTATTACAACTATTGCTGTTTATGATGCCACTTTTGAAAAACTTAATCTTCAGGGAAAAGTTCGCGCAATTCCCGGCAATGAAATTCTTGGCAATTATCAAAGCGGTCTACTTATTGACGAGAATTGGCGGCAAGCCATTGAAGAAAATTTAATTTATCCCGACAGAGTTTATATAGTTGGGCGCGAATTACGCACATACGAGGAAGTTAAGGCGGATTTAATTTTGAGGCTCGGTAAAGAGCGCGTCAAGCCAATGACGATTGGTGAAATTGAAATTATTGAAGTCAAAGATCGTTACGGCGTTTTTGTGAAAAAGCCAATTACAATGCCCAGTGAGGAACTTTCTATAGTTAAGGACGCGGGATTTAATATTTTGGCACGTCCTGCAAATTTTGTAGGTTGCACGCCTGATTCAATTCGTGAAGTTTTCAAGCGTTTTGACGGCTACCCTGTAACGGAGATGGTCTTTTCGGGCAATGAAGTTTTAGGCGCGTATGATTATGTTGACGTAACCGCCGAAGAAATGAAAAAACGTAATATAATTTTTGGCGTCGTGGAAAGTTATTCGCAGTTACAATTTTATCCTCAAGCGGGTATGGAACAACTTGCGCGTGATTTGGGCTATGATAGAGTAGCGCGGTTGCATGTCATTCCGCCTTACGATCAGAATAAAATTTCTTTGCACACGGCGATTTATCGTTGGCGCAGGACGGATTACGAAAGAAATATCCGTATAAATCTTTTCCGCATTTACGAAAAACAGGCTTCGGGTATGACGCTTGCTGAAACGAATTTTAAATATATCAGCGAGACTGCGGCAGACCTTAGGAACGCAGGATACACGCTCGGGACCGCTGGAACTTTTGAAAATTATTTTCCCAACAGATTTTTAAGATTCTTAGTCATCGTCGGAACGGTTGCGGCGGGCGTTTTATGTTTATCATTACTTTCGCGCAGATTAAACGCCAATCAAAAAGTTCAGCTGATAATTTTCGGCGTCTTGGCAGTTTTGACGGGCATACCGATTTTAATGGGCGCGGGCGGCAAAGTTCGATTAATTGCAGCATTAGTCAGCGCAAATGTTTTCCCCGCGCTTGCAATAATTTGGCAACTCGACAGATTCAGGTCTTTGAGATTGAAGGCGCGTTGGGAATCCATACGCAGTAAAAGCGAAGGCGGTTCAGAATATCCCAAAATACAAGTACGTCCCGAATTGACAATAGGACAAATAATTTGGCTTGCCGTAGCATCATTATTTATCGCGAGCTTAGTTTCAATGTTTGGCGCGGCGTATTTATCAGGTGCGTTATCTGACGTAGTTTACTTCTTGGAATTTGAAATCTTTCGCGGCATAAAATTAACTTTCGTAATGCCGTTGATACTCGTGACAATCGCGTTTTTGCAAAGGTTCAATGTTATCGACGAGTTAAAGAAAAGTTTTTCGGCAGAGCAACAGATAAAAGAAATGTTGGAAATGAACGTCACGGTAAAAAATTTATTAGCGGTATTCGTGGTAATTGCGGCGTTGGCAATCTTGGTAATACGTAGCGGTCACTCAACGGGAATGCCGGTTTCAAATCTTGAAGTAAGCATACGTGAATGGTTAGAAGATACATTTTACGCACGTCCGCGCTCGAAAGAAATATTTTTAGGACATCCAGCCTTTATACTGATGATAGCAGCGTTCTTTAAAAAGTTCCCGAAGAAAATTTTATTTGTGCTGACAATTCTTGCGACAATCGGTCAAGGCTCAATGGTTGAAACATTTGCGCACGTCCATACGCCAATAATGGTATCGTTTATGCGCGGAATCGACGGCTTAATACCGGGCGCGATATTCGGCGTTATAGCGTTGCTGATTTACTATTTTGCGACAAAAAAGAAGAAAGAAGACGTTATTCCAAAAGGTGAAAAATTTTAGATGAACATTTTAATTTCCGGCTACTACGGCTCGAAAAATGGCGGCGACGAGGCGATGTTAGCGGCTATGCTTGAAGTTTTGCGCGAAATGGACGACGATTTAAAATTTACCGTTATATCGCTTAATCCCGAGTACACGCGGAAACGTCATAATGTTGACGCTGTAAAGTGGTTGGATATTTTTTCTATCATAAGGAAATTTTTTTGGGCAGACCTCTTAATTTCCGGCGGCGGCTCTCTCCTTCAAAATGTTACGAGTCGTAGCAGTTTATATTATTACTTGGGAATAATTTTTCTGGCTAAAATTTTTGGTTGCAAAGTTATGTTGTACGCGCAGGGAATTGGTCCTATACGCGGCGGATTTGCTTGTTGGCTGATGAAATTTATTGTGAATCGTGTTGACATGGTAACTGTCCGTGATAAAGGTTCGTTGGAGGAACTTAAACGCCTAAAAATTTTTCTACCTAAAATTTTTTGTACGGCTGATCCTGTGTTGGCGATTAAGCCGGTAACTCTCGAAATTGGAACAAAAATTTTATCGCGTCATTCCCTAAAAAATCACGTTGGAAAATTTATAGGAATTTCAGTTCGACGTTGGATTAACTGGAATAAATGCCAAAATGAATTAGCGGATGCGTTGAACAGGCTTGCCGCGCAGATTAACGCGAAAATTATTTTCATACCTATGCAATTTCCTGAAGACGTTAAGGCGGCGAGGTCTACTGCCGAGCTGGTGAAAATTCCGTGCACAGTGATTGATGAAGAATTGACGACGGCGGAAGTTATGAGCCTTGTCGGTTGTATGGACGTGTTGATTAGTATTCGACTTCACGCGCTGGTATTTGCCGGCGTTATGGGTGTGCCTATGATTGGCATTTCTTACGACCCTAAGATTGACAGATTTCTTGATTCTATTGAAGAAAAGCCGCTGGGAACTCTTGACGACGTGACTGCTGATAAAATTTTTAATGAGACATTGAAAAAACTTGAAGAGGGAACTTTTAAAAATGATTCGTTATTAAACAATCTGCGCGAATTGGCGGTAAAAAATGCACAGTTAGCTATCGAGCTTTTAAAGTCTGTTAAATAAAAGAATTCGTCAAAAATAAAAATAGCCCGCCATTAACGGTCAAATAATTTTTAGATGTTAAAATATTCAGTGACAGCCGTCCGTAAAATTTCCTGCATTACAGTTACGTTAAGGAGTAAAGCTTCTGCTTGCGGACGCAATTTTGTATAGTGAAATTCAGGATCGTGCGATACGGTAAAATCTGTAGGATACGGTATAACTTCAATTCCTTGACGCGAAAAGTTTAGTACGGCACGATTCATATGAAAAGCTGACGTGACTAAAATCGGTCGCGTCAAATTTTTTTCGCGTAAAATTTCTGCAGAATATATTGCGTTTTGTGTAGTGTTGACGCTTTTTGTTTCAAGTAAAATTTTTTCATCAGGAACGCCGAGAGATTTTAAAACTCTGCCTGAAATTAAAGCCTCCGCGCCCGAATCTTCGTAAACTTGCCCGCCGCTTAACAAAATCGGTATGTTCAAAATTCTTTGCAACCTTACCGCCGTCAACAATCTGCTTGAAGGGCTTGCGCAAAGTGTACCTGCGCCGTCAACGTCCTGCACGTCACGAATTGCTCCACCGCCTAACAAAATTATCACGTCAGCTCCTGCATGTTCAATCTGCGCGGGCGGCGAATATTTCATTTCAAGATGTCCCATAAGTCTTTCGGCAACCAATCCCGTACAAAGCAAATAAAATATTAATGTACCAATTCCTACTGCGCAAGCAAGTCGTCCGCTGAATTTCGTTAAATAAATCGTGAGAATTGTCAATAAAATTATGAACAGTCCCGGCGGCAATATCCAACTTGCTCCGAATTTCAACAAGTATACCAAAAATTTTTCAACCTTTCTGCTTTTCTTTCTTGTTCATTGTTCCCGCAGTCAAGATAAATTGCAAGCCGTCTTCCAGCTCCATATCCAAAATTACCAATTCAGATTTTTTCACAAATAAATTTAATCCCGCAGTCATATTCAAACTCCACGGCATATAAACGCAAACATATTCGTCACCTAATTTTTCTTTCACGGGATCAGGAATATTTCTCATCAAAAATCCCATTACCAATGAACCGTTGTAAGGAACAAGTACAACTTTTTGAAATGAAGAATTTGATTCAAATATTGCTTTTGAAAATTGTTTTACAGAACTATAAATAAATTTTACGACAGGAATTTTATCCAAAAGGCGTTCGATGAAATTAATTATCTTCTGCGGAAATGTATGTCCGAATACAAAACCAATTATCCAAATGAAAAGTACAACGGAAATTAAGCCTATGCCGAAAAAATGTACATCAAAAAATTTTTCGATGAAACTGCCAATTCTTCCTTCAGTCAAGTTGAGTAACCACATTACAACGATTGCCGTAATTGCCGGCGGTGCTACGATAATTATTCCGTTCATAAATTGTTCGGAAATTTTACCGGCTAAGGATTTTTCCTTTTCTTCTTTAATCAAATTATTTTTTTACTGCTACTAAAAACATAGACAAAAGTCTAAGTCAAGATGATTCGGACAGACCTCACGATTCTGTCTTACTGCTTCAACGTGTCCGTCTTTTAAGTGGTCAGTGATCAGTGGTTAGTGGTCAGATTACTTTTTCACTGAACACTGATTACTGACCACTGATTACTTTCTGTAACACTCCACAGTC
>JAFZIV010000001.1 GCA_017554235.1 Selenomonadaceae bacterium
AATAACTACGACCAAAGGTGCGATAACTGTTAAGAACGGAAAAGGTAAAAAGATAACGGTCAAAGAATCCGCCATAAGTGGGCTTTTGTACGATGATAATTTTGTTACCGATACCGTTCAACTTGATTCTGTAACGGAAATTAAAGATACAAATTATGCTGTCGGAAAAGTTACAAGCTTGACAAGTGATGACGTTTTCGCGCAAGATTCTTTGCCCGTTGCAATTTCATACGATAAAAAATAAACACTGCGCGGAAGAAAATTTTTAACGGCTGAATAAACGTAGGCGTGTTGACAGAAATGTTGACGCGCTTTTTTTCTGAAAATTTTTTATAACCCCTTTTAAAAATAGAATTTTTCGATTATAATAATGATAAATTTTAGGTTAAAATTTTTCAGAGGAGGATATTTTTATGAAGAAAATTATTTTCGACATTCAGCGTTTCGACGACTTTGACAACGACACGAGTGACACGGTTATCACTGGAACTGACGTTGGCGATGTGATTCACAATTATGCATCAAATGTCACCATTAACGCTATGGGCGAAAACGATTACATTTATAATGAGGGCAATTTTGCTGAAATAAATGGCGGCGCGGGTAATGATGTTATCGACAATGAAGTTTTAGGGAGTCCTGCTGGTGGCTCGCAAGTCAAAATTAGCGGTGGTGCTGGTAACGATTCAATTACAAATGACGGTGGTAATGCGACGCTAAAAGGTGGTGCTGGTAATGATTACATTGAAAATTGGGCTAGAAATACTTTCATTTCTGGTGATGAAGGAAACGATAAAATTTATTCAAGCGGTTCAAATGTGACGATCGTTGCAAGTGCAGGCAATGATAGTATTTGGAACGGCGGATATTATGACAGTAACGGATACTATTCTTACGCTGGCGAAAATGTTTTATTCAAATACTCGTCTGGAGACGGAAACGACCTCATTTATGGATTAAAATCTGATGACACGTTGATAATTAGCGGAACGACCTACAGCACGACGAAGAGTGGCGACGACATAATTGTTACGGCAGGTTCAGGAAATATTACGTTGGAAGGCGCAGCTACTTTGTCGGCTATTAACATTCAAGGAAATGTAAGTAGTAATATCCTTGTTGCCGAAAATGGCGTTTATACTTACACTGGCGGAAATCGCACAATACAAAATTATTCGCAGGGCGAGAAAATTAACATAGCGAGTGATTATACGGGGATTGGACTTAACGCAAATAATTTTTATGTCAATTCCAGTTCAGGACAGCTTGAGATTCAAAATGTGCGAGATAAAGTCATAAGCTACGGGGACGCAAGCGGAAATCTTGTAGCTTACTCGTATATGGCAAGCGGCGGCGGAGAAATTAACGGTAGCGGAATTGCGCAGGCAGAAATCATCATAGGCGGCGATAATGCCGATAATCAGATTTACGCAGGAAACGGCGGAAGTAGTTTATGGGGCGGCGTAGGCGGCAATGATACACTTGTCGGCGGTGACGGTTACGACGAATTTTTCTACGTTATAGGTTCAGGAAGTGACGTTATCCAAAATGCTGGTGACAATGATTTAGTAAATCTTTTAGGTGTCAATATTAGTCAAATTAGCGGCGTTGAAGTCAGTGTCGGACAAGTGAATATAAATTTTGCAGACGGCGGAAATTTGCAAGTTCAAGGCGGAAATGGTGTTGCTTATAGGATAGCGGAAGGGACTTTTGCAGTTAATCAGTCAACCGGCGAATGGTCTGTTAAAAGGTAATTTTTCAGGGAATGTCAATAGTTTTGTATAAGTCCGAAAAGGATTTGCACTAAACGCCATTCATACAAAAAAATTTACAATTAATTTTTTGAGTACCCTGCGATTTTGTAGGGTGCTTTTCTTTTTCTTTAAGCTGAATTATAATTGTCAAAAAAATTATTGGAGGTGAAAAATTTTTTGAGTAAAGTCAAATTGCTTGATACTGTAACGATAAATAAAATTGCCGCCGGTGAAGTCGTCGAGCGTCCCGCGTCCTGCGTCAAGGAACTTGTAGAAAATGCCATTGACGCCGACGCTACACGCATTGAAGTTGAAATTATCGAAGGCGGAAAAACTTTAATTCGCGTAACTGACAATGGCATTGGTATGGTTATTGAGGACGCCGCCTTAGCCCTGCGTCGCCATGCCACCAGTAAACTTTCAAGCGTCGAAGATTTACAAAGTATTTCAACCTTAGGATTTCGCGGAGAAGCTTTGCCGACAATCGCCGCCGTTTCAAATTTCACTTTGCAGACGCGCACCGCCAATTCAGAACTCGGTACTAAAATTACGGTATCAGGCGGAAAAATTCTTGACACTAATGACATTGGCTGTAAAATCGGCACAACGGTTTTGGTTGAGAATTTATTTTTCAATGTACCTGCGCGGCTGAAATTTCTCAAGTCCACTCCAACAGAGGCTGGAAAAATTCACGACTTCATTGTTAAGCTTGCACTTAGCCGCCCGGATATTTCTTTTAAGTTTATCAACGGTAACCGCGCAGTTTTGATGACACCCGGCAATGGTAAACTGATTGACACTTTAACTGCAATTTACGGCGTTGAGATTTCAAAATCTCTGCTTGACGTAAAATTTTCTGCAAGTGACTTTGAAATTTCAGGTTACGTCGGCAAGCCAAATTTTTTGACTTCTTACCGCAGTCGTCAAACTTTCATTGTCAACGGTCGCGTAGTTGCAAATAAAACGATTTACAAGGCGATTGATGAGGGTTATAAATCTCTCGTATCAAAGACGGGCTATCCGTTGGTTGTTTTGAAAATTGAAGTTCCGCAGAATTCTATTGATGTGAATGTTCATCCGCAGAAAATTGAAATTAAATTTCAGGACGAGGGCGAACTTTTTAGCCATATACAACGCGCAATTCGTGAAGCCGTTTCTGAAAAGCGTGTTACGTCAGACCTTAAAAAAGTTGCCGCAACTCCCGACAAACCGCGTTATACTCAACTTGACCTTGACGAATATTTTGGAGACGCGCCGAAGTCAGATTTTATAATCGACCCTAAAGATGATAAACCGCAGTTGACGATTGAAGAGTTACGCTCGAAAGTTGACAAGCAGGAAGAAAATTTGCTTGACGACGAAAATATTTTGGAAGAAGAAGTTCCCGTTCAAACTCAACCGAAAGATTTACCTGCGCCAAAAATTTCTGAAAAGCCGCTTGAAAAATTGTATCCGATTGGGCAAGTTGCGTTGTGCTATATTGTCGCGCAGAGTGATTCTGATTTATATTTGATTGATCAGCACGCCGCGCACGAAAGAATTTTGTTTGACAAATTCAACAGTTACGTTGATAATGTGCCGGCGCAAATTTTGTTGATTCACGAAAATTTGAAGTTTGATTCGCGTGAGACGTCAGCGATTGAAAATAATCTTGAACTTTTTGATAAGTTAGGATTTTCAATGGAACTTAGCGGAGAAAATGAATTTAGGTTAAAGTCCGTTCCTGCAGATGCCGCTAACGCCAATGCAAGTGAAATGTTACGTGAAATTATTTCAAGCTTGCCTGAAAGTGATTTTCCCGCGCAGGTTGACGAATCACGACGCACAGAAATTGCCGCAAACATTCGCCGTACGGTTATTGCCATTGCGTCTTGTCGAGGGGCGATTAAAGCTGGACAAAAACTTTCTCATCGCGAAATGGAACTGCTTTTGAACGATTTAAGCAATACTCCTCACCCGCACACTTGTCCGCACGGCAGACCGACCATTATAAAATTTACTCGCGCAGATTTGGCTAAAATGTTCAAGCGCACGTAGGAGGAAGATTTTGTCAAACTCAAAAATTAAACTCGTCCGCAAGTTGTCAATGAAAAAATATCGTGAAGAATTTGGATTATTCGTAGCAGAGGGCTTAAGACTTTGCGAAATGGCTTTAACCTGCGCGGAAATTGAATTTGGATTTTACACGGAAAGTTTTTTAAAATCTGCGCGGCAAGTCGAATTAGTATCAAAGTTAGAAAAAGTTACGACGCTTGAAAAAATTTCTGACGCCGAATTTTCAAAAATTACCGATACAGAAACGCCGCAGGGAATTTTATTGGCAGTGCGTCAAAGGTTATCTGCGCCTGAAAAAGTTGCCGAAAAAAATTTGATAATAGTTTTGGACGGCGTGAAAGATCCCGGCAATGTCGGTACAATCTTAAGGACGGCTGAAGCATTTGACTGCGGAATAATTTTGATAGACAGCGCGGATATTTTCAACCCAAAAGTTGTACGCTCATCAATGGGCGCGATTTTTTCTGCAACGTCGGCTAAAATGTCTTGCGAAAATTTTTTAGCGTTAATGAAGTCAGACGGCTTTGAAATTACGGCGGCTGTCCTTGACGATACGGCGGAAAAATATTTTTGTCACGACTTCACTAAAAAAAGTGCCATTGTCTTTGGCAGTGAGGCGGACGGAGTCAGCACGGAAATTTTTAATGCGTCTAAAAAAATTTTTATACCTATGCGCGGTACGGCGGAAAGTTTGAACGTTGCGACGGCGGCCGGTATAATTATTTCCGAAGCTGTCAGACAAAATTTTTAGAAGGGAATTTACATGAAAAGTTTTAAAATATTAGCGATTATTTCTGCCTCAATTTGTTTTAGCGGTACGACTTACGCCGCTGAAACTGAAATGCACATTGGCGATAAAAGTGACAAAAGCGAATACGAATTGCAGCTGGAATATTTAAACGGCAATGCTTTTACCGAACGACGCGATATGCGCAACTATAATGTTCATCTTTTTAAAAAATCTAAAGATGTTAAAGCTTTGTCGATTTATTACGGCTTAACGTTCACGAGGGCGACGGGTTATAATATTCCGCGCGGCATTGCCTACGACAGCAACGGCGTCGGAATTGGTCCGGCTATGCTTTTACGTTGGGAACGACCGATTAGCGGTAAACTTCATGGCTCATTAGATTTTTCAGGAAGTTTTATGTTTTACAATAGAGCGCATCCCTACGACGGCAGAGCTTACGGATTTTTATGGCGAGTTGGTCCGCGTTTGACGTGGAAATATGACGACGAAAACTCTTTCAGCGTCGGTTACAATATTAGCCATTTTTCAAACGCTATGCGCAAACATAATCCCGGCTATAACACAATGGGTTTTTCTGTCGGCTTGAGTCATCAATTTTGAGAATAATTTAAACGAGGTTGTGAGATTGGTTAAGATTCTTGAAAAGGCTCAAATTAAGCCCGATACGATTGATTATATAAGCAGAATCCCGCTAAAATATCAGCATTGGTATCCCCCTACACGGGGGGGGTAGAGGGAGTTATTAACAGTAGCTTAAAACATAGACCATTATGTACAAAAGTAGATAAAAAGGACGAAAAAATATGCAGAGAGGTTACAAAGTAGAGATTGAACCGACACCTCAACAGGCATTAAAAATACGCAAGACAATAGGAATATGTCGTTGGTTGTACAATCAATATCTTGCGGAAAATTTTCAGCTCTACGAAAAAATCGGCGGCGGTATATTTATAACTGCATATGAATTTGATAAATACGTCAATCATGTTTTAAGAGAAAAATATAATTGGATAGTAGAATGTGGAGCAAAGGCGAGAAAACAAGCCTTAATGAATGCGGAAAAGGCATTTAAAAATTTTTTTGAAGGGAAGGCGAATCGCCCGACATTTAAGAAAAAACGAGAACAAAAAGTAAAAGCCTACTTTCCGAAGAATACTAAGGGAGATTGGACAGTATGGCGACATAAAATCCAAGTACCGACAATAGGGATAGTGAAACTGAAAGAAAAGGGATATATTCCGACGAACGGAAAAATCAGTAGCGGAACAATATCTTACAAAGCAGGTCACTATTATGTGTCAGTGTTGGTCGAAGTTCCGGATAAAAGTTCAGAAAAGC
>JAFZIV010000048.1 GCA_017554235.1 Selenomonadaceae bacterium
CAATGAAGTTGAACGTTTTTTTAGAAGAATAAAACGGTTTCGTCGAGTTTTTACGCGTTACGATAAGTTAGACGTAGTCTTTGAGGGGTTTATTCTCTTTGCTATTGTGATTGATTCTTTAGTGTGAACACTACCTAGTTTGGAGGAAAATTTTGTATGGAAAAAAATATTTCAAAGGTTTATGAGCCGCAAAATTTTGAGAAAGAAATTTACGCGCAATGGGAAGCTGATAAAAATTTTCACACTACCGCAGACCGCGCAGGTGAACCTTACAGCATAGTTATCCCGCCACCTAATGTTACGGGACAACTTCATATGGGACACGCGCTTGATGAAACGTTGCAAGATATTTTGATTCGCTATCATCGTATGCGCGGCTTTAATACTTTATGGATGCCTGGTTGCGATCATGCGGGAATTGCTACGCAGGCTAAGGTTGAAGAATCTCTGCGCGGCGAAGGTACTAACCGTTATGAACTGGGACGCGAAAAATTTTTGGAGCGCGTCTGGCAATGGAAAGAAAAATACGGCAGTCGAATTATGTACCAACTTCGTACACTTGGTGCAAGTTGCGATTGGGAACGCGAACGTTTCACAATGGATGAAGGTTGCTCCGCCGCCGTCAGAAAAGTTTTCATTTCACTGTACAATGAAGGTTTAATTTATCGCGGCAATCGAATTACAAATTGGTGTCCGAAGTGTAACACCGCGCTTTCAGACATTGAAGTTGAGCATTTAACCGAGCAGGGGCATTTGTGGCATTTGCGTTATAAATTTAAGGATAGTGACGAATTTGTAGAAGTTGCGACAACGCGTCCTGAAACAATGTTGGGAGATACGGGTGTTGCGGTTCACCCTGATGACGAACGCTATAAAAATTTAGTCGGACGAACTTTGATTTTGCCCGTCGTCAATCGCGAAATTCCTTTATTCGCCGATGAATATGTTGACAAAGAATTTGGTACAGGTGCGGTTAAAGTTACTCCTGCGCACGACCCCAACGATTTTGAAATGGGCTTGCGTCATAATCTCCCGCAGGTTAAAGTTATCAATAACGATGGAACTATGGCTGACGGCTTAGGGAAGTATTCGGGACTTGACCGTTACGAGTGCAGAAAAGTTCTCGTCGAAGATTTAAAGGCGGCAGGCGTTTTGGTTTCGACTGAAAATCATGAACACGCCGTCGGGCATTGTTCGCGTTGCGGTACGACAGTTGAACCGCTTGTAAGTGAACAGTGGTTCGTTAAAATGGAAAGTTTAGCTGCACCCGCGATTGACGCCGTTAAGACGGGCAAGCTTAAATTTGTTCCTGAACGTTTTACAAAAATTTACATTAATTGGCTTGAAAATATTCGCGATTGGTGCATAAGCCGACAACTTTGGTGGGGACACAGAATCCCTGCTTGGTACTGCGACGATTGCGGAGAAATGATTGTTTCAGAAAAAAATATTTCAGAATGTCCGCATTGTCATGGAAAAAATTTGCGACAGGACGAAGATGTTTTAGATACTTGGTTTAGTTCGGCGTTATGGCCTTTCTCGACAATGGGTTACCCTGAAGATACTCCTGAATTGAAAAAATTTTATCCCACTTCAACGCTTGTCACCGGCTACGATATAATTTTCTTCTGGGTCTCGCGTATGGTAATGATGGGCTTGAAATTTCAAGGCGACGTTCCTTTCAGAACTGTTTTTATTCATGGGCTTGTGCGTGATGAACTTGGGCGCAAAATGTCTAAGTCTCTTGGCAACGGCATTGATCCCGTTGAAGTTATCGACAAATACGGCGCGGACTCTTTACGCTTTATGTTGGTAACCGGTAACACGCCCGGCAATGACTTAAGATTTTCTTGGCAACGCGTCGAATCTGCGCGGAATTTCGCAAATAAAATTTGGAATGCGTCAAGATTTTTGCTGATGAATCTTGAAAACTTTGACGCTAATTTTAAGCCTTCGGACGAAGATTTAACGCTGGCTGATAAGTGGATAATTTCCCGCTTGAATAGAACTGCTAAAGGCGTGACTGATAACCTTAACAAATTTGAACTCGGCGAAGCGGCGCGGTTGATGTATGAATTTATTTGGTCGGAATTTTGCGATTGGTACATTGAACTTACAAAGGCGCGGCTTTACGGCGAAGACGTGAAAGCTAAATCAACGGCTTTGTACGTCCTTAATGACGTGTTAGAAAAATCTTTGCGCCTTTTGCATCCTTTTATGCCATTCCTTACTGAAATTATTCGTCAAAAACTCCCCAATGTCGAAGGCTCAATAATGTTAGCTGATTGGTTTAATGGCGGTGAAGTTGATGAAAATTCCGAATCAGAAATGAATTTGATAATTGACGTGATAAAAGTTATACGCAATTTGAAAAGTGAAGTCGGCGTTGAGGTGCGCAAAAAGTCAGAAGTAATTTTGAAAGTCTCCAACATTGACGCGGAAAAAGTCTTGAAGTCGAATTTAATTTACGTTACAGAGCTTTCCGCCGCCGAGCCGATAACATTTACAGAAGAAAAGCCTCAACATGCATTGGCGGGCGTCGTTGAAGGTGTTGAAATTTTCCTGCCGCTTAAAGGTTTAATCAACATTGACAAGGAAGTTGCACGTCTTACAAAAGAGCTTGAAAAATTGCGCAAAGGAATTTCTGTAACAGAAAATAAACTTAAAAATGAAAAATTTGTCGCTAAAGCACCTGCAGAAGTCGTACAATCTGAACGCGAAAAGTTAGCCTCCGCGCAGGAGAAAATTTCTTCCGTCGAATCGCGTATCGAACAGTTAAAAAATTTATGACATACGAAGAAAGTTTAAAATATTTGAATTGGCTGACGATTTTCGGCATTAAGGAAGGGCTTGACCGAATTAATCAGCTGGTTGAAAAATTAGGTTATCCGCAAAATTTTTACGAAATAATTCACGTTGCCGGAACGAACGGTAAAGGCTCGGTCTGTGCAATGCTTACGGAAATTTTAAAAGCTAACGGAAAAAATGTCGGCTTATTCACTTCTCCGCATTTGGAAAGTTATTGCGAAAGAATTTCCGTTAATGGCGAAAATATTTCTGAAAATGATTTTGCCGCGCAGATTGAACGGATTAAAGATTGTGGCGTAGAGTGTACACATTTTGAGGCGTTGACTGCCGCCGCCTTCGATTACTTTAAACGCCGTCAAGTTGACATTGCGGTTATTGAAGTCGGACTCGGCGGAACTCTTGATTCAACCAACGTCATTACTCCAAAAATTTCAATTATCACAAATGTTGCGCTTGACCATGAAAATATTTTGGGTGATTTGGAAAATATCGCGCGGAATAAAGCAGGGATTATCAAGCCTAATGTTCCGACAGTTACGGGTGCGACAGGTAAACCGCTTGAAATTATTCGTGAAGTTGCCGAAAAAAATAATTCGCCGCTGTACGTTGTGACGAATCCTGTTGACGTGAAAATAAATCTGCGCGGAGAATATCAGAAAATGAACGCGGCAGTTGCAATTCAAGCGGCAAAAGTTTTAGGCATTGACGACGATAAAATTTTGTTGGGACTTGAGAAAGTAACTTGGGCGGGACGTTTTGAGATTATCGACACGAAATTTGGACAAGTTATAATCGACGGTGCGCATAATCCTCACGGTGCAACGGCTCTTCGTCAAAGTTTAGATAAAAATTTTCCAACAGGTAAACGAAATTTTATTTTCGGCGCATTGGCTGATAAAAATTTCGACGAGATGATTAAAATTTTATTCCGCGCAGATGATTTTGTAATTGTCACGCCGCCAAATTCCGAACGTGCCGCTAAAATTGAAACGCTCTGCAAAACTTTGAACGCCTACGGAATTGAAAATATTGGTGTAAAAAATTTATCAGACGCCGTAAATAAACTTTTGCATTGCGACGGAATAAAAATCGCCGCCGGTTCACTTTATTTAATCGGCGACGTCAGAAAAATTATTCGCAACTTAAAATAAAAAATCTCCCTGTACGGTAATTGCACAGGGATTTTTTATTTCAAAATTTTTTAATTGGCTTTGTCAAGTTCAGATTCTTTCAGAGCTTCTTTAGAATTTTTTCCTTCGTCAACGGCTGAAACGTAACGAAGTACGTCCATATGAACTGGCACGCCCATCACCTGTTCAAGCTTTGCTCGGCTGATGTTGTAAGTATAAAGCGCGTTGAAATAATTATTTTTCGCTTGTGCAAGTTTAGTCTGCGCGTCCATAACATTTAAATTTGTGTCAACGCCTTCAATGTAACGAACTAGCGCGATAGCATAAGCCGCCTCCGCTTCAGAAACAGAGTGCGCGGCAATGTCTACATTTTTTTCTGCCGTCGTCATCGCAATGTAAGCGTTGTGAACTTCCAATTTAATTTGGTCAAGCTGTTGCAACATTTGCGATTCTGCTTTACGTTGAGCGGCTTTAGCTTGTTTAACCTGTGCGTCAGTAATGTGATTATCAAAAATATTCCATTGCATTTCCAAACCGATTTGCCAATATTCCGAACCGCCATGATTAGATTGAAAAGGTTTTTCGCCATTAAGTTGACCGACAACCTGCGCGGTAATTGTAGGTCGATAGCCGGCTTTAGTAATGTTTATGGCTGTTTCTGCCTGCTTGACCGCATAAGCCGCAGAAATTCCGTCTGGTCTATGCTCCAACGCATATGCGATACATTCTTCCTCATTCATTTCATACGGCTCGTCGTCTAAATAATCGTCAGTCGCTAAAACTGTATCGACGGGCAAACCAACAATGTTGTTCAAAGTTGCGACTGCTGATTCATAATCGCCCCACGCAGAATTTAATTGGCGTTTATAATCTGCAAGTTGAACTTCCGTTGAAAGTACATCTGCTTTTGCAACTGTTCCGACTTCATACTGAATTTTTACGTTGTCCAAATGATTTTGCAAAAAATTTACCGCTTCCTGTTGAACTTTTATTGCGTCGTCATATTGCAAAACTCTGTAATACGCTTCCGTCGCCTGATATTTTATATTTTGTCTGACATACTCCATATTTACGTCCGCAGAGTTTAAACCATATTCCGCACTTTCAATTTGATTTTCTAATCTTCCGCCGGTATATACAGGAAATGATAAAGTAAAATAATTTGTTGCGTCCGAATGATACGGTTGCAACTTTTCGTAAAAATGGTACTTCGCGTAATTATTTTGAAGTTCTTTATAATATTTGCCGCCGATATAATTAAATGTTGAACGCCAATTTAATGTCAATCCGTGTTGACGACGAACAGCTGACAAATTCCACCGCGCAGATTCACGATCTTCATTAGATTGCGTAATTGAATGATTATTTTTTAGTGCAAGATTTATTGCTTTTTCCAAATTCATAAACGTACTTTCAGCGGCAAATGTTGTGTTATTAAAAATCAGTGCCGCAGAAAATATTATCGCGCTAAATTTTTTAATAATCAAATCTATCAACACTTCCTTTATTGCGCTTTAAGATTTTTTTCATAATTATATCAGATTTTCAATTTGCCGCAATATTATTATAACCTTGAAGAAAAAAGTTTTTCCATTAACTAAAATTTTTCAGGTAAATTTAATTTTTTCTGCTATAATATAACTTGTAGGTATTATATTTTATTCGTTAAATTTTTTTGGCGGGTGACGATTATGAGTGAAAGAGGAGTAAGGGAAAAAATGGAACTCCGCAGAAAAGCCGGCTGGAGTACAACTTTGGTATCATTTTTAATTTGTCTTTTTATCGGCGCGGCTTCTTTAGGTGTTTATGCGGGATTTCGCTTTACGGATAAATCTCCGTCGAGATTTTCCGCGCAGATTGACGACACAATTTTGCCGACAATGCGTCAAAATATGACGGTAATGTTATTGGGTGTCGATGAGCGCAAAGATGACGTTGGCAGGTCTGATACACTGATGTTTTTAAATTTTAATCGTGATGATGTATCACTGCTTTCAATTCCTCGTGACACTAGAGTTTATATGGGTAGACGCGGCTATCAGAAAATTAATGCGGCGTATGCTTTTGGCGGTGAAAGATTAGCGCGTAAAACAGTCGAAGATTTTTTAGGCGTGGACGTTGACCGCTATATTAAAATTGATAAGCACGCTTTTCCCGAGATTATTGACATATTAGGCGGCATTGATATTTATGTTGAGCGCGATATGAAGTACGAAGACCCTTGGGACGATGACGGCGGACTTTACATTAATTTGCGAAGAGGTTATCAGCACTTGGACGGAGAGGAAGCAGTTCAATTTGTGCGTTTCCGCGATGAAGAAGGCGATGCTGGGCGTATTCGTCGTCAACAGGTTTTTATGAAAGCACTTGCCGAAAAAATTACTGATCCGTCAATTATTTTAAAGTTGCCGCAAATTTTCACTACAGCTATGGACGCTATTGACACAGATTTAAGTTTGAGTGAACTGCTTGCACTTGCAGGTACTTTGAAAGTTGCCGAATCTGAAGGTAATATTCAAACGGGCGTTGTGCCGGGTTATTGGCAATATATCGATAATGTAAGTTATCTTGTTCCGGACGCTGAAAGGCTCGGAGAAGTCGTACTGGACAATCTCAACATAAATTCCAGTAAGAGACACTTTGAAAAACTTGCGCTTGACTACGATATAGGTTCGCCTGCAGATTTTTATGACGTAAATCCTAATTTGGAGCGCGATTTAAAAATTATGGAGGATTTCCACAGCGCACGGTACGATTTTAAGGAGAATAAACTTTAATGGAGCAAATTACCAGATATTTTCAATTTGGGCAACGCGGAACAAATTTTCGCACAGAAATCATAGCAGGCGCGACAACATTTTTGTCAATGATGTATATTGTTATCGTCAACTCTTCAGCTTTTAACGCGGGCGGAATGGACTTTGGCGGCGTATACATTGCAACGATAATTGCAACAGTCGTAGCAACTTTGATAATGGGTGTGGCGGCGAATTATCCTATAGCAATAGCACCGGGTCTCGGCATAAATGCTTATTTAGTTTTCGTCGTAATTTTATCTCAAGGTGTTTCTTGGCAACAGGCATTAGGCGCGGCGGCTATAGCAGCAGGAATTTTTACATTATTATCCTTAACGCAATTTCGCGAAATGTTTATAAACTCAATACCCGAATCACTGAAAAAATCTATCGCGGCAGGTATAGGCTTATTTATTGCATTAATCGGTTTAAGAAGTGGCGGAATTGTTGTAGACTCACCTGCGACTTTAATCACGTTAGGCGACATCAGTGATCCGGCGTTACTTTTGACGGTTGTCGGACTTATCATAACAATGATTTTAATCGTGTTAAATGTCACGGGCGCAATTTTTATCGGTATGGTATTTACAGCGATTGCGTCATATTTTTTAGGATACTGGACATTACCTGATTCAATTTTCGCAATGCCGAGCGGTTTCGACAAAACTTTTATGCAATTAAGTTTTGAAGGTATGCCTTCGTTGGCAATGACGATTTTCACGATACTTTTGGTTACACTCTTTGACACAACGGGAACAATGTTAGGCGTCGGACAACAAGCCGGATTGATTCGCGACGGAAAATTTCCAAATTTAAAAAGCGCGTTGCTTGCAGATTCTATAGGAAGTTTTGTAGGTGCATTTGCAGGAACGGGACCGACTTCAGCTTTTGTAGAATCGGGTACAGGCGTTTCGGCGGGCGGTAGAACAGGCTTTGCGTCTGTCGTCACTGCAGTTTTATTTTTAGCTTTATTGTTCCTTCAACCAATCGCGGCGGCTATCGCGTCAATTCCCGCAATCACTGCTCCCGCTTTAATTTTGACGGGTTGCTTTATGGTGGCTGACGTTGCAAATATTGAATGGGATGATTATTCGGAGGCATTTCCCGCATTTTTGACGATGGTATTAATGCCTATGACTTACAGCATTACCAATGGCGTCGGTATCGGCATGATGACTTACGTAATTTTAAAAATTGCTACGGGACGCTTTACTGATGTTCATCCGTTGCTGGCGATTATGGCAGTGCTTTTCGTCGTGCAAATGGTTTAGGTCAATAACTCACCGCCTAAAGAGTCGGGGGCTTTTCCAACTCTTATTGTCTAGCCTTTGTTTTAGGGACGAGGGAAGGAAAAAATTCTATTCCCTGTTCCCTAGTCCCTCACAACTACGTTATTATCGTTACCACACCTACGGACGATGCTCTAATCTGTAGCTCTGTGCAGGCTCTGTAAACAGTTCTGATGAGTAGGAACAGTCAACCTAATGTGGTCGTTTACTACAAGCGATTATAACATTGGCGAAGGGCAACGGAGGGATGAAACTTGAGAGTATTCATCAAATCTATGCGAGGTAAAAATTTAATGC
>JAFZIV010000049.1 GCA_017554235.1 Selenomonadaceae bacterium
ACGCAATGAAGTTGAACGTTTTTTTAGAAGAATAAAACGGTTTCGTCGAGTTTTTACGCGTTACGATAAGTTAGACGTAGTCTTTGAGGGGTTTATTCTCTTTGCTATTGTGATTGATTCTTTAGTGTGAACACTACCTAATGATCTAACGATCTAACGATCAAAAGAAGGGTGTAATTGTGGCGGAAAAGATTTTTACGGACGAAGAAGCAGAACATTTTGAGAGATATTTTAATGTTGAAAAAATAGCTCAAAGGATGCCGGGGGGATTTTTTGTTTACCGCGCATATGGTGACGAAAAACTTATATACGCCAATGATCTTTTGTTAGACATTTTTGGTTGCAAAACTTTGGACGAGTTCAAGGAGTGGACAGGCTACACTTTCAAAGGCATGGTTCATCCTGACGATTTTGAGCACGTTCAAGAATCTATACAAAATCAAATTGCTGATGATGAGAGATTTACCGATTACGTAGAATACAGAATTATACGCAAAGACGGCGCAATAAGGTGGATTGACGATTACGGACGCTTGATAAAAACAAAAACTTACGGCGATGTTTTTTATGTCTTTGTCCGAGATATTACTGCCCAACGCGAAGCCCGCGAAGAAAATAAACGTCGTGCAAAAGTTATTGACGGCTTAAGCATAGGATACAGTTCAATTTACCTTCTGAATCTTGATACGGGAAATATGCGCCCTTATAAATTGCGTACAGATTATTTTGAAGATATTGTTGAAGGCTTGAATCTTGATAAAACAAATGCGCCTTTTCACGTCATTATGTCCGAATATGCGCGGCGTTATGTTGTCCCTAAAGATCAGCCGTTTTATCTCAAAGAAACTTCAACTGAACAAATTTTAAAGCGAATACAGACAGATGATTCGTACACTTTTCATTATCGTTGTTGCGATGTTGAAGAAAATCTTTTGCATATGGAAGCGTTGATTGTAAAAGTTGCTGACGAATCTTTACATCACCACGTAATTTTAGGTTATCGTGACATTACGGAGCATATTAAAAGCGTTCGCAAAGAGTTGACGGAAAAACTTAATATTGAAATGGCGTTGGAACGCGAAAAGCATGCCAATGAAGTTAAAGCGTCATTTTTGTTCAGTATGTCGCATGATATTCGCACGCCGATGAATGCGATTATGGGATTTACTGCGCTTGCACAGCGTCATATACACGAGCCGGAACTTTTGCAGAATTATTTAAACAAGCTTGACGAATCCAATCACCATATGCTTGATTTGATTGATGATTTGCTTGAGATGAGCAAAATTGATTACGGTCGGACGGAACTTAAGGCTGAAGCTTGCAACTTAAAGCATCAACTTCAAATTGTAACGGATATGTTTAAGATACAGGCGGAAGAAAAGGCTATTCACATTGAAACGGAAATTAACTTACCTGACAATGAAGTTTATGTCGATTCGTTGAGGTTTAGGCGCATTATGAGCAACATTATGAGTAATGCGGTAAAATTTACGCCAAATGACGGTAAAATTAAATTGACTGCGCGGCAGAAAAAAGTTTCTGATTCCGGCTATGCACGTTACGAATTTTCGATTATCGACAACGGCGTTGGTATGACTTCGGAATTTATGAAAAAAATGTTTGATGCCTTTGAACGTGAGGGAACTTCGACGCAAACCGGCTATATTGGTACGGGATTAGGTCTTACCATTACCAAAAAACTTTTGAACATTATGGGCGGTTCAATCAGCGTTCAAAGTAAAAAAAATGAAGGGTCAACCTTCACTGTTGATTTGCCGCTGAAAATTGTTCGTGAAGAAAAGAACGACTTGCCAACTGTTAGTCACGACACTAAGGCTAATGGTACGTATAGAATTTTGCTGGTTGAGGACATTGATATAAATCGTATGCTGGCGGAAACAATTTTGACTGAAAGCGGTTTCCTTGTCGAATCAGTGCCGGACGGTTGCGACGCGGTAGAGGCGATTAAAAATCATCCGCCGAAATATTACGATTTAGTTTTGATGGATATTCAAATGCCTGTTATGAACGGCTACGAAGCAACGCGCTCAATTCGCGCACTCGGTCGGGAAGATACAAATACTTTGCCGATAATTGCGCTTAGTGCCAATGCTCGCGAACAGGATAAACAGATGAGTATGGATAGCGGTATGGATTCACACGTTGCCAAGCCTTTCGACATTGCTCACCTTATTTCGACGATTAATGATTACGTGTCGAAGAAAGTTTGATTAAAAAATTTTTCAACTAAAAAACCGTCACAAAAAATTTGCGGCGGTAATTTTTTTGACGATAAAATAAAATTAAAAGGTAATGTGTTTCTAAACTCCAAAATATTTGTTTACGATTTTAACCGCGCAGTATTCGCCGCACATTGAGCAAGCCTCTTCGTTCAATTTATTGCGTTCGCCTCGTCTGGTTCTTGCAAGTTCAGGATCAATGGCAAGATTAATCTGCGCGTCCCAATCTAAAACTTTTCTAGCCTTCGCCATTTTTAAATCCCAATCCTTAGCACCTTTGACGCCCTTAACTAAATCAGCGGCATGCGCGGCAATTCGTGACACGATAACTCCCGCGTGTACGTCCTCAATCGTCGGCAAACAAAGATGTTCCGCAGGTGTAACGTAGCAAAGAAAATCCGCGCCGCTTACTGCCGCCAATGTTCCGCCAATCGCCGCTGTAATATGATCATATCCCGGCGCAATGTCCGTGACAAGTGGACCTAACACGTAAAAGGGAGCGTTACGGCAAATTTTTTTCTCCAATTTCATATTCGCCGCAATTTGATCGTATGGAACATGTCCCGGACCTTCAACCATAACTTGAACGCCGCGTTCCCAAGCTTTATCGACAAGTTCACCTAAAGTAATTAATTCTGTCAGTTGTGCGCGGTCTGTAGCATCAGCAATACAACCCGGGCGCATTCCGTCCCCTAAGCTAATCGTTACGTCGTATTTTTCGCAAATATCTAAAATATCGTCGTAATGTTCGTAAAGGGGATTTTCTTTTTCATTGTGAAGAATCCAGCCCGCGATAAATGAACCGCCGCGACTTACAATATCCATTTCGCGTTTTTGACTGCGCATTTTTTCAATCGCCGCACGAGTTACGCCACAATGAATTGTCATAAAATCTGCGCCGTCTTTAGCTTGCGTCTCAATAGTCTGCAATAAATCTTCCGCCGTCATTGCAACAATCGCACCGTGATTTTTTATAGCTGTAACTGCGGCTTGATAAATCGGCACAGTCCCTACCATAATTGGCGAGTGTTCAATAATTTTTTTACGCGACAAGTCAATATTGTTTCCCGTGCTTAAATCCATAACCGAATCCGCGCCGCATTTAACCGCCTCGTCAAGTTTTTCAAGCTCGGGTTCAATGTCAGGAAAAGTGCTTGATGTTCCAATATTTGCGTTGACTTTTGTCCGCAGACCTTCACCAACGCCGCAAGCTTTCAAATTTTTGTGATTAATATTCGCGCAGATTGCAATAACGCCGTTTGCAACGCATTCACGAATTTTTTCAACGTCAACGTTTTCTGATTCTGCTACGAATTTCATTTCATCAGTAATTTTTCCTTTACGGGCAAGTTGCATTTGTGTTGCCATAAAAAATCCCCTCCAAAAAAATTAAGACTACCGCGCAGGTAATCTTAAAAAATTTTCCTACGTCGGCATTATCCGAATCAGGTTTAAGGGTCGAAATTAAAAATTTCCTCTCAGCCTGTGTCACAAGCTCCCCAATATTAGCTAAAAAATACTATTAACTATTAACTATTCACTAAAAATTAACTATCCGCGAATATTTTTTATTGCGTCTGAAATATTTTCCGCGCCGTAAATTGCCGAACCCGCAACTAAAATATTTGCTCCTGCGTCACGTGCAAGCTTAGACGTTTCTGCGTTAATGCCGCCGTCAACTTCAATGTAGCAAGGTAACTCTTCATCGTCGATAATGTATTTAAGACGCGAAATTTTATCAAGCATCGACGAAATAAATTTTTGTCCGCCGTAACCGGGATTAACCGTCATAATCAAAACCATATCGACATCAGATAAAATTTCTTCAATCGCCGCAAGTGAAGTTGCTGGATTTATCGCAACTCCAGCTTTACAACCTGCAGATTTAATTTGTTGTATAACTCTATGTGAATGTTTAGACGCCTCGACGTGAAAAGTTATAATGTCCGCGCCAGCCTTCGCAAAAGATTCTATCTGCGTTTCAGGATGTTCAACCATTAAATGAACATCGAAAACTGCGCGGGAAAATTTTCTCAAACTTTTCACAACGCCCGCGCCGATTGTAATTTCCGGCACGAAAGTTCCGTCCATAACGTCAATGTGAACATATTCCGCTCCTGCGTCTGTAACCTTTTTCACTTCGTCGGCAAGATGCGCAAAATCCGCTGATAAAATCGAAGGTGCAATTATTGTAGCCATATTATTTCTCCAATGCAGAAATTTTTCCAATACGTCTTATGTGCCGCTCGTCATTAGAAAAATCTGTAGTCACCCAAGCCTTAACAATTTCACCGGCAGGACCAAATCCCAATACTCGCCCGCCCATCGCCAAAACATTAGCGTTATTATGTTCGCGTGACATTTTCGCGCTGAAAACGTCATTACAAAGCGCGCAACGTATTCCGTGAATTTTATTCGCCGCAATAGAAATTCCAATGCCAGTGCCGCAAAGTACAATTCCTCTGTCAGCATTGCCGTTTACAACTTCCGCGCAGACTTTTTCTGCAATGTCGGGATAATCTACCGCGTCATTTCCGAAAGTTCCAACGTCATTAACTTCAACGTCCAATTCCGCTAAAACTTTTTTCACAACGTCTTTGAGTTCAACCGCTCCATGATCGCTGCCAATCGTAATTTTCATAAAAAATTTCCTTTCACAAATTTTGATTGAAAAAATTATATCAAAGACAAAATAAAACGTCTAGATAATTATTCATAATTTAAAAAATGTGGTAGAATATCAGAAATTATTTTTGAAAGGAAATTTACGTGAATAACAAAGCTTTTTACGATAACGAAAGAGAAATTGACCTCGACGAACAGAAAAGACTTTATCGCCGCGAAAAGAAGGTTATTTTTGCGCGGACGGCAGTTTTTATAGCAAGCATTTTCGGAATTGCATGGAGTGCCGACGGCAACCATTACGGTTATATCGGCGCGGCAATTTTAATAATGATTTTTTTCAGTTTAGTGGGGCGTCATGAAGATATTAAACGAAGACAAAAATTTTTAACCAGTCGTCTGAACGTTTTAAATTCTTATATCGTTCGTTCGCGCGGAACTTGGCGAACACGTTCAACAACCGGCAGTAATTATCTTGACGAAGAAAGACCGCAGGACGTTGACCTTTATATTTTCGGCAAAGGTTCAATTTTTCAATACATCTGCGCGGCAAGAACTAAGCGCGGACGTGACAGGTTAGCTAAATCTTTTTCGCCTATACCGCCCGATGATTTTTCGACAGTGCGTATTCGTCAAAGAGGAGTAGCCGAATTATTACAACGTCCTAGATTGTCGCTTGACCTTGAAGCACTCGCCCGACTTATGCCCAACAATCACGACACAACGCCGTTAATTAAATCTCTTGAAGAAACTTCGCCCGAATTAAGCAAAATTTTTTACTTGCGTTTCATATCAATTCCGTTAATGTTGGCAGTAGCAATACTCGGCTCCGCGCAGATTATCGACGAGGTTTTAACATTAGTAATTCTTTCAATCGTTCCTGTAATCAATCTTGCCATCGCCTTTGCAATGTTATCGCGAACTTCAGAAATTTTAAAGCCGCTGAAAATGTTGTCTAAAGAATTACGTTTATATCACGCAATTTTTGAAAGACTTGAATCAACAGATTTTAATTCTTCAAGTATGCGGAAAATTCGCGACGCATTAACCGACGAAGTATCAGCGGCAAGAAAATTAAAATTACTGGCTTTGCTTGTACAATTCGTTAATTCCCGCAAAAATCCGTTTGCGTACATCTTAGGTAATGCAATTTTTTTAATGGATTTTTTCTGCGCGGCGGCGTTTATCAGTTGGAGACAAACAGCGTCAAGGCATTTACACCAATGGATTGATGCTTGGTCAGAAGCGGAAGTTTTAATTTCTCTTGCGTCAATCGGTCAAACTCGCGAAACATATTGCTTTCCTACATTGCTTGACAATCCTGCGCCAAAAATTTCGGCTAAAAATTTATCAAGTCTTTTAATCGCAAATAAAAAAGCCGTCCCCAATGACATTGACTTGAATGCGGGGACGTTGATTGTAACTGGCGCGAATATGTCAGGTAAGACAACGTGGATTAGGACGCTTGCAGGTGCGGTAATGTTAGCCTACGCGGGAGCTCCTGTCTGCGCGGAAAGTTTTGCAGTCAGCAAGTTAGCAATTTTCACGTCGATTCGCGTCAATGATGATATTGGGCAAGGCTTATCGACTTTCTACGCGGAACTTTTGAGAATAAAAAGTATGGTTGAATATAGCGAAAAAAAATTGCCGATGCTGATTTGTATCGACGAAATTTTTAAGGGAACTAATGAGGCGGACAGACTTTTGGGCGCGAAAGTAGCGATTAGACGTTTGACAAGTCCGCGTAATATTACGATAGTCACGACGCATGACTTTGAACTTTGCAATATGGAAAATATTTCCAACAAACATTTTCAAGAGTATTACGAAGGCGACGAAATTAAATTTGATTTCAAGATTCGTGAGGGACGTTGCACGACGACTAATGCGAAATATCTTTTGCGTATGGCTGGGATTTTGAAAAGCGAATAAAAAATAATACTAAATTCTAAATTCTAAATTCTAAATTCTTAATTCTTAATTATCTCAACGCCCATATAAGGTACAAGAGCTTTAGGAATTATTACAGAGCCGTCGGCTTGCTGATAATTTTCCAAAATAGCGGCAACTGTACGACCAACGGCAATACCCGAACCGTTAAGCGTATGAACAAATTCAGGTTTAGATTTATTGTCGCGTTTAAACTTAATGTTGGCGCGGCGAGCTTGATAATCTGTACAATTCGAGCAGGAAGAAATTTCGCGGTATTTATTCTGCGCGGGCATCCAAACTTCAATGTCATAAGTTTTAGCGGAAGTGAAACTCATATCACCAGTGCAAAGTAAAACTACGCGATAAGGAATTTCTAAAATTTTTAAAACATCTTCAGCCGCCGCAACCATACTTTCAAGCTCCGCCCAAGATTCTTCAGGCTTAGTGAATTTAATCAACTCAACTTTGTTGAATTGGTGCTGACGAATCAAACCGCGCGTATCACGCCCTGCCGCTCCTGCTTCTGCGCGGAAACACGCCGTATAGCAACTGATATATTCAGGCAAATTTTCTGCAGAAAGTATTTCGTCGCGATGATAATTTGTCGTAGGAACTTCAGCCGTCGGTACAAGATAAAAATCTGTTCCTTCAATCTTAAACATATCTTCCGCAAATTTAGGAAGTTGTCCCGTACCAATCATACTGTTTTTGTTGACGATATACGGCGCAAGCATTTCCGTATAGCCGTGTTTATTGGCGTGCAAGTCCATCATAAAATTTATACAGGCGCGTTCAAGTCTTGCACCAAGTCCGCGATAAAATGTAAAGCGTGCGCCCGTAACCTTCGACGCTCTGTCAAAGTCCAAAATATTTAAATCAGTTCCAATATCCCAATGCGCCTTAGGTTCAAAATCAAATTTACGCGGTTCGCCCCAACGTCTGACTTCAGGGTTTTGGGTATCGTCAATTCCAATCGGCACATCTTCGGCAGGTATATTCGGTATGTTCAACAAAATTCCGCGCAGATTTTCTTCAACTTCGCGCAATTCGTTATCCAGTTCAGAAATTTTTTTGCCGAGTTCACGAACGGTAGCAGAAATTTCTGCCGTATCTTCGCCGGCTTTTCTAAGCTCACCAATTTTTTTAGACGTAGAATTTTTTTGATTCTTAAGCGCGTCCGATTCGTTAAGGATATCGCGACGCTTCTTTTCAAGTTCCGCAAAGCCGTCAAGATTCAGCGAATTGTTACGATTCTTCAACATAGTGCGTATAACATCGAGATTGTCACGCACAAATTTCATATCAAGCATAAATCTTTCTCCTTAAATAAAATTTTGTAATTTGGAAATTTTATTTTACATTTTAGCAAGTGCATTGTCAAATTGCTTGCTTTAGCTTAAAATGATACGATAATAACCAAAAAGTTTTAAACAGAACGGTGGGAATTTCTATGAAAATTGTTGAAGCGTCGGTTGAATTGATTAGCGAACTTGATGCCGAAAAAATTATGAAACACATTGAGCTTGCAGGACGAGTTTGCTATAAAAGCGAATCAAACATTTCTGATACGTCTGCAGAAAAATTTATCGCAAATATCATTAAGTCGGGACACGAATCAGTTATTGAACACGTAAGCTTGACTTTCAAAATTATTTGTGATAGAGGCGTTACTCATGAAATTGTTCGTCATCGTTTGGCAAGTTATTCGCAATCAAGTACGCGCTATTGCAATTACGCCAGTGATAAATTTGGCAACGAGTTGACTTTTATCAAGCCGTGTTTTTGGAATGAAGACGAAGAAAATTATAAGCTGTGGAAAGAATCGCTTGAAGTTGCCGAGAAAAATTATTTGTCTATGATAAAAAATGGTGCTCAACCTCAACAGGCGCGTTCAATTCTTCCAAATTCGCTTAAGACAGAAATTTTTATGACGGCTAATCTTAGGGAATGGAGACACTTTTTAAAACTTCGTTGCTCTAAACGCGCCCATCCGCAAATGCGTGAAGTTGCGTTGAAAATTTATAAAATTTTGGTTGAAAAGTTGCCGGTAATTTTTTCTGACATCAAAGTTGATTAAAAAATCTTGTCTACCAAAAAAGGGAAGGCTAAAAAGTCTTCCCAAAATTTTTACGAAAAATTATTATAAATTAAACTTCAGCAATTTGTTCCTGCGATAAAGATTTTAAACCCTTAGCCGCCAAAAGACTTTCCGTCTTCTTCGTGTCAATCACGCGGAAAATAAATTTCATCGCGTACAATTTCATTTCAAAATTCCATCGCGGGCAAAATATTTTCACGCGAATATTTTTCAACAATTATCAAGAAAATTACTCCTAAAAAAATAAGCCGTCAACATGCGGCGTCCGGCTCTAGAAATTTTTAAATATTTAAATTATCCTTCAGGAGCAATTTTGGCACGAAGGTCACGAGTTCCGTTTTTGTTTTCAATTACAACAATACCTTTAATGGGATTGTGAGTTTTGGCGTCCATTGTAATTTTACCCGTGCCAACTTGCAAATCCTTAATCGTTTCGATATTGCCACGAATACCTTCAGAACTTCCGTCTCCGCGTTGAATTGCGTCTACTAACATTTTACCTGCGTCATAACCGAGCGCGGCAAAAACATTCGGGTCTTCTTTATAAGCATTTTTGTAGGCGTTGATGAAACCTTGAACTTCTGTGTCACCTTCAAAATAATGCGTGCAGAAATATGTATTGTTAAGCGCGTCAGCTCCTGCAATTTCTACAACTTTTGAATCGTCCCAACCGTCAGTACCGAGAATTGCAGAATTAATTCCGAGTTCACGAGCTTGCTTAACGATTTTGCCGACTTCTTCATAGTAAGCGGGAACAAAGATAACGTCAGCATTTGCGCCTTGAAGTTTCGTTAAAGTTGCCTTAAAGTCTTGATCCTTAGCTACGAAAAATTCTTCCATAAGGACTTTACCGCCATTAGCCTCAAATTTTTCTTTAAAGATTTTGCCGAGACTCTTTGAATAATCGGAGCTGGAATCAATGTAAAGTACGGCAGTTTTCGCACTAAGTTCCTTCGTAGCAAATTGTGCCATAACTTCACTTTGTTGGGGATCGATAAAGCAAGCACGGAAAATATAAGGCTTAACCGCGCCATTCTCAACCGTAACGTCAGGATTAGTAGCGGCAGGTGCAATGACAGGAACTTTGCTGTCAGTAGCAACTTGAGATTCTGCGATTACACTTGCCGTAACTGCGGGACCTACCAACGCGACAACATTATTGTCTGAAATTAATTTTGTTGCGGCGTTGACTGATTCAGCGGCATCAGATTTACTGTCAGCGTCGACGATTTTAATTTTTTTACCATTGACGCCGCCAGCGTCGTTGACTTCTTGAATTGCGAGTTTAAAACCTTTCGCGGCATTCGTACCGTATTGCGCGTGATTGCCAGTCAATTCAAAGTTTGAACCTACAACAATTTCATCAGCATTGGCATTACCGCCGCCTCCGCCTCCGCCGCAACCCGTAAACATTGAACAAGCTAAAAACCCGCCTGCCAAAAACGCGGCAAGCTTAAACTTTTTCTTACCAAAAAACACTTAAAGCACCTCTTGTTAATATAAAAATTTTTCGGTTATTTTACAATTTAGCTTGTAAACTGTCAATTAAGAAATGCGCAGAAAAAAATTCTTGCTAAGTTGCCGCCAGACGTTTAAAATTAGAGAATAGGTTTAAGGGATAAGGGCTTAGAAATTTTCTTCCCTCTTCCCTAGTCCCTAATCCCTAAAAATGGAGCGTGATAATTTTGTTGACGGATGTTGAAATTGCTCAACAGGCTAAAATTTCAAATATCGTTGCCATTGCCGAAAAGTTAGGCTTGACTGCCGACGATTTAGAATTGTACGGAAAATTTAAAGCAAAAATCTGCGCGGACGTTTGGGAACGTGTCAAAGATAATCCCGACGGAAAATTAATTTTGGTGACGGCGATAACTCCTACACCTGCAGGCGAAGGTAAAACTACAACGTCGATTGGGCTTGCTGATTCCTTAAATCGTCTTGGCAGAAAAGTTTGCGTTGCACTTCGTGAACCAAGTTTGGGTCCTTGCTTCGGCATAAAGGGCGGTGCGGCTGGCGGAGGCTACGCGCAGGTTGTCCCTATGGAAGATATTAACTTGCATTTTACGGGAGATTTTCACGCGATTACGACGGCGCATAATCTTCTTGCCGCAGTTTTGGATAATCATCTGCAACAGGGTAACGAACTTAAAATTGACGTGCGCCGCGTTGTATGGAAAAGAGTTTTGGATTTAAACGACCGCGCTTTAAGAAATGTCGTTGTAGGTCTCGGCGGAAAGTCTAACGGCGTACCTCGTGAAAGCGGTTTCGACATTACAGTTGCATCTGAAATAATGGCGATACTTTGTTTAGCGCGTGACCTTGAAGATTTAAAATCTCGTCTTGGAAAAATTATCGTTGCTTACAATGTTGAAGGAAAGCCCATTACTGCTGATGACTTGAAAGTTACGGGCTCATTGACTTTGCTTTTAAAAGACGCGATTAAACCAAATTTGGTTCAAACTCTTGAAGGAACTCCTGCACTTATTCACGGCGGACCTTTCGCGAATATTGCGCACGGTTGTAATTCAGTTACGGCTACTAAGTACGCGCTTAAGCTTGCCGACGTTGTAGTTACAGAGGCGGGATTTGGTGCAGACTTGGGCGCGGAAAAATTCCTTGACATTAAATGCAGACTTAGTGGCTTGCAACCTGATGCCGTTGTAATTGTGGCGACGATTCGCGCGTTGAAAATGCATGGCGGCGTTAAAAAAGATAAACTTGCCAAGCCCAATGTTAAGGCGTTGACGCGCGGGCTTGCAAATCTTGCTAAGCATATTGAAAATATTCAAGGATTCGGACTGCCTGCCGTCGTTGCACTTAACGATTTTCCGACTGACACGGATGAGGAAGTTGCTGTTGTCGAACTTTTCTGTGCGGATAAAAATGTAAAATTTGCACGCTCGAAAGTTTTTGCTGAAGGTAGTGTTGGTGGAATTGGGCTTGCTTATGCGGTTGAATCTGCCTTTAACGAAGAGAAAAATTTCAAGCTTACCTACGCTGATGACGAAAGTATTAAAGAAAAAATTTCTGCTGTTTCCAAAAAGATTTACGGTGCTAAGAATGTCGATTACTCAACCGCCGCGCAGAAACAAATTGCAGAGCTGGAAAAATTAGGTTTCGGTAAACTTCCTATTTGCATTGCTAAGACGCAGTATTCATTGAGTGATGACGCGGCTAAACTCGGCAGACCTAAAAATTTTACGGTGACTGTTCGCGAAGTAAAAATTTCTGCAGGTGCGGGATTTATCGTCGTGTTGCTCGGAAATATTTTGACAATGCCGGGACTTCCCAAACGTCCTGCCGCAGAAAAAATTGACATTACGCCTGACGGAATTATCAGCGGACTTTTTTAAAGGTTAAAGTTTAATGTTACAAAAAATTTTTATAACGTTTGGAATCATTTTTATGTTAATAGGAGTCGGCGGCGTTGCTTACGTGTGGAGTTATGACCACAGGCAAGTTTCGACGCTTAATGAATATGCAACAATAGATTTTCAAGTTTCGCGTGACGGCAAAGGAAATCTTGAAGGCGGCGTTTTAAGCTTATGGGTTCATCGCTATGACAGTTCTAAAATTTTGCCGCAAGTAACTTTGTACGTTGACGAAGAATCTTTTGAATTTCCTGCCGCTACTAAACAGACTTCTACGCGCTTTGAACACGAGAATAAATTGTTTGTGAGTTTTCCTAAGGAGAGTTTGAAAAATTTACAATCTGCGCGGGAAGTTAGGATAAAATTTTCATATGAAGACGGACAGGAAATTAATTTGCCCATAAGTCAAAATGAATTGATTAATTGGCAAAAAAAATTGCGTTGGTGAAAGAGTTAGGATTAAAGAGTTAAAAGTACTATTCACTATTTACTTTTCACTATTAACTAATAAATAAATGGAGGAATTTTTGATGATTATTGGAGTTTCAAAAGAAATTAAAAACACCGAAAACCGCGTAGGCTTAACGCCTGCCGGAGCGGAAGCACTTATTAAGGCAGGGCATACCGTTTTGGCAGAAAAAAATTGCGGTGTCGGCAGTGGCTTTGATGATGAAAGTTACAAAGCGGTCGGCGCGGAAATCTTTGACGATAAAAAAGCCCTCTTTGACAAGGCAGAAATGATTATCAAGGTTAAAGAGCCGCTCGAATCTGAATACGAACTTTTTCACGAAGGGCAGATACTTTTTACTTACTTGCACCTTGCGCCTGAACCTGCACTTACGGCGGCACTTCTTAAGCATAAAGTTACCGGCATTGCATACGAAACGGTTGTAGGACGCGACGGAAAAAGTTTACCGTTGCTTGCACCGATGAGCGAAATTGCAGGGCGTATGTCAATTCAACTTGGCGCACAATTTTTGGAAAGTCAATACGGCGGTAGCGGAATTTTACTCGGCGGTGTCAGCGGCGTTGAATCCGCGCAGGTTGTAATAGTCGGCGGAGGAGTTGTCGGCACTAATGCGGCGAAAATTGCGGCAGGTATGGGCGCACGTGTTACCGTTATAGACGTTTCGATTGACAGGTTGCGTTATCTTGACGATATTTTTGGCGGCAGAGTTCAAACTGTTATGTCGAACAGTTACAATATTGCTAAGTGGGCTAAACAAGCTGACTTGCTTATTGGCGCGGTACTTATTCCCGGCGCGAAAGCTCCTAAGCTTGTAACTGAAACAATGGTTAAGGAAATGAAAAAAGGTTCGGTTATCGTCGACGTTGCCATAGATCAAGGCGGCGCAGTTGAGACTTCAGACCATGTTACTACGCATGACAATCCTACTTTTGAGAAATACGGCGTGATTCATTATTCTGTTGCGAATATACCAGGCGCGGTTGCTCGGACTTCAACGCTTGCACTTACCAATGCAACTTTACCTTACGCGTTGAAAATTTCCAATAAGGGTTGGAAAGAAGCTTGCGCAGATGACGCCGGACTTGCTAAAGGTCTTAACACGATTGACGGTAAACTTACTAATAAAGCCGTTGCAGAGGCACTTAATCTTGAATACGTTGACTACGACAATTTTTTAGAAGAAACTTGGTAATTTGCGGCGGTTTAAATTAACTCGCAGACTTTTCTATTAAGATTGTAGTATTTTTTCGTGATATTTCTTTGTACAGATTATTTTCGTACAGTTCATAGATTATTGGGCGTTCGGAATAAATTGTGCAAAGATTTTTTTCTTTGTCGAAAAATTTACACTAATTCTTGGAAAGTGATATAGACTTTTCTAGCCCGAACAACTACTTGAGATGAAAGTTTGAATTGTTACCTAATAGTAAAATAGTTTTTAATGAAAAAAAGTGTATCGCGTTTCGGCGAATTGATATTTTTAGCCTGTTAAATTGTCTGATGTATAACCATTCTACATTGACATATCATTACGTTTTTGATATATTTCAATCACTAAAATTCTTTTTAAGCTAATAGAAAGGATGAACCATGAAGATTAAACCAAATTTGGCTGAACTCAAAAAGATTATTTCGGCAGGTGAATTCAAAAACGTTCCCATCAGTTGCGAACTTTTTTCTGATATTTGTACTCCGATAGAAGTTTTAAGGATTTTAAAAAATGTTTCTATTCACTGTTATATGCTTGAATCTGTTGCAGAAAAAGAACAATGGGGACGTTATACTTTTTTGGGTTTTGATCCGAAACTTTGCATAACTTGTACTAAGGGAAATATGACAATAGATGATGAAAAATTTTTTACTGATAATCCTTCTGAAAAAATCCGCGAAATTTTAAAAAATTATACAAGTCCTCGAATGGAAAATTTGCCGACATTTACCGGCGGACTAGTAGGTTATTTCGCTTACGATTATTTATCCTACTCCGAACCGACTTTGAAAAAAAATCTTGATGACGAAGAAAATTTTCAAGATGTTGATTTGATGTTGTTCGATAAAGTTATTGCCTTTGACAATTTCCGACAAAAAATTATTTTAATCGTAAATATGCCGACAGAAAATTTAGAGGAAAATTATAAAAATGCCGTCGAAGAATTATATAAAATAAAAGATTTAATTTTGAACGGTAAAAAATTTTCTGAACCGCAGGCAAAACTTTTAGGAGAAATTACTCCGCTTTTTGACAAAAAAGATTATTGCGAAATGGTTGAGCGTGCAAAAAATTATATTTACGAAGGAGATATTTTTCAAATTGTCTTGTCGAATCGTCTTGCCGCGCAGTTTGAAGGAAGTTTGTTGAATACTTACAGAGTCTTGCGGACAATAAATCCTTCGCCGTATATGTTTTATTTTTCAGGAACTGATATGGAAGTTGCCGGAGCAAGTCCCGAAACTTTGGTTAAACTTGAAAACGGAATTTTACATACTTTCCCACTTGCAGGAACTCGTCCGCGCGGAAAAAATTTTGCCGAAGATGAAATTTTAGAAAAAGATTTATTATCTGATGAAAAAGAACTTGCAGAACATAATATGCTTGTAGATTTGGGCAGAAATGATTTAGGAAAAATTTCAAAGTTCGGTAGCGTTCAGGTTGAAAAACTTCATCAAATTGAAAAATTTTCGCACGTTATGCACATAGGCTCGATTGTTCGCGGCGAAATTAGAAATAATTTTGATGCACTCGATGCGATTGAAGCGGTTTTGCCTGCAGGCACTTTGTCGGGTGCGCCCAAAATTCGCGCGTGTGAAATTATTTCTGAACTTGAAAATAATAAACGTGGGATTTACGGCGGCGCGATTGGTTACATAGATTTTACGGGAAATATGGACACTTGCATTGCGATTAGGATTATTTACAAAAAGAATGGGAAAATTTTTGTGCGTAGCGGCGCGGGAATTGTCGCGGATTCTGTTCCTGAAAAAGAATTTGAAGAATGTTTGAATAAGGCGAAGGCTTGTTTGACTGCGTTAAAAATTGCGGAGGAGGTGGATTGAATGATTTTGTTGATTGATAACTACGACAGTTTTTCTTATAACTTGTTTCAACTTGTCGGCGAAATAAATTCTGAAATAAAAGTCGTCCGCAATGATAAAATTTCCGTCGAAGAAATTAATAAAATTTCGCCTGAAAAAATAATTTTATCGCCCGGTCCCGGCAGACCTGAAAACGCAGGAATTATTTTGGACGTGGTAAGAAATTTTTTTGATAAAATTCCAATTTTTGGAGTTTGTCTCGGTCATCAAGCGATTTGTCAAGCATTCGGCGCAAAAATTACTTACGCAAAAAAACTTATGCACGGCAAACAATCTGAAATTATTTGCGATAATGAATCAGAAATTTTTAAAAGTTGTCCGAAAAAATTTTTGGTCGGACGTTATCACTCATTGGCGGCTGATGAAAAAACTTTGCCTGAATGTTTGAAAGTTATCGCAAAAACTTCTGACGGCGAAATTATGGCTGTCGAACATAAAAATTTTAAAACTTTCGGCGTTCAATTTCACCCAGAAAGTATTTTGACACCGTATGGTAAAATTATTTTAAAAAATTTTTTGGAGGTTTAAAAAATGATTAAAGAGGCTATCATAAAAATTACTAACAAAGAAGATTTGACTTATCAAGAAGCATTTGATTCTATGAATGAAATTATGACGGGTAAAACGTCGCCGACACAAAACGCGGCATTTTTAGCGGCATTGTCAACAAAAAGTGCAAAAGCTGAAACGGCAGATGAAATTGCAGGTTGCGCCGCCGCGATGAGAAGTCACGCGATGAAAGTTGATACAAAAGATCTTGAAATTTTCGAGATTGTCGGCACGGGCGGAGATAATGCGCATAGTTTTAATATTTCTACGACTGCCGCGATTGTTGCAGCAGCGGGCGGCGTAAAAGTTGCTAAACATGGTAATCGTGCCGCGTCTTCAAAATGCGGTACAGCTGATTGTCTTGAAGCACTCGGCGTAAATATTTTGATTGAACCTGATGATTGCGTTGAACTTTTAGAAAATGTCGGAATTTGTTTTTTCTTCGCGCAGAAATATCACACGGCAATGAAATATGTTGGCGCAATTCGTAAAGAATTAGGTTTTCGCACAGTTTTCAATATTCTTGGACCTTTAACAAATCCTGCGTCGCCCAAAATGCAACTTCTTGGCGTTTATGATGAATATTTATTAAATCCGCTGACAAAAGTTTTGATAGGCTTGGGAGTTAAACGCGGCATGGTCGTTTACGGAATGGATAAACTTGACGAAATTTCCATGAGCGCACCAACTTCAATTTCTGAATTTCGCGATGGTTGGTACAAAAATTATAAAATTTCGCCTGAAGATTTTGGAATGAAAATTTGTAATAAATCTGAACTTGTCGGCGGAAATCCTCAAGAAAACGCAGAAATTACAAGAAAAATTTTGTCCGGCGAAGATAAATCTGCTAAACGCGACGCAGTTTTATTAAATGCAGGCGCGGCTCTTTATATAGCTGAAAAAGTTCCAAATATGGCTGAAGGTGTCGAACTTGCTAAAAATTTAATTGACAGCGGTAAAGCTCAAAAAACTTTGGAAGATTTTATAAAACTTAGCAACGGCTGATTAAAAAATTTTCGGATGTGAAAAATTTTGGCAGAAATTATTTTTGGATATAAATGTTCTCCTGTCTTTATACATTGTGGCGTTAGTGAAGAATTTTATTTTAACGTTTATAGTAAAGGAACTGTTCGTTATAAAACGAATATAATTGGTAGCAACTTTTCTGAATCAAAAGTTATTGAATCAAAAAAAATTATTATTCCAATGTCGGTTGTAGAAGATTTAAAAAAAATTTTAATTGAACAAAAAAATTTGATTGATAAACTTCCTAAAAACATAGATAATCTTTCAGATGATGGAGCATATCATGACTTTAATTTTCTTGGCAAGAAAATTTCTTGTTTAAACATTAGTCAGCATGATTTAGATGAAAATTCTGAGGCTAAAATTCTTCTCAGTGAAAATTCTCATTTTTATTCATCATTAAAAAAAACTATAATGGAACAAGAAAATAATGTTTTAAAAATTTTTGAATCAGTTTACAACATTTTAAAAAATTACGGTTTAAAAGTTTATTCTTGGAAGTATTTTTGTTGTGATTGGGAAATGGAATGAAAAAATTTTTTGAGGTGTTTTAATGAGCATTTTGGATGAAATAGCCAGTTATGCAAAAATTCGCGTCGAAAATGATATGAAAAAAATTTCGCGCGATGAAATGAAAAATCTTGCAAAAAATTCTGTTTCAGACGGTAAAAAATTTTTGGCGGCTCTTCAGAAAAAATATTTGTCATTTATCTGCGAAGTTAAAAAAGCCTCGCCGTCAAAAGGAATTATCGCAGAGAATTTTCCTTACGTCGAAATTGCCGAAGAATATCAAGCGGCTGGCGCAGATGGTATTTCTTGCTTGACTGAACCGAAATATTTTTTAGGCAGTGACAAAATTTTTACAGAGATTCGCCAAAAAGTTTTAACGCCAATGTTGCGAAAAGATTTTACGGTTGACGAATACCAAATTTATCAAGCAAAATTTTTAGGCGCAGACGCAGTTTTATTGATTTGTGCGATTTTAGACACGGCGACGATTGAAAAATTTTTGAAAATCTGCGATGAATTAAATTTATCTGCGTTGGTTGAAACTCACAATGAACAAGAAATAAAATCTGCAATTTCGGCAGGAGCAAAAATTATCGGCGTGAACAATCGAAATTTAAAAGATTTTTCCGTAGATTTTTCAAATGCCGCGCGACTTCGTGAAATTATTCCTGCAGATAAAATTTTTGTTGCTGAAAGCGGCGTAAAAACTTCTGCGGACGTTGCAACGTTAAAAAAAATCGGTGCAGACGCAGTTTTAATCGGCGAAACTTTGATGAGAGCGACTGACAAGAAAAAAATTTTGTCGGAGTTTAAAGCGATATGACAAAAATAAAATTGTGCGGTTTAAGCCGCGTTGAGGATATTCAAGTTGCAAATGAAATTTTTCCTGAATTTATCGGCTTTGTATTTGCCAAAAAAAGTCGTCGATATGTCACGCAGGAAAAAGCCGCCGAATTGAAAAAGTTTTTGCGTAAAGAAATTTCTGCGGTCGGCGTGTTCGTCAATGAAAAAATTGAAGTTATTTCTGAATTGGCGAATAAAAATATTATCGACGTGATTCAACTGCACGGCTCGGAAGATGAAAAATATATTGATTCGCTTAGAAATTTTACTGACAAAAAAATTATTCAAGCGTTTAAAATTCAAACTGCTGACGATTTAAAAATTGCGGAAAAAAGTTCAGCAGATTTTATTTTATTGGACGGCGGCGCAGGTGACGGAAAAATTTTTAATTGGCAGATTTTGAAAAATTTCAGTCGAAAATATTTTTTGGCAGGCGGATTAAATCTTGAAAATGTTAGCGACGCGATAAAATTTTTAAAACCTTTTGCAGTTGATGTCAGTTCCGGGATTGAAACGGACGGACTGAAAGATAAAAATAAAATGCGTGAATTTGTAAAAATTGTTAGAGGAGAATTTTAAATGACTAATCCAAAAGGGCGTTTTGGAATTTACGGCGGGCAATATATTCCCGAAACTTTGATGAATGCTGTAATTGAGCTTGAACAAGCCTACGAAAAATTTAAAAATGATGAAAATTTTAATGCAGAATTGGAAAAACTTTTTAATGAATATGCAGGCAGACCGTCAAGATTATACTTTGCTAAAAAAATGACTGAAGATTTGGGCGGCGCAAAAATTTATTTAAAACGCGAGGATTTAAACCATACAGGATCGCATAAAATAAATAATGTTCTCGGTCAAGCGTTACTTGCCAAAAAAATGGGCAAAACTCGTTTAATTGCTGAAACAGGCGCAGGTCAGCATGGAGTTGCAACAGCTACAGCAGCCGCGCTTTTCAATATGGAATGCGTAATTTTTATGGGCGAGGAAGATACGAAACGCCAAGCCTTGAATGTTTACAGAATGAAATTATTGGGCGCAGAAGTAAATTCAGTAAAAAGTGGCACAAAAACTTTAAAAGACGCGGTAAGCGAAACTTTTCGAGAATGGACGCGCAGAATTGCAGACACGCATTATTGTTTAGGCTCTGTAATGGGTCCGCATCCTTTCCCGACGATTGTCCGCGATTTTCAATCGGTGATTTCAAAAGAAATTAAGGCGCAAATTTTAAAAATTGAAAAAAAATTGCCTGATTATGTGATTGCGTGCGTAGGCGGCGGATCAAATGCGATTGGAAGTTTTTGGAATTTTATTGAGGATAAAGACGTAAAATTAATTGGTTGCGAGGCGGCAGGACGCGGCGTCGATACTTTTGAAACTGCGGCGACGATTGCGACTGGTCGGCAAGGAATTTTTCACGGAATGAAAAGTTATTTTTGTCAAGATGAATTTGGAGGAATTGCGCCGGTTTATTCAATTTCTGCAGGATTGGATTATCCCGGCATTGGTCCTGAACACGCATATTTACACGACATTGGACGCGCAGAATATTTTCCGATAACTGATGAAGAAGCGGTTAAAGCTTTTGAATATTTATCGAAAGTTGAAGGAATAATTCCTGCGATTGAGTCAGCTCACGCTGTGGCTTATGCGAAAAAACTTGCGCCCACTTTAAATAAAAATAAAATTATCGTGATAACAATTTCAGGACGCGGTGATAAAGACTGTGCGTCAGTTGCCAAATATCGCGGAGTAGATTGGGATTTATGAAAAATTTTAAATTTATTGATTTGTTTTGTGGAATCGGCGGCTTGCGTTTAGGTTTTGAAAAAGTTGGCGGAAAATGTATTTTTTCTTCAGAAATTGATAAATTTGCCTGCGACACTTACGAAAAAAATTTTGGTGAACGTCCTGCAGGAGACATTACAAAAATTTCTGCAAAAAATATCCCCGATTTTGATATTTTGCTCGGAGGTTTTCCTTGTCAATCTTTTTCAATTATCGGAAAGCAGGAAGGTTTTGAAAATGAAACTTGCGGAACGCTTTTTTTTGAGATTGAAAGAATTTTAAAATATAAAAAACCTGCCGCATTTTTGCTGGAAAATGTAAAAAATCTTAAAAGTCACGACAACGGAAAAACTTTTAAAATCATTTACGAGCATTTAAAAGAACTTGGCTATAACATTCATTCAAAAATTTTAAATTCTTTGGATTTCGGACTTCCTCAAAAGCGTGAGAGAATTTTTATTGCAGGATTTTTAGAGAATGTTTTTTTTGAATTTCCACAGCCAATTGCAAAAGAAAATTGTTTAACTTTATCAGATATTCTTGAAAAAAATGTTGATAAAAAATATTTTGTTCGTGAAGAAATAAAAAATTCGCGACTTGCAAGATTGAAAAATAAAGATTATCCGCGTCCTTATATTTCTCATGAAAATATTGCAGGTTCAATCACTCCTCATCCCTATTCTTCGGCACTTCGGGCAGGAGCATCGGCAAATTATATTTTGATAAATGACGAACGTCGCCCGACTGAAAGAGAAATGCTTCGTCTTCAAGGTTTTCCTGAAAATTTTCAAATAAATTTACCTTATGGAAAAGTTAAACATCAATGCGGAAATTCTGTTTCAATTCCTGTTGTGAAAGCTATTGCAGAAAATATGATTTCAGCGTTGAAGAATTTTAAGTGGAGAAAAAATTATGACGAAATTTGACGCAAAAAATTCTTTGGACAAGATTATTTCAAAATCTCGCGTGCATTTTTATAAACCGATACAAATTGCAGAAATTTTATATAAAATCCGCACAGAAAAAAGTATAAATCCGTTGAATTTGGAAGAGTACAGGAATGAAAGCAAAAAATGGCGCGATGAAATTACAATTCAACTGCTCGGCAGAAAATGTACAAGCAGTGCGCGATTTCAAGATGATTTATTTAATGGGAATGCCATTCCGCCACAAATTTTAAAAATTTTGAGTGATGAAAATTTAAAAACCTTCGGCGTAGTCGAGGCTTACATTTATAAAAAATTTATCGGAAAACATAATCAACTTGAAAATGCTTTGAATTATTGTGAAAATTCTACGAAAGAAAATTTCAGCGTCGAAAAATTTATAAATTCATTTTGGAATGAGCCGGGCTTGCGTAGAAGTATTGATAAAATTTATGAAATCGTGGTTTACGCGCTTTTTTCTGTTTTGTCTGAATTGTTGCAAGTAAAAATTGAAATTTCTATTGAAGAAAAAAATTTTTATATTTTGAGTGATTTTGAAGATTTTTCAAAAAAAGTTATGAATTTGGATATTTTGCATCCTGTCTACATTCAAGACGCAAAAATTTTTCGTGTCGGCGTGACAAATGCGGCTGACAGAGGACTTGATATGTATTCAAATTTCGGCGTTGCGATTCAGATAAAACATTTAAGTTTAGATGAAAATTTAGCTGAAGATATTGTCGGAAATATTTCGAGCGATAAAATCATAATTGTTTGTAAAGACGCGGAGCAAAAAATTATTTTATCATTACTAAATCAAATCGGCTGGAAAAGTAAAATTCAAAGTATTATCACAGAAAAAAATTTAATTGATTGGTATGAAAAAGCATTGCGAGGAAAATTTTCAAAAATTATTGGTGATAAATTGATTGAAAATCTTTGCATAGAAATTGCTGAAGAATTTCCTTCAGTAATAGATTTGCCTGAAATTTTAAAATCAAGGCATTATGAAAAAATTTTTAATGACTTTTGGAAATAAAAAAATTTTGGAGTGAATTTGATGAATAAAATAGAAAAAGCATTTGAAAATAAAAAAGTTTTTATACCGTTTATAACTTGCGGAGACCCAAATTTGGAAACGACGGCGGCTTGTGTGCGCGAAATGGTAAAAAATGGCGCAGATTTAATTGAGTTAGGGATACCGTTTTCAGACCCGACAGCAGAAGGACCTACGATTCAAGGGGCAAATTTACGCGCATTAAGTTCAGGAGTTACGACGGAAAAAATTTTTGATTTTGTAAAAGATTTGCGTAAAGATGTAAAAATTCCGTTGGTGTTTATGACTTATGCTAATGTAATTTTTGCATACGGCGCGGAAAAATTTTTGTCGAAATGCGCAGAAATTGGAATTGACGGGATAATTTTGCCGGATTTACCTTTTGAAGAAAAAGAAGAATTTCTGCCGACGTGTAAAAAATTTGGAGTAAGTTTACTTTCGATGATTGCGCCGACATCAGAAAATCGAATTGCAAAAATTTCATCAGAAGCGGAGGGATTTTTGTATATCGTATCAAGTTTAGGCGTTACGGGAACGCGGAATGAAATAAAAACAGACCTTGAGCCGATTATAAAAATTGTACGCGAAAATACAAAAATTCCATGTGCAATAGGATTTGGAATTTCGACGCCTGAACAAGCCAAAAAAATGTCGCAATTTGCGGACGGCGTCATAGTAGGTTCAGCGATAATAAAAATTTTAGAAAAATACGGAGAAAATTCAGCAGAAAAAGTTGGACAATTTGTCAAAACTATGACTGATGCTTTGAAATAAAAAAATTTTAACTTAGCAAGCCGAGGCGAATTGCAAGAATAAGTTGAACACCTTGAAAAATATTATTCAATCAATGCAGATTTTAATTCCAATAAAAAGCATTCCTCAGCTGTGGCATATTGAAGAATTTTTCTTGGCATCGAATTTGCCCAAAAAACAACTTTTGAAATGTATTCGGCGGAAAAATCTCTAATAGATTTGCCTTTCGGAATAAATCTGCGTAAGAGTCCGTTAAGATTTTCCACACTTCCTTTTTCCCACGAAGAGTAGGGATGAGCAAAGTACACGAGAATTTTCGATATTTTTTCGAGTTCCGCAAGAGATGAAAATTCGCTGCCGTTGTCGGTGGTTATCGTGTGAAATATTTTGTTAAAACTTTCACCGAATAAATTTCTGAAATCGTCTAAAGCCTTCATAACGGACGAAACTTTTTTATCCGCCAACTTGTATACAAAAGAATATCGCGTCCTCCTTTCTACGATATTTAAAATAACATCATCATCGGAGATTTTGCCGACAATTAAATCGCATTCCAAATGCCCGAACTCTTCACGCTCGTTTACGCTTTCTGCTCGCTCATCTATGCTGCGTCCGAGTTTTTTCTTGTGTGTACGTATTCTCAATGAAGAATTTTTTCTGAGCACTTTCAAAGGCAAA
>JAFZIV010000050.1 GCA_017554235.1 Selenomonadaceae bacterium
GCATTAAATTTTTACCTCGCATAGATTTGATGAATACTCTCAAGTTTCATCCCTCCGTTGCCCTTCGCCAATGTTATAATCGCTTGTAGTAAACGACCACATTAGGTTGACTGTTCCTACTCATCAGAACTGTTTACAGAGTCTGCACAGAGCTACAGATTAGAGCATCGTCCGTAGGTGTGGTAACGATAATAACGTAGTTGTGAGGGACTAGGGAACAGGGAATAGAATTTTTTCCTTCCCTCGTCCCTAAAACAAAGGCTAGCAATAAGAGCTGGAAAAGCCCATGACTCTTTAGGCGGTGAGTTATTGACGTTTTACGTGAACAATTCTTGCGCGATAATACGGCGTCGAAAGTACCGTACCATCAGGTTTATCAGCGTTGGCAGGAATAATTTCACTTACCGGAACAATCGCCCAGAAAATCAAATCAACTCTATCACTCATGAGAGCAGATGAACGCGCCGAACTGTCAATGTTAATTATCTCGACATTTTTATTGAGACGTTTACCAAGTTCAGCAATCAATGCCGTATTGAAACCTGCGGGCGTCCCGTCAGCAAGCACCATATCAAGCGGAGGTAAATCTCCCGTTACGGCAATTTTAATTGTATCTGCGCCGTCAAAATGCGGCATTTCTACGGATGGAGGAGGATTATTACCTTTAACGTCGGTAATATATTCCTTTGTCAGGCGGGCAAGTGTGCCGTCGCTCCTAATCTCATTAATGAACTTGTCAACATCACTTTTAAGCTGAATATCTTCTTCAAGCATGGCGAAACAAAATGCGTCAATAAATTCTAAAGTGTCGTTTTTCATAATCTCATATTTAGGATTATTCGCTACAAGATACCTTGCTACACAATCGTAAGTGCTGATAACTTTAACTTCTCCGGAGTCCAATCCCATTAACATTGAATTGAGATTGTCATAAAAGACGGGATTATAAGAAGTCATATTCAGCGAAAAAGTATCGGAAACTTTTTTCGTAAAATTGTTAAATTCTTCCTCGCTGGCGTTTAAGTGTTTAAGCATTCCAATTTTTGCATTTGATTTATCAGAATTATCGCCGCAACCTGTCAACATTAAACTGATAATCATCAATGCGGAAAGAATAGAAAAAATTTTTCTCAAAATATTTTTCCTCCGACTAAGAAATTATTGGTTAAGCTTGAGATGGGTAATTTCATCTTTAAAGTACGGATCAGAAAGTACTGCACCTTCCGGCGTATCTATATCTTTTGGTCTGCTTTCATCTACGGGGAGAATTGCCCAGAAAATTACATCAGCCTTGCCGGAGCTAAGTGCGGCGGCACGAGCGTCACCTTCAATGTCAATAATTTCGATATTTTTGTTAAGACGTTTTCCAATTTCGGCAAGCAAAGCGGTATTAAATCCTGCAGGTTTACCATTAGCTGTAATTAAGTCAAGCGGCGGAAGGTCACCAGTTACAGCAACTTTAATCGTATCTGCGCCGTAAAATTTCGGCATTTCGACAGCGGGCGGATCATCAGCTTTCGCGTCAGTAATATATTCTTTAATTAATTTATCAAGTGTGCCGTCTTTCTTAATATCTGCAAGGGCTTTATTGATTTCTTTCATCAAGCTATCATTTGTTTTGAGCATCGCAAAGCAAAATTCATCCGAAAGTTTCATGCCATGATCAGGAACAATCTCAAACTTAGAATTTTTATTCATGAGGTAATTGGCAACGCAATTATAAGTACTTATTTCGTCGACACTGCCCGATTCTAAACCCATTTGCAAAGTGCTAAGGTCTTTGTAAAACGTCGTGGTATGATTAATAACTTTGACATTAGATTTTTTACTGACAGTCTTAAGAATTTCGTCAACTTTCTGTTCACTGGCGTTGAGTGTGCTAATCATACCAATTCTAATATCCTTTTCGGACTGATTGTTGGAACCGCCGCAACCCGTGAAGAGTGTAGCGGCTAAAGCACCCACTGCCAACACACTAAGAATTTTTTTAAACTTCATAAGTTTCCCCTCTGTTTCAGATTTTTAAATTTGTTCGTATTATACACGAAACATTTTGAAATTGGAAATAATTTTTTACTGCGCAATTAAAAATCCTCCGCTACAAAAAGATTTTGTGGGAGGAAATTTTTTGGTTATGAACCTAGAATCACGCGAACACGTTATGTTTAACGCGCTCGGATTCTTCGGAACGTTTAGCGTCATTCCAGCTTGAAACGTCACCAGTGAGATAACCCGTGATTCTTCTGATACGTTCAAACTTTTCGCCTTGCAACGTGTAATCCACGTCAACTTTTCCGTCGTCGCAAAGTTTGACTTCGATACTTTTCAACGGATCTTCGACGCGCTCTTTAACGTAATCAATATATTTTTGCGCTTCCTGCTCCGTGAAATCGTCCAGCCCCATAATTTTGACTTCGACGCCTTCAATCGTCATGCAATCACCACCTTTAAAAAATTACATATTAGAAAAAACTTTATATGCTTCAGGAGAAATTACTTTGATATTTTGTGCTATTAGAGGTTGGAATGTGTCGTAAACTCTCCTGTCGAATGTCGCTAAGAAAATAGCGTTCAATCTCCAACTCAAAATCTCTGAAATCGACACTACGGGATAACTTTCAAATAATTGTCCTCGATTAGGTGTTTTATCTACAAAAAACGCTTTAATTTTATTATCATCGAAGGCGGGATGGCTTCTCAAAATTTCAAGAAATAACTTTGCTAAATCGTTGACACCAAAGATACCTATCGCAGCGTCCCTATTTTCAATTCCAGAATCGACTCCCCAAACTTCCCTGAGTAAATCAATTTCCGTTAAACCGTACCAAAAATCTTGTTTAGGAGTTGAAATAATTTCTTGATGACGAAGTTTTTGCGCGATACAACGTAAAAGACCGCTGTAGCCTTCTAAATCTTCGGGATCACGCATATTATAAACTCTGTAATCTGGAATCGAGGCTAAATTATTTTTCAAAGAATGATTCGACGTAGGAGATTTTTTTTTGAAGATAATATTTAATTCTTCTACGAGGAAACCATTAGATTGATAAAAATCCGCCAACAGTGAAGGAGACAATGAGTAATAACCGTGATTAGTCCAACCGAATGTTGGGATGTAATGAAAAATTTTTCCTCCAACCTTTAACATATTTACGATATTCCGTAAAACCTGCGGATAGTCGAAGACATGTTCAGTTGTGCCACCGTCCAGAATGTAGTCGAAGCTGTTTTTAAGTTCGTTGGGCAATTCGTGATCGTTTAAATCGAAAATTATATCAGCATTTTCATACGAGGAAATATCCATTGCATGCACTTCGCTAAATCCTAATGCTCGGAAGAGCGAGTAACTGTCTACACCTCCTCCGTCGATAGCGGATGCTTTCAAAAGTTTATAGTCAAGCTGTACACCCAATTTCTTAGCAGTTGCAAACAGATCGTATTTTGTTACGTTAAATACGGTTAGCTTGCCGAGCATAAGCAAAGATTTTTCAGAAAAATTTCCTTGCCAAGATTCTTTGAAAAAGTCGATAATTCCGTAAGAATATGTAAGTCCCAAAAATTTTTTCCTCCTGTTATCATATGTTTAAATTTTAGATATTAGAATTGTTAATATTTAGATATAATCCATATGGACAACATTATTCTTTTTCTTCCTTGTGGTACTGTCCACTTTGTTTAGAGTGAAGACTCTGACCTATGAATTTGCAATAATGAGCCGGATGAAGTAGCATCTTCTTATCCCGTAACAGGTTTTGCTCCATAGTCCTCAGAGATTTGTCCGCAATTGGAGTTGTTTTTATGTATTTTGTAGGTATTGACATTGCCAAACATTTCCATGAAGCCGATATTATTGATGATTCCGATAAAGTTGTTCTTAAAAAACTCCGCTTTTCCAATTCTCATGACGGCTACAACAAACTTATGGATTCAGTCAGAAAACTTGACGGCAATTTTGTTTTTACTATGGAAGCAATCGGACATTATTGGTTTAATCTCTACGCTCATCTTCGTCAAGATAATCATACTATTCACGTTATCAATCCCATTCAATCTGATGCTTTACGCAATATGTACATTCGAAAATTAAGAATGATGTCGTTGATGATCTGATTATCGCCGATGTTGTCCGTTTCGGGCGTTATTGTGAAACTTCTGTTGCTCTCACTAAAAAGTTTTCTTCTATTATATTTGAAATTTTTTTACAATGCAATTTTTTTCGGCTTTCATCCCAACAGCTAAAGCAGGGGGCTTTTCTCCGCTTTTCGGTAAATTGTGCCGTTAACGTTTTTTCGTTGTTGATATGGCTTACGATGTCAATTACTAGCGACTAAAGTCGCAAGATTGAGGAGTGAAACCTCAATTTGCTTAGATACGGCTGACTTACTCCAACTTTTCAATAGGAGCATAGGTCGGCTAATTACCAAAGCCATTTTAGTCCGCAAGTTGTCAAACGGACTGTAGAGCCCTATTCAATATATTTTTCGCGGCGTTTATACCGCGTTTTTGCCGACTTGTAATATCTCGGATTATCGATAATATTTCCAAATGAATCAGCATAAAAATTTTATAAATTCAAATCTATTCCAATTTTACTGCTTGTATATTGTAAAGTTCTTATAAAAGGTTCGTCGCTTGCAAGTTGCATTGATACATAATAATCTCCGCAACCGTCTCTCTTTATTGTCAATGTTCCTATCCTGACTTCGTGTTGCTTGTCCATTTCAAAAAGTTTTTTCAATCTCTTTGTCGAGCCTTTAAATCTGATTCTTCCCAATTTCGGCAACTGAATGTGATTATAATCTAAAAATCTCACGTTGGCGTTTGTTAAATGTGCTTCTTCCGTCGCCTCTTCTAAAGCCCCTGTTCTTCACTCTTTTTTTGAGAAGAAACGTGCTGAATGTAAAGAACATTTAACTACCATAGGTCACATTGGTCGTAAAATGTTTTCTATTATTTTTGCTGTTATGCGTGACAACAAACATTATGTTCCAATTTCTTCTTGACTCTTTATAGCCGGTTTAAGCGTTAAGAATTTTTTCAACGTGTTTACGCAGAAGTTGAACACCTTTAGCAATATTTTCGTCAATAGGCAGATTTTCTACAATCTTTTCAATGTAGCCGCGCTCCAAAATTTTTTCCATTGTCCACTTAAAATTAATATCATAAATCCACATAAGCCGAACAATTTTTCTGTCTCCGTTGGTACGAATTTTTCTATAATCTGCCTGCTCACCTTCGACAAAATTTTTTATAAAATCAGGGCTGATATTAGGATCGCGCCCGGTTATAAAGTTAGGCATTTTATCGGCATTTTCCTGCGCGAAATACGGTTCAAGTACACGATAAATATCAAGTTTATCTGCGTCACGAATCAGCTTGGCAAAAAGAATTTTACGTTTATCATCGGTTGGCGCAACAGTTCTTTTGTTATGATTTTGAATTGCGAATCTCATAACGTCGTAATCATTTCTGTCAAGCTCGTTGAAAAATTCTAATTGGTCGATAACTTTCAAAGCAAGTTCGGCGTGATCTTCGGACTGCGCATCATTGAAAGTTTTATAAATTTTATACTGATAAAATCTTCCAACGTCATGAAACAATCCGATAATCTCGGCAAGCTCAACGTCATGCTGTGAAAGATTTAAATTTTTGGCAAGCGCGATACAATTTGCCGTAACGTAGCCCGTATGTTTTTCTTTAATCAAAATTCCGTTTTGAACTTCTTCGTCGTCAGTGTAAAAACTTTTCATATAAGCCGACATCCACTCATGCATACGTTTCAAAAGTTCCTGCAAGTTTATTCCTCCTGTAATTTTTTTTGGAAAAGTCAGCATAGAGGAGGCGCACAAGGACGTGCGCCCGTCCGCGCAAATCGCCGGATGCGATTTCAGCGGACTGTTTTCTTTTTGTTACTTTTTCTTTTGCGCCAAAAGAAAAAGTAATTCTAATAAATAAAAATTTTTATCAAGTTGGAATTTGCCAACAATCCCTTAGTTGTCGCTCTGCCAAATTTGCCCGCTGATAACGTCAATGCAAGAAATTCTTCCACTCGGCAAAAATGAACCCGTATCAATCATCGTAATTTTATTCGGCAAACGTACAGGGTAATATCTATCCTTAATTTTTACGCCCGGCACATTTCCGAGATAAGGCGTCGGAGTATGTCCTACAACAACTTCCGCCGTGCCGTTGTAGCCGTTATAAAATTCTTCGCGTATCCAAAGAATTGATTCAACGGTTTGATTTTCCAACGAAATGCCCGGCTTAAGTCCCGCGTGACAAAAAATATATTCCTGCCCTTCAATAAAAGTTTGGTAGTAATAAGGTCGCTTGTCGATAAATTGTAAAGCTCGCTTGAGGAAGTCGGGGTCGTGTTTAAGCCATTCGTCCATTTCCGCCTTAGTACGATTGCCGCCGTTAGGCAACCAAATTGTTGATTCGTAAGTACCCATTAAATAGTAATACAGCATCATCTGTTCGTGATTGCCGCGCAGAGCCACGATGTTCGGCAACTTGCTAATCTGCATAGCCCATTGAAGGCAATGTAAATTTTCGTTGCCTCTGTCTATGTAGTCGCCCAACAAAATCAGAAAATCTTTTTCTGTATCGAAATTTAATTTGTTGAAGACGGAGGATAATCTGTCAAATCGCCCGTGAATGTCGCCGAGTGCTAAAATTCTTTCGTACTGCATATAAATCGCTCCGAAAATTTTTTAAGGCATTATATCACACTTCGACAAAATTAAAAACTAAATGATTGACAATGAAAAATTAAATAGGTAAACTTTTTTGAAATGAAAATAAAAATCTCAAATACAGTTTTAAATTGTATGCTTGCCGCATTGGCGACGGGCATTATTTTTGCGGAATATTTTCATCCGCCGTTAAAAACTTTCGTATTAATCTGCGCGGCGTCATCGGTGGGCGCAATCATCGTAACGTGGAAGAAAAATTTTTCAGTCACAGCTAAAATCATCGGCGTAATAATTTTTTTCGCAATCGGCACAATGAGATTTAACAGCGTTGACATTTTGCCGCCTAATGACATTTCAAAATTTGCGGGACAAAGCATCAATGTTACTGGAATTGTACGCGAAGATCCGACCACAAAATTTATGTCCAATGATATGTATCAAATGCGGCTTGTGGTTGACGTTGAATCAGTCAAAGTTAAAGGCGTCGATACTCCAACTTGCGGCGCAATGATTTTGACGACGTATAATCATGAAGGTAATTTTGAATTTCCTCGAATCGGCGATAAAGTCAGCGCGGAGGGAAATTTAAAACTTATTACCAATTATAAAAATCCCGGACAGATTGACGGCGTAACGCGGCTAAAATCGGACGGCATAACTGCGCGGATGTCTGCAGGCAAAAACGGAATTGAAATTGAACCTGTTGAAGGAAATTTTTGGACGAAATTTTTAAGATTTATTGCGGCAATTCGTGAACACTACCGCGCGGCAATGGCAAGCGTTATGTCTGCTGAAGACGCGGCGGCAATTTTCGCAATGCTATTCGGCGGCTATGCGGGATTAAATCCTGAACTTGTAGAAGAATTTCAGACAACAGGCATTGTCCATATTTTGTCAGTCAGCGGCTCGCATATGAGCATATTAGCAATGGCTGTAGCGTGGCTGTGCAAAACTTTAAGATTCTCGCGCAGATTAACTTTGGCGTTGGGAATTTTCGTTATAGGAACGTATACTTTACTTTCGGGAATGTTGCCGCAAGTTATACGTTCGGCGATAATGGGAATTTTAGTTTTCACGGCAACCGCGCTTGAAGTTGAAGCAATCGGCGCAAGACTTTTGACGTTGACCGCGCTTTTAATGTTAATCGTCAAGCCGCTGTTAATCTTCGACATAACTTTTCAATTAAGTTTCAGTGCGACGGCAGGGCTAATATACTTGGCAGACGACTTAAGAATTTTAATGTACCGCTTGCCGAGATTTTTTTCATTGCCAATATCAATTACGCTTTCCGCGCAGATTGCAAGCCTGCCTATAATAATTTGGTACTTCAATCAAATTTCGTTGAGTTCAATTTTATCCAACATCTTTGTACTTCCGATTTTGGAACTTATCATCGTCGTAGGAATTTTAATTGGTTCAAGCGCGTGGATAATCCCTATATTGGGGAAATTAGTATTTATCTTTGAAGCGTTAATTTTCGGCATAGGCGCGGAACTTAATCGACTATTCGCGAAAATTCCATTCAGCGCAATTCAAGTTCCGACGTTGGGATTGGGAGCAGGATTTGTTTATTATCTTGCAATAATTTTTCGTCGCGCAGAAATTTTTTTATTGATGATAATTGTTTTGATTTTTAACTTTCGGACGAGCGGCGAACTTGAAATTAGTTTTGTTGACGTTGGACAAGGTGATTGCGTTGTAGTTTTGACGCCGAATAGGAAATGTTTAATCTTCGATACAGGCGGCGTTCGCGAAAAAGTTTTTGACGTAGGCGGGCGCGTTGTCTTGCCGTATCTTAAACACGAAGGCGTTAGGGAAGTCGACGCAATTTTTTTGACGCATGCGCACGAGGATCACTCCGGCGGCGCGGGAGCTGTGATAAAAAAATTGCCCGTCCATGAAATTATCACGGCGGGTGAACCTAAATCTGAATATGCGGCGACTTTCGGAATCAGTGAAAAATTTTTGGACAATCTCCGCGCAGGTAAAGTTGGTGAACATTTTAAAATTGACGGTGTTGACGTGGAAATTATTTTTGCGCCAAATGTCGGAACGGGTAATGAACTTTCTAACGTTTACAAAATTCGTTACGGCGATATAACTTTTTTGATAACGGGCGATTTAATTATAGAAAATGAAAATCAAATGTTGCGTGAAGGAGTTGACGTAAAAAGTACTGTGTTGAAAGTTGCTCATCACGGCAGTAAAACTTCGTCGAGTGAAGAATTTCTGCAAGCAGTCAATCCGAAATGTGCGGTTATCTGCGTAGGCTACGGAAATAATTTTGGACATCCCCGCGCAGAAGTTTTAGAGCGGCTTGAAAATTTAGGTGCAAAAATTTTTCGTACAGACATTGACGGCTTAATAAAATTTAAGACTGACGGAAAAAAATTATCTGTAGAAACTTTTGTGCAATAGATTTTTTGAAAAAATGTAAAAAAGAGGCGCACAAGGACGTGCGCCCGTCCGCGCAAATCGCTGGATGCGATTTCAGCGGACATGTTTCTTTTTGTTACTTTTTCTTTGCGCCAAAGAAAAAGTAAATTTAAATGATAAAAATTTTTTTACTTTAATTCAAGTTATTTATTTTCTAAAACTTTTGTAATTGTCGCCATCATCTGCGGAACATCAAGCGGCTTTGCAACGTGGTCATTCATTCCCGCATCTTTAGCATTTTGTACATCTTCCGCAAAGGCGTTAGCTGTCATTGCGATAATCGGTATTGACGACAAAGTTTTATCGGGAAGTGCGCGTATCGCCCTCGACGCTTCATAGCCGTTCATTATGGGCATTTGCACATCCATTAAAATCAACTGAAATTCGCCCGGTTTAGACGCCGCAATTTTGTCGACAGCTTCTTTTCCATTTTCCGCAGTCTCAATCTGAAATCCAAATTCTTCTAAAATCAATACGGCAATTTCGCGGTTTACTTCAATATCTTCAACCAATAACAATTTTATATGCGAAAAATCTATTCCCGTATCAACTTCGCCTTCTGAAATATTTTCTTCTTCAACTTCAGGCTCATCTTCAGCAATCGGAAATTCCACATTTATAATAAATTCAGTGCCTTTGCCAAATTCCGTTTTAACGTCAATCGTGCCGTGCATTAAGTCCACAATGCTTTTAGTTATCGCCATACCTAAGCCCGTGCCTTGAATATTATTAACGGTGCGGTCGCGAGTGTAAGCCTCAAAAACTTTTTCCGCAAATTCAGGCGTCATTCCCATTCCGGTATCCTTGACGCGCAATTCGTATGCACCAAATACGTTATGTTCGCCCTTCTGATTAAGCGTAACCGTAACACTGCCGCCCTCCGGCGTAAACTTAAACGCATTGCTGATAAGATTTAACAAGACGCGGTTTAAACGATTTTTGTCACACATAACCGTTTTGTTTGTGACATCAGTGTTGACGGTGTAAGTTAAATTTTTCGTCTCCATTTGCGTCGCAAAAAGGTCGTGAACTTCATTCATTGTCTTGACCAAATTAAACTTGCCAATTTCAAGTTCCATTTTGCCGTTTTCAATGCGGCTCATTTCTAAAATATCGTTAATCAGTGCAAGTAAATGGTCGCTCGACGCTTCAATTTTCGTCAAATACTCGCTGACGATTTGCGATGTTTCCGGCTCTTTTTTTGCAAGATTTACGTAACCAATAATCGCATTCATAGGCGTGCGTATGTCATGACTCATATTGAAAAGGAAAGTACTCTTAGCCTTACTGCTTTGCTCTGCCTCAACTCGTCTAATCTCCAAATTTTTTTCGCGCTTCGTCATCATGTTGTAAATACTGAACATTATAAACAAAGCACCGATTATCAGGAACATTTGAAAAGCATTATAATTCGTCAATGAAAAGCTTACGTGTTCCATTTCATGTTCAAGGTAATATTTCGCGTCATTTTTTTCACGATCGCTAACCTCTACACCGTGTTCTTTCCATTCCTCAATATAGTATTCGTTGAGATCGTTCAAAATATTTTTCGTAGTGTCATGCGTCTCTTGACGAAGCCACATTGTTGACGTAAATAAAACCAGAAACAGCAATGACAGCCATGCAACCGTAGACTTCCCAAAATGATTTTTCTTGTCCCGTAAGAAGACGTAACGAAAGACGAGAAAGCCGAGAATACTCCAACCCATTAAAATCATATACGATTTGGACGACATTGCGCTGACTGCCCAGAAATTTGGTATCATAAAGTAGAGGAAGAAAATTACTGAAATTGTCGCTCCGATTAATCCCGTAGCTTGAACAAATTTATTTCCGTCTCGACGCGCAAGGTAAAATGCAATACTTGAGGCATAAGCATAAGCAATCGTCGCGCCTATCGTATTTACGTCAACAATCCAGCCTATAGCGGTACGTCCCAAAAAAGGTATAGGCAATGACATTAAAATTATCAGGAGGAAAATATTTTTTGGTGTTTGAAATTTTCCAAGCTTATAAAATTTTTCTGTAATGACCTCATCACGCGCCATTGCGTAGATTAAACGACTTGCCGCTATGGAATTTCCTATAAGTCCGGTTATAACCGCGCCCAACAACGTCACGAATAAAAGCAACATACCTTTTTCGCCGAGCAGTGAATGAACCGCAAAAAATGTCGGCAATCCTTCATAACCGTCAAGATTTTTTAAGTCGCCTATATATTCAACCCAACTTGAATATCCTTCCGGCAAAACTGAAACCGCCATTAATGCAAGGAAAATGTATACCATTGCGCTTGTAACGACGGCGGTAAAAAGTATGGCGAAAGATTTTTTAACGGAGAAATTAAATTCTTCCGTCGCATGCGAAATTGATTCAAAGCCTACGAATGCCCAAGGAGATAAAACCGCAATTCCGAATATCGCGCCAAAAGTTGTATCTGTCGGCGAAAAGTGCGGAGTAATTTCAAAAATATTTCCGCTGTGCGCATACATTGCCGCGATAAATCCTATTGTCACGCCGCTAAAAAGTATAATTGCCGAGATAGTTTGCAAGTAAGAAACAACCTTGCCGCCGCGAATACATACAAAGCCGCCGACAATTAACGCGCCCATCGTCAACATAGCTTCGCCAAAGTAAACATCGTAGCCTGCAAGATTATAAAGGTAGCCGAATTGAAAAACGTTGCCCATTAAATTTCGGAAAACCAAAGGCAGGGCAGTTGCATTAGCCCAAGTAATTGCGATATATACTAGGATTAGGAACCATGCACTTATTAAACCGTGATCGTATCCCAAAACATTTCTTGCGTAAGCATAAGTACCGCCCGCGTCAGGATAACGGTTCATCATATAGTGATAGTTGTAGCCGATAATAAGCATGACAAGTCCCCCGACTGCCATACCAAGCACAGTTCCAAGCGGACCGGCTATCGGCAAAAAAGTTGTTCCCGGCATTACGAATGCGCCCCAACCTACCGCGCAACCGAATGATAATGCCCATACAGTTATTGGTGACAAGTACAATCCCAGCCTTGAATCATTTTGAATCGTTTTATTTTCTTCACTCTGCATTAAATTTTCAAGTCCCTATGGTAAAAAAAATTTGAACATTGTAATAAAAAAATTTGAACTGCTACGCATTATAGCAAATTCGTTTTTATTAGGAAAGAGAATTTTTTAAGAGGTTGACGGATTTTTTTAAATTGCAAAATGAGCTAAAATTATTTTTTCTTGCAAAGTGAATAAAATGTGATAAAATGTTTGCGCTAAAAAGGCGGCTTTATCAGCATTTATGCCTGTTCGCCTTTGGGCGAAAAATATTTAAAGGTGGTGAGTGCGCGATTTCCTCCCCACACAGCTAAAAGAGGGTACACCGCGCATATTTGATGACCATCAAAAAATTTCGCCGCCTCAACGAAGGGAGAAATTTTTTTAAATGTTTGGATGGTTTGGCGGGTCGCGAGATATGGGAATAGATCTTGGGACGGCAAATACACTAGTTCACGTCAAGGGCAGAGGAATTGTCCTTCGCGAACCTTCAGTAGTAGCAATAAAACGTGACAGCGGCGATGTACTTGCCGTTGGTGAAGAAGCTAAACAAATGATTGGGCGCACGCCGGGAAATATAATTGCAATTCGTCCCATGAAGGACGGCGTCATTGCGGATTTCGACGTAACGCAAGCAATGTTGAAATATTTTATTCAGAAAGCTATAAATGCTAATTCATTTTCAAGACCGCGCGTAGTAGTCGGTGTACCGTCAGGAGTTACAGAAGTTGAAAAGCGTGCAGTTATTGACGCGGCACAACAGGCGGGAGCTCGTGAGGCATATCTCATTGAAGAACCTATGGCGGCGGCTATAGGCGCAGGTCTGCCGGTTGAAGAAGCAACGGGAAACATGGTAGTCGATATTGGCGGCGGCACAACGGAAATTGCCGTAATTTCTCTTGGCGGTATTGTTACAAGTCGCTCCATACGCATTGGCGGCGATGAAATGGATTCGTCCATTGTTCAACATATTAAGCGCGTTTACAACCTTATGATTGGTGAACGCACTGCCGAAGAAATTAAAGTCACTGTCGGCACGGCGATGATTACCGAAAAAACAGATCAGTCTATGGAAATTCGCGGACGTGATTTGGTAGCCGGTTTGCCAAAAACTTTGACGATTAATGCCAGTGAAATTCGTGAAGCTCTTGGCGATCCGATTTACAAAATTGTCGACGCAGTTAAGGAGACTCTTGAAAAGACTCCGCCCGAACTTGCCGCAGATGTTATGGATCACGGAATTATGATGACCGGCGGTGGTGCTCTTCTGAAAAATTTCGATAAACTCATTGCTAAGGAAACAAGTATGCCTGTCCTCGTTGCTGATGATCCTTTGAGTTGCGTTGGCGAAGGTACCGGCAGAGTGCTTGAAAATTTGAACCTTCTGCAACGCGTTGTCATGACGCCTAAAAAATCGCGCCAATAGTTGACGGTAGCTAAAAGCTACATGCCATCGGCTAATATGAAACAACAATATAAACAAAAAAAACCTAGTGCAACTAAAAAAATTTTCGCAGTGATTGCACTTTTCTTTATCGTGTTTTGTACGATACTTTTGGCGGCACGCGGCAAGTTTGAAACGCCCGTAGCAAATAAAACGGCTATGACAGTGCTTTCACCTTTTCAAAATTTTTTTTCATGGGCAGGAAGTCAACTTGCATATCTCAAAGGCAGTTTTACGGAACTTCAATACTTGCAACGGCAAAATCGGCAACTGCGCGAGGAAGTTAAACTTTTACGCGCCCAAAATTTAACGGCGTCTGAATATGCGTCAGAAAATCAAAGACTGCGTGCGCTTTTAGGTTACAAGCAAGTTTCAGTACAATTTGACTTAGTTGCGGCGGGAGTTATAGGACGCGAATCAGTCACTTGGTCAAGCGTCATTACGATAAATCGCGGCACTCTTGACGGCGTTGCCAACAATATGGCAGTTGTAACTGAATTGGGTCTTGTCGGTCACGTGTTAGAAGCAAGCGCAAATACTTCTAAGGTACAGTTGATTCTTGATCCGCGCTCATCTGTCGGTACTTTGGTGCAACGTCCTGATTCGCGCGTTGCCGGAATTGTCGAAGGAGATATGAACGATCCTAATCACCCGCGTATGGTGAACATTCCTAAGGACGCTAATGTACAAGTTGAAGATGTCGTTGTAACTTCGGGATTCGGCGGCGTTTATCCTAAAGGAATTGTTGTCGGCAAAATTAAAGAAATTCATAATGACGAAGGCGGTTTATTGAAGTACGGTATAATTGAAACTTCGGTAAACTTTGAAAAGCTTGAAGACGTTGCCGTAATTGTTGCGTCGAGGGAAGCTCCGCCTGAACCTTTGCCGCCGATTATTCAGACGCCGGGAACTGAAACTGATCCGCAGGAAACAGCAGAACAACTTAGACAGGCGCAGGAAAATCTTCAGCAGGCACAGGAGCAAGTTCAGATTCAACAGCAACAACAACTTCAAGAAGCGCAGGGAAATCTTCAGCAGACACAGGAACAAATTCAACAGCAACTGCCACCTCAAGATACGCAGGAACATTCACAGGCGGAAGGTGACGCGCAGTGAAAATTTTTGTCGCGCTTGTCATAATCGTTTTAGCTATGTACTCCGCGCAGACTTCATTGTTGACTTTCCTTGACTATAACGGCGTCAGTGCAAATTTAATGTTATTGTTAATTGTTTCAACGGCACTCCTGCGCGGACATTACGTCGGCGTAGCAATGGGATTTTGCACAGGAATTTTGCAGGATTTGACGACGGGAGATTTTTTTGGATGTGCAACTTTCGCTTACATGATAATAGGCTTGATATTCGGAAAATTTTCCGAGCGCGTCGTTAAGGATCAATTTTTACTGCCTGTGTTAGCAGCACCGATAGCGGCAGTGATATATTTTTTCATCACTACGGGATTTATCCACATGCTGGGTTATCCAATCGACATATCAAAATTTATTCATACAATGCTGGTGCCGCTAATTTTCTACCAAGTTATATTTTCTTTGCCGGTTCACAAAATTGTTTATGATTTCGACAAATTTGTACATAAACATTTCGAATAAAAAAGCCCTCCGTAATTGGAGGGCAAAATTTTTTATCAGGAACTCCGCGCAGAAGTTTTAATTCTTCGATCTATTGTAGACAGCCCGCGATATACCGTACTTATATCTATTGATTCGCCACGACTTGCAACATATTTTTCCAATTTTCTTTTCACTCGTTGAAGCGCGTTATCAATCGATTTAACGTGACGATTTAAGCCCATTGCTATTTCTTGGTAAGACTTCCCGTCAAGATACGCCATAAGAACTTGCCATTCTAAATCGCTTAAAATTTCTTCCATCTTCTTTTCAATGGCTAAAAATTCTTCACGGCTTATCACTAACTCTTCGGGATCTGCAACTTTCACGCCTGAAATCACATCCAATAATGTTCTGTCAGAATCTTCATCGTAAATAGGTTTATTCAAAGAAATGTACGAATTTAACGGAATATGTTTTTGACGTGTCGCTGTTTTAATCGCAGTGATAATTTGGCGTGTCACACATAGCTCGGCGAAAGCGTGAAACGATGAAAGCTTATCGCTCTTAAAGTCACGAATTGCCTTGTAAAATCCAATCATACCTTCTTGAATAATATCTTCACGATCCGCACCAATTAAAAAATATGAACGCGCCTTTGCACGTACAAAACTTCTGTAACGATGAATTAAATATTCCAACGCGGAATTGTTCATATTATTTTTAATCTCGGCTATTAATTCTTCGTCAGTCAATGTCTCGTATTTAGCAGAATCACCGTAGACATCAACGTCAATGTCGCTAACAGTTGTGTTCGTCTCCATCACACGACCTCCGTTAGCGAATTATACCCCACAATTTTTATCAAGTCAAATAAATTAAACATAAATAATTCTACAAATTTGTCAAAAACCTTTTTATGTTTAAAAAATTTTCTACTAACTTTTTAAAATTTTTTCCAAATCTGTAACAAGATTGTCGATTCGCTGATAATTCAGCTTGTAACTGACGCGATTAGCGATAAGTCGCGCCGTAGAATCCATTATGCTGACAATCTCTTCAAGATTATTTTCCCTTAAAGTCGTCCCCGTCTCTACAATGTCAACGATACTTTCGGAAAGTCCTACAATTGGACCGAGTTCGATTGAGCCGTTAAGTTTGATATATTCCATTTGCATACCGCGACTTACGAAAAAATTTTCTGCAATACGTGGAAATTTCGTTGCAACACGTGTATGCGCATAATCTTCAAGTCTTGCACGCTTTTTATCTTTAGGGACAGCCATCATTAAATGACATTTGGCGAAACCTAAATCTAAAAGTTCATAAACATTTTTTTCAGACTCAACAATAACATCCTTGCCGATAATTCCAATATCAGCCGCGCCGTGTTCAACGTAAGTCGGTACGTCGGCGGTTTTCGTGATAATAAATTTAAGTCGCGCCTCTTCGTTAGTTATGACAAGCTTACGAGATTTTTCGCTTAAACCTTCGGCAGTCCAACCAACTTTCTGTAAAATATCTGCCGATAAGTTGAAAAGCTTTCCTTTCGGCAATGCGACCGTGATAAATGATTCCTGCGTAAAAATTCCTCCTCAATTTATCCGCAAACAATTTCCGCCGAAATTATATCATAAAAAATCAATCCTTGAAAATACCAACAATGATTGAGATTTAAAAATTTTCCTTGCTAACTTTTTGCAAGCCGTTTAAAATATAGCGAAAAATTTAAACGCAGGAGGCTGAAAATTTGTCACTTGTTGAAGAGATAGCCAAGCGTAGGACTTTCGCGATAATTTCGCACCCAGACGCAGGCAAAACTACATTGACTGAAAAACTTTTACTTTACGGCGGCGCAATACATCTTGCAGGCTCTATAAAGTCACGTAAGGCACAACGTCACGCCGTTTCAGATTGGATGGAAATTGAAAAGCAACGCGGAATTTCTGTTACAAGTTCCGTATTACAATTTGATTACGCGGGTTGCCGCATAAATATTCTTGACACGCCCGGTCACCAAGATTTTTCGGAGGACACTTATCGCACGTTAATGGCGGTTGACAGCGCGGTTATGGTTTTAGACGCGGCTAAAGGCGTTGAAGCACAGACTAAAAAGCTTTTCAAAGTTTGTCGCGAACGTCGAATACCGATTTTCACTTTCATTAATAAGCTTGACCGTTACGGAAAAATTCCGCTTGACTTGATTGACGAAGTTGAAAAGGTTTTAGGCATTCACGCTTATCCGATGAATTTTCCGATTGGCACGGACGGAAAATATTTAGGCGTTTATGACAGGCAGAAAAATCAAATTGAACTTTTCGCGGAGGATACTTCGCACGGACAGACGGAACGCGTTTCAGAAATTTTTGCGCCTGATGATGCAGAAGTTATCAAGCGTATTGGGCAAAATAATTTTGATGCCTTGCAAGATGATTTAATGTTGCTTGACGAGGCGGGCGAAAGTTTTGACATTGACAAGATTAACTCGGGAGATTTGACGCCGACATTTTTTGGTTCTGCAATGACAAATTTTGGCGTACAAAACTTTTTGGAAGAATATTTGAAACTTGCACCGCCGCCCGCACCAAGACTTTCAGACGACGGAATTATTGAACCTGCTGACGAAAAATTTTCCGCCTTCGTCTTTAAAATTCAAGCCAATATGAATCCCGCACACCGCGACAGATTAGCTTTCATAAGAATTTGTTCAGGGAAGTTTGAACGCAATATGTCTGTATGGCACGCGCCGACGAATAAGCTTGTAAAACTTTCACAGCCGCAACAATTTTTAGCGCAGGAACGGCAAATTATTGAAGAAGCTTTTCCCGGCGACATTGTAGGATTATTTGACACGGGAATTTTCGGAATTGGCGACACATTGACTGACGCCGCGCATAAATTTAAATTTGAAGATTTTCCGATATTCCCGCCTGAAAAATTTGCTCGCGTTCAAGCTAAAGACACGATGAAACGTAAGCAATTCGCAAAAGGTATAGAACAGTTGACGCAGGAAGGCGCGATACAACTTTTCTATCCCGTCGGCACGGGAACTGATTCATATATTGTCGGCACGGTCGGGACATTGCAGTTTGAAGTTTTGCAATACCGCTTGAAGTCTGAATACAATGTCGACGTGCTTTTAAATATGTTGCCGTTTGAAGTGGCGCGTTGGTTAAAATTTGACGACGACAGCAAAGTTACGCCTGCAACTCTGCGCGGGGCTGATAGAGGAATGTTTGTCCTCGACAGAAAGGAAAATCCTGTTTTGATTGTTGAAAATGAATGGTCGCTCGGCTGGATTACTGAAAATAATCCTAAACTGATTATGAACGCTGTACCATTTGAAGAATAATTTTTGGAGGTTGATTAAATTGGAAAAAACTTTGGTATTGATTAAACCTGACGCATTTGGTAAGGGACATTGCGGAGATATTTTGAAAATGTATGAAGCGGAAGGTTTTAAAATCTGCGCGGCAAAAATTTTGAAAATGGATGAAAAAATTGCGGCAAGTCATTATGTCGAACATATCGGACGCCCGTATTACGAAGAGCTTGTAAAATTTATGACAAGTGCTCCGCTTATGGCGTTGGTTATCGGCGGCGAAAATGTTATTAAACGTGTCCGCGAAATTAACGGCGCGACGAATCCCGCTAAAGCCGCTGAAGGTACTGTCCGAAAACTTTACGCAGAAGACGGCAGTAAAAATGCTGTCCACGCCTCCGACAGCCCCGAAAGTGCCGCCCGTGAAATTAAAATTTATTTCAGCGAACTTGAAATTTTTGAGGATTAAAATTTTTTTAATTTCTTACCTCGCGGGTAAGGACTTCTGAAAAATTGCGTGATATAATTCATGGGGAAAAAATTTTTTAGGAGGATTTTTTATGGCGAATAATGCTACTAACACGTTTAAGAAGAAAACTTTTGCGCTTGAATTGAATGGCGTTGAGATTAAGACGCTTGAAGATTTGCAAGAAAATTTTAATCTTGAACAGGTTGTCGAATATTTTAAAAGCGGGGAACTTCTTGATTGGCTCGCTGACAGATTTTACGACGATGAAGCCGACGCTATCGAAAATATTTCTGCAGACGATAGAAATTTGGCACAGAAAATTTGCGCCGCGCTTAACGTCGAATGTGACGAGGATTTAGAATTTACTCAGCGTATCCGCGAAAAGAAAAAAATTCTCGCCGAAAAGACCGACGACGAAAGTATTATCAACAACGCAACTATTACCGCGCTGAATCAAGACGACCTTGCAAATTTGTTGCATATGGATTACAGCACAATTTATCTTTGCGGCGATTCTTTTAACGTTCCAATCCGTATGACCGGCAGAAAATATATCGGTATTCTCGGCACTCCCAAAATTAAAATTAAAGCTAATTCTGATGAAGAACTTGACGCTAAAAATATTTCTTTTGAAAATTGCAAATTAGCTTGGCATAAAGAATCGCCCATTGAGGCAATGAAAGCACTTGCGGCAAAAATTTTTGGAACTAGCGGCGAATGGCAAATTATTGACCAAAATAAAAAAGTCATTTCCAGCTACGACAAATTGAGCAAAGCAGAAAAAAGCATTGCCGTTGATATGTGCTGTCACGGAAAATATAAAGAATCTGAAATTGTTTTTATGATGATTCGAGATGATTTTTCAGACGGTTTTGCATTTACGATTGATTCTTTTTGTACCGGCGGAACTTCAGGCGGAAATTCTTTTAAGTACAAAAATACAGGTGATGTTACTTTTTGTCCAAATTGGATTAAGATATATAATAAAGATAACTCTGATTATAGATATATAGATATTGGTGGCTGTATTTTTTATTTTAATGAAAATTTGAGCGCGAAAGTTAAAAAATTTCTTGATGTCGTGAAAAATTTGTAATCGGCGAATTTAAATCAAAATTTAAAATCCCTTCGGCGCGGTTGGTCGTTGGGATTTTTTTATTTGCGTTGAAAAAGTTTTGTGATAAAATATACGTGAGGTGCTTTGATGATTGAAATTGAAGATTTGCGAAAATATTTTGTTGAAGATAAAATTTTTGTAACTGAACACGCCGCAGAAAGATTTAGGCAACGTGGAATAAGAATTTCAGATATTCGCAACGCAATAAATTTTGGCGAAATTATCGAACAATATCCTGAAGATTATCCGTATCCTAGTTGTTTAATTTGCGGAAAAAATATTTCAGGCGAAATTATTCACGCGGTTTTGAGTGATGAAGGAACTTCAAGCAGAATTATTACAGCATATTTTCCCGATTCAGATAAATGGAGTGAAGATTTTAAAATTCGGAGGTGAAAAAATGAATTGTTTAGTTTGCAAGTCCGGCACGATGATTGATAGTTTTGAAACATATTTTGCGAAATTGAAAACAGGTTATGCAATTATTGAAAATGTACCGTGCAAAAAATGTGAACAGTGCGGAGAAATTTTATTTTCAGCGTCAGTGATTGAAAAAATTGAAAGTTTGATTGAAAACATTGAAAAAATTTCGAGTAAAATTTTTATTTTCGATTATCAAAGTGCGGCATAAAATAAAAAAAAATCCCTTCGGCAATGTTCGTTGGGATTTTTTATTTGCGTTGAAAAAGTTTTTATGATAAAATTTGCGTGAGGTGATAAAAATGTTGACGATTGAAGGAATTAAAAAAGTTGTCGCTGAAATTGCTCCGAAATATCAAATTACAAAAGCAACTTTATTTGGAAGTCGAGCGCGTGGAAATTTTCGCGAAGATAGCGATGTTGATTTAATTTTTGAATTTTCTACCGAAGCTGTTTCACTTTTTACTTTGGCAGGAATTATGATTGACTTGGAAGAAATTTTTGGCGTTAAAGTCGATGTGATTCACGGACCGAAAAAAGATGATTGGATGATTGAAATTGATAAGGAGATAGAAATTTATGCAGCGTAGAGATAAAATTGTTTTACAAAAAATTTGCCGAGAAATTGATTTGGCAAAAGAATTTTTGGGAAATATGAGCCGCGAAGAATTTTTGGAAGATGAAAAAACAAAACATTCAGTCGGAATGGCGGCAATAAATATCGGCGAACTTACAAAGAATTTATCACAAGAATTAAGACAAAATTATCCTGAAATTTCTTGGAAAAAAGCCGCAGGATTTCGCGATGTAGTCGCTCATAAATATGAGACTTTAGAAATGAAAGACGTTTACAAAACAATTAAAGAAGATTTTCCTGAATTAAAATCACAAATTGAAAAAATTTTAGAAACTGAATAAAAAGTCCCAGCGGCGCGTTAGTCGTTGGGATTTTTTAGTTGACGTTAAAGAAAAATTTTTATAGAATTTCTGCGAGGTGGTAAAAATGACAGCATTGAGAAAAGAATTGATTGAACTGACAGAAATCTTGCCAGAAGAAAAAATTTTTGCAGTAGTGCAATTCATAAAAGAAAAAATTTTGGTACAAGAAAAAAAATCTGCGTTAGGAATTTTATCAAAATATGCAGACAAAAATTTAATCGAACAAGAAAAATTTGCTTGGGAAAGTGAAGTTGCAAAAAAATATGAAAAAATTTTTGATTGATGCGAATGTAATTTTGCGTTATCTGCTGAATGATATTGAAGATATGGCAAACGAAGCGAAAAAAGTTATAGATTCCGGCGCATGGACGTTGCCTGAAGTTATTGCAGAAGTTGTTTATGTTTTAAAATCAGTTTATAAAGTTGACAGAAAAGAAATTGCAAACGCGATTCTGGAAATTTTGAAAGAAATTGAGATTGAACATAAAAACGTAATGAATGAGGCGTTGAAAATTTTTTCTGAAACAAATTTGGATTTTGTGGATTGCATATTGATAGCCTATAACAAAGTTGAAAATATTGAAATTTTTAGTTTTGACAAGAAATTAAACAACAAGCTCAATCAATAAAATAAAAAGTCCCAGCGTCAAAAGTCGTTGGGATTTTTTTATTCCATTGACTTTGAAAGATTTTGAAGTTAGAATTTTGTCAGAATGGTTATGAGGTATCTAAAATTTTTCTTAGCAGTCAAAGGAGGATAACATTGAAAGTTTACACAAAGACCGGCGATGACGGCAAGACAAGTTTGTTTACGGGCGAGCGACTGGAAAAAGACGATCCGCGCGTTCAAACTTACGGAACGGTTGATGAAATTAATTCTGTGCTTGGAATGGCGCGGGCGTTCTCTGAAGTTAATGAAGTGAAAGAAAAAATTTATCAGCTCCAAAAAGTTTTGCCGCGTCTTATGGCTGACTTGGCAAGTATTAATAAACCCGCGCTTATAGACGAAAATGATATTAAGACGCTGGAAATTGAGATGGACGAAATGGATAAAAATTTGCCGCCGTTGAAGTCTTTCATAATTCCCGGCAGTACAAAATCCGGCGCAATGCTCGACCTTGCACGCACAATCACGCGCCGCGCAGAAAGATCATTTTGCAGTTTGTCACGTTTTGAGGCGGTTCACGAACTCGACGGGATATTTTTAAATCGTCTGTCTGATTATTGTTTTATGTTAATGCGCGTAGAAGAATTTGTTATAGCTAAACGCGCCGCCGTACTCGTATGAAAAAATTTAAATTTCAGCTGGAAACTCTCCTTAAGGTAACGCGCCGTAAAAAAGATGAAGCCGAAATGCAATTTGCTGAAGTTACGCGCCGCCTTGAGGATCAACGCAATCAGTTACAAAATTTACTTCAAGAATTGCAGGAAGGTCAAGCCGAATACGCCAACAAAACTTCAGAGGGCAAAACAATTACCGTCGATGCGATTATGATTTACACAAATTTTTTCAACTGGAAACGTGAGCAAATTGAAGAGCAACAAAAATTAATTTTGAGGACGACGCAGGAACGACAGCAGAAGTTGAAGAAATTAATGGAATTGATAACGTATGTGAAAAGCATCGAACAGCTTAAGGAAAAACGTCTGCGCGAATACAATGCGGAATTAATTGCGGAGGAACAAAAATTCCTTGACGAAATCGGCTTGCAACTTTCAATTCGTAAATAAATTAGGAAGGGTGGTTTCATGTTAGACCTTACTGCCATTGAGCGCGTCGGCATGACGAATCGGATTTTCCAGATACAACAGCGTATCGCGAATATTCAGGAACAATTTCAAGTTGACAAATTCCCTACAGATTTTCAGTCAAAACTCGATAAAGAAATTGAGCGGCAGGATAAACTTGACGCTACGCAAAATAATCCTTCGACGCAGAATAATTCCGCGCCGCAAATTTCTTCCACTCCTCAAAATATTGCTCCTCAACAAGTTAATCCCGCGCAGAATAATTCAACAAGAGTATATATTACGGAAGAAGATATGGTAAATGCCGCAAAAATTCTCTTCGCCTTAGCGTCGGGCAATGCCGCAGTTCCAAATGTCGTGACGCCTTCCGCAAATAGAATTGTTGAAGATAAGCCGTTTGTTAATAGCAATTTTGAAGATGAAACGTCTTCCGGCTACAACTACAGCGATGACAATTATAGCTATGACAATTCGCGCCATTTCACTTACAGTAACAGTTACGGCTCGACGACGGAGGATTTGCTGAATACTTCCGCGCAGAGAAACGGCGTTGATCCTAACCTTGTGCGTGCGGTTGCGATTGCCGAATCTGATATGAATCAAAATGAAATTTCGCCCGTCGGAGCTATCGGCGTTATGCAACTTATGCCGGAGACTGCCGCCGCGTTGGGTGTCGACCCTTACGACGAGGCTGATAATATTGAAGGCGGTGTCCGTTATCTGCGTCAAATGCTGGATCAATTTGGCGGTCATGTTCCAACCGCGCTTGCCGCTTACAATGCCGGTCCTGCCGCTGTTCAACGTTACGGCGGTATTCCTCCCTACAGCGAAACTCAAAATTATGTTGGGCGCATTCTTGACATTATGGGCGGTTGATAATTAAGGAGGTTTTTCGATGGCGAAAAAACAGACGAGTATTTTCAAAAAAATTTTTACAGGACTTTTTATAATATTTTTCTTGGCGTTGCTGGGCATAAGCGCATTTGCAGCGTGTATTTATTATGGTGTGCTTGATAATGAAAAAGTAGCTTGGGTAAATGAAAAAGTTGGCTTGTACAAGTTGCCGCTTATCGGTGCAGGTGAAGAATTTGAATATTTTTCCGTACCTGAAGGCGTTGTATGGCCGCCGCCTGAACCTGAACCCGAACTTGAACCGGTAGAAAATCCTCCTGTCGTAGCTGAAAATAAGCCGCCTGCACCTAAGCCCGATTCGCAGAAAAAAGAAGAGGATAAAAAGTCGCCGGACGTAAAAGTTTCTCAAAAAGAAGTCGAAGAGCAGATGAAGGCTCGTGAAGCCGCAGAGAAAAAACGTATTTCAAAGTTGGCGCGAATCTACGAAAATATGAAGCCTGATGAAGCCGCAAAAGCTCTTAGCGATGTCAGCCTTGATACGGTTGTTTTGATTCTCCAAAAAATGAATGAAGCTACCGCAGGACAAGTTATCGCCAAAATGGAACCTTCGACAGCGGCACGTATTACGCAAATGATGTTTGACGGGCAACAAAGACGCTTGACTTTGCCGGGCGATTATTAATAAAATTTTTTATGGTTGTCGATAAAAATTTCGGCAACTTTTTTATTGCAATCCACATAAAATTATATAAAAAATTTTTTGACAACAGCTTAGATAAACTTTATAATTTCGACAAAGAGTTTTCGCAAAATTCTAAAGGAGAGTGTTTTTTAATGGCAGAACCTAAAAAGGTAAAAATTATGGAGACCGTATTGCGCGACGGTCACCAGTCACTTTGCGCGACACGTATGCGTTATCGCCAAATGGAACCGATGTTGGCGAGTTTGGATGAAATTGGTTATAAAGCACTTGAAGCTTGGGGCGGAGCAACTTTCGATACTTGCCTGCGCTTTTTGGACGAAGATCCTTGGGAACGTCTCGACAAACTTAAGGCTAACCTTAAAAAGACGCCGATTCAGATGCTCCTGCGCGGACAAAATCTTTTGGGCTACAATCACTATTCTAACGACGTTGTAGAAAAATTTGTAAAGTGTGCGTCGAAACACGGCATAGGCGTATTCAGAATTTTTGACGCGCTGAACGACGTGAATAATTTGCGCGTTGCGATTAAAGCCGCGTTGGAAGCTCCCGAAAAGCCGGAAGTTCAAGGTTGCTTAGTCTACACGATTAGCCCTGTACATAACAATGACGTTTTTGTAAAGCTTGCACTTGAACTTAAAGAAATGGGTTGCCACTCAATTTGTATCAAGGATATGTCGGGCTTACTTGCGCCGTATGTTGCTTACGATTTAGTTACGAAGTTGAAGGCGGCGTTGGGAGATACTCCCGTTGAACTTCATACGCATTGCACGTCGGGATTTGGTCACGCGACTTACATTAAAGCGATTGAAGCCGGTGTTGACATTATCGACTGCGCACTTTCGCCTTTCTCCTGCGATACAAGCCAGCCTTGCACCGAAACAATTTTGGCAATGTTTGAAGGCAGTAAGCATGAGCAGGTTGACATTCCCGCCGTCGTCGTCAATGCGCGTGATGAAAACAAAACTCTCGACCGTCAAGCACTTACGCCGATTGCTAAACATTTCTTGGGCGTCAAAAAAGAATTGATTGAAGAATTTGGCTTGAAGGGTTACTTTGATGTAAATCCCAATGTGCTTGATTTCCAAATCCCCGGCGGTATGTTGTCCAATTTGACGAATCAGCTTAAGGAAGCGGGTATGGAGGATAAATATCAAGACTTACTCGACGAAATGCCGCGTGTCCGTCAAGATGCAGGTTTCCCGCCGCTTGTTACGCCGTCCAGTCAAATCGTCGGCACAATGGCAACTTACAATGTAGCTTACGGGCGTTACGTTGCCGCACCGAAAGAATTTAAAGACCTTGTACGCGGTAAATTCGGACGCACTCCTGTACCTGTTGACAGAGATTTCATTACAAAAACTTTGAAAATTCCTGAAGACCAAATTATTGAGGATTGCTCCGTTGAAGACGCTAAGGCTCAAAGTTTCGATTCATTTAAAGCAGAAATTATCAGTAAGGGTTTCCTTAATCCTACTGACGAAGACGTTTTGAGTTATGCACTCTTCCCGCAAGTCGCCGAAGAATTTTTCAAGAAACATTATCAGCAAATTACCGCTTATCGCAGATAATTTTCCGCGCAGATAAAATTATAAAAAAAAATTTTCCCGCCGTAATTCGACGGGATTTTTTTATTCAAGACCATAAATTTTTTTAATATCGTCGGTGTATGAACCGTCATCATTGTGAACTATAAGAGGCGGCAAAATTTTCAAATTGCCCGCATTGCCGCCTACAATCGCTTCCAACATAATTAAATTTGCGTCACGATTTTTTTTAGGATGAATCATCTGCAGACGTTTCATTTCAAATTGATGGCGGTGTAATGCGTCAACAATTTCAGTGAGCCGCGCCGCCGAGTGTACCATACAAAAACTGCCGTGATATTTCAAAACGAATCTTGCTGCCGTTACAACGTCTTCAAGCGTTGCCGTAAATTCGTGCCGCGCAGTTGCTACACCGATTAATTTATTCATTTCGCCATTTTTTACGGGATAGTAAGGAGGATTGGCGATGACTAAGTTAAAACTTTCTGCGAAAAAAAAATCGCGGATTTGACGGTAATCGCCTTCCACGACAGAAATTTTTTCCGACAAATTATTCAATTCCACATTTCGTCGCGCCAATTCCGCCATATCGTGATTTAATTCTATCGCGCTAATTTTTTCTACTTCGTCAGCGATTAAAAGCGGAATTACTCCCGTTCCCGTCCCTAAGTCTAAAACTTTGTAATTTCTTTTGAACTTCGGAAAATGCGCTATCAAAACTGAATCAGTCGCGAAACAAAATTCTTTTTCACTTTGAATAATTTTTCGTCCCGACAGCATTAAATCATCAAGGCGTTCACCTTGTCGCAAAAATATTTTTTCGTTCATTTCACCTAAACTTACCACGCGGACGGCGCGGCTTACGCGGACGATTTATCCAAGGTCTGTCTTTGTATTCGTCATCAAGCTTATTATCTTTGGAAGTAGATTTATTTTGATTGAAATTTTTCCGCTCAAAAGATTTTTCCTGCGGCGAAGGTTTAGGCGGAGTAATCGGTTCAATGGGCTGATTTTCTTCTTCTTCAATCGGCAACGAATCTTCCTGCGTCTGCTCATAATCTTCAATAATTTTTTCAGGTTCAGGTTCAGGTTTAAATTTTACAATCGTTTCGCCGTCAGCAGGCAATAAATCTTCCCAACGTACTATGACAGTTTTATTTGTGTCCAATAAAATTGTCGCTGTATTGCGCGTGAAATTAACTGAAATTACGCGCCCTTCACCGTCGTCAACAATCACGCGGTCATTTTGATGCGGCTCATAAACCGGATTATTGGCAAGGTAGCATTCGTGATAATATTCACTCTCAAATTTCAAGCAACAGAGTAATCGTCCGCATACGCCGGAAATTTTTGTAGGATTGAGTGAAAGATTTTGTTCTTTAGCCATACGTATCGAAACCTGCGCGAAATCGCCCAAAAAAGTTGAACAGCAAAGTTTTCTTCCGCAACAACCTACGCCGTCAATAAGTTTAGCTTCTTCACGAGTTCCAACTTGTCGCAGTTCAATACGCGTCTTAAAAATGTACGCCAAATCTCTGACGAGTTCGCGAAAATCTATTCGGTATTCAGCAGTAAAATAAAAAATTATTTTATTCACGTCAAAAGTATAGCGCACGTTAATCAAATTCATTTTTAATTGATGTTCACGAATTTTTTCTTTACAAATCTCAAACGCTTCAATTTCTCTTTGCTTATTATCGGCAACACGCGCCCTATCAGCCCGCGTCGCTTTACGATGTATTCTTCTAATCAGCGGAGTATATCTTGAAGGTTTTTCAGCTTCAGGCAATTCGCGCACACCTATAACTACTTCGCCGCATTCAAGTCCGCGTGAAGTGTCAACAATTACCAAATCGCCCGGATTTATGTCATCGTCGCCCGGATCAAACAGGTAAATTTTTCCCGCCTTCCTAAAGCGTACTCCAATTATTTTTTGCATAATCTTCCTTTTCAAACAGCCATTCTCAAACGCATTAAATACGATTCGGCTAAAAGTCTTAAATTTGCGTTGGATTTCAGCCGCCTTTGTACCTGCGTCCCTTCGGCTATCATTCTATATAAATTTTCTTCATCAAATTTTATCTCGGCAATTTTATCTTTTAAATCTGAATTGTAAAGTTCAAATTTATTAAATGCGAAAACGTCACGTAAAATTTTTTGTACATATGTCACGAAGTCAGAAAAATTTTCACGCGAATACGTTTCAAAAATTTTTCCTTTAGCGAAAATTATTTCGTCGGTAAGTTCTTTTTTATAAACTTGCTTGATTAAAGTTAAAGCGTCGTCGCGAAGTTCATAGCCGCCGGATTTTTCAAGAGTCAACGCACGCCCTAAACTGCCGTCCGAGATTACGGAAAGTTTTTGCGCCTTAGCGTCGTCGATACCGTAAGCCGTCAAAGATTTTTTAATCTGCGCGGCAGTCAACTTATCAAAATTTATCGTCATACAGCGCGAACGAATTGTTAATAGTAAACCCGCACGATTAGCCGTCAACAAAATAAAAATCGTCTGACTTGGCGGCTCTTCCAAAGTCTTAAGAATACAGTTTGCGGCGGCTTTATTCATAAATTCCGCGCCGTCGATTATGACAACTCGTCTTTCGGCTTGAATCGGTCTAAGAAAAGCTTCCCGTTGCAAATCGCGAATCTGCCCAATTTTAATATTCCGCGCAGTTTTGGTATCTTCCGGCTCGACAACGTAAAAATCAGGATGAGAATTTGCCGCCATAAGTTTGCAACTTTCACAAGTGCCGCAAGGTTCTCCGTCAATCGGATTTTCGCATATCAATGACGCCGCGCAGGTTTCAGCAATTTTTCTTTTACCAATGCCCTCGACGCCCGCGAAAAGTAAAGCGTGAGGAAATTTTTTATCTGCAGAAAATTTTTTTAACTGCGCAATTTTATCTGAATTGCCAACGATATTTTTCCAACTGAAAATTTTTTCCATATAACTAAGCCATTACATATACAAATCTACAAGCATTCCGCGTATTGCGTCGTGGCTTGCAATAACGTCTAATTTATCAGCGTGACCAAGACGAATTTTTTCAGCCATCTCTTCCAACTTCCTATCGACTTTGCGCACGGTAGTAAAAACGCGTTGTCGGCCCATTCTGTCCCAACCGGCTTGCGTATTGAGTTCATACATACCGCTGACTGCCGCGCTGACAAAATTTTTTATCAAAGTGCGATATTCTTTGAGTTCATCATAAGTCGGCGTGCGACTTAACCTGCCTGCCTGCTCGTCAATTTTTTTGAGCATAGCCTCAAGTTCTTCGTGAGTTACGCCGCCTTCGTCCTGTTGTGAAAGAAGTTCATCAGAAAAAGAATTATTTTTTTCGTGAACGCGCTCGCCCGTGTCACGCAGTATTTCAAATGGCGATGTCGGCGTTGACATCGTATTAATTTTAACTGCCATTTTTTTACCTACCTTTATTTAAAGTCTTAAAATTATAAAGCCATTACAGAAAATCGGCAAGAAAAAATTTTATAAAAAAACCGTCGATAATTTTAAAATAAGTCTTCGTTTAATTTAAAATTAATTCACTTCAAACGATATTGATCCACAAAATTTTTATCTAAGTAAATCGACATAGATTCGGAGGTTAAGTTTGTTATGGGATTTTTTATTTGCACCAACAAAACTTCATTTAAATCACTTCGTGGGACAAATGCAGACAAATCTTCATTTTGAACAGTAGACAACTTTTTGCCGTTTACAAAAACATTTAACGGAATTGTACCCTTGTTTATAGGTGTTATGAATATTTTTAAGCCTTTTTCCAAATCCATCTCTCCGATTGAAATATTTTCGATTTTTGGCGGCTGAACTTCTACAGTCTCGTAAATATCACTAAGTTCACCAAATTTATTCCAAATAATTGGAATTTCTTGTGGGATTCTAAAATAAGTTTTTACCCAAAGTGTAGAAGGTTCCCATTGATACGGCATACAAGAACTATAACGATCATCCGGCAAACGATAAAGTACAATCGCTTCTACTTTTTGTCCGGCGGCAATTTTAGCGGAATATTCGGTTAGCTTACAACGATTCAACCTGTTGACAAAATCATTTCCAGCATAACCTTTAGTTATTTCAAAAACATTGTTAAAAGCAAGAATGGCAATTAATCCAGTCAATAAATATATTTCTACATCGAAGAATTTTTTTTGACCTGTTGATTGAATGAAAACATAAGCAAATATTAAGTTCACTATCATAATAAACGGAAGCACTGAACGTGAAAATATGTAAGGAGCCATAACCAACATTATTTGCGAGCAAAATGCCCCTTGAAAAAGCCCCGACAGAATATAATTTTCCTGTTTTATCAGCCAAAAAGTTATTTCCGCCCAAAATATAATCATAAAAATCAAAAGTCCGACAGCAGGTTCTTCAGATATTACATTATGAAAAATTCCGTAGGATGAAATTAAAATCAAAGTTGCCGCTACATTAAGGATAAATAGTAGTCGAAATTTAAATTTTTTTTCATGGAAAGGAAAAATTTTAATACCGGCAAGAAAAATCATCGTCACGAACATTGAACCTTCTAACGGAGAATTAAATATAATGTAAAGAATGACGGGGATATTTCGGCAAATTTTTTCCGATAAGGTTAATTGGTAAAAAGCCGCATTTTCCGAAGAATCAGCGCGTAAAAAATTTCCCGGTGCAAGTATTTCAATCGCGCCTCCAATAATAACCGTGAGAAGAATCAAAATATTTGTTTTGTCAACGATATGCGTTTGCCGAAATTTTAATATGTTGAGGATGAAGATTGTCACGATTGTGAGTACAGCAATTTGTTCATGTGAGCAAGCCGCAAGAAAAAATAAAATCACTATTGCAGTAAAATATTTTGGTTGATTCGGAAATTCGCGCAGTAATAAAAGTCCGCCAAACAGAAAAAATAACGGCCATACATACCCGGCTGATCCCATGTACCAAAAAACTCCGTCGCTGACTGGTTCGAGAGCAAGCGCACAATAAGCGACGATTATAAGAAAGGTTGCGAATAAGTCTTTGGATTTATTTTTGACGATGAAGTAAGAAAAAAGAAGTATCGTGAACAGAATACATGATTGGAAAATTTTTACAAACTCTTCACCAAAAGAAAATACAGTTATAGCAATAAAGTATGGAATTACTCTTCCGCCCCAATTAAAATAATGGCACTTAAGAAAGTCTATGAGGTCGCTTAAATTCCAATCCATACCGTGCGGGTTATTGTAGCCGGCGAAAGTGTAGGTTAAAGATGCATAACCAAAATCATCAAGACGCATGAAAACGTAACGATGTTGAAACAATAAAAAAATAAACAATATAGCCCACATTATGTAAAATCTATATTGTTTAACAAAATTAATCCAAATCATTGTTAATCTATTCTTTCAAATAGTTAGTCAACTTTAACCTGCATCCACAGACGATTGTAATAACTGTCCATTTCATTTCCGAGATATTTATAAGTCTCTTGATTTTCGTAAGTAGAAGGATCAGGGAAGGCAACGGGAGAATTTTTATAATCCTCGTTCGTCAATAAATCGCGTACAGCTGTATTAGGCGTTGGATAACCGAGTTCTTCAAAGTTCATAACGGCAATATCAGGACGGCACATAAAATTTATAAATTTGTGCGCGTTATCGAGATTTTCCGAATCCTTAGTAATTACCCAGCTGTCAATCCAAAAGTTAGTTCCTTCTTTCGGAATTGCGAATTGTAAATCGGGATTAGCCAACGTCAACAGTAAAGCTTCGCCAGAATAAATTACGCCTAAATCTGCCTCGCCGGAAATCATTTTATCTTTTACTTCATCAATAACGTAAGCTTGAACCAACGGCTTTTGTTTAACTAACATTTCCTTAGCAAGGTCAAGTTGCGCTTTATCAGTTTCGTTAAGACTGCGCCCCATAATTTTCAACGGAATCATAAACGCATCGCGTGGAGAATCTTGCATTAAAATTCTATCTTTGTACTTTTCATTCCACAAAATATTCCAGCTGTCTACTGGGTCTGTTACTTTTTTCGTGTTGTACATTATGCCGACGACGCCCCAAGCATACGGCACGGAGTATTTATTTTCCGGGTCAAAACTTTTCGACTGCTTGAAAAAATGTTCGCCGATATTTTTTTTAGCTTCAGGAAGTTTATTAAAATCCAACGGCTGAAGTAAATCATTGTCAATCATTTTTTGAATCATGTAATCTGACGGGCAAATTACGTCATAATGAACTGCGCCTTCCGAAACACGCGGGTACATACTCTCGTTAGTGTCGAAAGTGTCCAGCACAACGTGAATACCAGTTTCTTTCTCGAACATTTCCAACGTCGCAGGGTTAATGTAATCTCCCCATGTGTAGACGTAAACTTCATTTTTCTGCGCGTCGTTTTTGCCAGTGCCGCAACCGCTAAACACAAAGGCAACCATTACAAACAATACGGCAAGAATTTTTTTCAATCAAACCAACTCCTTAAGATTATTTTTTATTAAAATTTTTTTTAAATCTACTTTTTAAATATTTTTTTTTAAATCTACTTTTTAAATATTTTTTTTAAATCTACTTTCTTTGGCGCAAAGAAAGTAGCAAAGAAAACATTGGTCGGCAACTGCGATTTTCGCGAATAACTTTTCAGTAAATTTAGGTTATCGCCGCGTTCCCGATTTTTTCGGCAATTTGACTCTCCGGCAAAATCGAGGAGTTGCCTATTTGGTTTAATTTTTTTTAAACTAAGTCTTCAGCTTTAAAATTAGCTTTTCGATTAATCGCAAATAAAATTACAAAAATTGCTATCGTGATAAATACCAACGTCGATAATGCGTACATTTCCGGATGTATTCCCAATTTCAATTCGGAATAAATTTCCGTCGGTAATGTATCGACGCCTGCACCTCTCGTGAAGTATGTTATTATAAAGTCATCTGCCGACATTGTAAAGGCTAAAAGAAATCCTGCGAAAATACTCGGTCGAAGTTCAGGCAAAACTACGCTTGTAAATGCCTTGAAAGGTGACGCGCCTAAATCTAACGCCGCTTCGTAAAAACTTTTATCTAACGCCAAAAGTTGCGGCATTATGCACAGCATCACATACGGCACGTTGAAGACGATATGCGCCAATAAAATTGAGCCGTAACCTAAACGCATTCCCATTCCTAAAAATAATAACATCAGCGATATTCCCGTTACAATATCTGCATTTAAAACAGGAACGTTAGCCACACTCATAAACATTGCACGAGTTTTTTTGCCGACTTCGCGCAGTGCAAGGCAAGTTATCAATGCCAAAAGAGTTGCAACAACGGCTGAAACTATTCCGATTGAAATTGTGTTGGACAATGCGTCTAAAATTCTTTCTTTCGTGAAAAGTGATTCGTACCAATGCAACGTAAATCCAGTCCAATGTCCGCGATAACGACTGGCATTAAATGACTGCGCAATTAATACTCCGATTGGCGCGTAAAGAAATAAAAATATTATCGCCAAATAAATTGTTTTAAGCCGTGAAATCAATTCTCATCCTCCTTCGTTGATTTATCAAAAACTAAAGTTATAACCATATTGATTATAATGAAAATCATCAAAATTATTGACAATGCCGAGCCTAAATGCCAATCATATTCAACGGTAAATTCCTGCTCAATTACGTTTCCGATTAATAAAAGTTTACTGCCGCCGAGTAATGCACTAATCGCAAATGTCGTAAGCGAGGGTATGAAAACCATCGTAATTCCGCTGATTGCTCCCGGTAAACTTAACGGCAATGTAACTTTTGAAAATGTTTGCCAAGAATTTGCTCCCAAATCTCGCGCCGCCTCAAAAATACTTTTATCAATTTTTGACAACGCAACATAAAGCGGCAAGACCATATACGGAAGATAATTATAAATCATACCGATAACGACTGCCGTCGGCGTGTTTATCAACGTCATATCCGGCAATGATAAAAGTCTAAGCACTTGATTTAAAATTCCGTCGCGTTCAAAAATTGTTTGCCATGCCATCGTTGAAAGCAAAGTATTCATCCATAACGGCAACACAAATAACAAAATTATTATCGTCCCAACGCTTTTTGCTTTATCGACGAGAATTAAACACAACGGATATGCAAGCAGTAAACAGACGATTGTTGTAACCAACGCTAAAATTATCGAAAGTTGCAACGATGAATAATATTCGCGGTGCGAAATTATCGCGAGATTGTCGAAAGTGAAGTTGCCAGACATATCCGTTAATCCGTAATAAATTATGCAGACGAGCGGCACAAAAATAAAAATTCCCGCCCATACGCAAAACGGCGCAAGAAATAAGTTGCGCATTTTTATAGACCTAAACATTTTCAAATTCTCCTTTTTTAGTTAATAGTTAATAGTCAATAGTTAATAGTTAATAGTCGGTAGTATTTTTTCACTAATCACTAATCACTATTCACTATTCACTAATTACTATTCACTACTCTTTAAGCTTCGCTTCATCTTCTGACTGCGGCTTCATCATAATTTGAATATTTTCAGGGTCTAAATGCAAACTTACTTTTTCGCCAACTTCGCGACGGTGAATCGATTGTATTAACCATTCAAATCCACCTGCGGAAACTGTAATATCGTAAAAAACTCCCCAAAATACAACTCTCGTTACAACGCCGTTAAGCGCGTCTTCTTGCGGCTCATCAAGCGTAATATCTTCAGGGCGAATCTGTACATCAACGGGACTTTCAGGCGGAAATCCTGTATCTACGCAATCATATTCTCTACCCAAAATTTTAACTAATTTGTCACGAACAATTACGCCGTCAATTATGTTGCTGTCGCCAATAAAATCTGCCACGAAAGCATTTTCCGGCTCATTGTAAACATTTTCAGGCGTTCCAACTTGTTGAATGTAACCTTGATTCATTACAACAATCGTATCTGACATTGATAACGCTTCTTCTTGATCGTGCGTGACAAAAATAAAAGTTATTCCCGTCTCTCGATTTATTCTAACTAATTCTTGGCGCATATTTCTACGCAATTTTAAATCCAATGCGCTTAACGGTTCATCAAGCAATAAAACTTTCGGCTCATTTACAATCGCGCGGGCAATCGCTATACGTTGCTGTTGTCCTCCGCTTAATTTTGTCACATTATGTTTTTCGTAGCCTTCAAGATTTACAAGCTTAAGCGCATAAGAAATTTTATCACGAATATAATCTGAACTTTTGCCGCTGATTTTCGGTCCAAACGCAATATTTTCTTCAACGTTCATATGTGAAAACAGGGAATATTTTTGAAAAACTGTGTTAATAGGACGCTTATTCGGCGGTACGTTTGTAATATCTTTGCCGTTAAAAATTATTTTTCCTGAATCCGGCATTTCAAATCCGCCAATAATCCTAAGTAAAGTAGTTTTCCCGCAACCCGACGGTCCCAACAATGTCATAAATTCATTTTCATGTATCGTCAAATCAATTTCGTCGAGGACTTTCAAATTGCCAAATGTCTTAACAACATTTTCAATCCTTATCAATTCCTTTTTCACTTTATCTTCTCAGCAACCTTTCTTTTTATTTGCAATTCAATATTCACAAGTTTTAAATTCCACGCAAATATTGATTTTAAAGTTTTTCTGAAGTTCCGTCCATGCGAAGTTCTGCCAAAACAAAATTTATATAATTTAAAAATTCTTGGTCGCCTTTTTGCATTAAAATTCCGCAAGAATGTTTTGTGAACGGTTCATTGATAAGCGGCGCAGCTAAATTTTTGTCAATTTTTATGTAATTCAACGCCTCGACAGTTTCAGTTATCATTATGTCAGCATTTCCGATTGAAATTTGGTGAGGAATTTCAGCATTTTCATTATAAACTATCAACGTTGCTTTTTTCAAATTCTCACGAGCAAATTTTTCATTAGTGCCGCCGGGATTTATCATAACTCTTACATTAGGCTTGTTAATATCTTCAAGAGTTTTAAATTTTTTCGCGTCACTTTTTCTGCACAGAATTGTTTTTCCGAAAATCCCAACGCCGTAACCGTCAGACATCTCCAAAATTTTTTCTCTTGCATAATTCCTTGAAATTCCACACAACGCAATATCAAATTTTCCGTCTAAAGTATCTTGCGACAAAGTTTTCCAAGTCGTCGGCACATATTCAATTTTTACGCCTAAACTTTCAGCAATAATTTTTGAAAGTTCAGCGTCAATTCCTTCATATTCGCCGGTCTCTTTGTTGAGATATGACATAGGAATATAATCGCCTGTCGTTCCGATTTTTATCGTACCGCGTTGCAAAATTTCTTCCAAATGTCCTGCCTCAACATTTTTTATTGCTGACAAAAAAATTATCAGCATTAATACCGACGCAAAAACTTTTTTAATCATAAATACCTCCTTAAAAATTTTAATTATTATACCACAAAAAAAATCTCCGACAAAATTTTTTTCATCGGAGAAATTATTTATAGACGAAGCGTTTATTAGAGTTATTAGAGACATTAAAAAAAATTAACCTTGACTGACATAACTGCGCTTATTTGCAGGAATTTTATCCCATTCAACATTATTTGCAGAAATATTATTTTTCAGTGAATACGCCGCCGCAATTCCAGCCGCCTCGCCTATGCTCATACAAGTAGGCTGAATCCTCATCGACGCTTGCAAAATAAAACTCGCGCTTATGCAACGACCGGTAACAATTAAATTTGAAATTTTATCGGTTATCAGCGAACGATACGGAATTTCATAAAATCCGCCTTTCGGCAATTTTTCTGAAACTTTTTCGCCATGCGCGTCAATAAACCAAGCTGTTCTGCAAACTGCGTCGGGAAATCTGCTTTGATTGTGATAATCGTCCTCCACCAAATAATATTTTCCTTTTATCCTCCAAGATTCTCTCGCGCCTAAAATTGCCGCCTCTCGACTGATATAAGCATTTTCAAATCCCGGCAAATGTTTTACCAAATAATTTGCCATATTTCGCATCATTTTTCTGCCATAAACTACCGCTTGACTGTATTCAATCGCGTCAGTCGATTTAAATTTCACTGGAATTTCTGGAAAATTACACGACATTACACCTTTTTTTCCGATAATCGCGTAAGCCTGCATATATTCGGCTTCTTCCTGCGTAAGTTCTCCGCTATCAACTCCGCGTGCCATCAACGCTTCCAATTTGTAACGCTGTTTTCTGTGCATCGCTTCCGCAATTTCTAAGTAAGGCAGCTCCGATTTACACCAATCCTCTTGCAAATCAATAACTACATATTTATAAAGTTTTTCTATGTCAATTCCGCCCATTTCAAATCGAAAACTCATCGGCTGATTATTTCCTGTTTTTTCGTAGCCGCGTTCATAATCTACGCCGACATTTCTTGATAAATATGCGTCGCCTGTAGAATCTATAAAAATTTTCGATTTTATCGCCGCAAGTCCTTCGATAGTTTTTACAATTACAGCAGAAATTTTTTTATTTGAGCTAATCGCGTCAATCAAATCAGTTTGGTACAAAATTTTTACGCGATTTTCTTCGCACATTTCATCGTAAATCAAACTCAAAATTTCAGGATTATGCCAAGTTTGCCCGGTTACTTTGTCGTCGTAATCAATTCCTTTGGCAAGAAGACGATTTTTTATTTCAATAAGATAAGGAGTATCTGAATTTGGCGCGTGAGTTTGCATAAATGGATAAACGCAACCTAAAACTGCAAGTCCGCCTAGTGCAATTCCACGTTCAATTAAAACAGTTTTTTCTCCATTTTTTGCAGCATTTATCGCCGCCGCAGTTCCGCTAGGACCTCCGCCGCATACGCAAACATCAACGTCATACAAAATCGGAATTTCTTTTCCTGCATATTTTAAAGTTTTTCCAGAAATTCTTTCAACAGCCTCAACTTTTTCAATAGAAGGATTCAAAATTACTCCTGCAGTCGTCAAGCCGGCTAATTTCATAAAATCGCGCCGTGAAATTGGAATTTTAAAATCCACTAAAATCACCCTTAAAATTTTTTTGTAAAACAACTTTTTATTTAATTTCGACTTAAAAATAAATTTCCCTGCAAACTAAAAAAATCCCAACTAATAATCGAAGGGATTTTGTTTGCGACCGTCCGCCGCGTTAGAAAAATTTTTATTTTTAAATCTGCGAATTAAACCAATTTTGTTTTCCGATAAGCTCAATCAATTCAAGTTGCTGTTGCGCCGAATACATATCTTCTTCTTCATCTTTGTAATATTCTTCCAAAATTTCAAAAGTTTTATAATCAGTGCGAGCCGCTTCGACAATTTCTCCGAGAAATTTTAAGCCGTTTTCCGAAACTTTTAAATCATATTTCAAAAATTCTTCCGCGTCTTTAAAAATCGGCGCAGATTTTTTATCTTCAAGTTTAACTTCAACACCAAAATCAAGAAGTCTGTCAATACATTTCACGACATAGCCGCGCTCTTCTGTTGCGTGTTCTTCATATTTTTTCGCAAGTTTATTCAAACCTTGAGCCGCAAAAATTCTCGACTGAATCAAATGTCCGTCCGCTTGCTGTGAAAGTTCAGTAACAATAATTTGCAAACCTTTAATAACTTTTTCGTTCATAAAAATTCCTCCAAAATTTTAATTTTCTATAGCTTTTTTGAAAGTTTCAAGAGTATTATCTGCCGCTTGTACCAAAAATGCCGTATCTGCTCCGAATGCCAAGAAATTTACGCCTAAATCTGCAAAATGTTTCGCTTGTTCAGGCGTTAATGCGATCGTGCCGACAGGTTTTCCAAGATTTTTTATTCTTACAATCATATCGTCCATCGCATTTGCAACTTCTTCGTGGAAAATATTTAAACCGTGTCCCATATCAACAGATAAATCAATCGGTCCCAAGAAAATTGCTCCAACGCCCGGAACTTTTACAATTTCATCAAGATTTTTGTAGCCGAGTTTGCTTTCAATTTGCGGAATTATACAAATTTCTTGCGTTTCGCGTTCAAGATAATCAGCGTGACGACCAAAACGACCTGCACGAACTGCAGTTGCTCCAAATCCGCGATTTCCACGCGGCGGATAACTCGCCCAATACATAATTTTTTCGACTTCTTCAGGATAATCAACTTTCGGAATAATTATATTTTGAATGCCGCCGTCCAAAAGTTGTTTAAAAATTCCTGTACCTGCTTGAGGAATGCGAACAACAGGCGTCATATCATAAGCCGCAACTGCACGCGCAATTTCAAAAATTGATTGAACGCTGTGACTTCCGTGTTCGCCGTCAACAAAAAGCCAATCATAATTTGAAGTCGCCAAAACTTCCGCAACTTCCGCTGATGACAATTCTTGAGCGACACCATATTGAAGTTTTCCTGATTCAATTCCGTGTTTAAATGCGTTGTGCAAATAATCTTTCACCATCGCCATAAAATTTTTTCCCTCCAATCAAAATTTTATCGAAAAAATTATATCAAAAATATTTTTTAGTTTCAATTTACTATTTCGCCGAAAAGTCAACTTATAAAAATTATTTTCACAAAAAAAATCCCAACAACTTTTGCCGCTGAGATTTTTTTTTCGATTTTTTTCTAAATTTTTTATTCGCGAACAACCGAAATTCTTTTTTGAATATTTTTTCCTGAAATTACCTCGTCAATCATCGCAACCGCATAATCTGCGTAACTGATAATACTTTCGCCTTTGCTGTTCAAAGTAAGTTCTTCACCGGCAAGAATATATTTTCCGGTTTTTTCTCCGTCAGCTTGAAAATCTCCCGCAGGACTTACAAAAGTCCATTTAACATCATTTCTTTTTCTGAGTTCGACAAGTTCATCAGCTTGAGCAGTTGCAAGCGGCACAAAAATTTTCGGAAAATCCGGCGTATCTTTAACTTGAATTGTGTGTTCTTTATTTACAAAAAGACTTCCCGCGCCGCCGACAATCAAAAGTCGTGTATCAGTTCCGCTCAACAAATCGCAAAGATGCTGACTTGTTTTAATGTGATTCGGTAAATCTTCTTCTTTCCACGCGCCGAAACAATCAATCACGACATCAAAATTTTTCAAATCTTCTTTCGTCAAAGACAAAATATCTTTCACGATAACTTTTTTTGCGTCAGATTTATTTTCGCCGCGAACAATAGCCGTGACATCAAGACCGCGATTAACTGCCTCTGTAACAATTTTTTGACCTGCTCGACCATTCGCACAAATTACTGCAATCTTCATTTAAATCCCTCCAAAATTTTTTCAAAAGTTAATTTCGACTTGAAAATAAATTTTCCTGCAAAAATTTAAAAAAAAAAATCTCCGTCGTGTTTGACAGAGAAAAATTATTTTTTTTGAAAATTTTTATTCGTCGTCGTCATCGAAATTTATTCCGCGTTTTTTCAAAAGTTCTTTGACATTTGCAATACGTTGAGGTTTATTTTTTTCGAGCAAATCAATTCCCTGCAAAATCGCCGCAGTTTTTGTGAGATTTTTTTCTTTCGCGACGCGAGCAATTTTTTTAAATTCAAAATCAGTCAATCTCAAATCCAGTCTTTTTTCTCTCGGGATTTGAGCTTTAGGTCGTCCTCTATCCAATTCTACCGCCACTTTTCTTAAAATTTTTTATTTTAGCGTATTATATTTTTTGTACGGATTAAAATCAAGAAAAAATTTTTTGTACGGATTAAATTATTTTTGAGCAAAAAAAATCTCCGCGCTTGCGGAGTAAAAAATTTTTCAGCCTAAAGTTACATCTAAAATCATCATCAGCACAAATCCTAAACTGAAAGCGATTGTTCCAAAATTTGAATGTTTTCCTTCCGACATTTCCGGTATCAATTCTTCGACTACTACATATATCATTGCTCCTGCCGCAAATGCAAGCATATATGGCAACCACGTAACTATTAAACTTGACGCTAAAATTGTTATAAATGATGCTATCGGTTCTACTGCTCCAGATAAAACTCCATAAAAAAATGTTTTCGCTTTGTCCATTCCTTCTGCTCGCAACGGCATTGATACTATCGCTCCTTCAGGAAAATTTTGTATCGCTATTCCTATCGCCAACGCCATTGCTCCTGCCTCGCTGATTAGTTCATTTCCATTTAAAAAATTTGCATAAACTACACCCACTGCCATTCCTTCCGGTATATTATGCAATGTTACTGCAAAAATCAATTTCGTTGTTTTTTTCAAATTTGAAATCGGACCTTCAACTTCTTTGTCCATGTGCATATGCGGCGTTATTTCATCCAAAAATAATAAAAATCCAATCCCAATTAAAAATCCGATTGCCGCCGGTAAAAATGCTAAATTTCCTAAATGCTCCGAGCCTTCAAGCGCAGGTTGCAATAAACTCCAAAATGATGCCGCTACCATTACTCCTGCCGCAAATCCTGTTAATATTTTTTGCAAATTCGTCGAGATAGAATCTTTCAAAAAAAATACCATTGCCGCGCCCAGTGCCGTTCCGAAAAATGGTATTAAAATTCCTAAAATAATTTTTGTATCCATTAGCCGACCTCCTTAATTAAAAAAACTGACGAATTTTAAAAATTTTTTCGTCAGCTTTATTTTTAAAATTTTTATAAAAATTTATTTGGATTTTTTCAAAATATCTGTAAGCAACGTTGCAATCATATAAGTTTGCGTCGGAAATGCAAAAATCATTTTTTTCAATTCATCGCCGGTAATTTTTTTATTTATAATCAGCGTCAAGAAATCAAGCCAAGTTCCTGCTTCACTGCCGTAAATCGTCGCGCCTGCCAAAAATCCTTCGTTGTCAACAATAAAATCAATTTCAATTTCAGTTTCGCGATTGTCTATCCATTCATTTTGCACGCCGTAAGGAATTGAAATAATTTTATATTTATCTGCAGATTTTTCAGCTTCATCGAGCGTCACGCCAACTTGACCAATTCGCGGCAATGTGAAAACTAAATTCGGTATTACAGGATAACAAATCGGCAAATTATTTTTTCCGAGAATTTGTTCGGCAATGTATTCAGATTCAAAACTTGCAGTCGGAGTAAGTTTCGGAATTTTTTTGTCGATAACGTCGCCGCTCGCAAAAATATTTTTAACTTTTGTACGCAAATATTCATCTACAACAATTCCGCGTCTGCTTGCTTCAATTCCAAGATTTTCAAGCCCAAGTTCTTCATAATTTGCAACGCGACCTGTCGCATCAAGTACGTAAGTTCCTTCGACGCTCAATCCTGATTTTGTTGTAACTTTATAATTTTCGGAAATTTTTTCAACTTTATTCACTGCTTCGCCGCAATAAAATTTCGCACCTTGCGCCGTCATTTTTTCAACAATTTTTTTGACATATTTTTCAGGATACGCAAGCAATGGACGATTCGCAAATTCAATAAATGTAACTTTTTTGCCAAGCACCAACGCCATTGACGCAAATTCCATTGAAATAATTCCTGCACCGATACAAATTAAATGTTCAGGCATTTCTTCAATATCCAAAAATTCGCGACTGCCGTGCAAAAATTCTTTTCCTTCAATATTAAGCCGTGCATTACGCTGACCTGTTCCGATTACAATATATTCTGCAGAAATTTTTTGTTCGCCGGCTTGCACTGTGTGAGCGTCAAGAATTTTTCCTTTTTCGCGAATAAAAGTAAATCCCCAATTTTTAAACATTCCTGTCAAAATTTCTGGAAACGGATCAAGAATTTTTTTCTTGTACGCCATCAAATTTTTCCAGTTAATTTTAATATTTTTTTCGACGCAAAGTCCATTATAGCGTTCAAGTCCTTCAGCAAATTCAAAAGGTCAGTCGAGCAAAATTTTTGCATCGCAACCATAATTTGTGCAAGTTCCGCCCGTCAAATCAAAATCGACAAGTGCAACTTTTTTTCCTGCCTGCGTCAAAGTCAATGCACCATGCCAACAAGAATGTCCGCTGCCGATAAATACAACATCAAAATCGTACATCTTCTCAACTCCTTTAAAAATTTTAGATGATTGTATCAAAAAAATTTTTCTGTTTCAATTTACTATTTCGCCGAAAAGTCAACTTAAATACAAAAATTTTTTCAGCGGTTCAGGCAAAGCATTTTCCAAAAATTTTATAAAATCTTCTGTCGGAATTGGAAAATCTTTCAAAATCATTTCGCAAAGTGTACAAACAGTTCCGTAACAATAAACTTTTACAGAAATTTCAATGTCAGTCGGCAAATTTTCTATTTTTTGACTGCGTTTTATGTAATCGGACATAATTTTTATATTAACATTAGCAACGTAATTTATAAAAGAATCTTGACCGCTTGTATTTAAAATTAAATTTTTTAAAAAATTTTTGTTTTCAATGGAATAAATTATCCAGTCAGCGAGAGTATTTTTCCAAACATAATTTTTATAATCAACTTTACGCATAATTTTTTCTGCATCAGTTGAATAAATCCAAGCAATCAAGTCGTATTTATCGCGGAAGTGATTATAAAAAGAAGTTTTAGAAAGACCGCAATCATTAACAATATCTTTGACAGAAATTTTTTTAAAAGATTTTTTATTGGAAAGTTTTTTTAAAGATTGAGCAAAAATATCTTTGGTAGAAATTTTTATCACCTCAAAAATTTTTCATATTATAGCATAAAAATAAAATAAAAAAATCCCAACGTCGGAACGAAGGGACTTTTTTAAATATCAGATTAAGATTTCTTATCTTCTTCAAAAATTAAATTCTAACAACGCCCATAATCTGAATTTCAATATTCGGCGTAATTTCCGCGTGTGAAACGATTGTAAGCCCTTGTACAGAGCGCGACACCAATTTTTTGAAGTAGAGACGAACAGCAGGACTTGTAAGGACGACTGCGCCGTAACCCATATCAGCAAGTTTTTCAAGTTCTCTTTCAAGAGACGCCAACATTTTGCGTGTAGTATCTGGGTCGAGGTTGACGTATGAACCGTGATCCGTGCGTTGAACGCCGCCTGCAATTCGATTTTCGAGCGCGGGATCGAGAGTGATACACGGTAAAACATTTCCGCCTTGTACGACTTGTTGAGTAATCAACCTTGACATTGCATGGCGGACATATTCCGTAAGAATTTCTGTATCCTTCGTCGCCTTCGAGTAATCGGACAAAACTTCCATAATCGTAACCATATCGCGAATTGAAACGCGTTCTTCCAACAAATTCGCCAAAACTTTTTGAATATCGCCGACGCCCATGAGGTCGGGTACAACTTCGCTGACGAGTGAAGGATTTGATTTTGACAAGTTGTCCAAAAGATTTTGAGTTTCTTGACGCCCAAGAATTTCAGAGGCGTGTTGCTTAATGACTTCGGTAATATGAGTCGCCAAAACTGATACCGCGTCGACAACCGTGTAGCCGTTCAATTCTGCCTGTTCACGATCACTTTCAGCAATCCACAAAGCGGGCAATCCGAATGCAGGTTCAACGGTCGGCGTTCCTGCAACTTCCTCAAAAACTGTTCCTGAGTTCATCGCCAAGAAATGGTCAAGCATAAGTTCACCGCGTGCAATTTCCATACCCTTCAACTTGATAACATATGCGCTCGGCTTAATCTGAATGTTATCGCGAATACGAATCGTCGGCACAACTAAACCAAGTTCAATGGCGCATTGACGACGAATCATAACAATTCTGTCTAATAAGTCGCCGCCTTGTCCCGTATCAACTAAAGGAATTAATCCGTAACCAATTTCAAGTTCCATTGGGTCGACTTGCAACAGCGAAACAATATTTTCAGGTTTAGTTGCATCAGCTCTAGCCTTAACTTCTTTTTCTTCCTCTTTGACTTCCTCAACAACTGCGCTTTTCTGTCTGATATTGTAGCCGACAAATGCGCATAAACACGCCAGAGCAAAGAAAGGTATACCCGGCAGACCCGGTACTATAGCAAGTGCAGTTAAGACGCCCGCATTAATGAAGAAAATTCTTTCGTTACGAATAAGTTGTTTTACAAGGTCGTTACCCAAGTCGCCTTCAGACGCCGCACGAGTTACGATTAAACCTGTTGCAGTTGAAATTAAAAGCGCGGGAATTTGGCTTACAAGACCTTCACCGACGGTTAAAAGAGTGTAAGTGTTAAGAGCTTCAAGAGCCGCCATATCGCGTTGCACCATACCGATAACGAAACCGCCCGCAATGTTGATAATCATTATAATAATTGCGGCAATGGCATCACCTTTGACGAACTTTGACGCACCGTCCATAGCTCCGAAGAAGTCAGCTTCGCGTTGAATTTTTTCACGACGAACTTTAGCTTCAGCGTCATCAATCGCACCCTGATTCAAATCCGCGTCAATCGCCATTTGTTTACCGGGCATTGCGTCCAATGTGAAACGCGCCGAGACTTCCGCGACACGTTCAGAACCTTTCGTAATGACGATAAAGTTAATTATGACGAGGATTATAAACATTATGAAACCGACAACGGGATTACCTCCGACGACGAAATTACCAAAAGCTGTGATAACTTCGCCCGCGTAACCGTTTATCAAAATTAATCGCGTCGAGGAAATGTTCAACGCCAATCGAAATAGCGTTGTCACCAAAAGTAGTGAAGGGAATACAGATAAGTCTAACGCTTCTTCGTTGTAAATCGCACTCATTATAACGACAAGCGCGATTGTGATATTAAGACAAATTAAAACGTCCAACAATGCGGTAGGTAACGGGATAATCATCATTATGACAATCATTACCAGCGTTACTGCAATTATTACGTCGCTGTATCTTTGTATGAATGAGCTTAAGCCTAGAGTATCTTCTTGTAAGAGTTCATTTTCCGACGCAGCCATTAAATCACTTCCTTCGACAAAATTTTTTTCGACAGAATAATTTCAGAATTAGTTAAGTTATTATAAGCCAAAAGTTTTTTATTCACAATATCAGCGCAAAAAAATTTCCCCGATAATTTCGAGGAAAAAATTTATTACGAACTTAGGCAAATTTTATGATTTTATGTAAATGGCTACTGCTGCTTTTCTTGTGAAGTATAGGTAAAGACTAACTGATCTTTTTCAAACAAATCATAACTCGGCGTTTCAATATTGGTCACCGTGTAATTTTCGTCGATTATGGAATCAATGTTTGGGTCAGCACCAACAAAATTGCTGTCTTCGTCAAACCACAGCATTTTACTAATTTCTGACGATGAACTAGATTTAATTCCGTCCCATTCGCAAATAAAACCGTGTTGACGTATTCCAGAATCGCCCGTACCGTCAGCAGTGGTATCGTCCCATTTATTGGGCTCTGCATCAGAAAATGAACAATTACTGGAATATATTTGCAAGTAACTTCCTGAATTATTAGGTTCACCTTGAGAAAAGTGTATGTAACTAAACTTTTCGTCGGTCACCCATTTCCAAACAGAATTACTTTCAAAGCCTCCCAACCAATAAGCCTCATAGCTCAAGTCATTGATATTCATTAAATTTTCTATAGCAACTTGTTCTTTGCTATCCGTTATGGTGACTAAATGCCCACCCATATTTTCGCAACGTTCTTTAGCTTCCTGCCATGTCGTATCAATGTTGAACAGATAGTAAGAATGTCCGTTGTAAGTTAGGGCGTCTTTTGGAATAGACATATTGCTTGAAGTGAGTTTGCCGTTAATATATTTTTCTTCCTTGCCGTTAGAATAAACAACTGTTACCGTCTTACCTTTAGCTTTCTGAACTTTAATACTTCCCTTGCCTACTTTAAAGGTTACATCCGAGTTTTTGAGCGAGCCTGTAACGGAAGTTACGCCGTTAATATAAATTTTATCTTCATTTGCGTTAAAATCGGCGATGACATCTGCACCGTCACCGGACGAATAATAGAAGACATCTTTACCCGCGCCGCCTGTCAACGTGTCATTTCCTAAACCGCCAATAAGTGTATCATTACCTGCGTCGCCAAAAAGTTTATCCGCGTCTTTATCTCCATAAATAGAATCGTTGCCCGCGCCGCCGTAAATTGTATCTTTGCCGTCTCCGCCGCGTAAAGTATCAGCGGCACTACCTCCATAAATTTTGTTTGCTTTTTTATTCCCGACAATTTCTATTGCATTCGTTCGACCCGAAGCTTTCAACGTAACCAAAGCAGAATAATTTGCGGAATCAAACTTTTTGGAGCTGTATGCGGAGCTTATTGTCGCGGCAGTTGCCTTTTGCAGATTGGTATTATTAAACTTCAAGCCGGTAGCTATTCCACCATAGTAAACGGTTTTATTGTCGGAAGTAATAACTTCAATCTTGTCATTTCCAATGCCCTTTAAAGTTATCTTTCCTTTACCAATTTTTAATACAGCATCTTTACCGCTAACAGAATAGCTACTGACGCTTCCACTAGCTATCTTTATTTTATCTTGTCCACTGACATAATCTAAAATGGTATCTTCGCCATCGCCATTTGAATAACGGAAAACATCTTTACCCGCCCCGCCGGTCAAAGTATCTTTCCCTGCGCCTCCAACTAATGTATCGTTGCCAACTCCACCATAAAGCTTATCATTTCCTGATTCGCCGTACAGTGAATCCGCACCTGCACCGCCATAAAGAATGTCATTGCCAATTCCGCCGTAAAGCTTATCTTTTCCCATATCTCCATAAAGAGTGTCGTTGCCACTACCACCTTTTAAAGTATCGTTACTGTCGCCGCCATAAAGCTTATCTGCTTTAGTACCACCTTTAATTGAAAGGGCATCGCCATAAACTTCAAACGTGATCATAGCTTTAGTTCTTTTGTCGATAATTTTGTTGGCAATAAAGTTTCCAATGGTAATTCCGATTGTATCACCTATATTTTTAAACCCATCAGCAATTTCTTTGGCGTAATCAACATCACCTGTTTTGCCCGCTGCTTTGAATATTGCACTATAAATTACTTCGTCTAAACCTAATGTTAAAAAGTGTGTGATTTCATATAAACCTGCCGTTGCAAAATCTATCATAGTATCGGCTGTATCTTCTAAAGTCCATTCGCCATCAGCTGAATATTCACCAATACTCCTAACTAATTGCGATGTACTTGAAATACATGCTTTGGCAATCGCGCCATAAATCCCTAACGGACTATAAACACCACCATCGGATAACTCGGCAATAGGATTTTCTTTATACTTATAGACTTCCTCGACGATAGAAAATACATCTTTACCACAATCCATATAATCTGCTATTATGTCTGATAATTTTTTCTCGTCTAATTTATCGCTGGCTGCAATAACAGATGAAGTTAAACCTAACACACTCGATACGATACCTAATGCTTTTATCTTAGCTTGGTTTTCCTCTTTAAATATCGTTTCACTGGAATATTGACTTTGTTTACTAAACCAATCATGAATTTCTATCCACAAATCAAGGCTGGACTTTGTTAATGCGGTAATATCACTTGATGTAGCGGCAATTGTATTGTCGCCTTTAAACAATGAATAGAAACTATTGATGTAATTCGTAAATTTTGATGCTATACCCAACTCAGAAATTTCCATAAGTTGAGATGCATTTACATCAAGAAGAGTTTCAATTCCATTCAACAAATCACTAGTGTTCGTAGCCATAAACATCACCTCTTCGTTTTAATGAGATCGAATAAATTTTGTAATTAAAATCTTACAGTCTCGTCTATAAAAATTGAATCTTAAAAAACAAGAACTTAAAATTTATCGTCAAATATTTTCTGAATATTATCACACCATTTTAAACAATTCAAGCTAATTTTACAATTTTACAAAAAAAATTCCCCCATACTTCGAGGGATAAAACTTCTATTAAAAACTGTCGAATTAAAACACACTACCCATTGAAAAGTGGAAACGTCCGCCCTGCTTGCCGCGCCCGTAGTCTAAGCGGAACGGTCCGAAAGGCGTATTCAATGCAACGCCTAAACCTATACTTCCGTAAATGTCACTGCCTTTGGGAAGGAATCTGGAATCCCACGCGCCGCCCCAATCAGTGAACACAATGCCTTGAACTTTCTTTGCAAGCGGAAATCTATATTCCAACGTTGCCAAAAACATTCTGTTACCACGAAATTGATCGTCACGATAACCGCGCAGGCTATTTTGACCGCCGACACGAAATTGGTTGAACTCCGTCAAGTCGCCGTGTCCCCAACCGTATGAGCCGCGCCATGCCCAAACTTGGTCGTGATCTCCTGCCTTGAAGTAGTGTTGATTGTCTATAGAAACTTTTTGGAATTTAAAATCGCCGCCCAATATTCCGCCAATTTCAACATCCAATGCCGATCTGTCTCCCGACGTGGGATTGTAAATATTATCTCTAGTATCTGTGATATGTTGCCATTCAATACTGCGCGTTGTACCAAAATTTTCTTCTCGCCATTGCTCGCCTTCATCGCCGCTACGGTCTCCCGCATTACCGCTTGAAACGTGTCTTACATAATCATCTGTACGTTGCCGCAATGTTATATAGTTAGTCGAATATTCGCTCCAAGGACGACTCAAAGTAATTTCACCGCCGCTGTATCGCCGCATATATCTTTCTTTCAAATCGCCGTCCGTGTCATAATCGTAATATTGATATGTGCGATGGAAAATCCTAAGAGTACCCGCCGTCTCGTGACTATCCAACCAAGGACGCCGATAAGAAAATAAAAATCCGTTTGCGTCGCGTTCATTGGCACTCTTTTCATAAGATACGGAAATAGCGTCGCCTCTGCCCAAAAAATTTCTGTCCGATATGCTTACCGAACCCACAAGCCCTTCAGAAGTACTATAACCTGCGCCGACACCAAATGAACCTGTGCGCCTTTCTTCCACTTGAATTTCCATTATCAAAGCATCAGGCTCAACACCCGGCAACATTTTTATATTGACATCTTCAAAAAATCCGAGATTGTAAACCCTTTCCATTGAACGTCGCGCCAATTTTGCGTTGAAAGGTTCTCCGACTTTTTGACGCATTTCACGCAGAATAACATAATCCTTTGTCTTAGAGTTGCCCTTGACTTTGTAACCTTCAAGTACGCCTTCGCTGATCTTCAAATTTATTACGCCGTCATCCGTAACGTCTAGATTGGCAATCTTCATCCAAATATACCCATCGTCATGATATTTCTCTACAATCGCCGTAATATTATCTCGCAGAGTATTGCTGTTTAAAACTTGTCCGCGTTTCAGCGTGATAAGTCCGGCAATATCTTTTTCATTGTAAACAGTACTACCCGTTACGACAATGCTCTTTAAAACAGGATTTTCCATTACGTGATAAGTTATAATCACGCCTTCGGGAACCTCTGAAAAAGTTTGATAGGCGTCGTAGAAATAACCCGTATTGCTAATAGAATTTATATCGCGAATCGCCGCATCTACGCTGAAAATGTCACCGGCGTGCATTAACACGGCAGATTTTACGGCGGGCAAAGTTGAATTACTTGCTCCTTCAAAATCTACTTTTACGACGGTGCGACCTTCAAATTGCTGTAAATGTTTGCGATATTCCGCCTCGTTGTGAGAATCGCGCTGGTCATAAGTAACCTGTTGCGGCGCATCAGATTTTTTATCTTCAGTCGCAGATTTTTCTTCTGTTTCCTTAAATGGCGCATCAACAGTTACATCTGAAGTTTGGGCATTTGTCGCCGAAACATTATTGTCGGTTTTTTCTGTGCCGTCCTCTGCTTTAAATCCAAATAAAAGCGGCATTGAAAGCAGTATCGCTCCTATAGTTACTACCTTTTTTTTCAATAAATTTCGTTTAAATCTCAAACGTCAGACCTCCGTTTTTTAGTGGTCAGTGATCAGTGAAAAGTGGTCAGAATTTTTCACTGATCACTGATCACTTTCCACTGATTACTTTAAAAATTCCATTTCGCTTCCAAGCCGAAAATATACTGATTGCCTTCACGCTCAATGGTCACGCCAATATTATTATTGATGTCATATTGGAAACCGTATCGCGTAATTCTGTCGCCGTTAATTCCCTGCGTGTAGCGTAACATTATTTTATCAGAAATGTATTTGCCTATAAAGATATTAAAATCATTACTGCGCTTGTTTCCTTCGTCCGCGTAATAATCGAAGGCAGAGCCGGAACCGCGCGTAAATCTTAATTGGTCAACTCCCAAAGTTTTTCGTACCGTGTCTTCAATATCAGCCAACAAACTCATTTGCAAGCCCAACGCTAAAATATCGGACGCCGTAATATTTGAATTGCCCTTCTCGAAATTTTCTCGCAGTGTCAATGCTTGTATAATTTCAGTCTCCGACATTTCAGGATTTGAAGTAAGTTTGATTTTCATATCATTTAATGAACCGTCAACGCTTAAGAAAATTTTTGTGCGTGAAAGTTTTGTATCCGCTAAAAAGTGTATGTACGGGAAGAATGTATCAAACTGGTTGAAGTGCGCTTCACCTTCACGAATATCAAATACGCTGTTGGCATAAGTCAAAGTTCCGCCACGCTTTACACTGATTGAACCCGACGGCTTAGGATGATTCGTAGTTCCTTCAAAACGCGCCGATCCCGTCAAGTACATATCATAAAGGTGCGAACTGTACAACCTAAACTTTTCGCCAAGATTTACCGAAATGTCCAAAATTATATCAGGTAACGGCTCATCAGAATCAGGAAGTACCGGCACGCTCATTGTACACTTATTTAAATCAATCTGCCCTTCGATTTTCGGGAAAAGTCGTCCGTCAAAACCTGTAATTTCATTAACCGTAAATTCCGCAGTCAACGGACCATTGAAATAAATACTCTTAATGTCTAAAGCGTTCATTTTCAAATTGAAATTATAACCGTTCAACGCGAAATTTGCAAAGTTAAATCCGCCTTCAAGATTAAAATTTCCTTTACCGATATTTCCTACAAATTTTTCAATATCGAATCTGTCATCTTTGAACCGCGTTGAAATATTTAAATGTTCAATGGGACTCGACATAAACTTCAACTTAATTGTGCCGTCATCAACTACAAATTTTCCGTCAATATTTGGACGCGCCAAAGTTCCCGTAACAGTCAAATTTCCGTCAATATCTCCCGTCGCCCAGTCAACATATTTGTCGAAGACCGGCAACAAAGTTAAATCCGCGTCGTCAAGCCCTATGTTTAAATTCAACTGTTCCTCAATGGAAAGATTTTCTCCCGGATCAATGTAAAGCGATTGAATAGGAATTTTTCCGAACGCATTTACCTTGTAAACAGTTCCTGCAATTTCACGCTGTGCAAAAAATTCTTTAATGTCAAAAGTCCAATTCTTAAGTAAAATATTCGCCTTCATTAAATCGAAAGCCGCGCCGTTGATACTACCCTTTGCAGTCAAAATTCCTTCGCCGTTGGGATTTGAAGTAGTTCCGCCCAACTTAACGTTAATGTCAGTCGTGCCGGTAACTTCAGCGTCAATTCCAGCCAAGCCGCTGAACATACTCAACGCTATATCCTTCGCCGCAAAATTTATATCAATCACATCATCTTTATCAATCTTACCGAGCAAATTAAAGTTTCCAATATCGCCCTGCTTGCCGTTAAACTTGTTGAAGTAAATTATATCATCAACAAAATTTATCTCAAGTTCCACGTCGTGAACATCGCAACCGCCAATTTCTCCTTGCAAAAGTTTACCCGTCAACTGCGCACTGTCGCTCCTAATCGTCAAGTCACTATCCAACTTGCCGAGAATCGGTATATCTTTTTTATTTGCAATCGCCGTCAACGCGGGAATATCTACATTTTGCAAAGTTACCTTCCCTGTTAAATCGCCATCCGCCATATTTATTCCAACGTCCATTTTGAAATTGCCGTCGTCTTGATTGAATCTGAAGTCTTCCAACAAAATCTGCGCGGAAGTAACATTAATTGCGCCGTGAACTCCCGTAAGTTCGACGCCGTTAAGATTAATTTCGTGTGAAACAAAACGTCCTACAAAATTCGGATTGTCAATCGTTCCGCGCAGATTTCCTTCAAAAGTTCCGTGACCTTCCGCATGATAATTTTCAGGGAAATACGTCTTAAATCTTTTCAAGCTTATGTCTCGACCTTCAACGGCAAAATCCAACGCGCCAGTCGTCCTGTCTAAAGTTCCGTTTAAAACTACATCAGCCATAGGACTTTCCACGTAAAAATTTTGGAGTTTAAGTTTATCTCCCTCGTAAGAATATTCGCCCTCAACGCCCGTTATCAAAATTCCTTTGTAACTGCCGTAATTCATCAAAACTTTTCCGACAACATGAGGATTGTCAAGCGTGCCGCTGATTCTGATTTTATTTGTAATATCGCCAGTTATGTCCTGCAAATCAGAGCTGAATGCTTTCAAAATATTTTCAAGCCGCGCATCCTTCGTATTGACTTCCAAATTAATTCGCTTATCGCCCGTCAATGCAACCGTGCCGCCTTCAACGCGCCAAACTATATTCCCGTCCTTTTCCAAGCGAAATTCATTTATGTTAATCTCGTCCAAAGTTCCCATAGCTTCAAGCTTTATCGAATCGTAGGGTTGATTAAACAAACTGCCTGTGAACCCGCCATTGTCAGAACTGTCAACCGCAGAAAGTCTCATTGCAATTTGCGGATTATCCAAACTGCCGCGAATTATCCCGTTGATATCAGCAAGCCCACTAACGTCAATCTGTTCATTAAAACTTTTTGCGGTCGTCAAATCTACGTGTGACGCAAAAAATTCTAATTCCATTTCCTTGCCGTCAGCTATTATTCCCTCGCAACCTATCGCACCGTTATTCTCAAGTTGGGCATTAAAATTATCTATCTTAAAAACATTTTTGTCGTAGTAAAAAGAAAGTTTTGCATCATTAAACGTGTAATTTTGATAATCTGCGCGGGGAGTCTTAGCACTTCCGTAAAGTCTGAACTGGTCGCCGACCCCGTTTATGGCAAGGTCTGCGGAAATGTCCCCGTTAAAATCCACGTCCGAATTTGCAAAACTTAAAATCTGCGCGGAGTCAATGCCGTTAGCTTTAAAATGTCCGTTGTAAGCCATATTCGACGTAACAATTTCAATTTCTCCCGCAAGATCCCCGCCGAAAGTTTGTCCGCTGACATTAGTCAAATAAATTTTATCGTCAACGTAATTTAAATGTGTTCGTAAATTTCCAACTTCGATATTTTCGTATCTGACATAAGGAGAAAAAATTTCCGCCTCTACCTGCGGATTTTCTGCCGTGCCTGTAAGATGCGCATGAAATTTTGCCGCTCCTTCCACGCCAATATTTTTTATGACTGCCGCCGGCGCAAAGCTGTTAGATTCCGCGTAAATATCGAAAACCGCTTTATCTGTATTCGTGTAAACATTGCCACGAGCCTTCGCCGATTGACCGTTAGCACTTGCCGACGCATCAAACCATACGCGACTGTCATCTAATTTAACTTTACCTTTTATATTTTCTATGTGAGTATCTTCCAACTGGACTAAGCCGTTTTCTACGTCACTTTCCACAAAATATTTTAAATTATTTCCACGTCTTTCAAAATTTACCTGCGTCTTTTTTAAATGTCCGCCGTAAATCGTTAAGCCTTCAGGCAATTTACCTTCAGGCAAGTATTCTAAAAATCTTGAAACGTCAACCGTATCGATTAATGCTTGGACGGCTTGATTTTCCGCACCGACGACGCCAGCTGCTTGGACTTGGGAGCCTAAAACATTTGCGTTGACTTCTAAACCTATCGCATTTAAATTCGCGCAGTCTGCACTTGCATTTATGTCCGTTACTTTAATTGTTTTTCCGTCAAATTCAGCTTTTACCGTACTGTCTTTAATATTTATTTTTGCGCCGAAATTGCTTTCGCCTTCGCTTTTTAATTTAATGTCCTCGAAGTTCCATTTATTACTACTGCGTTTCTTTAAATCTAAATTCACGCCGCTTATATCTATCTCGTCTATCGCTCCTGCCGCGTCATCATACAAACTTAACAACTTAAATTTTATATCAGCTCTATCAGCAGTGGCTATCGTGTCACCTTTTTTATCTAAAATCTCAACATCTCTGACGGTAATTGAACTGCCTTTTAATTCAGTCCAATTTAATTCGTCAACGTCGACTCTACCAATTTTTATTTCCGTGCCGACAGCTTTTGACGCCTTCTCCTCAATCATAGTCATAGCGTCTTTGATTATTTCATCGCGTTGTGAATTTACGTAAAGACCGCCGAAAATCGCAACGCTACCCAATATGCCTCCGGCAATCTTTACAAACTTATTCACAACTTTCACCCTTTAAAAAATTTTTTATCGCTTATTCATCAACCTAAATCTACTTGCGTTTTTTCTTACGTCTATTTTTACGGCTGGAATTTCTTTTATGAGTAGAGTTAGAATTAAATGGAGATGACTTCAAAGATGAAGGTATCCCGAAAGTATTTTCTAAAACTTCATCAGGAATAATTCTAATTCCGGCTTTTTTCACAAAGTCTAAAAACCAATCATCATTAGTATCTTTAGATTTTTTCTGATATTTTTCTGGAAGAGGTCCAAGCCAATCAATAGGCTCGTCGATAATTTCTTTCGGCATTTTATAAATCCTATCTTCTGGGTCATAATCATTTATATAGGGAATTTCGCCTAACTTCATTATTGGCTTGGAATAACCTTTGTTGCCTTCATGATTATTCGCTAAAGCTTGTGTCCATTTTTTTAAAGTTGCCTCTACATTTACATCAATCACGCCCATTTTGCAAAAATTTATCAAATTACGTTGTGCGTAATAATGTCCCTGTTCGGCAGCCTTAGTCATCCAGTGAATCATATCATAACGACTATATCTGCATCCAATTTCAAAATTGTAGTATAGACCGATTCTGTATTGCGCGTCGGGATGTCCGTCTCTGGCGGCACTGAATAACCACCGAAAAGATTTTCGCACATTATCTTCAACGCCTATGCCGCTAAAATAAGCACCGCCGACATTATATTTTGCGCTGACATGTCCCTGTTTGGCGGCAAGTTTGAAATAATGAAAAGCTAAATAGGGATATTTTTCAACAAATTCACCACGATCGTACATAGCACCCAAATTGTATTGTGCAAAGGGATTTCCAGCGTCTGCATATTTTTTCATAAGCGCGACGCCTTTTTCTTTGTCAAGTGGAACTCCACTTCCAAATAAGTAACTTTCCGCCAAAGCACACTGCGCCATAAAGTCGCCGTTCGCCGCATCCGTATTCATTTTTTCCATAATTTCCGGCATAACGTCAGCGGCTTTTATGTTTGTACCGGGAAATTCCCACGAACCGTCTACAGAAATATCTGCTCCTTGAACGCGCATAAGATTTTCCGTCGCTAAGTCATCACCTTGATCGGCGGCTTTTTTGTACCAGTAAATAGCTTGCTGAATATCTTTCTTTTTAAATTCATAAATGCGTCCCAAAGTATTCTGCGCGAACATATTACCTTGCAGAGCGGCTTTCTCGTAATATTCAGCGGCTAAATCCTCATTTCTTTCAACACCTAATCCGCCACTATACATATAGGCAAGCATATGTTGAGCATCCGCATCGTCAAATTCATCTGCCACCGTCTTAAAATATTTGTAAGCCTTGTTGTAGTCAACCTCTACACCGATTCCATGAAAACAGCAATTCGCAATTCCATAAATGGCACAGTAATAGCTATGTCTCATGCGTTCCGAAAAAGTTTCAACCAAATCAGGAGAAATTTCTTTCAATTCTTTGAGAATAGAATCGACGTTCTTGCTATAAAGTTCAATGCACTTTTCAAAAAATTTTATCGCTCGTACACCGTTTTTTTTCGACGCGTTATATTCGCCTACTTGGCAAGCAATAGAGATTTCTCTTGCTCTCACTGTTCCCGGTAAAAACGCTAAACTACCGCCATAAATTTTGAATATATGATTTTCTTCTTCATCAGTAAGGTCTAAATCAGGAAACAATATAGACGCCACTTTAGAATCCTCCTTTGAATCTGTTTTTATGCTTCAAGTACGTTAAACTATTGACCTTTGCATGTGCGCCTTGATGTCCCATAAGTGCGGCGATAGAGTAATTTTCTTCCGCCTTCTGCGCGTCAATCTTAACTCCAACGCCTTTTTCGTAGCACTCCGCAACTTTGTAATACGCTGAGACATTTCCTCTTTTTGATGCTTTAAGATAGCATTCAAAACATTTGGATAAATTTTTAGCAGTTCCCAAACCATATTGATAACAATCACCCAACTTTACAAGTACTTGAGTGACAAGATTTTGATAAATCGTGTTGTCCAAACCCGTTTCAATAATATGACTATAACGCTGGAAAACTTTTTCAGGATCTTTTGGAATACTCGACCACTCTGCCATAAAACGGTTAAAACACTCTGCTAAAACATATTCAGCCAACAAGTTACCTTTACTTTCAGCACGGATTAAAAGTTCGTGCGCCAATTTTGTATCGCGTTTAAATTCCCCGTGATCTCCAAGATAAAAATAGCCCAAATAAAATTCCGCGTCAGACAAATTTTGAGAAACCGCTTGATTCAAATAGTTGACGGCTTTTTTGAAATCTGCAACTACATATTGTCCCGTACAATAACAAATTCCTAAGTCACGTTGGGCAAAGGGACTTCCATTTTCCGCTGATTTTTTCAACCAAAAAACTTGTTTGTCAGTGTCTGGTTCAACACCAATCCCTTCACAGTAGCATTGAGCTAAACAAAATTGAACATCCGCCAATAAATCTTGATTTTGATTAGAAGAGCCGTACCAGAGCATAACCTTGAATAAATTTTTTAGCGTTTTATCTGCGTCTTTCCAAAAAGCCATTTGATCGTGTGCACCTATATTCCCAAGCAGGCGTACTTGATGCATTGCGTCAATAATATCATAGTCAACACCAAAATTTTCCAGTTCAGATATACGACTGTTAAGATTTCCATTGCCCTCGACGATGCTGTTAATCAACGTTTCAAGTATCAGCCGACTTTGTGTAAGTGATACATTAGGATTGAGGACTTTCATAGAATTGGCGCAATCAAGAAATCTTTGCAAGTTGCTATATTCAGTATGGAAATAAATTATTTTTTCTTCGTTCAAATCAATCAATCCTATTTAAATAAGCTTAGGGAACGAACTAAAATTATGCCCGTCCCCTAAATCAAAAATAAAAATATTATTACTTAAAAATAACTAAATCTTCGTTGTTATCGGATTTGTCTGTTTTGGTATCGTCAGACTTTTTATCTTCAACAGGTTTATTAGTGTCGTCAGACTTTTTATCTTCAGCAGGTTTATTAGTGTCGTCAGATTTTTTATCTTCAGCAGGTTTATTGGTATCGTCAGGTTTTTTATCTTCAACAGGTTTATTGGTATCGTCAGACTTTTTATCTTCAGCAGGTTTATTGGTATCGTCAGATTTTTTATCTTCAACGGGTTTATTGGTATCATCAGACTTTTTATCAGAATCAATTTTATTAGTGCTGTCAATTTTATTTGAATCGTCGATTTTTTGAGTATCGTCGGGTTTATTATCGTCGTATAATTCAATAGGAGCGTTAATGTAATCAGAATCGGAAAGGTCAACGGTAACAGGCGGAGCAACTTCCTCCATTTCAACTTTTTCAGAATTGGTGGTAATGGCGGCAGCTTCACGAGCCTCTAACGCAGATTTACCGGCTTCTTCGGCGGCGACGTAACGAGTAACATCGATACCAATGGGAATGCCCATAGCTTTATCGAGCGATGACTTAGCCATATTGTAGTTGTAAAGAGCAGTATAATAATTTGTCTTGGCTTGCGTCAATTTGTCGGAGGCGTCCATAACATCTAAGTTAGTGCCAACACCAGCGGCATAACGAACTTGAGCAATATGATAATCTTCCTCCGCACTTCTAATGGCAACCTGCGTAGTTGAAATATTTTTTTCAGCGGCACGCAGAGTTAAGAGCGCAGACTGAACATCCAACTGAATAGATTCACGAGTAGTGGCGGCAACTTCTTGCGCACGAATGAGGGCGGCTTCTGCTTGACGAATTTGAGCTTCGGTAATTCCGCCGTCAAAAACATTCCAAGACGCACTTACTCCAATCGTCCAAGCCTCCCCTTCAGAATCAGGTCTTAAAGGAAAATGATGGCTTGAAGTACCGGCAGAGGCGGTAGCATTAAGAGTAGGTTTATATCCCGCCTTAGCCGAGCGTATTGAAGATTCGGCACGCTTAACGGCATAATCTGCGGCGGCAACGTCGGGACGATTTTCAAGAGCATAAGCTATACAGGTTGGCAAATCAATATCATAAACAATATAAGTCAAAGTGTCCTGCGGATGAATAATTGTATCGGCAGGCAGTAAAAGATAATTATCCAAAGTAGCAACCGCAATGTCGTAGTTATTTTGCGCGTTTACAAGATTTTGTTGAGCATTAGCCAAATTAACTTCGGAAGAAAGGACATCCGCTTTAGCAACAGTACCTGCGCGGAATTGAGCGTTTACGTTTTTCAAATGTTCCTGCAAAGTTTGAATATTTTCTTCTGCAACACGAATCAGATTGCGACACTGCAGGATATTAAAATAATAACTGGTAGCCTGTTGACGAACAGTCTGCAAGGCGTTTTCCAGTTCAAGGTCAGCGGCATTGATACCGTAACGTGCATAAATTCTGCCTTCCTTGTAAGCCCCTGATACGTCAATGGGTAAAGTTACAGATGCCGTTTCAGCAAATCTGCGGTGTTGTTCGCCGTAAGTGCTTAAGTTAGCGATACCCCAACCGAAACCCCAGTTTGCTCCTAAACTTACGATAGGATTATTTTGACGGCGTGCTTGTCGAAAAGACCAATAAGCAGATTCACGACTTGCGATTGATTGTTTAATAGCGCGGTTATTGGCTAATGCGCGTTGAATCGTTTCGTCCAAATCCAACTCTACTTCCTGTGCCGCCTCTGCCGAAAATGTCAAGCTCATAACCCCTAAGGTTACGGCTAATGCCCATTTATTGAGGCGCAATTTTTTTGTAATTCGATTGTACAAACTCACTTTATCACCCTCCGTTTTTTAGTAATCAGTGTTCAGTAATAAGTGATCAGTGAAAAAAATTCTGACCACTGATCACTAACCACTGACCACTTAGCTCTAAAATTCTTGCCTGATGCCGAGATATGCGGCGCGTTCATCCCTATGATTTATATCGTGCCATTCGCCTAAAATATAAGTCGAATCGCTAACTTTATATTGCGTCTTCAATCTTAAAGTAGCGTCATTGATGTCATAAACTTCAGCTGAAAATTTCCATTTATCGCCCGCATAAGCGTCAACACCAATGCCCGGTTTACCCGCGATAATCCCTGCGCGTGCACCAAAATCAGTACCAAATTTTTTACCGACCTGCGCGTTTAATTTAGTGCCGTCGCCAATACTCTCCGCGCCAATGTCAAAAGAGGTATTGTCAAAGGTTATGTCGACGTTAAAATTGGTTTTAAAATTAGATGCTCCGCCGCTGTAAAGTACATCAACAGAAGGAGTGACTTCAACTTTGGAAATTTTATCGGACGCGCCCTCAACCTTGCCCAACATTCTATCTGCGCGTTCAGTCAAACTTCTGGCATTGTGCAAAGTCGCCTTCATATCTTCTGAAACTTGCGGATCACTTACAATTTTATTCATACTTTCCGTCATATCAGCGACACTCTGCGACGTTTCAGAAATATTTTTCAGCGTTGTCTTCAAGTCTTCAGCAGTTTGCGGGTCACCGGCAAATTTATCAATATTCTGCATCATATGTTCTACGGTTTCCATACTCCTGTTCATACTTTCAAGAATGCCATTCATACTTCCGACCATTTGATTAACGTTGCCTTCGTTATTAACGGCAATCCTTTCCATTACGCTTGTCATACCGTTAATTTTATCTGTAGCTTCCTTCATATTTTCGCTCATAACGGAAACCGATTTTTGAAAGTTATCATCGCCGATAATATTTTGAACTGCGCCGAGAAGGTCTTGAACTTTATTCATAACGTTGTTGAGATTCTCAAACATCGTATTCATACCGACTTCTTCAACACCGAAAATAAAATCGCCACTCTTAACGTATTTGCCGTTATCTGTGCTGGGAATAATGTTGACAAACTTTTCGCCCATAATACCAACGCTGGTTATAGTAACTTTGGAATTGCTTGGAATTTTCGTATCTGACGGAACGCGCATTACAACCGTGACACTTCCTCCGGCAGCTATTAAATCTTCAACTTTACCGATAGATATTCCATTCAATTTAACGTCTGCCTGTGGAGACAAGCCTAAAACTTGCTTGAAGTTTGCAAAAAATACAATGTCATCTTCCGAATTGAAATTGAAATTCCCCAATGTAAAAATCGCTGAACTTAGCATCATAATTCCGCCGATTGTAAACGCGCCTACTTTTGCTGCTGCCGACATCACATCACCTCTCTGTTAATATTTAATCAGTCTACTACGCGGAAAAATTCTTTAACGCGTGGGTCATCAATTTTTTTAAATTTTTCCACCGTATCAACTGCTATCAAGTCGCCATTGTATACCATCGCGATTCTGTCCGCAATTTTGCAGGCACTAACCATATCATGGGTTACAACAATGCTCGTAACATTCAACGCCTTTTGAGTAGAAATTATTAATTCATCAATGCGGTTGGTAGTAATCGGGTCAAGACCTGAACTCGGCTCGTCGTAAAAAATAATTTCCGGTCCGAAGGCAATAGCCCTTGCCAATGACACGCGCTTTTTCATACCGCCGCTAAGTTCATTAGGCATACGATCTTCAACACCTTCAAGACCAACTTGCTTTAATTTTTCGCGTACAATCTCACGAATTTTTTCCTTGTCCAAGTCAGTATGCTCGACGAGACCGAAGGCAACATTATCGCCGACTGTCATCGAATCAAATAATGCGGAATATTGAAATACCATACCCATTTTTAGACGAACGCGGGTAATTTCCTTTTCGTCCATTTTAGAAATTTCATCGTCACCAATCCAAATTTCGCCTTCACTCGGTTTAATCAGGCCAATCATCAGACGCAGAAGGGTAGACTTTCCGGAGCCGGAGCCGCCGATAATTGCAAGCGTTTCGCCGGTTCCAATTTCCAAATTTATATTTTTCAGTGCTGCTTTAGCACCAAAGTACTTGCTTACATTTTTAATTTTAATCATTTTAGTGAATAGTTAATAGTCAATAGTGAATAGTGAACCGTACTATTAACTATTCACTAACTACTATTTACTTACCTGTAAATTACGAAAGTCAACAATGCATTCAAAATAAATATAACAATAATTGAAGTGACAACGGTTTTTGTCGTAGCTTGTCCGACACCTTCCGCACCTTCAGGACAATTCAAGCCGTAATAGCAACCCAGCACCGCTATGACGTTGCCGAAAAACATCGCCTTAATCATCCCGCCCGTCAAATCATACAGTTTAGCAAAAGTTTTTATAGAATTCATAAACATATAGGAGCTTATGTCAGAATAGTAAACCGCTACAACCCAGCCGCCGAATACGCCGATAATATCGCCAAAAATTGTCAGCATTGGCACGACGAACATACAAGCCAGCATTCGCGGAACAATCAGATAGTCGACGGGACTAACCGCCATAACTCTAAGTGCATCAATCTGTTCAGTAACTTTCATTGTACTGATTTCCGCAGTTATCGCCGCGCCGACTCTTCCCGCGCAGACTACGCCGACAAGTACCGGTCCCAATTCGCGACCAATCGCAATGGCTATGACGCCGCCGACCGTTGACTGTGCGCCGAATCGTATAAATTCGTGAGCCGTCTGCAAAGTAAATACTACGCCCGTAAACAGCAACGTCAATGTCACGATTAACAGCGAATCTACGCCCAAATGTGACATCTGCGCGATAATGTGACCAATTCGCGGCTTATGTCGAAGTTGTTTTATCGTGTCGACGTACAGCAACACGATTGTCCCAAATTCTTCAAATCGCCGTATGACGAATCCGCCGACTGCCTCCAAAAATTTTATTATCACGATATAAGCTCCTGTTTTTAGTTATTAGTTGGGAGATCATTAGATCGTTAGAAAACTAACTAGCCACTAACGATCTAATGATCTTAAAACTAACGACCTACTTACCATGCCGAAGAGAATTGACGGGGATATTAGCAACCAACGCCACAGAATTAGCATCATTCTCAAGCGTAATTTCCATAGCACTGCGGTTAATGTCCATGTATTTCGACAGCACAGTAATAATATCGCCCTTGAGTTGCTCCATTGTCTCGGGAGAAACGCTTGCGCGATCGTGTATCAATACAACTTGCAATCTTTCTTTGGCAATTTGCCCGGATTTTTTTTCAGACCTACCGAAAATTTTCATAAGAACGTCGAACATAAGCGAACCCTCCTAAATCATACCGAACAGTCGCTTAAGTCTCGTAAAAAATCCGTCCTTTGGCGGTTTCAGAAATGGAATGTTTTCACCGCACATTCTACCGACGATATTTTTATAAGCCTGTGCAGCATACGAATCTTTAAAAAGAATTACGGGTTCGCCACGATTCGTAGCCATAACAACAGATTCATCGTCAGGAACTTGTCCAATACAATCAATGGACAAAATCTCGTTAATGTCAGACATATCCAGCATATCGCCCTTTTCAACCATTTGAGGACGAATACGATTGACAATCAGCTTGACGTTTTCCTTATCTGCGCGACTAAGTTCACCAATAATTTTGTCTGCGTCACGAACGGCGGAAATTTCCGGCATAGTTACCACAATCGCCCAATCGGCGGCGGCAATAGCCGTTTTAAATCCCTGTTCAATTCCTGCAGGACAATCAATTATAATAAAATCAAATTCTTTTTTCAACTCTTTGCACAGTTCGACAAGTTGATCAGGGTTGATAGCGGATTTATCTTTAACCTGCGAAGTCGGCAACAGAAAAAGATTTTCAAGCTTTTTATGACGGACAAGAGCTTTTCTGTAGGGAACGCGCCCGCTTGTCACGTCAACCAAATCGTAGACGATTCTATTTTCCAAACCGAGCAACAAATCAAGATTACGCAAGCCCGTATCAGTATCAATCAGCACGACACGATTGCCGCGCATTGCAAGTCCCATTCCAATATTCGCCGTTGTAGTTGTCTTACCTACGCCGCCTTTGCCGCTCGTTATAACTATAACTTCACTCATAACTTTTCTCCTTGTAAGGGATAAGTGGTCAGTGAAAAGTGGTCAGTGGTCAGAATTTTTTTTCACTGATCACTGACTACTGATCACTGATCACTTACCACTAAATTTATCTCATAATCGGTTCAAAAACAATATAGCCATTCTTAATTGAAGCCCGCTCCGCCATATTGACTTCCTTAGCGTCATCAGGAGAACGCGCAATAATGTTGGCAATACGAATTTGCGTAGGCATAAGTTTATCGGCTACAACAAAAGCCGTCTCGTCGCCAAAAGCTCCCGCGTGTACAATGCCGCGACAAGTCCCGCGTATGTCGACACTTCCTCCCGAAATAACCTGCGCACCGGGATTGACATTGCCGCAAATAAGCACCGAAGATTCCGTCCTAACTTCCTGCCCGCCGCGAATAGTTTTGTTAATTACGAGCATTGGGCTGGATTTTTTTTCAACGGGTTTACTTTCGACTTCGACAGGCTTTTCGTACTTCGGCGTTGTTGCAGGAAAATTCGGCTGTTTAAAATCCATACTGAAAAGCATTCCGTGCCGATGAAACATTCTGCGTAAAGTTTCATTCTGCTCTTCGGTGAAGTAGCCCTTCTGCATAAACACCGTTGTACCGCGTACAAAAAAATTACTTCCGGTTTCAAGTTTGTTAAGCAAATTTGCTTGAACATCCTCAAAACGCGCACCGTTGGCAAAGCTAAGCTGTAAGCCAGACTTCAACCCTCTAATCTTAACAATGTCATTCAAGAAACATCACCGCCTGTAAAAAAATTTTAAATGTATAAGTCCACAAATATTATACATAATTTGAGGAGAATTTCCATAGTTTTTTACAGATTTTTTTCATTAAAGTTTTAAAGTCGCTGATTATCGTTAAGAGTTAAAAGCGTGTTGAATAATCTGCGCGACGACGTAAAGCAACATACCGACGATTGCACCGCAAACAGAGCCGTTGATACGAATCATCTGTAAATCATCAGAAACTTTTCCTTCAACAAATTTCGTCAATTCCTCATCGCTGAACTTATTAAGGCGTTCACGAATCATTTTAGGAATCTCGCCGTGATATTCTTCAAGTATGTCGGAAATAACATTTTTTATAAACTTGTCGAACTTGTACTGAAGGACGGGATTTTTAATGAACTCGTCAATTTTTTCATCAATAATTTTGTAAAGAATCGGATGCCAAATTTGCTCGTGGTGTTCAAGTTCAATGATTCGACTTGCATAAGGATTATTTTCAGTTTGTCGGCGAATCTTTTCCAAAATTACGGGGTCAGTCTCGCCGCGTACATTTACGTCAAGCCAATTCTGAATATACTGCGCGACATTAACTTTATCGTTCAAAAGTTCTTTAAGCTTGGCATGAAAATTTTGCGTATCAAAGTTAGCGGCGGCGGCTTGCACAAATTTTGTAAACGCTTCCTGCAAACTTTTAGCTGTATCTGCGCTTTCGTTGTCAACCATACCTTTAATATTTAAAACTTTAAGCGTATCGTTAATTTTCTTTTCAACATTTTCATTGAGGATTGACAAAATTTTTTCGTCAGTCAAATTCATAGACGACAAGACAAGAGCACGTCCTGCCGAATCGCCTTCGTAAGCTTCGCGCAAGTCAACAATTTTTTTGAAGATAGCGTCTTGCATATGATTAGATTGCAAAATTTTTTTACCCGTAGTCAACAGTGCCGTCAAAATTTTTCTGCTGTATTTATCGCGGGTTACGACTTTGACGGTTGCTTCGGCAATTTTTTCCGCGTTAAGATTTTTAATTTCATTTTCAAGAATCGGAGCAACGGCATTGGCAATGGAACGGCTGTTCGTCTGCGCAAAAAGTTCGTTCAAAACTTCGTAAGCTAAATCCTTAATCTTATCGCGCCCTTGATGATTTTTGAAAAAGTCGATCAACATCTGCGCGGCGTCTTCTTCCCTGACGACAGCCATAATATTTTTGGTGTTCAATAAATCGCGGCTGACAAAATCAATTATCGCTTCAGAGATTCGTCTGCGATTGCGCTTTAAAATTTCCGTGCGGTAACTTATGCCAAGCGGTTTACGAAATAAAGCTGTCACTGCAAACCAGTCAGCAAGTCCGCCGATTGTTGCCGCTATAAAGCCGTGATTTAAAAGACCTAAAATAAATTCGCCGGTAGTTGTGGTTACAAAATTTATCAGCGGAGAAAGTCCCGGCGTCGTTCCTGCCGCCAGTAGTGCGCTTGCCGCCAATGTCGCTGTTGCCTTCGTTTTATTCTGCATAGTTACGCCTCACGTAATGTCTAAATTCAATTTTATTATTCCCTGTTCCCTGTTCCCTATTCTCTAAAATGAATTCTTCATTAAAATTTGGAAATGTCACATCAGAAATTTTTTCATTGTCAACAACTGTCAAATAAATTTCCGTCACGTAGGGTAAAAGTTCATGGAAAATTTCTGCGCCGCCGATGACAAAATTTAGGGAATAGGGATTAGGGATTAGGGATAAGTTGGATGGGCTGGAATTTTTCTTCCCTCTTCCCTCTTCCCTCTTCCCTAATTCTTCCCAAAGTTCCTCGACGCTGTGAACAATTTCTGCACCGTCAATTTTATTTTTACTGCGCGAAAAAATTATATTTCTGCGCAAATCAAGCGGCTTGCCACTAGGAAAAGTTTTCAAAGTACGTCGCCCATAAATGACAGTCTGATTTATTGTCAACCTGCGAAAATTTTTTAAGTCTTCATCAATTCGGAAAAGCAATTCGCCCTTGTAACCCAGACCAAAATTTTTATCGACGCAAGCAATTAATTTCAGATTAAAATCTATAGGACTGTCTGAATTTTTCTTTACCCTTTCGCCGCGCAGATTTAATTTTAGCGGAGAAATTTCGGCAAGCGGTACTTTCACAAAATCTCTTTCGTATAAAAATTTATGCGGAATAATCAAGCGTTCGGAATTTATTTTCATATCTTCGATTAGCAAAATGTCAATGTCGATTAACCGCGCCGCCCAATGTTCGTGTCGAGTTATCTCCATATCCGTTTCAATTTTCTGCAGTACGTCAAGAAGTTTTAAAGGTTCAAGCGTCGTAGAAATTTTAATAGCCGCGTTGATGAAGTCGGGTTGATTAGTAACGCCCCATGCCGCTGTTTCATAAAATGACGAGACGCGCAGGAGTTCAACGTCGGAAATTTTTTTTACGCATTCAATGGCTCTGCGAAGATTTTTTACGCGGTCGCCCAAATTTGCGCCTAATCCTAAATATGCTATCATCTTTTGCGGAAAATCTTAACGGCGGCGTCAACGTAAGTAAATTTCAAAGGCGCGTTAGGCTTGTGCAAAGTTACCGTTACGCCGTCAACAATTTCAAAGTCAGCTAAAATTTTCGCGGCAACATCTTCAGCAACGGCTTCAATCAATCTGCGCGGAGTGCCGCCGACAACTTCTTCGACAAGCTCCAAAATCTTTACATAGTCAACAGTGTCCGCGTAATCGTCACTGCGTCCAGACTTCGACAAGTCAAACTCCAATTCAATATCGACATAAAATTTTTGACCGAGATTTTGTTCCTCGATACTGCAACCGTGCCGCCCAAAAACTTCTATGCCCGTCAAAATAAATTTATCGCTCAAAATTTTTTCTCCTAACCAATTCAAATTTGGCAGGAATTATAACATAGGCTTTTAAAATTTTGAAGAATTTTTCTTAACATTTTTTAAGTTATCGCGTATAATAAGTAGAAAGAAAAAATTAAAAATTTGAAAGGAAGTTTATAAAAATGGCAGACGAAAAAATTTTGAAAGATGAAATGATGAGTGATGAAGAACTTGACGGCGTTGCGGGTGGTAATCGTTTGGAAACTTATGGAGACGGCAACGAATTGTACAAGCGCGGACTTTTGAGCGCGGAAGATGCAATACACTCTGCACCTGTTCGCGAAATTTTACACAAAATGGGTTATTCTGGTTACGAAGATAAAGGCGGATTGTTTAACGCCAACGTTTACACGGACAAATCCGGCAATAAAATTTCTCGCGAAGATTTTTGGAAAAATTTTGACGCTGAAAACAAAACCAAAATCATTAAGTAAAACAATAATTTGAAGAATAAAAAAAATCCCTTCGATGATAGGTCGTTGGGATTTTTTAGTTTGCATTTAAAAATTTTTATGATAAAATTACTTAGAGGTGATTGTAGTGTCAATTAAACATTATAAAAAGTTTTTCTCGTTAATTATAATTCTTTTTGTAACATCTACAGTATTGTTTAATTTTTCATATGCAAATGCAAAAAGTTTGGATATAGAAACAATAATTTCAATACTTTCTACTGAAAAAGGTAAAAGACCGAATCCTGAAACATATTTATCAAAAAGCTATATTAGTAATCATTTGAGAAAGTTTAATAGAGGCGTTTCGCTGGTAATGGGATTAGAAAGTTATAACAAATATGTAGTTCCTTCAGAAACAATCGGACGCGCTGATGGTTGTTTTGTTATGCCAAGATATGTTTGCGATGAAATTGAGAAAAAATTTAATGGAGATATTTCTGTTTTTGAAACGTCGTTGAGTTTTAATGTAGGTTATTTTTCTTCACAAGGTGGACTTGTAAGAATAGATGTTTTTAGAATTTCAGATTTAAATTTGCGAATGGCAAGCGGAAATGAAGCTGGAGCAAATTCTTATTGGTTGCCGGGAGGATTTACAATGGGCGGAATACCTGAAGCAGTTGTAGACCCTATTCCAAAAAATAGAGCTATTATTAAATTTTATAAGTGACACTCACAACACCTGAATGCGGAGACTTCTGATTTTTTAGTTGAAGCCCATGATAAGCAGAGATAGGAAAAACATGATATTCGTAAGCAAATTAAAATTTTCTAATAAAATTAACCTCAAGTCTCCGATGAAATTGTATCGGAGATTTTTTTATTGCAGAAAATTTTTAATCGCAGTTTGACATTTATGTTATAATGACGCAGAATTTCAAAAACAGGGAGGTGTCGAGTTGAAATTTACCGACGTGATAAGCATTCAAATAGCAAATATTTTTCAAAAACGCGGCGAACTTGAACCGCCTGCCCTTATAAAAGCCGTAGAACGTGAAGTAGCTCGCCATGAAACAGTTATTGACGGATTAACTATTGTACCTAATGATTACACAATTTATCTTAGTGAAGAAGATTATCACCGACTTAGCGCGGCGCGTATCTTGAAAGCCCTGCATGAAACCGTTGAACGCAAAGTTATTCGCGAAAATTATTTTATGGACGGCAGACTTAGTATTAAGTTGGACAAAATGATTGAAGGCAACGACGTTATAAAAATTGTTGCAAGGCACACTGATTCCGAAACTGCAGAAGATACTACTATTGACCTTGAAAATGATGTGCTGTCACAAACTTTGCTTGAAAATATTGATGCGGATAGCTCTTCGACGATTATTGCTGACAAGTCAAAAATTTTATCGTCGATGAAAACTGCCTCGCCAAAAATTGTTTCCTACGATTTGGCAGTTATTACTGATTCGGATATGTCAGAGCTTGTACTGGGCGAACGTCAAATTTATATCGGCAGGAAAGATACAAACGATTTTGTTTTAAATGATGACGGCGCGTCAAGGATTCACGCTTATATTTCCTACGAACGCCACAGACACGTTTTGAACGACGCCGAAAGTCTTAACGGAACTTTCGTTAATAAGAAAAAAATTATTCGCCACGTACTTAAACATGGCGATAAAATTTTAATCGGCAATACCAATTTAATTTACAAAGTTTTATAATGAAAAAAATTTTTTAAAGGAGCAATTCCTGTGAAAGTTTATCAATGCACTAATGTCGGCAAAGTCCGCAAAAATAATGAAGATTCTATGCTTGTGACTGAACCGAATATATTTGTAGCGGCGGACGGTATGGGCGGTGCGGCGGCAGGTGAAGTTGCCAGCCAAATGCTTATCGAGACTGTTGAAGATTTTTTGTCCAATGTTCCTGAACCGCTTGACGAAAATATTTTGTCGAAGGCAATTTTAAAATCTAACGCCGAAATTCTTCGTAAAGCTAAAGAAGATTCAAGTTTACGTGGAATGGGTACAACTGCAACGATTTTGCATATTTACAACAATCAAGCTTACTTCGCGCATGTCGGAGACAGCAGGCTTTATCGTCTGAAAAATTCTGTACTTGAACAAATGACGCTTGATCATTCTTACGTTGAAAGTCTTGTCCGTAAAGGTGAACTTACTCCCGCGCAGGCTAAAGCTCACCCAATGAAAAATCTTTTGACGCAAGCTGTTGGTGCTATGGAAAATATTCAAGTCGAAACTGGAAACTTTACCATTGACGGCGGAGAAAAGTTTTTACTGTGCACTGACGGATTAACGAATATGGTTGACGACAGAGACATTAAAAAAATTTTGTCCGAAAGTTCCAATCCTGCCGAAGATTTAATTAACGCCGCGCTGGATAACGGCGGACACGATAACATTACCGCCGTTGTTGTTTATGTTGATTAGTCGCCAAAGTTCATCGCCAAAGAAGGTGATTAAATGATACAGCGAACATTAAGCGGCAGATATGTACTTGAAGAGGAACTTGGTAGCGGCGGAATGGCGGAAGTTTATCGAGCCCGTGACAAGTTGCTTGACAGACCCGTTGCAGTGAAAATTTTACACGCGGCATATCGATCTGATTCGGAATTTATATCGCGTTTTCATCTTGAGGCTAAAGCGGCGGCGCGGCTTTCACATCCAAATATTGTCAGCATTTACGACGTTGGAACAGACGGAAGCGACCACTATATTGTTATGGAGTACGTCCGCAGTAATACATTGAAAGATAAAATTCGTGAGGAAGGTCCACTTAGCATTTTAAATGTTGTGTCGATTGCAGGAGACATTGCCAACGGGCTTTGTCATGCGCATAACAATAATATCGTTCATTGCGATATTAAGCCTCACAATATTTTAATGACGAATGACGGACACGCGAAGATTGCAGATTTTGGAATTGCCCGCGCAGTTAGCGAATCGACTTTGACTGACAGCGGAAATGTTATTGGCTCTGTACATTACTTTTCGCCGGAACAGGCACAAGGCGGCGTGATTACTCCAAAGTCTGATATTTATTCTTTAGGCGTAGTCATGTACGAAATGCTGACGAATCGCCTGCCGTTTACGGGTGATAATGCAGTTGCAATAGCGATGAAACACATTGAGGAAGAACCTGTCCCGCCAAATGTTTTTCGTGAAGATATTCCGCCAATGCTGGCCGCTCTTGTCCTGCGCACGATGAGTAAAAATCCTGAACTTAGACCGACAAGTTTAGAATTGATTCAAGCGTTGATAAATGTTAGGGCGAGTTTAAATAGTATGCCGCATGCCGATGACCCGGACGCTACACAATTTTTGCCGCGCGTTTCTAAGTCAACGAATGCTCCTGTGCAAAAAAAAGTTGATGATAAAGTTGAAGAGTATAAGCCTGCCCATAATGGCAATGTTAAAAAAGAAAAAAATTCCTCGTCTACAAATAAATATTTCATAGCGGGAATTTTGATATTTTTGTTAATCGGCATAAGCACGGGAAGTTTTATGGCATTCGGTGATTCAAACGGTGAAGATTTAGTAGCAGTTCCCGACGTTACGGGCAAGCAGATGACTTTAGCGCGACAAATTTTGGAAGACGGTCACCTGCGCGTAAACATTGCCGAAACTTACGACGCCAATGTACCTGCGGGGGAAGTTGTATCGCAAGACCCTAATCCCGGACGTAATGTGAAAAATGAACGGCTTGTAACAATTTATGTCAGCAAAGGCGGAGAGACAATCGCTATGCCCGACCTTGTGGGCTTAACGCGAAAGGCGGCGACTGAACGCTTACAAAAAATTGGTTTAAAAATCGGCACGATTTACGAAAAAAATTCGCCGTCACACGAACCAGATATGATTTTGTCGCACGATCCTGCAACTGGTACGAAAATTAATCGCGGACAAACGATTGATTTGGTTGTATCGAAGGGAACGCACGTTGCGCCAATCGAAGAAGTTGTAGCCGAAAGAATTGTTTACGAGCCGGAAGATTCTTCGCAAAGAGCTTATGTTCCAGACGTTTACAACACAGGGCTTGACGCGGCACGGGCGAGCATTGAAGGCAATGGGTTAAGCGTTGGTTCAGTGACTTATAGGAACAGTGAACAGGCAGATGGAACGGTTATCAGTCAAAGTCCGCCGCCTGATGCCGGTGTTGAATATGGTACAAGCGTTGATTTAGTTTTGTCAAAGCACGAAGAACCTGCGCGAACTTATCATAACGAGCCGGAAGTTTTTAGCGGCGAACATAATCAAGAAACACAAACGCACCACGAAGAAAAAATAACTCATGATGATGACGTAGAAAGTAATTACAGTTACGATCCCGATGCCGTTCAAACTCAACATGAATCCACTCCTGTAGAAACTCCCGTTGAAACTCCTGCAGAAGATTTTTCAGTTGATGTTCAAACCGATGTTTCAAGTGATGTTCCTTCGCATGACAGTGGCGGCATTAAGCAACGTTGATAGATCGTTAGTGTATAGATCGTTGGATCGTTAGAAATGTTTTTACGAATGATCTATTTACTAGCGATCTAACGATCTATTATCTTATGCCACGACGAGAGCGACGCCGTCTTTCAAGTTCAAGTTCACGTAACCTGCGTGCCTCAAGTTCACGACCTTTAGCCTTATCCATTTTGTAAACGTAAGCCATAACTTCCGCGATAGCCTTATAAAGTTCCGGCGGAATTTCGCGGTCAATATCGAGTGCCATTAACATATTTACGAGCGTTTTATTTTGGTAAACAGGAACGCTGGCTTTTTGTGCGGCTTCCAAAATATGTTCGGCAGTATGTCCTTTGCCCTTAGCAACAACACGCGGCGCAGTATCTTTTTGTGCCTCATACTTAAGCGCGACGGCTTGCTTGTCGGCAAGATTTTCATTAGGTTGATTTTGATTCGTATCGTCCATAATTACAGCTCCTAATCCTTAGAATATATTTTCCCTGCGATGACTTCAAAAACTTTTCCGAAGTTTTCGTCAGGGAAATATTTTTTTTCGGTTGCAGTGATAATCGTCTGAATTTTTTTCAGCTTAAGGAACTTTAGCAGTTGTTCCCTGCGGTTGGCGTCCAATTCGCTCATAACATCATCAAGTAGCAGGACAGGATATTCGCCCCGCGCAGATTTTAGAAATTCCAACTCTGACAATTTAAGCGAAAGTGCGGCAGTTCTCATTTGTCCCTGCGAACCGTAAAGCTTAAGTTCCCTATCATTTATGAAAAATTTTAAATCGTCGTGGTGCGGACCAAAACCGCTATTACAATGTTCAATATCGCGTTGAGATTTTTCCGCAATAATTTTTTTATACCAATCGAAAAGGAAATGCTTAAATTCTTCGGAATAAAAATTTTCTTGAGCGATTTCAAAATTTAAACCTTTAAGTTCATATTGGATAGAAAATTTTTCATTCTGCGCGGAAATATTTTTATAGACGATTCGTGCAAAGTCATTAAGGGTATCGACTGCGATTAAACGTTCCGCCGTAATTCTTGCAGAGTATTTTGCAAATTGTTCATTCCACGTTTCAAGGCTTGACTGACGCGCCTGCCCTGCACGAATTTTTTTCAGCAAAACATTTCGCTGATTGATGATGTGATTGTAGACTACAAGATTTTCGTAATAAACGGGCGAAGCCTGCGAGATTTCCGCGTTTAAAAATTGACGGCGTCCCGCAGGCGAACCCCTAAACATATATAAATCTTCCGGCGCGAATATCACAGAATTTAAACGACCTACAAAACTTTTCGAGCGTACCATCTCACCATTGACAAAAAGTCTTCGGATTCTTTTCCCTGCTGAAAGTTCAACCGCTACTTCCTGCGACACGTCCGCCTTACGAAAATTTATTTTTACGAAAGCCGCGTCTCCATCCCACGAAATTAAATCCGTAAGTTTCGCCGCCCTAGACCTCAACACCGACGCGAAGTACACCGATTCAAGAATATTCGTTTTACCTTGCGCATTTCTTCCCAAAAAAATATTTATACCTTCGCCCAAGTCCAACTTCAATTCATCAAAATTACGATAATCCTTCAAAAAAATTTCCGTCACGCGCATTGATTCTAACTTCCATCTCAAAAAATTTTCGCACAAATTATATCAAAAACTTTTCCTCAATGCCATAAAAATTTTATAAAGCCTTCATCATCGCCTGTACGTAAATTGCACATTCTAACCGCTTTTTCTGTATTTCGCAACCAATTTCATACGGCTTGCGAATATCACCGTTAAATAAATCTGCATTAGCATGACAGCCGCCACTACAAAAATATTTCGCCCAACATTCCCGACACTTCGGCTTATTCATTACGTGCGATTCACGAAAATATTTTGTCCAATGCCGCGCAGATTCTTCAACGCCATTGAAAACATCTCCCAACTTGTATTTTTCCCGCCCAACAAATTGATGGCAAGGATACAAGTCCCCATTTTCCGCAACCGCAAAATATTCGTGACCTGCTCCGCAACCGGCTAACCTTTTCGCGACGCAAGGACCATTTGATAAATCTACGTTGAAATGGAAAAAGAAGAATCCTTTACCTGCGCGGCGACGCTCTAAATACATTTCGCTAAGTTTATAATACTCTTCAAAAATTCGCAGCAAATCTTTTTCAGTCAAGGCAAGCGGCGAATCCTTCAACACAACTGGTTCAATCGACAACACATCAAATCCCGCTGACAACATACTTTCAACGTCCGACGCAAAATCCAAATTCCGATTCGTATAAGTTCCGCGCAAATAATAATTATCCCCGTTGCGACTTTGCACAGCCTTAAGAAAATTTTTTACAACCTTATCATAACTTCCACGCCCATTTAAATCAGGTCTCATAGCGTCGTGAACTTCTTTACGCCCGTCAAGACTTAACACCAACGAAATATTATTTTCATTAAGCCAAGAAATTTTTTCATCGTCCAACGCAACACCGTTTGTCGTCAACGTCAGCTTAAAAATTTTACCCGTCTCAACTTCGCGCTGTCTTACATACTCCGTAACCGCTTTAACCGTCCGAAAATTTATCAGCGGCTCTCCGCCAAAAAAATCTATCTCGCAATGTTTACGTAAGCCCGAATTTTTTATGATGAAGTCGACAGCGGCTTTTCCAACTTCCTCCGTCATCACGCCGCGCTTACCGTAACTTCCGCCCGCACCAAAACAATATTTACAACGCAAATTGCAATCCTGCGCAACCATAAGGCACAAACTTTTCACGACGCCAACACTTTGAAAAGTTGGCGGAACATCCATATCCGGCGTAAAAAGTTGACCTGCCGCCTTAACTTCTTCAAGCTCGGCAAGTACTTCTAAAATTTCTTCACGCGGAAATTTTTTCGTCAACTCATTTAAAATTTCGTCGTGACTTTTACCCGCGTCAAGTTCCCCTGCAACCTCAAAAGTTATGTCGTCGACTAAGTGAACTGCGCCGCTATTCACGTCAAGCAAAATATTTTCTCCACCCTGTTTAAATCTGTGTATCATACATTCTCTCCTAAAAAATTTTGTAGAAATTGAACAAATTTAATTTTAATCTCAAAGTCAAGGCTTGACAAGATTTTTTTCTATGCTATTATCTAGCCGCAAAGTTTTTTCTATTGTAAATTCAATTTTTTAAAATTCAAGAAAGGATGAAGTTGTATGAATAAAAGTGAATTTATCGCGGCAGTTGCTGAAAAATCCGGCTTGACTCGCAAAAATTCTGACTTGGCTGTCAGTGCAATGATTGATGTTATTAAGGAAATTATGGACAAAGGCGACAAATTGCAGATTCCCGGTTTTGGTACTTTCTGCGTAACGGATCGCGCCGCTCGTGAGGGTCGTAACCCGCGCACAGGTGAACCCATTGAAATTAAAGCGGCAAAAGTTCCTACCTTCAAACCGTCGAAAGTTCTCAAGGCTATTGCCAATCACACTGAACCTGAAGAAGAATAATTTTTCAACGGAAACTTTTTAAATCGTTAAATCTATTTGCCATTGCGGCAACATATCCCGTAGCTTAAATTGGTTGCGGGATTTTTTGACGAAAAAATTTCTGTCAATCGTAAAAATTTTGTGATACAATAACGTGGAAATTTTTTATTGGGAGAGAAATTTTTTGATAGTCTCTTGGAATACTACCAACGCTTGTAATATGTACTGTGCGCATTGTTATCGCGACGCCGGTTGTAAAGTTGACGAGGAACTTTCGACAGACGAAGCTAAAAAACTTTTGGGCGAAATTGCGCGGGCAGGATTTAAGATTATGATTTTTTCGGGCGGTGAACCTTTAATGCGTCCTGATATTTTAGAGCTGATAACCTGCGCGGCAAATCTGAAATTAATTCCTGTATTCGGAACTAACGGCACTTTGATAACGCGACAAATGGCGGAAAATCTTAAATTGGCTGGTGCAAAAGGTATGGGCATTTCGCTTGACTCACTCGACGCTGATAAACATGATAAATTTCGTGCTTTTAAAGGTGCGTGGCAAGGCGCGGTTGACGGTATAAAAAATTGCCGCGCAGTTGGGTTGCCGTTTCAAATTCATACGACGATTATGGATTGGAATCAAAATGAACTTGAAGCGTTGACAGATTTTGCAGTTGAGATTGGCGCAAAGGCTCACCACATATTTTTTTTGATACCTACGGGACGTGCAGAGTCTATTGAAGGCGAAACATTACGCGCGAAAAGTTACGAAGAAGTTTTACGCAGAATTATGAAGAAACAGCAAGAAGTTTCAATCGAACTTAAGCCGACTTGTGCGCCGCAATTTTTGAGAATCGCCGATGAACTTGGCATGAAGTTGAGATTTAGGCGCGGTTGCTTAGCGGGTCTTTCGTACTGTATCATAAGCCCTAAAGGAAAAGTTCAACCTTGCGCGTATTTGAATATGGAATTGGGCGACGTGAGGGAAACGCCTTTTGACGAAATTTGGCGTAACAATCCTATTTTGAAAAAGTTGCGGACGCTTGATTACGGCGGAAAGTGCGGAGTTTGTCGCTACAAAAATTCTTGCGGCGGTTGTCGTGCGCGGGCGGCAGTTTATCACGACGGCGATTTTATGTCCGCAGATCCAATTTGTTTGTTGTAAAATTTTGGAGGTACTATGAAAAAAATAGTAATGCTTAAAATGGAAGGTTGCCCGTATTGTGCGCAAGCTTTAGCGGCGATTAAAGAGCTTAAGGCAGAAAATCCTAACTACGCGGCAATCGAAGTTGAAATTCTTGATAAGCACCAACAACGAGACCTTGCAGAAAAGTTCGCTGGGAAATATTATTACGTGCCGAGCATGTTTGTTGACGGTGAAAAAATCTATGAAGCACATCCCGGCGAATCTTACGGAGAATGTCTGTTAAGCGTCAAGAAAGTTTTTAGTATGGCAGTTTAAAAATTTTTAACAGGTATTAAAAATGGACACTATCCAAACAACGCCAATGTCGGCGAAATATAAAGGTTGTATGGCTTGGATAAAAAATAAGGAATGGTATGCCATTGACGAAAATCGAAATCGTTATTGCTTAACAGAAAAGGCTTCAGAGGAAGCCCGCAAAAGTTTTGAGATGTATAAGAGACTTAATTGGCGTGTTTATAAAGATGTCATAATCGACTACGAAAGAATCTAGTAGAACTTGGCATTACTTAGCGGCAATAACTTCAATTTCGCAAAGTGCGTCGGCAGGTAAATCTTTAACCGCGACGCAACTCCGCGCAGGTTTGCTGATAAAATATTTTTCGTAAACCGCATTGAAAGTTTTGAAGTCGGCAATTTCCGCCAAAAAACAAGTAGTCTTGATGACGTTGGAAAAATCTGTACCAGCCGCGCTTAAAACTTCGCCAAGATTTTTACAGCACTGCTCGGCTTGTCCCGCAATGTCAGTCGCAACAATTTTTCCTGCCGCAGGATTTATCGCAATTTGTCCTGACGTGTAAACAATTCCGTTGTGAACGATTGCTTGACTGTACGGACCGACTGCCGCCGGTGCTTTATCAGTATGAATAATTTGCATAAAAATTTCCTCCTAAGGTGGTGTTATAATGAAGAATATTTCTGTAAAGCTTTTTGCTATCCTGCTTATGATGATGAGTATTTTCTGCGCAGGTTGTTTTCAAGTCGATTCAGATTTGACGATTGATGATGACGGCAAGGTTACTTTTAAAAATGAAGTTATGGGCGTGCCGGTTATGAGTGAACCGATTGAGGCTTTCAAAAATGAATTGGAGCGCGGACATTATGTGACAGACATTACGCCTATTGCAAGCGGTAATATGTCAGGCTACAGAATCATTACTAAATACGACAACATGGAACAGCTTGCCGCGCAGGATTTAGAAATTTTCAACAGGACAAACAAAAATAAAGGTATTCAGCAACGTAAAGGTTGGTTTTTTGACGCGTACAATTTCGATTTACTTTCGGACGCACCTGATGACGCTGAAGAATATTTAAACAATCCTATTGCGCAGTCGATGATGCCGCAGGTTAAGTTTAATCTCGTTATAAATCTGCCTTACGCCGTTGAGACTACAAACGCGCAGCATATTTCCAACGACGGAAAAACTTTGGCGTGGAATTTAACTTCGTCAGTTATCGGCGGCAAAGATATTTCTATGCAGGCGCAGTTCAGAATTTGGCACAAAGGTCAAATCGCCGTTACCGCAATAGCAATTATAGCTTTGTTAGGCGGCGCGATTTACTTTTTCAAAAAGGCTAAACATTCTTCAGAGGATAAAGAAGATGCCGCTAAAAATCTTAAGTATATGCAAATCTGCTCGGTATTAGCGGCGGCAATAATTTCTGTGTCTACTTATATGTTGATAGCTCCCGTAACTTTTACTGACGCTGATATTATTTCAAAATTAGTTAGCGGCAATTAATTTTCAATCAGTGAAAAAATTTTTTTAAAATCATCAACGTTAGCGGCGCAATTAAATTTATTTCTAAATTCAGCACCGCCCTGCAAGCCTTTAGTGTACCAAGCGGCGTGACTTCGCATTTCACGAATTGCAACGCCTTCGCCTTTCAACTCAATTAATTTGTCGAAGTGACGACGCATAACCCTAACCTTCTCTGCTAAAATCGGCGGAGGATTTTTTTTGCCCGTCTTAAAATATTCTAAAAGCCTGCCGATAATAAAAGGGTTACCCTGCGCGGCGCGTCCGACCATTACGCCATCAGCCTTCGTTACGTCAAGAATTTTATCAAGCGAATCAAAATCTTTAACGTCACCGTTTGCAATGACGGGAATTTTTATGGCGGCTTTAACCTTAGCAATTTCCTCCCAATTCGCCGTACCTGAATAAAATTGTTGACGCGTCCGCCCATGTACAGCGATAAAATCAACGCCGCTGTCTTCAAGAATCTTTGCAATTTCGACGGCGTTTAAATGTTCCTCGTCGAATCCCAAACGAATTTTCGCACTAATAGGTAAAGTAGTTGCCTTACGAATTGCTGAAAAAATTTCTCCTACAAGCTTAGGATTTTTCATCAACGCCGAGCCTTCACCGTTTTTCACAATCTTAGGCGCGGGACAACCTAAGTTGAAGTCGATAACCGTCGCCGTCCCTAAATCTTCTACAAACTTTGCCGCTTCCGCGCAGATTTCAGGATTTGAGCCGAAAAGTTGAATTGCTATAGGGCGTTCTTCTTCCAATGTCTGCAACATTGCCAGCGTCTTATCGTTGCGAAAATGTATTCCGTTGCAACTTACCATTTCAGCGAACATTAACGGTTTTTCGTCAGTAAGTTCACGGACGATTGAACGGAATGCCGAATCCGTTACGCCTGCCATTGGCGCAAGGAATATCGGCGCAGAAAAAATTTCGTTTACTGTCACAAAATCACCTTTAACTTTTTTGCAGGATTTTTTAACCTGCGGCAGAATTATAGACTATCATAATTTATTTTTTATTTTTAAAGGAGAAATTCTTATGCTTACACTTGAAGCACTTAATGAATTTGGCGTCGATACTAAGGAAGGTTTGACGCGTTGCATGAACAATCAGAAGTTTTATTTCCGTATGATTTCTATGGGTCTTTCCAACGACAGCTTTGAAAAACTTGGCAAGGCTCTTGAGGAAAATAATCTCGACGAAGCTTTTGAGGCGGCTCACGCTCTTAAGGGCGTACTCGGAAATTTGGCGTTGACTCCTATTTACAATCCGCTTTCAGAAATGACAGAAATGCTCCGCGCAAAAAAAACCGCCGATTATACGGCGATGTATGAACCAATTATGGAAATGCGCAATCAACTTTTGCAGATGATTTAATTTTTTCTAAGCAACAAATTAGACGTTGACGCCGAAATTTCTGCCAAGTGCGGCAAGTCCGCCACTAAAGCCTGAACCTATCGCGTTAAATTTCCATTCGCCTTTGTTACGGTAAATTTCGCCGACAACTACGGCAGTTTCAACGGAAAAATCTTCGCCCAAATCATAGCGGATAAGTTCTTTACCGGTCGCGTCGTCAACTACACGAATATACGCATCTTCAACTTGACCAAAAGTCTGTTTACGCTCATCGGCTTCGTAAATCGTAACGGTGAAATCAATCTTCTCGACATTCGCCGGAACACTTGCGAGGTCGATTTTAATTTGCTCTTGATCTCCTTCTGCGCCGTCACTGCCGCCCGTAAGTTCGTCGCCCATATGTTCGACGGAGCCGCTAACGTGTTTCAAATTGTTATAGAAAACAAAATCGTCATCGGAGCTGACTTTACCGTTAGCACCGAGCAGAAATGCCGCCGCGTCAAGGTCGAAGTCGTAGCCACCGTCATAACGCTTTTCTTTCCAGCCGAGACCTACCAAAATTTTCGTCAAACTGGGATTGCCTTTCGTCAAGTCAACCTTCTGACCTTTTCTTAAACTAATTGCCATTGAGGAACCTCTCCTTTTCGTAGTGTTACTAATATTTTGCGGAGATTTTTTCTGCGAACTACTTACAGTTCCTGCAGAAGAAAAATTTCCGTTTTCTTTATCACTAATAAATTTTATAAATTCTTCGGCGGACTTTGCATTAATCAGCGCATTTTTAAAATCGTTGTCGTCGAGCATTTTTTCAATCTCGTAGGCAAGCTTTAAATGTCCTGTACTGCCATCTTTAGGATAAGCAACAGCAAAGAAAAGTCGCGCAGGATTATTCGACACATCTTTTGAAGGAAAATAGATGCCGTTGGGAATGGTAACAGCCGCCACGATTGGAGATAGCACGTCGCTACACGAAATTGCGGCTATTACAACGCCGTCTATAAATCGAAGTGTTGTAGATCCGAGCAAACTTTCCCTAGTAACTACAGCAATTTTGCATAAATCATCATTGAATGAATCTGTATAAATACGGTATTCTTCATATGAAAAGATTTGTGCGTAACTAATAGTTCCTGCTAAAAACTCACTATCCCATTTAAATAAACTGCCGCTAGCATCCATTAATTCAGTGAGTCTCTTCATTAATTCTCCATGATTATTTGTATTAGAATTAACTTCGATACAATCACTTTTCATCCAATAAGCAACGCTCATGATTTAATCCTTTCTGCCGACTTTCCATTTTAAGCCCCAATCGAAGGCGTCGTCCATTTCCTGTGAATCTTTAAAAAATTGAACGACTTTTTCAACGCTTAAGTTACCGCCGACATTTTCCAAAAGAGCTATCGCGCAGGTGTGCAAATTCGAGCCGTAATCGTCCATACGCACGACCAATTCAGGATTATTGGGACAACGCACCGTGACGACGCCTTGAGCTTCTGCCCAATTCGCCGCGCCTTCGTAAATGAAAGTATAAATTAAAATACGCCGAATTTTGCTGAAGTAGTTGCCGTTTACGCGCATAGTTTCGCCGGTTGTGTTACTGCCGGTTCGGTCGTCGCCGTCAAGTTCGATGTAAGGCGAAAAGTGAAGACTGCCGAAAAGATTTCCCAACGCCTGTACTGCGCCAATTTCGCCGTCTTTGAGTTCATACAAGCAACAAAGGTCAAGGTCTATACCTTTACTTCTACCTCCAAAAATACTGTCCAAAAATCCTCTTGACGACTGTTCAGGTTGTTTCCAATTCAGATTTATAATAATTTCGCCGAGAGAATCGCCCTTCTTGACGAGATTAATTTTTTGCCCTTTTTTAAGTTCAATCTTTTTAGGCGTCGTATTTGTTGGAGAAAAATCTTTTTCACTACGCGTATTAATTCGCGTAGATTCGGGTTTAGGTTTAGGCGGTTCAACATTTTGCGGCGCGGACATTTCGTCGCTGACTTCAATACCAAAATTTTTACAAAGTGCTTCAAGTCCTCCGCTAAATCCTGCGCCCGTCGCGTTAAACTTCCACACGCCTTTGTAGCGGTAAACTTCTCCAAGTACAATCGCCGTTTCTACGGTGAAGTTGTCCAAATTAAACGTCGCAATATCGTAACCGTTCGCCGCCTTCAACCGCAACATAGAATTTTTTACTTGACTGAAATTTTGTCGACGTTTAACAGCGTCATAAATTGTAGCAGTTATTGAAATTTTTTCAATATGTCGAGGAATTTTTTTGAGGTCAATTTGAATTTTATCTTCGTCATAAGTGACGCCGCCTGACTTATGCGTAGGATTGCCGTAGAAAACAAAATCTTCATCGCCCGCCGCTTTACCGTTCACGCCAAGCAGAAATGCCGATGTGTCAATATCCAACGCGCCGGAATTTCTTTCAAACTGCGCGATTATAAAATCTTCATTCAGCGTAATTTTTTGTCCCTTGCGAAGCTCCATAAATTTCACCTGCTCCTGCCAATATTAAAGCAAACTGTTCAGATAATTTAATCGCCGCTTTTAAGAAGTTTTTGATTACGTTCATCGTCAAGCTGTTGTGCAAGCGACCAACCGGCAGATTCGAGCATGGCAACGCTGATTGACGGCGAAATAATTTGCCCTAAAATCGGTACAACTTTAGAAACTTCCTTAACGACGGTTTTAACGGCATTTTGCTTAACCGCCGTAATGATAGCATTAACAGCCATATTTCGCGCAATGGATTCAGGAATTGAACCGCCGAAAACGCCTGCCAACGCCATTGCCATAGTTGTCATGGTAATGGTATCAGCAGCAAGACCTGTACCGGGAATTGGTAAAAGATTTCCTGCACCGGCGGCTACAGCGTGAGAATGTATTATCGCGTGACACTTCTTTTTTTCGTCGTCAGTCACAAAAATCACTCCTAAAATTTTTGCTTATCTCTGATTGCGCGTTCAATATCACGTTTAGCAGATTTTTCAGCGAGGGCGGCGCGTTTATCGTAGTTGTGCTTACCGCTTGCCAACGCCAATTCTAATTTAGCGCGACCTTTTTTGAAATAAATTTTCAAGGGAATAAGCGTAAATCCTTTTTCACGTGTCTTTGAAAAAAGTTTTAAAATTTCCTTTTTGTGCATAAGAAGACGGCGACGACGTAAGGGATCGTGATTAAAAATATTTCCCTGTTCATAAGGGCTGATGTGCATATGTTCGACGAAAATTTCTCCGTCCTTTACTTCGGCGTAACTATCGCGCAGATTCGCTTTACCTGCACGCAAGCTTTTAACTTCCGTTCCCTTAAGCTCAATTCCTGTCTCGTAAGTCTCGTGTATAAAATAATCGTGCCGTGCCTTACGATTTTCGCAGGCAACTTTTATTGCATCATTTTTAGCCATATTTAATTTCCTCGTCTGTAATTTTTTCAGTGTCGTCAGACGAAAAATTTTCTTGGGATAACTTTTCGCGAATCATTTTAAACTCGTCTTCGAGTGCATCCCATTCTTTTTTAAACTCAGGGTCTTTCAATTCTTCTGTCAGAAAGTCGCGAAAATTTCTCATTCATTATTCCTCCATTTCTTCAAAATAATCTGAGCGATATTTTTTAGCTAACTCTATTTCATAGTGATAGGTAACTCTTTGAAGTAATCGCCAAGTTTTCCCCCACTCCACACCGTGCTTGCGACTTTCACCGCACACGGCGTTCCATCTTTGACATTCCATTTCAATCTAATCAATCTACCGAAAGGATATTATTCCCAA
>JAFZIV010000051.1 GCA_017554235.1 Selenomonadaceae bacterium
GAGTTTGCGAATATCGAAACTTCCGCTCGCTCTTCGTCCAAATATAAATCCTACTTCCCCTTTGCATTTCACTTTGTCAAAAAGCCTGTAGCCAAAAATTTCAAACGGCGTTTGATTTCTTTTCCGAGTTCCACCTTTGTTAATCGTGAGCTTGTGTATCTGTCGATTGTGCTTACGTACCTGTTTAAAATACCAGTAGTAATTCAATCGTTCGGCTTGTATGTTTCCTGCTATGCAGTATGCGTCAACGTAATGTTCCTTCGGCAATCCCAATCTTATCCGCGTGTTTTTCGTGATGTAGCCGAATGTATTTCGGACTTCGACGGCGGGATAAATCTCTTTCAGTTTGTTAAAAAACGCCCAGCGCATTATCCCCATAAATGCCGCTTCTTTAAAACTTTGTCCACGTTTTTGTTTCAGCTGAATTTTGCCTTCGTGATATTTTCTGTGGCAAGTCTCGCAAAGTGTGATCAAATTATTTGGCGCATCGCCACCTGTCTTTCGACTTTCCAGATGATGAACATTTAAAACATTGTCCTTGCTTTTTCCGTGACAATATTGGCATTCGTGATTATCTTTGAACAATACATATTCCCGCACATTCCAAAAATTAAGTTGTTCGCCTTGCTGATATTCTTCTCCGTTGATTTCTGGATTCTTGATTTTCTGAATATCAAAGCTCGCTGTCTCAACTATGATTTTCGTGACTGGAAGAATCTTGCAGACATTATCGACAACTTTTAAATGAGCGTTGATTCTGTTCTGAATCGACGGTGCAAGCCAACCTTTATGTTTTGCCTTCACTCGATTTAAAAATCTTGGCTGGCGATAACGAGTTTTGCGATTACGTCTTGCCCTTCTCAAATCGCGGCGTGTTGAAAGTAATTCTGTGATGTCAGTGCGAAGTACAACTTCGGAGGCGTAGAGTTCTTTCTTTTTTGTCGACGCTGAAAGTCCAATGTGTTTTGCTCCCGCGTCTACTCCTAGTGTTATGAGTTGAACTTTGTTTTCGCACTCAAATTTGAGTTGAATTACAAAAGGTTCACGGCGAATAACTGTCGCCTTTCCTTCTTTGAGTAAGTGTCTTGCCTTTGCTTCCTTGCACGGCATAAGTGGTTTACCTTTAATTGAAAGTACGTACACCATAGCTTTAAGCCCTCCTGTACGTTAGAGTTATAATCCTTCGCCAATGTTATCTTGCGGTTTACGTGACAACAGCACTGTTCCTACCCATCAGAACTGTTTAACCATTGCCCTTAGTGCTACAAGTTAGGATTTACGCCCGTAGGTAATTATACATTCGCAAGTAACGTAGTTTAAAACTGAGGCTAGTCAATCAGGGCTTAAAAAGCCCCCGCCGTCGCGTGGGGTTATTGACTGAAAAAGTAAACGCTGCTACTAAGGAAACAGAAAGCTAAAAAAATTATAAACGTCGGGAAAAATTTTTCGAGGTTAAACAAAGATCCGTTAAACAAAATTGCGGCGAATACGAAGAAATTTTTTGTCCACTGCTTTAAGCGCATTTCTAAAAGAATTTGTTTTAGCAACTCAATCACCAAGTCCAAAGTTTTGAATTGCACCGTTGGAATTACGCCAGCCGCGTTTAACTTTTACCCACAAATCCAAATAAACTCTCTTACCTAAAAGCATTTCAATTTCAGGACGAGAATTTTTTCCGACGCCTTTTAAAAGTTCTCCGCCCTTGCCAATTAAAATTCCTTTTTGCGAATCGCGTTCAACGTAAATAACGGCGCGAATATAAGTTGGCGAATTTCCGCGCGGAGTAATTTCTTCAATGTCAACGGCGATTGAGTGCGGAACTTCATCTTCCGTCACGTGAAGAATTTTTTCACGAATCAACTCGGCTATAATCAATCGTTCGGGTTGATCCGTCACCATATCGGCGGGATAATATTTCGGACCTTCCGGCAAAAATTTTTTAGCTTCATCAATCAGCGAATCAATATTCGTGCCGTCAACCGCGCTAATCGGAATTACCGCCGCAAAATTTTTCCGCGCAGAATATTCTTCAATAATCGGCAAAACTTTTTCGCGGTCAAGTAAGTCAATTTTATTTATGACGAGAATAACAGGCGTATTTGTCGTTTCAAGACGCTCAAGAATATATTTTTCGCCGCCGCCAAATTTTTCAGTTGCATCAATCACGAAAAAAATTAAGTCAACTTCCTTAAGAGTTCCTTCAGCCGCCTTCAACATATATTCGCCGAGTTTGAATTTAGGTTTATGAATGCCGGGCGTATCTAAAAAAATAATCTGCGCGTCGTCCTGCGTCAAAATGCATTGAATGCGACTGCGCGTAGTCTGCGGTTTATCAGACATAATTGCAATTTTCTGTCCGATAATTTTATTTATCAGCGTGGACTTGCCGACGTTGGGGCGTCCAATCACCGTTACGAATCCTGATTTATACAAATTAATCATTCCCCTTTATATTGGAAGAAAAGTTGAAATAATTTTCGTCATATCCTCTTCGTCAGTCAATTCAGCGGAGAGATTTTTTAAACAATTTTTGTTATTATTTATGCCCCTTGAACGTTCGGAAATATTGTTAATAACGCCCCGCAACGTTGTATTTTTATAATTTGGTACAAACGTTGTCAATTCAACAAATTTATATACCGCAACCATCACGGCAAAATTGTGGGCGATAGATCCTTCAACACAGAAGGGATACAGATTTTGAAAAATTTCGTGGACTACGTAATTGCTGAAAGCCGTGTCCATCTTGGAAACAAATTCCATTCTAAGATTATTCATCTCATCAAAACGACTTTTCGCAAGTTCGGTAGCAATCTCTTCGCTATCGTCTTTCTTTGGCATAAGAAAATCTTTTAAAACGTTGACTTGCATTATTTCAGCTAAGATAATTGATGTTTTCTTGGAAGTAGGAGGCAATAAATTTTTAATTACACAATCGAACATTATCGATAAGAATTTAGCGTAATCAAAATTAATGTCTTCAAAAAGATTTGCGCCGTATTCCTCCCAAAAATTCGCCGACATAAAAAGCTTAGCAAGATTTTCAATTTCGTCCGCGCGACCTTCCTTTATCAAGTCGTCAACGTTCAACCAGAAAGACCCCAACACAGCAATCCGTTGATCTATAGTCAAATAATCCATTTCCTTAAGAATAACCATTGCGGCTAATTGCATAACTGGAAAATGTGGTTGAATATCCGCAGGAATTTTGTTTGTAATATAATTTACAGGCTCGTCTGGTATCTTAATCGTTTTAAGCGTTATTGCATCGTCTGACGAGAGTGCTAATTCGGCAACTAGCGGACAAGTCAAACTCAAAGAATATTCCAAAGTATCGCCAATCTTTACATTATGGCGCGGGTAAGTTTTGCAAACCATTGACAAAAAATTTTCGCCGTGATTTTTTTGGATACTGCAAAGATTTTCTTCCGTCAAAAAGGGACAATCACCATTTGCTTTGAGTTGGATAACGTATCCTTTGCGTTCTTCATTGTAATTTATTTTTGAAGTAATTTCTTTATCAGCCGATTCGATTTGCTCATATTTTTTAAAGGTGTCAGCGTCAATATCAACGCACCAGTTTTTACAGCATTTAGCACCGCAACGTTGACCGTCGCATTTAAAATATTCTACATATTTAGGATAAATAAGGGTAGCCACATTCTCCAACAAAATTACCTCCCAATCCCTAATGTCGTCATAATATAATCTTGTTCGCGCTCCATTTCTATACGATCCTCTTCTTCAATGTGATCGTAACCAAGAAGGTGTAAAATTCCGTGTACCGTCAAAAAAATAACTTCGCGCAGGTATGAATGTCCGAAGTCGGCGGCTTGAATTTTAGCGCGTTCAAGAGAAATAATTATGTCGCCAAGAATTTCAACTTGCGGATTTAAAATTTCCGGCTCGTCACTTTCACGAAATGCAAATGATAAAACGTCCGTAGGTTTATCGATACCGCGAAAATTTTTATTGAGTTCGTGAATATGCTCATCGTCCGTCAAAGTTATGCTAAGTTCGGAATTTTCCACGCCGTAAAGTTCTCCGATAACTTTTGCCGCACGAATTATTTCCGTCTCCAAAATTTCTTCAACTGCCAATTCATCAGGTTCACTGCTAATTATTACGTTCATACTAACACCTAAAACCTTATCCCTTTTTCATAGGCATTGATAATTGCCGAAACAACTTCATGGCGTACAACGTCGCTTGAATCAAGTTCACAAATTCCTATGCCGTTAATATTTTTCAAAATTTCTACAGCCTCTGCAAGTCCCGATTTTGTACCGCGTGGCAAGTCAATCTGTGTCAAGTCTCCTGTAACTGCCATACGTGAACCGAATCCCAATCGCGTCAAAAACATTTTCATCTGCGGGCTTGTAGTATTCTGCGCTTCGTCCAAAATTATAAATGCGTCGCTCAAAGTTCTTCCGCGCATATATGCCAAAGGTGCAATCTCAATCACACCGCGTGTAAAAAATTTTTGGTACATATCAAAGCCGAAAATTTCTTGAAGTGCGTCATAAAGCGGGCGCAGGTATGGATCAACTTTTTCTTGCATATCGCCCGGCAAAAATCCTAAACGTTCTCCCGCCTCAACTGCAGGGCGCGTCAAAATAATTTTTTTAACTTCGCGAATACGCAGATAATATGCCGCCATTGCCACTGCCAAAAAAGTTTTTCCCGTACCGGCGGGACCAATTCCAAAAGTTATCACGTGACTTTTCATCGCATCGATATAATTTTGTTGTCCGAGACTTTTTGCGTGAATGTGCGTACCTTTAGACGTTACGATAATCGTTTCGCCGAAAATCTTTTGTAAAATTTTTTCGCTGTCAGATTTTACAAGCTTAATTGCGGCGGCAACATCTTTCATCGTAGGAAAATTTCCGTTGCTATAAAATTTTTGAAGTTCGACGATAACTTTTTCTGCGCGTGTAACTTCATCATCATTGCCGTTAAGCTCAACGACATTTCCTCGACTTATAATCTTACAATCGAATTTAGCTTCAATCATCTGCAAAAATTCTTCACGGTCTCCCAAAACTGCACGCCATTCATCGACGTTTGCAAACTCAATTCTTTTCGTCAAATAAAAATCACCTTCCGTTAAATTGGCTTTATTGTACAACATTTAGCTAAAAAAAAAAATCCCTAAATGTAGGATTACGATAGATAAGTCAAAAAATAGAAGTGTTAAATGCAATAAGAACTTGGAGTTATTAATGTGTAAAATTTTTGTAGTTTGCCGCAAAATCATCTGCACCTAAAATTTCTCCGGCGTAGTTAAGTAAAATTGTACCAACACGAATTTTTTGGAAAGTGTACCGCTCGGCACGATAACTTGCACGGGCGGCAATTTTTTTGTAAACAATTTCAAGATTATTGGCGGAAATAATTTCTGTAGCTTCCTCCGTAGTTGCCGCGTCAAGAATTTTTTTAACTTCAACAGCGGCTAGACCTTCGGCGGCACAATAAGCGGCTAAAGTTTCCAATCTCCCGTCAGCAATTCGGTTATGCGTGTGAAAAATTCCTGCCGCAACTTTTACAAGCTTGCCGATATGTCCGCACAAAATTATTTGCTTAACATTTCTGTCAACCGCCGCGTCCAACATATGTCCGATAAAATTACTTGTCTGCACGATAGCTTGAGGATTAAAGCCAAGTTTTTTAGCGATAGTCTCGCCGATTTTGCCCGGCACGAAAATTAATGTATCGACGCCCGCCGCAACAGCAACGTCAATCTGTGGCACAAGAGAATTTTTAAAAGCCTCCTCTGACATTGGACGAAGTACGCCGGTTGTTCCTATAACTGAAATTCCGCCTTCAATGCCCAAAATTGGATTCAAAGTTTTTTTGGCAAGCTCGACGCCAGCCGGTATGGAAATTTCAACTTCAAGCGCGTTGACGTGAAATTCGGCGACAACATTTTTTATCAGTTGACGTGGACCGGGATTAATAGCAGGTTCACCTTTTGGAATTTGTAAGCCTGATTTTGTGACTGTACCCACGCCTAAACCTGCGCGGAAAATAATTTCGTCACCGTCAATCTTTTTAATCGTTGTGAAAATCGAAACGCCGTTAGTAATGTCTGGATCGTCGCCGGAATTTTTTATGACTTCGACGCAAATTTTATCGCCGTCAATTTTTACGTCAGCAATGGGAATTTTTAAAATTGTGCCGTCAAGCGCGGTAATATCAACTTCATCAACAATTTTGTTATAAGTCAGATAAATCAACGCCGCCTTGACTCCTGCCGCCGCACTTGCTCCCGTAGTATAGCCGCCCTTTAAATCTTTAATATTTTTCATAAAAATTATTATAACTTTTTTGCTTGACGTTGAACAGAAAAATTTTATACAATCAGCGCAGAAAATTTTAGGAGCTGATTCATTTGGAAAAAAATAACCGTCCTGATTGGGACGAATATTTTTTGAATATCGCGCAGGAAGTCGGCAAGCGGTCAACCTGTATGCGTCGACGTTACGGAGCCATTATCGTCAAAGATAAAATTATCGTAAGCACGGGTTACAACGGTTCGCCGCGCGGTGATGAAAATTGTATTGACACCGGCATTTGTGAACGTGAACGCCTGCATATTCCGAAGGGTGAACGTTATGAGCTCTGCGTTGCCGGTGATTCTATTATAAAACTTCTTGACGGCAATTACCGCACGATAAAAGAACTTGCTGATACTGGAGAAAATTTTTGGACTTATGCGGTTGACACTAAGACCGGTTGCATTGTACCTGCACAAGCTGAAAATCCTCGTAAAACCGGAATAAGAAATGATATGGTACGTGTTACTTTTGACAACGGCAAATCAGTTATTTGTACTTCAGATCACCTTTTTTTGTTGACTGATTGCACTTATAAAGCGGCGAGAGATTTAAATATTCAAGAAAGTATAATGCCTATGTATTACAATTTTGCCATAAATAAAGGGTATGAATCAATTTGCAATACTATTAGCATGCGAAAAGGAAGATTGCTGGCGAATGAAAAACGCTGTACCTCACAGACTACCACTCATCATTTAGTTTACGAATTTTTTAAAGGTAAGGCTGACTTTGAAAATGGAAAAGTTCTAATTCATCACAAGGATGGCAATATGCTGAACAATACGCCCAATAATCTTGAATTAATAAGCAGGTCTGAACATAGCACAATCCACATAACACCTGAACGAATAGATGCTCTTACCCGCTCCGCAATTAAAGGCGTAGAAACACAACGTCGAATGTTAATCGAAAATCCTCAATTTGCAGAATTTAAACGTTCAATCGGTTCTCAAAATATGTCTGCTAATTGGAATAATCCTGATTATAGGAAACATGTTCACGAAACTCAAGTAGAAAATGGAAGACGTAACGTAAAAATTTTAAACAGTCCTGAAATGAGATATAGACAATATCAAGGCAAAATAGCTAAAGGTATTGCTCTTCTAATTGGAAAAATGGCGGCTGAAAATGACACTACCGCAATAAATATTGAAACTTATTCGGAATTACAAAAAAAATATCGTCCTACTGGCGGCAAACGCGGCACTATGGAAATGATACCGTTGCTTAAAACAATTTTAAAATGGTATGCGGGAGATTTTGAAAAAGCCTTGCAAGCGGCTAAAACTTTTAATCATCGTGTTATAAAAGTTGAATTTCTTGATACGCCAATGGAGGTATACGATGTAACTGTTCCCGTTTACCATAATTTTCCGATTGATCTTGGTGATAATTCCTGCATTTTCGTGCATAATTGTGTTGCAGTGCATGCGGAAGCCAATGCGATTATCAATGCAGACCCGCTTAAAATGCAGGGTGCTACAATTTATATCGTCGGAATAAATGTTGCGGATGAAACTTTTGCGTCGGGTGCGCCTTGCCTTATGTGTCGTCGTATGATTAAAAACGCGCAGATTGCCAAAGTGATTTACCGCGAAACCAACGGCGAAATTGTTACGCGCAACGTTGATGAACTTTAAAATTTTTTGGAGAAACTAAAAAAATCCCTCTGACAATTCGGAGGGATTTTCTTTTTGTCTGTAAAGACTGCAATTAACGTTTCGAGAATTGAGACGCTTTTCTAGCTTTCTTGAGACCGTACTTGCGACGTTCTTTTTCACGAGGATCGCGGGTAACAAAACCGGCTTTTTTCAGCGCAGGACGAAGGTCGGAATTTAATTCCATTAACGCCCTTGTAATGCCGTGACGAATTGCGCCTGCCTGTCCGCTTGTGCCGCCGCCTTTTACGCTTGCTACAACGTCGTACTTGCCTTCCATTTCAGTAAGGACGAGCGGTTGACGAACAATCAATTCTAATGTTTGCAAACCAAAATATTCTTCCATAGAGCGACCGTTAATTGTAACTTTGCCGTCGCCGGGAATAAGACGAACACGCGCTATTGAACTTTTGCGGCGTCCCGTTCCATAATAACTTACATTTTCCATAAAAGTTCACCTCAAATCAATTACGCGGTTCAATTTTAATTTCTTCAGGCTGTTGTGCGGCGTGCGGATGCTTATCGCCTGCATAAACGTGAAGTTTTCTAAACAAATCTGCGCCAAGTTTATTTTTAGGCAACATTCCCTTTACTGCGTGTTCAATGACACGTTCAGGAAATTTTTTCATCCATTCGCCTGCTGTTGCAAACTTAGCACCGCCAAGATAGCCTGTGTGGTGATAATAAACTTTTTTACGAAGTTTTTTACCGGTGAAAACTGCCTTAGCCGCGTTAATAACTATCACATAATCGCCTGTGTCAACGTGCGGGGTAAATTCGGGCTTATTTTTTCCGCGCAGAACTTTTGCGATTTCAGTTGCAAGACGCCCGACAACTTGACCTTCGGCGTCGAAGATATACCATTTCTTTTCGACGCTACCCGCCTTTGCCATATAAGTATCTTTCATTGAAAAATTTCCTCCAAATATATCGTAGTTGCTCAAACGTCCGGGGCTATGGAAACTTTGAACCACTGCCCGCTATCATAATCAAAACACCGCGCATTGTCAAGCCGAAAAATTTTCATTGCAATTTGACACGTCTTTAATTTATAATGCTTTATTATAAGTAATTGTGTTCATCGAAAAAAATTTCAACGATATATAAGCGGCATTTCCAGCGTCGTCGTAACTTTGACTTTACTGTAACACCGGCGAACGCGGCACTCGGTTATAATTACTGTAACATTAAACGTGGACGCACAAATGCCGCAAATGTTTCTTTGCTACTTTCTTTGCGCCAAAGAAAGTAGTTATAAAAAATTTCATTGGAGGAAAAAATTTTGCCGGTCCCTACTCAAGAGCAAGTTATAGAATTTTGCCACGAAAACTCAATCATAGATTTTTTAGGCGTCGAAATTGTACCGACTGATGACGGTTGCGCACGTCTTGAACTGGAAGTAAAGCCTCATCACTCAAACCCATATGACATATTACACGGCGGCGTTTTAACTACAATGGCTGATACAGCAATGGGCGCGGCTTGTCTTATGCGCAACAAAAAAGTTGTTACTGTTTCAATCACGCTGGAATTTCTTCACCCAGTCCCTATTAATTCTCGAATCATAACCAACGCGAGAATTTTAAACGAAGGGCGAAACATTATTACTTGCGAATGTGAATTGATTGACGCCGATAAAAAAGTCTACGCTAAGGCGCACGCGATATTCTACGCCATTGCAAAACTCATCGACGATTGACTTAACAGCATTGTCTAATTACAGGCGATGCTGTTTTTTTATGAAAACTTCCTATAAGTCGAACGACGTTTTCAGGAAAATTTAATTTTCACTAAAAAAATTTAAATGAAAATTTTCGTTAAGTGAAAAAAATATTTTTAGTTTTAATGCCATTTATGCTAAACAAACTGAATTTGCTATGAAAATTTTCCTTAAAAAATTTTAAAAAAGCCCTTGACAAGAAAAAATTTATGTATTACAATGCGCGTGTCTTGAAGATGAAGCAACAAAGTTGGTTCAGAGGAAACGTGGACACTCAGACAAGGGACTTTGGGGCGTAGTCGAAGAGACAACAGTTTAAATATTTTTTTCATAAGTTTCATCTATTAAGGAGGATGTACAATCATGAAAAAGTCTGTAGTTTCTGCTTTGACGGCTGCCGTTATTCTCGGCACAGCGTCCGCTCCTGCCTTTGCGGCACAAAATCCTTTCAGCGATGTCAACGATCACCATTGGGCTTATCAGTCCATTCTCGGTCTTGCTGAAGCAGGTATCATCACCGGTTACGATAACTCCGATGCAAGCTTGAACGGCAAATTCGTCGGTAATCGTAACATTACCCGTTATGAAATGGCTCAAATGATTGCAAAGACCCTTGCCCGTATTGAAGGCGAGACCAGCCCCTTTGCAATTCAACTGCGCGGACATCAGTGGACTTTCGTAGATAACAGCGGCGTTCGTCGTGTTGTCGACGGAACAGTTGTCCCTTTCAAACTTGGCGGCGCAACCGTTGATATGAACAAACTCAACGAGTTGGAAGCTCTCGTTTATGAACTGCAGGACGAACTTGCAACTCTCGGCGTTCGTGTTGACGATTTGAGAGATCATTCAGACAAAGTTACTTGGCATGGCAAAATCGAATATACCTACGGTAACTTGAAATGGAAAAACAGTAACAGAGAAAAACAAACAAGCAATGGTGCTGTCTTCCGTCTCGAGCCGGTAGCTTACATTGACGATAATTGCTGGGTAGCAACCGGTAACGATTTAGCTCCCGGCGATGACGGTTATCGTCATGGTCACTGGTCAGCACGTGCTCGTTTTGATGCCAATTTAAATATGGACGAGGATATAACTACTGATGCTAAATTAAAGCGTGTTTGGGCGCAAGGCGATTGGAATAAATTCAGCGTTAAATTAGGTAGATTTGGTTTCTGCCCGCCTGAAGAAGGTGTAGCTATTGATACGGTTGTTTCTGGCGGCGAACTTACTTTTGGTAGCAAATGGAAAGCAGTACTTACTGCTGGTCGTATAGGTGCCAGATCTGACGAAGCTCATTATTCTTTGTACGGTAATACGTATAGCGAGAGAGGTGAGGATGTCTTTGTAGAAACCAAAGATAATCATACAAATGTAGTTGGTGTACATGTTCAGTACGATGATCCCGGCGATCGTGGTTTCTTCGGCGGCGCAGGTTACTTCCACGCTAAAGATGATGATTTTCGGAATCGTTTCTACAGTGATGACGGAGATACCAACAAAGCCAGCATTTGGACAGCTAATTTAGGTTATCGTTTCAATGATATGGCATTCATCAAATTTTCTGGCGCAAGAAACGGCAAAGCTGACACTGAAAAGACTGCTTGGGATGTTTTAGCACGTTACGGTAATTATGCTGATGCTTCCGAAAAAGGTCAGTGGGCAGTATGGCTTGGTTACAGCAAATTCGGTACAAATGCGGCAATCGCGAGCAATCAGACTGATGATATTCAGACCGGATCAAAAGGCTGGCACGTCGGTGCAGCTTGGGCTCCCTTCAAGAATGTTGGCGTACTTGCAAGATATGCTGATGGCAAATACATCACTGGCGGTGCTAAGTACAAGAAAATCTTTGCTCGTGCAGAGTTCTTCTTCTAAGCCGATAAACGGTAAAATAATTTAAAAAGAGTATAAATTAACTGAATAGATTCGTAAACTAACTTCAGAGAGTCTTCGAGAAATCGAGGGCTCTTTTTTAATTAAGAATTTGAAAAACATTTTAGGCAATGATATAATTCCGCGCAGAAAATTTTTTTGGAGATGAAATTTTTGATAACGATTGAAGATATTTTAGAGACCAACCGAATGATAACGGAAAATAAATTGGACGTGCGTACAATTACGATGGGAATTTCTCTGCGTGATTGCGCTCATCCTAACCTGCGCGAATTTTGCAGAAATGTTTATGATAAAATTACGAAGTCAGCTGAATTTCTCGTGCAGACGGGCGAAGATATTGCGACGGAATACGGCGTGCCAATTATCAACAAAAGAATTTCCGTAACGCCTATTGCCATTGCCGCCGAGTCTTGCAAGTGTGAAAGTTATGTTCCCGTTGCCGAAACTCTTGATAAAGCCGCTAAAGAAGTCGGAGTAAATTTTATAGGCGGTTTTAGTGCGCTTGTTGAAAAAGGTTACACGCAGGGTGACAGAATTTTAATTGAGTCTATTCCTCAAGCGTTGGCAAGTACAGATTTAGTTTGCGGCTCGATAAATCTTGCGTCGACGAAGGCAGGCATTAATATGGATTGCGTCCGAGAAATGGGCGAAGTCATTAAACGTACTGCCGAATTGACGCGCGATAAACAGGCTATAGGTTGTGCAAAGCTGGTAGTTTTTGCCAATGCGCCGGGCGATAATCCTTTTATGGCTGGAGCATTTCACGGCGTAAGCGAAGCTGATAAAATTATCAACGTCGGCGTTTCAGGACCGGGCGTCGTCAAACACGCGTTGGAAGATTTAAAGGGTGCTGACTTTACGGAAATTGCAGAGACGATTAAAAAGACTGCGTTCAAAATTACGCGCGTTGGTCAACTTGTCGCTAAAGAGGCGTCGAAAAGATTGGGCGTTCCATTTGGAATTATCGACTTGTCATTAGCTCCGACTCCTGCGGTAGGTGATTCTGTTGCAAGAATTTTGGAGGAAATGGGACTTGAAAGTTGCGGCGCACCCGGTACGACTGCCGCGCTTGCTTTACTTAACGACGCGGTTAAAAAAGGCGGACTTATGGCGAGTTCACATGTTGGCGGACTTAGCGGCGCGTTTATTCCTGTCAGTGAAGATGAAGGAATGATTGCCGCCGTTGAAAGTGGTAGCTTGTCGATTGAAAAGTTAGAAGCTATGACTTGTGTTTGTAGCGTCGGGCTTGATATGATTGCGGTTGCAGGTGACGTAAGCGCGGCGACGATTAGCGGAATTATCGCTGATGAGGCTGCTATCGGCGTTGTAAACAATAAAACTACGGCGGTTAGGATTATTCCCGTACCTAATGCAAAAGTCGGCGATACGGTCGAATATGGCGGTCTGCTGGGGCATTGTCCTATTGTTCCCGTAAAAAATAATTGGAGTTCGGAAGCGTTCATCGCACGCGGCGGCAGGATTCCCGCACCTGTTATTTCAATGCGCAATTAGGAAGGGAGAAAATTTTTAAATGGAATTTACAATCAGAAAAATGATTGCCGCTGATAAAAATATCGTGATTGATATGATGAGAGGTTTTTACAAGGCATTTACTATAACTAGCGGCTCGGAGGAAATTTTTGTTGCAGATGTTGACGCTTGCCTGAAAAATTCACCTTACCTTGACGGTTATGTTTTTGTTGTCGACGAAAAAATTATTGGCTACGGTATGATCGCTAAAAGTTTTGCTACGGAATTTGGCGGAGAATGTATTTGGATTGAAGATATTTTTATTGATGAAAGTTTTCGCGGTCAAGGCATTGGCTCAAAATTTATTCAGTACGTCAAGGAAAATTATCCGCAGAAAATTTTACGGCTTGAAACCGAACACGATAACGTTAATGCTGCGATGACGTACAGGAAAAGAGGCTTTAAAGAATTGCCTTATCTGGAAATGGTTTACATTAAATAAATTATGATTGAAGAATTTAAACTTGAAGAGTTGCGAATTTTGGAAGAAACCTACAAAGGCGCGATTCCCGAATTAAAATTTAATTCGCCGTTTGAATTACTCGTGGCAGTGATTTTGTCCGCGCAGTGTACCGATAAGCGCGTTAATGAAGTCACAAAAATTTTATTTCCGATTGCAAACACGCCTGAAAAAATTTTACAACTTGAAATTAAAAAATTGGAAGAAATTATAAAACCCTGCGGCTACTTTCACTCAAAGGCTAAGTACATCGCAGGGACGAGTAAAATTTTGATTGACGAATACAGCGGAGAAGTTCCGGCAGATTTTGATGAACTGATAAAGTTGCCGGGCGTCGGAAGAAAGACGGCTAATGTTGTGACAAGCGTTGCGTTTAAAAATCCCGCCATTGCCGTTGACACGCACGTTTTCAGATTGGCTAACAGATTAAAGCTTGCTGAAGGTCAAACGCCGATTGAAGTTGAACTTGGCTTACAGGAAATTATTCCGCGTGAAAAATGGTCGGACGCTCATCATTGGCTGATTTGGCATGGGCGCGAAATTTGCAAGGCGCGTAAACCGAATTGTGGCGATTGTCCCTTAAGTTCAGTTTGTCCAAGTTCACTCACTAAGCTCTAAGCCCTATTACGCGCATTCTCTTTTTCCGTGACAACTACGTAAATTGCGTCCTCATCTTCGTCATATTCCGCACCACAACGCGGACAACATTCATAAGGCGTACCGTCAGGAAATTTGCGCTTGCCAATACAGACTTTGCAAAATTCCGTACCGCAACGCTTACAGTGAAGAATTTCGCCAAAATTTGTCCTGCCGCAACGCGGACAAGCTTCATAATATTGCGCCATAAAAAATCCTCCTAAAAAATTTTTGAAAGTATAGCATAAAACTTTTTTGAAAGGAAGTTTAAATTTGTTTGAGTACAGGTCGGCAAAATTCGCTGACGTTGAAGAAATTTATAATTTGATTGCCGGTTACGCCGCGCAGGGTTTAATGTTGCCCAAGCCGTATAATATTTTGTACGAGGCTTTAAGGGAATTTGTCGTAGCCGTCGAAGTTGACACGGGAAAAATCGTCGGAACAGGCGCATTGCATTTGACGTGGAATGAACTTGCGGAAGTGCGTTCGATGGCGGTTCATCCCGATTACAAGCGGCAAGGTATAGGCGCGGAGATTGTGAAAAAACTTTTGGAGCAGGGACGCGAAGTCGGCGTCAAAAATTTTTTTACGTTGACTTACAGTCCGGAGTTTTTTGAATCGCTCGGCTTTAAAACCACTACGCGCGAATCTTTACCGCATAAGATTTGGAAAGAATGTATTGACTGCCCCAAATTTGCTAACTGTGATGAAATTGCCATGACGCTGGATTAAACTAAAATTTTTTTCATATAAATTACGTCTGACATAGGATTTTCATAATAAGGCGCAGTCTCGACGAATCCAAATTTTTTGTAAAGATGAATGGCACTTTTAAGCGGCGTTATCGTGTCAAGGAGCATTTCTTTGTAGCCGTCACTTTTAGCGGAGATTAAAAGTTCTTCAATCAATCTGCTGCCCGCGTGAAATTTTCTGTAACCTTCAAGCACAAAAAGCCTTTTCATTTCGCAACGATCTTCGTCAAGTTTATTATAAGCGACACAACCGATAATTTTTCCGTCAACCTGCGCGCAAAGCAAGCGTCCATTTGGCGGACAATATTTTTTTGCAACGTCGGCAAGTTCCTCATCAAGATGTTGAAAAGTCAAGTCACGTCCCAAAAATTTTGCATATTCAATTATTAAATTTTTCACTTCGTCAACGTGGTTTGTGCCGTCGATAATTTTAATTTCTTCCAATTTTAACTTTCCTCTAAAAATATTTTTTGTGATTATAATTTAAGCGTAGCGGTTTTTCAATTAAAAATTTCTAAAATTGAACTGCCGCGCATTTTTGTTTGAGAAAATTTGTTGACGTTAAATTTGGCATAGGCTAAAATTATACATTATGTTAAAATTAATAGAAAAAATTTTTTAAATAATTTTCTACGGAGGCGATTAAGTGATAAAAGTTTTGGTAAACGGTGCGCTTGGCAGGATGGGGCGTACCGTTGTGGAAGCTGTTAAAAATGATTCGGAGCTGGAACTTGTCGGCGCGGTCGATATTTTTGACGGAGAAGTTTTAGGCGTAAAAGTTGAAACAAATCTTGAAAAGGCTATAGAAATTTGCAAGCCTGATGTTATGGTTGATTTCACGCGCCCTGACTCTGTCTTCAAAAATGTTATGACTGCGCTTGAAAAAAAAGTTTCGCCCGTAGTCGGCACAACGGGATTGAGTGACGACGCTAAAGAAAAAATTCGTGAGGCAACTGAAAAATTTCAAACTCCTGCGTTTATCGCGCCAAATTTTGCTATAGGTGCGGTGTTAATGATGTTGCTTTCAAAGCAGGCGGCAAAATATATGCCGGAAGTTGAAATTATTGAACTGCATCACGATAAAAAACTTGACGCGCCGAGCGGTACTGCTGAACTTACTGCGAAAATGATTGCTGAAGTGCGTGCGGCTCATCGTCAAGGCAACCCTAATGAAAAAGAAAATCTTGAACACGTTCGCGGCGCAGATTATGAAGGAATGCGAATCCACAGCGTAAGATTGCCCGGTTACGTCGCTCATCAAGAAGTTATTTTCGGCGGACTCGGACAAACTTTGACGATTCGTCATGATTCAACGGGGCGCGATTCGTTTATGCCGGGCGTTGTTCTTGCGTGTAAAAAAGTTCGTTCACTTAGCGGTTTGACGATTGGATTGGATAAATTATTAGATTTTTAGTTAATAGTGAATAGTAAATAGTGAATAGTGAATAGTTAATGTTATTAATCCCTATTCCCTAATCCCTATTCCCTAAAAAAGGAGTAGTTATGAAAAAAGTTAATGTTGCTATTGTCGGCGTAACCGGCGCAGTCGGACAAGAATTTTTAAATTTGATTGAGGAAAGAAATTTTCCCTACAACAATTTGAAAATGCTTGCATCTGCGCGGTCTGCCGGTAAAAAAATTAATTTTATGGGTAAAGAATACACCGTCGAAGAAACTACGGAAAATTCTTTTGAAGGCGTTGACATTGCGCTTTTTGCCGGCGGCAAGGCAAGTAAAATTTTTGGACCTGCGGCAGTTAAAGCAGGCGCAGTTGTCATTGATAATTCCAGTACTTACAGAATGGATCCTGAAGTTCCGCTTGTCGTGCCTGAAGTAAATCCTCAAGCGATTGCTAAACACAAAGGAATTATCGCAAATCCGAATTGCTCAACAATTATAATGGTTATGGCTCTTAAGCCGCTTTATGACATTTCAAAAATTAAGCGCGTCGTTGTGTCGACGTATCAAGCTGTCAGTGGCGCAGGTCGTGAAGGTATGGAAGAGCTTAAAAATCAGCTTGAAGATTTAGCCAACGGTAAAACTCCGCAAGCTAAAGTTTTGCCCGTCGCGTCGCTTAATAAACATTATCAGATTGCGTCTAATCTTCTGCCGCAGATTGATATTTTCATGGACAACGATTACACTAAAGAAGAAATGAAAATGATTGACGAGACGCGTAAAATTATGGAAGATGCCGATATGAAGATTACGGCTACAACGGTGCGCGTTCCCGTTTATCGCAGTCATGCCGAATCAGTCAACGTGGAATTTTACGAAGAAGTTTCCGCCGAATCTGCGCGGGCGGCGTTGGAAAAATTCAGCGGCGTAATTGTTCGTGATAATCCAGATGAAATGATTTATCCGCAACCGCTTGAAACGTCAGGCAAAGATGACGTTGAAGTTGGACGAATCAGAAAAGATTTTTCAGTTGAACACGGTTTAAACTTCTGGGTCTGCGGTGACCAAATTCGTAAAGGCGCGGCTCTCAATGCTCTGCAGATTGCCGAATATTTGATTAATCATTAAAATTTTTTAACGTAATTATGCGTTATTATTTAAAAAGGATGTCGGGTATTGGCTTAAGGAATTTTTCTTCCCTAATCCCTTTTCCCTATTCCCTAAAAAAGGTGGTGATTACGTGGTTAGTGATGAAACGATGACTTTTAATTTCGGAACGGAGGAAAACCGCGCAGAAAGAGTTATAAAGACGGCTTATTTGGCGATGAATGAAAAGGGCTATAATCCTGTTCATCAGCTTGTAGGCTACCTTTTAAGCGGCGATCCTGCGTACATTACAAGCCACCTTGACGCACGAAGTAAAATCCGAAAGGTTGAGCGTGACGAACTTTTAGAAGAACTTGTCCGCACGTATTTAAACAATTTGGAGAAAAAATTGTGAGATGTCTTTCACTGGACGTGGGCGATAAAACTGTTGGCATTGCCGTAAGTGATCCGCTTGGATTTACCGCGCAGGGCGTCAAAACTATTCAGCGCACGTCGAATAAAAATGACGTTAAGGAAATCGGCGACTTAATTTCAGAATATGAAATTGACAAGTTGATAATAGGTCTGCCAAAAAATATGAACGGTACGGAGGGAGAACGTTGCGAAATTGTAAGAAAGTTTGCGGCGAAAATTTCAGTAGCATATCCTGACGTTGAACAAATTTTTTGGGACGAAAGACTTAGCACCGTTGCCGCCGAAAAATCTTTAATCGCGGCTGACGTTAGCCGAAAAAAACGTAAAAAAGTTATTGACAAAATGGCAGCTGTCTACATCCTGCAAGGTTATCTTGACAGTGTAGGTAATGCGTCATAAATCCAACCAAATAGGCAACTCCTCGATTTTGTCGCAGATTAAAATTATCTTAACGCGGGAACGCGGCAATAACATAAATTTACTGAAAAGTTATTCGCGAAAATCGCAGTTGCCGACCAATGTTTTCTTTGCTACTTTCTTTTGCGCCAAAAGAAAGTTGTTTAAAAAAATAAAAAAAATTCTAAGCTAAAATTGAAGGGAGCAAAATATAATGGCTAAAGAAAAAAATAACGAAAATCTTGTTGAGGAAGAAATGGACGAAGAATTTGGCGACATCGTAGTTGAGATGACGGACGAGGACGGCAACTCTTATTTCTATACCGAAGAAATGATTATCCCCGTCGGCGATGACAATTACGCACTTTTGGTTGAGATTCCCGACCACGAAGATTGCGACTGCGACCATGAACATGAACACGACCATGAAGGTTGCGATTGCGGTTGCGAAGATGGCGACGTTATCATTGCAAAAATTGTTAAAGATGAAAACGGCGAAGATATGTACATTGAGCCGACTGATGAAGAATTTGAGTTGGTTCAAAAGGTGTATGAAGAAATGATGGAAGCTGACTTTGACGACGAAGACGAAGTTAAATGAAATTTCCTTTTTCCAAGTCTGATAAGAAAAAATCAGACGAAAATGTTTCATCTATTGGAAGTCGAAGTGAAAGGAAACGTAGAGCACGGGCGGCGTTTTTATCAAAAGTTTTTAACGTACTATTAACGCCGTTCCGTTGGTTACGTTCATTGCTGGAGGAAGTTTCTTTGAAATATATCGTTTCAATTATCGTCGGCGTAATTTTTTGTATTGCGGTAGTCGGTGCAGTTTTAATTTTTGTTGATCCTTCAGCGATTAAGTTTGAACAGCAACTTAAGCCGCAAACTAATGAAGACGGCACGGAAAAACATGTCCATGTAAAAATTCGCGAAGGTATGACGACTGCCGAAATTGCCGATATTCTTGAAGCTAAAGAAGTCATTGCCAGCAGTTTAAAATTTAGACTTCTTTCGAGACTGCGCGGCTACGAAGGACAACTTAAGCCCGGCACTTACGTTTTTACAATCGGTATGAATGACGAAGATGTTTTCGCAAAACTTTTAAGTGGTGAAAAATTTCTTTTGCGATTCACAATCCCTGAAGGTTTTGGCGTCAAGGAAATTGCAGAGCGTTTATACGAGCTTGATATTGCGGACAATGAAGATTTTTTGAAAGCGGCGGAAAATTTTGCGCCATACAGTTATATGCACAAGCGCAAAGATGTTCGCTATGCGGCGGAAGGTTTTCTTTTCCCTGAAACTTATGCGGTAGAAAGTGATGCGCCGATTGAAGATATTTTAAAAATGATGGCGGAGGAATTTGACAGACGAATTACTCCTAATATGCGTGAACGCGCTAAGGAAATGGGCTTGTCGATTTACGATTTAACTACACTTGCGTCGTTGGTTGAACGTGAAGTGCGTTACCCTGAAGATATGGCGATTGTCGCGCAGGTTTTTCTTAAGCGATTGAAAATGAATATGCCATTGCAGACGGACGCCACGTTACAATATTTGTTGGACGAACCAAAAGAGGACGTGACGCTTGAGGATACGGAAATTGATTCGCCATACAACACTTACAAGCATAACGGTTTGCCACCCGGTCCTATTGCCAACGCGGGAATAGAAGCTTTTCAAGCGGTGTTGCATCCGGCGAATACTGATTATTTATATTTTGTCGCGGATCGTCAAGGGCATAATCATTACTCCAACACTTACGAAGAGCATTTAGTTTTAGTCAATCAATACAGATAAGGGAAAAATTTTGAGCATTGAACTTTTAGCACCTGCAGGGAATTTTGAAAAATTGCAAGCCGCCTTGATTTACGGGGCGGACGCCGTTTATATTGGCGGAAAAAATTTTAATCTGCGTGCCTACGGAGATAATTTCAGCGAAGAAGAAATTATTCAAGCCGTCGATTTTACGCACAAACTCGGCAAAAAAATTTATGTTACGGTAAATATTTTCGCTAATAACGCTGACTTAGATGAACTTGCCGCATATCTGAAATTTTTGGACGACGCGGGAGTTGACGCAGTTTTAATTTCTGATTTGGGCGTTTTTACTTTGGCTAAGGAAGTTACGAAAAATCTTGATATTCACGTAAGCACGCAAGCCAATGTTACGAATTATCGCGAGGTAAATTTTTTTCATCAGTTGGGAGCAAGCAGAATTGTTTTAGCGCGAGAGTTGACGCGTGACGAAATTTTAGAAATTAAATCCAAGTCAGACGTTGAGCTGGAAATTTTTGTACACGGCGCAATGTGCATTTCATATTCAGGGCGTTGCTACTTATCGCACTACTTGACGGGACGCAGTGGTAATCGCGGCGAATGTACGCACTCTTGTCGTTGGAAATATTCTCTGGTTGAAGATAAAAGACCTGACGAAAAATTTTCTGTTGAAGAGGACAAGCGCGGCGCGTATGTAATGAACTCGAAAGATTTATGTTTGTTGCCGTGCCTTGACAAAGTGATTGACAGCGGAGTTACGTCGTTGAAGATTGAAGGGCGTATGAAGAGCGTTAATTACGTTGCCGGCGTTGTCAAAACTTATCGGCGGGCTATTGACGCTTATTTAGAAAATCCTGCGGCGTTTAAGATTTTGCCTGAATGGATTGATGAGCTTGACAAAGTTGCGCATAGACCGTATACGACGGGATTTTTTGTAAGTGACGGCAAACCTACAGAAATTTACGACACGTCGAAACCTAAACGTACTTCAGAATTTTTAGGGATTGTGCGAGAATTTGACGCCGATAAAATGTTGGCGACGATTGAACAGCGCGGCAAATTTGAAGTCGGGCAGAACGTAGAATTTTTTCAACCTCACGATAAAACTTTTGCGCAGAAAATTTCCGTAATGTTTGATGAGGAAGGACAGGAAATTTTATCCGCGCCGCATGCACAACAAATTGTAAAAATTCCAGTCGATAAGCCCGTAGAAATTTTTTCGTTAATGAGGTGTAACGTATGATTGAAGTTGAAAAACTCCGCGCAGATTATGATAGCGAAGATGCGGAGCTTGAAAAAATTGCTATCGAACGTCTCAAAGATGACGATAAACAGTTTATTCCTTTTGAAGAAGTTTTAAAACAATTTCATATAACTCAAAAAGATATTGATAAACTTGGGGACGTTGAATTTGAATAAGCTGGGGACTTTCTTTCCACAGTAAGGCTATCGACGATTTTTCCGCGTTAGACCACTCTCAACAGTTGGAAGTTGCAAAGGCAATCGACAAAGTTAAAGAAAATCCTCTGCCAATTCAAGAAGGCGGGTACGGAAAACCGCTTAGCGGAAAGTTGGCGGGCTGTTGTAAAATTAAACTTAAAAAATCAGGAATTCGTATCGTTTATAAAATTGAGCGCACCGAAACAGAAATGAAAATTATAGTCATTGGTTTGCGTAAAGATTTTGAAGTGTACAAGTTAGCTGAAAGTCGAATTGACGATACTTAAAAGTTTAGCGAGGTGATAACATTGAGAGATTTTTTTAAAAATTTATTTAGCAGAGATAATGAATACGAAAAGGTTGAACCTATTGACATTGAAAACGCCGTAAGAAAAGAAATTACCGTTTCCGGTAGAGTGCAGGGCGTAGGCTTTCGTTTTTTCACTCAACAGACGGCATTAAATTTGCGCATTACAGGCTGGGTAAAGAATCAGTCGGACGGTTCTGTTATTATGGAAGTTCAAGGGACGCCGCAACAGCTTGACGCTTTAATTACGCGCTTGAAACAAGGTAACGGATATTCTAAAGTCGAGCAGATGAAGATTGAAGACCTTGAAGTTGATAAGGGGGAAAATAAATTTGGAATCAGGTATTGACGGAGTAAACCCCAAAAGAATTTTAGTTTTGAACGGACCGAATTTAAACCTGTTAGGCTCGCGTGAACCGGCAATTTACGGGCGCACAACACTCAATGATATTAACGAAATGTTACGTGAACGCGCTAAAGAATTGGGCGTTGACGAAATAGATTTTCTGCAATCAAACTTTGAAGGCGCATTAATTGAGGCGATTCAAAAGGCGCGTGGACGTTACGACTTTATACTTTTGAATGCGGGCGCATTGACGCATTACAGCATTGCTCTACGCGACGCAATCTCCGCAGTACCTGTACCTGTCATTGAAATTCATTTGTCGAATATTCATAAGCGCGAAGAGTTCCGTCACAATTCCGTAATTGCTCCCGTTGTTATGGGACAAATTTGCGGATTCGGCGTCGACAGTTACATTGCGGCACTTGAAATCGCAGTCAGAAAACTTCAACGTGAGGCGCAGACAAATGGCGGATTTTAATTTTTCTGCTCGGCTTGAACGTCTGATGAAAAAAATTTCAGATGAACAGGTTGACGCAATTTTAATTTACAAGCCGGAAAATGTTTATTATTTCAGCGGATTTAACGGCGACAGTACAATTTTATTTATCTCAAAAAATTTTCGTAAGCTGATAACCGACGGGCGATACACAGAGCAAGCCGAAAGTCAAGCGAAAAATTTTGAAGTCATTAAACAAACTGAAGGGCTTTTCAGTAAACTTGCCGATGAGGTAAAAAATTCTGCGGTTAAGACGATTGGCTTTGAAGGAAATTTTTTTACCTTTGATGAACACGCTAATTTGAAAGAAAAAACTTCCAACGTTGAATTAAAATCTGTTGAGCTTAATTCATTGCGGCAGATTAAAGACGCGGCGGAAATTTCTTGTATACGTCAAGCCTGCGCGATTGCGGATAAAGCCTTTGCAGAACTTTTGAAGTTTATCAAGGCTGGTGTGCGCGAATTTGAAGTTGCCGCCAAGTTGGAATATCTGATGAGGAAATTTGGTTCAGAACGAGCCGCATTTGATACGATTGTAGCTTCAGGAGTTCGAGGAAGTTTGCCGCATGGTCGGGCTAGCGACAAAGTTATTGAGAACGGGGAACTTGTCACGATAGATTTTGGTGCAGTCTATAACGGCTATCATTCGGATATAACGCGGACAATTTGCGTAGGTAAAGCGTCAACACGTCAACGTGAAATTTATAATGCGGTGTTGTCCGCGCAGATTTACGGGCTTGAAATTATCAAAGCTGGTGTCGGCGGCAAGGCGATTGACGAAAAAGTTAGGGAAGGGTTGAAAAATTTAGGTTACGGAGAATATTTTGTTCACGGTCTCGGACACAGTTTAGGGCTTGAAATTCACGAAGAACCGCGCCTTAGTCCGCGCAGTAAATGTGAAAGTCTTGAAGTCAATATGCTTGTAACTGATGAGCCGGGCGTTTACATTCCAAATTTTGGCGGCGTAAGAATTGAAGATACGGTACTTGTCACGGTTGACGGTGCAGAACCTTTGACGAAAAGTCCCAAAAATTTGTTGGAAATTTGAAATCGCTATAAAAAAAATTATCCTCTTCCAATGCGGAGGAGGATTTTTTAATTTACATAAAAATTTTTCAGAAATATTCGCAGAGCATAACAGAAATTTTATCCCGAATCTGCGCGGCGGAAATATATTCTAAGCAGTCAAGATTTTGCGGACAAGCGCGTTCCCAGCAACCCTTACAAGGTCTGTCAACTTCAATAGAATTTTGCGGTTGACCATACGCGCCGTTACGATTCGCGTCAGTTGGACCCATTAACATAACTACGGGAACTTTCAAGCCCGCCGCTAAATGTACAATGCCTGTGTCGCCGCCAATCACCAGACAAGAATTTTTCACGATATGCGCAAGTTGCGGAAGATTAGTTTGATTTACAAGATTAATCGGCGGAATTTCCATAAGCTCTTCAATTTCTGCGGCGCGTTGCACGTCGACAGCACCGTTGCCGACAATTACGGGAATAATTTCCAATTCGTAAAGCCAATCGCCAATCTCGGCAAAATTTTCAACCTTCCAACGTTTATTCGCCCAATTCGCACCAATCGCTAAAATCACATACTTGTTGCCTGCGCGTAAGCCTGCGTGATTTGTTATCGCATCCGCCTTTCTAATTTCATCTGACGGAATTTCCAGCGGGAAGACAACTTTTTCAACTCGACAACCAATAGCCCGCGCAGTATCCAAATATCTTTCGACAACATGTCCGGTCGAATGCTCACCAATTACCGGCGTAGAAATTTTATCGCTCATCTCGCGCATATTGCAGATACCCAACTTGATATTTGCGTTGGCAAAAAAAGCTATTGCCGCCGACTTAAACAGCCCTTGTAAATCCAAAACTGCATCGTAATTTTCGCGTTGAAGTTCGCGGCGAAAAGGTAAAAATAATTTTGCAAAACCTTTTAAAGTCCGAAAATCTTTTTTGCGGAACAAAATTATTCTGTCAACGCAGGGATTCATTTTTATCAAGTCGTAAGCCGGCGGCTCGACTACCCACGTAATTTTTGCGTCAGGGAAAGTTTCCTTTATCGCGTAGCTGACCGGCAAGGCGTGTATCACGTCGCCAATCGCGCTAAGCTTGACGATTAAAATATTTTTTAGGTCTTCCATTCAAAATTTACCAAGTATATTGAACTTGCACGGCGGCAGATAATTCATCTTCATGCGCACTGCGTTGATAAGCCGCATCTAATCCTAACTTCCAATCACGCGAAATATCAAAGTTGCCGTTAATCCCAAGCGTCCAATGTAATTTGTCTGCTCTGGATTCCAATTCATAAACGGAACGGTCGTAATTGGCATAATTAAACTTAAATTTGGGCTTTGTACCTGTGAAAGCATATTCGCAACCTAAACGAACTGCCAAATTTCCGTTACCAAGATTGCGGCGAAATTCTATTCCGGGATTAAGCGCGGCGTAGAAATTATTTTTCATGTCAACATTTTGCCCGAAAATATCCGTAATTTCTTCGGTATAATTTGACTGCTTTAAATATGACGCCGTCAAATCAACGTAGGGGCTTACCAGCCACGCATTATTATCATCGTTAAGATTATGTTTGTATTCGCCGCCAAATTCGATAATATGACTATTGTATTTCGCATTTGAGTCCAAATAAATTTCGTCGACGTGACGTTCAAAATTATTTTTCTGCCGTCCATAATCTAAGTAAACAAATGCGCTGTCCCTATCCTTCGTGTAACTTGTGTACAAACCAATGCGCGTGTCATCAATTTTGGCGTCAGCGGTATTTGAGGAATAATTTGTCCGCCCGTAAGTCACAAATAAACCGTCCCGCCAATTTTCATTACGAACCCTATCATAACCGCCATAAACCGTGTTGGAATTATAATCGCCGTCATTGCTAAGATTACCGACACGCCTTGAAAATTTTATCCAAACGTCATTGTCGCCGACGTTCAATAAATGTTCGGCAAGTATTCTTCCGGTCATTGAGCGTTGTTGAACTATTATAGCGGGTTGAGCGTGATCGTCGCTTGCAAATTCCCATTGCTCGACACGGCGAAGATTACCTGAACTAATCAAATTCATTACTGAAGTTGGCAAAACGTATTGATAGCCGTTTCCTTCCTCATCAAACCAAGGGGAGATAATTCCGGCTTGCACGTCAGTAGATTTTTTCAGTACAAAAACGCTGTACGGTTTATCTTCTGTGCCGGGCGCACATGAACGCATCGTGTAAGGTATACCGGCAGGACAAACAAAAGTTCCGTAATCGCTACCGAATCTGTCAATCCACGTACCGACGCCTAAAGTTTGGTCGTAGGGCGTTTCTCCGAAGCCGTCATTAGCGGGCCAATTAACCGCGCCCGTTTCCTGATTATAATAAAGCGGATTATCGAAGACAGATTTATATTGCAGGTAAAGTTCATCGCTCGGACGGTTACTTCCCCAACTGTTAATTTTCGCTAAATCTTCGTCACTTATTACAGAATTGGCAAATACGGGACTTGCAAAGACAATCACTGTAGCAGTTAAAGCGACATTAAAAATTTTTAAGTTCAATTTTTTGACTCCTTACTTCGTCATCAATTCGGCAATTTTATTAGCCAAGTCGACGGGATTTTCAGGAAGAATGCCTTCAATTAAAAGAGCCTGCGCGTACAAAAGTTTACAAAAATCTTTGAATGTATCAGAATTTTTATCAAGTGCATGCAAGCCGCTCAACTTTTTGAAAAGCGCGTGATTAGGATTGAGTTCAAGAATTTTATGCGCCTTAAAGAAAGGATTATTCATCGGCGCGAAAGTTTGTTCCATATTCAGCGAAGGACCGTTGACGCCGGTGACTAAGCAGACCGCACCCGACTTTAAACGCGAAGTTAAACGTACTTCATTGACGCTTTCACCGAGAGCCGCTTTAATATCCAACAAAAGTTCTTCGTAGGAACGGGAAAGTTCATCAAGTTCAGCTTTCTTTTTATCTGCGTTTTCGTCATCAATCTCAAAATCTTCACGGTTGACGGATTGAATTTCCTTGCCGTTATAATTCACAAGCGCGTTGATAGCAAATTCGTCAACAGGATCAATGAGATAAATTACCTCAATGCCTTTTTCGCGCAGAATTTCAAGTTGCGGAAGTTTAGCGATTGACGCCGAATCTTTACCAGTCGCACAATAAATTTTCTTTTGAGTTTCCGGCATACGCTCAACATATTCGGCAAGCGTCGACAATTTTAAATCCCTAGACGTTGTAAACAGTAATAAATCTTTCAAGTCGTCCTTAACCTTATCGTCGTAAGAATTATTGTAGACGCCGATTTTCAAAGACTTTCCGAATTGCGCCCAAAATTCTTCGTAGCGTTCACGTTCATTTTTGAGAATCTTGGAAAGTTGCTTAAGAATATTTTTTTCTAACGAGCGACCAATTTTTTTAACGTCGCGGCTCTGCTGTAAAATTTCACGCGAAACATTAAGCGGCAAGTCCGGCGAATCTACTAATCCTTTGATAAATCTGAAATGGTCGGGCAAGAAATCTTTGCACTTGTCCATAACGAAAACATGACGCGAATACAACTGCAAGCCCGGTTCATAATCAGCGAAAAATAAATTTGACGCCGCGTGTTTAGGAATGCAGAGCAACGCCGTATATTCGATAGTACCTTCCGCCTTCGTGTGGAAAATCTCCATAGGCTTTTCCCACTCGTGGAATTGGTGACGGAAAAATTCTTCGTATTCTTCGTCTTTAATATCAGACTTACTGCGCGTCCACAACGGCTGCATTGAATTGACTGTGCGAACTTCGACAACAGGATTTTTATCTTCATCATGCGTGTTGAAGTTCATCTTGATTGGGTAACGAATATAATCGGAATATTTTTTGACAAGATTTTCAATCGTGTAATGGTTGGTGAAGTCAAATTCTTCACCGCCGCAAAATTCCGGCTTAAGGTGCAAAACAATCGTCGTACCGCGAGATTCTTTTTCACAATCCTCAAGAGTGTATTCGCCCGCGCCTTCACTCGTCCACTTAACGGCGGCAGATTCTCCGGCTTTACGTGTCATAAGTTCAACTTTTTCGGCAACGATAAACGCGGAATAAAATCCTACGCCGAATTGTCCGATAAGTTCTTCGTTAAGACCGTCGCTACCTTCACGAATTTTTTCAAGAAAAGCGCGAGTGCCGGACTTAGCGATTGTGCCGATATTAGTAACAACTTCGTCGCGTGTCATACCAATTCCGGTGTCGGAAATTGTAACGGTTTTTGTGTCGCTGTCAGCTACGATAAAAATTTCTAAATCGTCGTTGCCTTCCAAAATTTCCTGATTGGTAAGCGATTCAAAATGAAGTTTGTCGAGCGCGTCAGAGGCATTTGAAATAAGTTCGCGCAAAAAAATTTCTTTGTTGGTATAGATTGAGTTTACAACCAAGTCGAGAAGTCTTTTAGTCTCGGCTTGAAATTCTAAAGTTTCGGTTGACATTAATTAAGCTCCCTTCGGTCGCTTTCAAGTGGTCAGTAATCAGTGATCAGTGGTCAGTAAAAAACTTCTGATCACTGATCACTTTTCACTGATCACTATCTAAATAATAAACTTACGGAACGCTGTGCTTGTATCCTAAGCACAACGTCACCTATTGATTGCGCCATTGACAGCACGATAATTTTATCGGACTCTTTTTGCAAGGGAATTGTATCCGTAACAATAAGCTTTTCAATGACGGAATCATTAATTTTTTCAACGGCATTTTTACTAAGCACAGGGTGAGTACACGCGGCAAGCACGGTCTTAGCACCGAGTTTCTTTAAAGCCTTAGCACCTTCGCAAAGACTTCCCGCCGTGTCAACAATGTCATCAATCATCAACGTAACTTTATCTTTAACGTCGCCAATTATGCTCATAACTTCAGCTTCACCGGGACGCGGACGCCGCTTTTCAATAATGGCGATAGGTGCTTTGAGATAATCGGCAAGTGCACGGGCACGAGTAACACCGCCTAAGTCGGGGCTGACTACTACAAGTTCATCTTCAAAAGGATGTTGCTTAAAGTAATCGGCAATGACGGGCGCGGCTAAAAGGTGGTCAACGGGAATGTCGAAAAATCCTTGAATCTGCGCGGCGTGCAAGTCAACGGTAATTACGCGACTGATACCGGCGGCAACCATCAAATTTGCAACGAGTTTAGCTGAAATCGGTTCACGTCCGCGAGTTTTTCTGTCCTGCCTAGCATAAGCGTAATAGGGGACAATCGCTGTTATGCTGTGTGCAGAGGCACGTTTGCAAGCGTCCGCCAAAATAAGCAAGTCCATAACATTATCGTTGACGGGGTGCGAAGTCGGCTGGACGATAAAAATATCTTTGCCGCGAATACTTTCGTTAATAATTACTGCGGTTTCGCCATTATTAAAACGCCCAACTGATGCGTCACAAAGTCTGACGTTAATGTAGTCAGAAATTTTCTGCGCCAAATCAGGGTTAGCGTTGCCCGTCATTAAACACAATTTGCTTGTGTCCACGTTGTGATTTTCCATAAATCTATCCTCCATTTATCTTAAAAAATATTTATCCGCCAAATAAATCCATATGTGTGCCGGTAGCGGTTGCAGATAAAATCAACTCGTTTTCAAAAATCTGGTACATTAAAAGCCAATCAAATTCAATATGACATTCACGAAAATCTGACAAGTCTCCGCTTAAGGCGTGGTCTTTATAAATTTCCGGAAGAGGGATGCCCATTTGCAATAATCCTAAAACTTCCGTCAGCTTAGAAATATCTTTTCCACGTTTTTTGATCCGTTTAATATCCTTTTTCATGCGGCTTGTATAAACAATGCTGTACATTTTAATCCTCAAGCATTGATTCTACAGCTTCTGCGGCAGTTTTAAACGGTCCATGCAAATTTCGACGCTCCCTTGTATCTTGTATCGCCTCTACTAAATCGAGCGGCAAATTTTCCAATTTAAAATCTTCTTCAGACGCAAAATTCGCAAACTGTCCTTGATAATTATTCTGATCTGCATTCAGCGGAATACCTTTCAAGTTTAACACCTCCGATTTTTACGCGGCAATTTTATCGTTGAGATTGTGTACAGGAAAAGTAAAGTAAGTGTCAGGATACGGCTCATCTTTCAAAGTAAAGTGCCACCATTCCTCCTCAAGCGGCTTAAATCCATGACGCAACATAGCATCGCGCAGAATATTTCTGTTAGCAAGTTGTTCCGCCGTCAAGTTTCCAACGTAATCAGGGTGCGACAGCTCGCCGAAATAATCAAAAGTTCCGCCCATATCAACTTCTTTACCGCTATTCATATCAAACAAAGTTAAATCAATCGTACTGCCGCGACTGTGTCCCGAATGTTCGGCAATGTAACCTTGCGGGAAAAGTACATCTTTGGTCAATTCAGGATAAAAATATTTTTTCATGCGCGTATCGTTTAAATCTTGCGCCCACTCTACAAAATTATCTACAGCCATTTGTGGACGGTACGCATCAAAAACTTTTAAACGATAACCTTTAGCGCGTAAATCGTCGGCAACTTCTTTCAACGCGTAGGCGGCTTCTTTCGTCATCAACGCGCAAGGTTCTTCGTAACCTCTGATTCTGTCACCAACAAAATTATACGTCGAATAATAACGTATCTCTTGAATAATATCCGGCACAACGTCAGACAATACCACAAATCCTGATGAATCGTCTGGATTAGGCTCGGCACTTGCATAAGTCGGCAAAATAAAATTAATCGCCGCCACTAATGCTAAAAAAGTTTTTGTGATATAATTCAACAAATTAAACACCTCTTCAAATTTTTTTTACATATTAAATTATAGTCGTCGAAATTTGTTTTGGCAAGAATAGATTTTCATTCCGCTTCGTGGTATAATTTAAAATAATTTTTATCAAGAAGAAAAGCAGGAAAATTATGGACAAAAATAACTGGAAAAATTTTTTTGAAAATAAAACTGAACGTTGCAGAGTTTTGGTTGTCGGCGATGTTATGATTGACAAATATTATCATGGCGATGTTCACAAATTTGCAAGTGACGCGCCTGTACCCGTTGCAAAAATTTTTAAGCGGCGTTCTTCACTCGGTGCGGCGGCTAACGTTGCAAACAATCTCGCGCTTATGGGTTGCAAAACTTATATTGCAGGTTTTGTCGGCGACGATCATAATTTTGAAACGCTTTCTGCGCAGTTGACGAAAAGCGGAATTAATCAAGACGGTCTCGTTACAACTGAAGCACCTACGACAACGAAAGTTAGAGTTATCAGCGGTCATCAACAAATGTTTCGTATGGATTTTGAGGACAACTCACCTAAAGACGATAAACATTTTGCAAAGCTTGAAAATTATGTCACTAAGCGATTGAATGACGCCTTCGACGCGGTTGTAATTGCAGATTACGAAAAGGGAGTTTGCACGGAATATTTTTGCGCCGCCGTCATGAAAGCCGCTCACAGTCACGGCGTCCCGGTTGTGGTTATGCCGTATGGGCAACTTTGGATTAAATACGCGCAGGCTGATTATCTCACGCCGAATATCGCGAAGATTAACAGAGTTATGTTGAGTCCAGTCGACGGTGAAGACAATGACGCGGTGGAACGCGCAGGACGATACATTATGCGCAAATTCAAAGTTAAAAATGTTTTGGCAACTCGTTCGGCTTACGGAGTTACGCTGATTACTGAAAATGATGTTGTTCACATTCCTACGAAATTTCAGGAAGTCTTTGATAGCGCAGGTGCGGCAGATACGGTTGCGGCGATTTTTACAATGTCACTTGCAGGCGGGCTTAAACCTGCTGACGGAGCGTATATCACGAACATTGCGGCTGGCGTCGTAATTTCAAAGTCAGGTACTTATGCCGTAACTCGCGACGATATTTTCAAGGCGTTGGGCATTGACGCTTAATTTATGAAGGGAATTTAAAATGGCAGTAATGGAAATAAAAACTGCAGGCGATCTCGTATTGAAACAGCACTGCAGTGAAGTTGAAAAAATTGATAAACGTCTTAGAAAACTTTTAGACGATATGGCAGAGACAATGTATGCCAGCGAAGGCGTTGGGATTGCCGCGCCGCAAGTCGGTGTACCGATTCGCGCAGTTGTGATTGACATCGACAAGAAAAAACGTTACGACTTAATTAACCCAGTCATTACTTATCGCGAAGGTTCTGTTATTGATTCGGAAGGTTGCTTGTCATGTCCGAATCTTTTTGGAGACGTTGAGCGTGCAGAAAAAGTTCGTGTCAAATATACCACGCGTTTTGGCAAGGAAAAGGAAATTGAGGCGGAGGGACTTTTGGCGCGTTGTATTCAGCACGAAGTAGATCATCTCAACGGGCGATTGTTCATTGACATTGCGAAAAATATTACACGCGGAAAAAAATCCTGATTTAATAATTTGCAAAAAATAATCGTACGCTGATTGTCAACGTACGATTTTAAATTTGAGATAAATTTTCTAAATTTCAAATTTGCTAAACGTAGTAGGGATTGGGTTTAAAAAAATGTCGGACAATATCGATTGCCCAGCCGATACCAAACAGTCCAAAAGTAAATAAATAGAGCACTCCTAAAAGAGTTTTGCCCTCGTAAAATTTGTGAGCTCCTAACATACCTAAGAATAAGCACAAGAAAAACGCAAGCCATTTTTCTTTAGGTTTAGGACCCTGATTAATCGAATTAATGTTAGTGTTGTTATTGGCATTATTGATGACGACGTTTGGCATGACGGGAGCAGATTTTCCTAAATCCTCGACTTGACAACCGCAATGAGTACAAACAACTGCTTCATCGGAAATTTCTTTGCCACAATGTTTGCAAAATTTCATTAAAATCACCTTTAATAATTAAAATTTTTTAACATTGTAGCACTTAAATTTTAAAAAGTCGTCCCCCACGGGGGTAATTTTCAAAAAAATTTTTCAGCAACAAATTTTGTTAAGCGTCCATATGCGACGTAACATTTGCGAACACGTTTATGATTGGGATCGTTAATCGTCAATGCGGCATTTGATACATCAGGTTCTTTACCGCGATTCGCAAGGAAATTCATATGAAGTTCAACCTGCGGCGCGTCTTCGCCCATAACGTAATAAACGCCGGAATTATTTTCAATGTACGGATTAATATTTGAAAAAAGTTCGTCAATCAGCGTAGAAATATCATTTTTCTTTGGATTAAATTCAACTTCAACGCCAAAAATATTTTCAACGTCGCGCGGCATAGGATTGACGTAACTCACAACATTGGACGCGCAGATTGTTCCGAAAGTCACTTTAACGACTCCTCTAAGTTCGGCAAAAATATTTTTAAGTTCGTTAAAATTTCCGCCGCTAAAATAAATTTTTTTCGTGTACAAAATAAATCAGCTCCTTTTGATAATTATAACAAAAAACCGGCACCGGTTCAGTGTCGGTTAAATTTTTTTGCGCAGAAAATTTTTATTTATTTTCGTTAAGCAATTCTAAAAGTTCATCATAATCATTTTTGAGTTGGAGATAATTTTCCGCAATTTTCAACGCAGTAAGTACGGCAAGGCGACTACCCGCAAATGTATGAGTATTCTGCGCGATTGAACGCATAGTAGAATCAACCATTTGCACAATTTTTGCAAGCCCTTCGGGGTCGTCCGTCTTTAAGCGGTAAATGTCGCCGTTAATTTCAACTTCAACGCGGCGCGGTTCGCCTAATGTTTGTGTTTTGTCCAAACTCACCACCTCAACTTCTAAGTTCAGCCGCAAAAGTTTTTTCGATTGTCGATAAAATATTTTTAAATGCGGTGTCAGCTTCCTCGTCTTTCAGTGTGCGTTCATTGGATTGAAATTTAATCGTAAATGCCAAACTCTTTTTATCGGCGGAAATTCTGTCGCCCTTGTAAACATCAAACAGCGTAACTTCGTTGAAAAATTTTCCTGCAGATTTCGCGATAACTTTTTCAACTTCGCCCGCCTCAACATCATTGTCAACCAAAATTGCCAAGTCACGAGTAATGGCAGGATATTTCGGCAAGATTTCAAAACTAAACTTTTTCGCGGCGCATTTCATCAAAGTTGCAATATCACATTCAAAGGCGTAAATTTTTTTATTAATGCCGAGCGATTCGGTAACGGAAGGATGAATTTCACCGACCGTCGCCAAAATTTCGCGTCCCTTCTTAAATACAGCCGTCTTGCCGGGATGCATGGCGTAATGTTCGCCAACTTCAACCGTGTAGCGTTCAATCGACAATTCCGCAAAAAGTTCCTCGACAATGCCTTTCACGTCGTAGAAGTCAATATCCGCAGAATTTTGCGACCAACCTTTAGGTTCACGGCGTCCCATTAAAATTCCTGCCAACTTTTGAACTTCGTCGGGCAATTCTGTTACGGGCAAACCTTTAGGGAAAAATACCGGCGCAACTTCAAACAGGCGAATATCTTCATTTTTACGGCTGAAATTTCTTGCGGCGTTTTCAAGTACCGAACACAAAAGATTTGTCCTAAGTAACGGTGCTTCGTCCGTCAAAGGATTCATAATCGGCACTGCGCGGCGTAATTCGCTGTCTTTAGGAATTTGCAACTTGTCAAACATTTCTTCGCTTGTAAAGACAAATGAAGTAATTTCGTCCATACCCAAACCAGTCAAAGTAAATTTAATTTTGTCGACAAAATTTTGGAAATCAGATTGTCTGCCTTGCAGTTGACCTTTAGGCAACGTCGCAGGAATTTTATCATAGCCGTAAATCCTCGCAACTTCCTCCGACAAATCGTCCATTAATCTAACGTCATTGCGCCAATCAGGGACAATCGCTTCATACGTCGTAGAAATAGCAGGTACTCCGCGTTTCATCAATTCGCCGACAGTCGAGCCAATATTTTTAACAAAATCGTCAACGCTTGCATTTTGAGAAAGTTCCTTAGCAGCTTTGCCAAGATGTTTTGCGGCAAAAGAAATTTTATCAATCACAGAATCAGGCTCAACTTGCGCGGCATCAGCGTCATTAATCTCAAAGCCAAGCGACTTCAAAATTTTTAAAATATCCTCTTCGGAAATGTCCGTACCAAGTCTTTTGTTAATCTGTTCAGCAGTGAATTGAACTTTAACTTGACTTTTCGGCGCGGGGTAAACGTCAACAATTCCACTGCAAACTTTGCACGCACCCATTTCTTGAAGTAACTGCGCGGCACGATTTAAAGCGGCAATGGTATTATTTTCATTGGTACCGCGTTCAAATCTTCCCGACGCTTCCGAATGAAGACCGACTGCGCGACTTGTACGACGAATTGATGCAGGATTAAAAGCCGCCGCCTCAAGCACAACCGTTTTAGTTTTTTCTGTAATTTCAGTTTCAAGACCGCCCATAACTCCGGCAAGTCCAGCCGCTTTTTCCGCGTCAGCAATTACAAGTTCATCGCCTTTAGCAAGCCTGTTTGAATCGTCGAGCGTATGAAGTTGTTCGCCTGCAACTGCGCGGCGTGCGTTCAAAACTTTTCCGACAACTTCATCGTAGTCATAAGCGTGCATAGGTTGACCGAGTTCAACCATAACAAAATTTGTAACGTCAACAACATTGTTAATTGCACGAATCCCCGCACCTTCAAGACGTTTCTGCATCCAATCGGGCGACGGGAAAAGTTTAACGTCTGTCAAAACTCTTGATGAAAAACGTTGGCACAAATCCGGCGCGTCAATTTTAATTTCGATTAAGTCAGCGGCATTTTGATCCGCGTCTTCGTTGACTTCGATTGCAGGAAATTTCGGCGTTTCGTTCAAAAGTACAGCGGCTTCACGAACTAAACCGTAGACGCTGAAACAATCGCCGCGATTAGCTGTCAGTTCAAACTCTAAAATTGCGTCGTCAAGTCCCAAAACTTTTGCGGCAGGAACTCCTACAGGCGTATCGTCCGGCAAAATATAAATCCCGTTTACATAATCTTCGGGAGCAACTTCAATTTTCAATTCGTCCGAAGAACAAAGCATACCGTTTGATACAACGCCGCGCAGTTTACCTTTAGAAATTTTTTGACCGTTGGGTAAATGTGCGCCGACAAGTGCAACGGGGACAACTTGACCGACTTCAACGTTAGGTGCGCCCGTCACAATCTGAATTAAATCTTTTTCGCCAACGTCCATTTGACAAACTAAAAGATGATCTGAATCGGGATGTTTCGTAAGCTCCACAATTTTTCCCGTTACAACTTTTTCAAGCCCTTCACCTGCGCGGACAACATTTTCGACGGGTATTCCAGCCATTGTGAATTTTTCCGCCAACTCGTCCGCCGCGCAGTCTATGTTAAGGTAGTCTTTCAACCAACTTATTGATACTTGCATTAATCAATCCTCCAATATTTTATTCGTTCATTAAAACTGATTCAAAAATCTCACGTCGTTTTCAAAGAAAAGCCGCAAATCGTCAATTCCGTAAGTCAACATAGCAATGCGTTCAATACCCATACCAAAGGCAAAGCCGCTGACCTTAGACGGATCGTAGCCGCTCATAGCTAAAACGTCGGGATGAACTTCGCCCGCGCCTAAAATTTCCAGCCAACCGCTACCGTGACAAACTTTGCAATGCTCGTCCTTGCCGTGACACATCATGCAAGAAACGTCAACTTCTGTACTCGGCTCTGTAAACGGGAAAAAGCTTGGACGTAATCTAATCTGCGCGGTTTCACCAAAAATTTTCTTGCAGAAGAAATCTAAAGTCCCTTTCAAGTCTGCAAAAGTAATACCTTCGTCAATCACAAGCCCTTCAATCTGCGTAAACATTGGTGAATGCGACGCGTCATAATCATCACGACGGTAAACACGACCGGGTGCAATCATACGAATCGGCGCATTGGCATTATTTTTTTGCATTGTCCGCGCTTGTACCGGCGAAGTCTGCGTCCTCATTAAAATTTCTTCGGTAATGTAAAAAGAATCTTGCATATCCCGCGCAGGGTGATCCTTCGGCAAATTCAAAGCCTCAAAGTTGAAATAATCCGTCTCAACTTCGGGACCTTCCTCAACGGTGTAACCCATATGTATAAAAATTTCCTTGACACGGTTTAACGTCAAAGTCAACGGGTGCAAATGTCCGCGATAAATTTTTCTTCCCGGTAAAGTTACGTCGATTTTTTCAGACGCCAATTTATTTTGAAGTTCCTGCGCCTTCAACGCGGCTTTTTTATCGTCAATCAAATTTTTAATTTGCGTGCGAGCGTCATTAATAATTTTTCCGATACGCGGCTTTTCTTCGGCGGCAAGTTCGCCCATAATTTTTACCAGCGTCGTAAATTCGCCTTTCTTGCCGAGAAATTTTACGCGCACGTCGTCAAGCTCTTTCAAATTCGTAACAGCAGAATTAATTGCATTTTCTGCCGCCTCAATCAAACTTTTAACTTTATTTTCCATTAAAAATTTCCTCCTTAATTGTACAACTTTATCACACGCCGCCTTATATTGCAAGTTTTTAGTAAATAGTCAATAGTGAATAGTAAATAGTTGTCAGTACTATTAACTATTCACTAACCACTATTCACTAAATAAAAAATCCCGACCTAAGTCGAGACAATTTAAAATTTCTATTGCTTAAAAATTCCCAACCGTTGAAAAAGTTTTACGCCGAATTTCCCGACCATAGGGATACGTTCCATATCTTCTTTGAGAAGTCCGCCGAGTAGTGCAATAGCTGCAACGTATATGATACAGCCCACGAATACTGCGCCGAATGTTGAAAATACCGCGCTACCTAAATTTTCAATCGTAAAACCGTAAAATAATTTTACACATACCGCCATTATTGCCGCCGCGCCAATCGTCTTTACGAGTTGTCCAAGTTCAATTTTATAGCCGATATATTTGTAGATGAAATACAAATTAATGAACGCCGCAACGCCCATATCAGCCGCCGTTGCCCAAGCCGCGCCCATTATTCCGAAGGCGGGCATTGCCGTTAAAGTCCAGTTCAAAACTACTTTTGCAATAGCCGCCAAAATCATATTGACCATTGGGATTGTTGTATGTCCAAGTCCTTGCAATACGCCCGTTGACACTTGATGAAGTCCCAACAAAATTATTGACACTGCGGAAATCATTACTGCTGGACCTGCACCCGGCGCGTTGTAAATCAATGATGAAATTGGCGTCGCCAAGAAAAATACTATGACGAAGGCTGGGAAACATACAAAGTTGGAAATTCTGACTGCCGCCGCCGTCTGTCGATAAATCCGCGCATTATCATTTAAAGCTCGTGATTCGGAAATTGCAGGGACGATTGAAACTGCCAATGACGCCGTTAAAATTGTCGCCAAATTGACGAGGGGAACTGCCATGCCGTTTAAGTAGCCGAAAAGTTCCGTTGCTTGTCTGACAGAATATCCCGCGACTTCCAATCTTTGTGGAACTATCATTAAGTCTAAGTTAGACACGACGGGCAACATTATTGACGCCGCGCTGACGGGTAAAGCCAGCTTGAACATACGCTTGATAATTGAAAATGACGATTCTTTTTTTTCCTGCGGTGGGACTTGTAATTCTGCGGCAAAATTTTTTTCTATGTCACGATTTAATTTTATGTGGAAGTAGACCAACACGATTAAGCCCGTGACTGCGCCCGCTAATGCTCCTAAGCTTGCACCAGCCGCCGCGTAGTCAAGTCCCCATGGCAAAAGTAAATCCGCAAGTACAATCATCGTTATGACGCGGAAAATTTGCTCAACAATTTGACTGACTGCCGTCGGTGTCATTCGTTGCCAACCTTGCAAATATCCTCTTGACGCCGCTAAAAATGTCACGAAAAAAACTGTAGGCGATAATGCTACAACTGACATATACGCCCGCTCATCACGAATCAGTTGTAGGTCGATTAACCAACTTGCCGAAAAATATGTCAGCACAGAAAATAGCACGCCAGTCGCGAACATTAACGCCATAGAAATTTTGAATACTCGTTTTGCGCCTAAAATATCTTTTAGTGCAACGCGTTCGGCGGTGATTATCGAAATGGCTATTGGGATGCCTGCTTGTGAAATTGTTATAGCGAAAAAGTAAATTGGAAATGCCATTTGGTAAAGTCCGATACCTTCGCCGCCCAAAATTCTTGATACGAAAATCCAATTCAGTGAACCAATTACTTTGACGACAAAACTTGCTATCGTCAAAATAAATGTTCCCTTTAAAAATTTTTCGCTCTTCGTTTGGGCTGTCGGTTTTGATTCACTCAAAAATTTTCCTCCAGATTAGTTTGTAGCTAGCACAAATAAGTTGTGTCTACAATTTTTTTAGAAATTTTTTCCTTAAGAATGTTAAAGCCTTCAAAAATTTTTTCAGGCGTAATTTGCGCAATACAATGAGATTTGTCAAGCACTCTGCAACCAAAAGGCGTGTAAGGTTCATTTTTGTCACGTCTACATTCAGGCAAAGCGTGTTCTGGATGAACTACGACGCCCGGCACATTGTACGGACGGAAAAGTCTTAAACCGTCAGTAAAACTTGCAGGCGGAGAATCAGCTGGAAACGGAAACACTGCAAGGCAAGGACATTTCACTGCCGCCGCAACGTGTAACGCTCCCGTATCGTTGCCAATGTATAAATCGCACAAACTTAAAACCGCCGCCGTCTGCCTGTAGCTTACCTTATTTGTCAAGTTAATTACGCGCTCCGAAAAAAATTTTTCATCAAGATTTTGTTTAAGAATCTGCGCGGACTCACCGTCAGCCTTGCCGCCGCCTAAAATTACAAATGTTGCAGTAGGTTCTTGATTCGCTATCATCTCGATAACTTTTGCGTACTTTTCTGGCGGATAATGTTTAATCATTCTGTTGCCGCCAAAAACTATCGCGTACAACGGTCGCCGCGCAGATTTAATCATATCCTGCGCCGTAGAAAAGTCAAGCCCTGTCGTCCAAATTTCTAAGTCACGATTTTCAATAGGTGCATGAAGCCCGCCTTCCAATAGAGAAAAGCAACCGTCGACGATATGATTTCCGTAATTGTACATAGGTAGAAGAGTTTGCGCAAAATTCATCCCGTAACGCAGAGGTAAATTACAGTGACACGGGAAAGTTTCTTCGCCCTCTTTGAAAAAATGCGATATGCGATTCTGCGCACCGCTCATATACATAAAAGCCGCCGTTATCGGATTGTGGACGAAAGCGTAACACAAATGATAGCGTCGCGTCAAAAATTTTGGTGCAAATTTCGCGTACCACTGCAAGCCGCTTAAAAAGTCTAAAGGATTATACTGTTGTTCATTCAAAACAATTTCGTCGACGTATGGACAAAATTCAGCCATATTTGCGGCAACCATTCCCACAACCAACGTAATATGTGCGCCGGGATAAAGTCTTCGTAATTCGCGAATCGTCCCTGACTGCAACACAAAATCTCCAACGCCGGCGTCGTGAACTATCATCACATTAATTTTATCACCGGCACGCGGAGGTTTACGGTAACCTGCCTCAATAAATTTTGGCTCAATCGAATTTATAAAATCTTGTAAATTAAAAGTTCTGGTCTCTTCAACTTTTGCAACGGAACTTCTCAACGCTTCTGTAACAAGTTTAATATCAGATTGATTAACTTCTTCCAATTTAATCTCCCTCAAAATATCTAAAAAAATTCTTAGTTAATGTAAAGCGGCGTGTTAATTTTATCGGCAATGCGCACTTTCAAGAGATGATAACCGTGATATAAAGTTTCCGGCTCAATCTGCGTAATGCAATGCGGCTTATTTACGCGACAACCCATAGAATCATAAGGCTTTGTAACTTTGCAACCGTCAAGCGCATATTTCGGCTGTGCTACTACGCTCGGCACATGATAAGGGCAAAAATATCTGACTGAATCAAATTTTCTGTGCGGCAAATTCTCCGCAAAACAATTCGGTGTAAGTACTGGACATTTCACCGCCGCCGCTACGTGCATAGCTCCCGTATCGTTGCCTATGTACATATCGCACAAACTTAAAATCGCCGCTAACTGTCGAAAATTAATTTTGTTTGTAAAGTCAATCACGTGTTTGTTAAAAATTTTTTCGCCTAAGGTCTGCTTGAAAATCTGCGCGGATTTTAAATCATCATTACCGCCGCCCAAAATTACAAAAGTTGCCGTCGGTTCATCAATCAAAATTTTTTCTGCAAGCTTAGCGTATTTCTTAGGCGGATAATGTTTCATAAATTCGACGCCGCCCATTGCAACCGCGTAAATCGGTCGTGAATATTTTTCTAAAAAATTTTGTGCCGCCGTCAAGTCAAGTGCAGTGTACCAAACTTCCAATTCACGATTATCAACGGGAGCTTTTAACGCAGAATCAATCATTGATAGAAAGCCGTCAACCATATGCTCGCCATTGTACGCAAACATTGATACAAAGTCTGTAGCAAAAAAATCAAGCGACTTCAACATAGCATTATTTTTCGACATAAAGCATAAATCGTCAATCTCTTTGACCGGCGGAGCAATTCTGATTCTCGCGCCGCTCATATACATCAAAAACGGCGTCCAAGCACGATGAATAAAAGCGTAACAAATATCTTGACGACAACGCAAAAGTTTTTGTGCCATTTCCGCGCAGGTTTTATACATACTTGTAAAATCTTTGCCAAATTCTTTTAGCGAAATAACTTCGTCGACGTAGGGGCAATGTTCCGCCAAATTTACCGAGCCGATGTTGACGACAAGAGTAATATTTGCGGCAGGATACAGACGACGTATTTCACGAATTGCGCCGGACTGCAAGACAAAATCTCCAATTCCCGCGTCATGAATAATCAGCACATTTAGCTTTTCGCCAATCTTCGGCGGAGTACGATAACCCGCCGATGAAAATTTTTCCTCCATAAAATTTATAAAATCTTTAACGTCAAAATTTTTCGCTTTAATAAATTTTTCCGCATACTTATTTAGCGCGTTGATAATTTGTTTGTCATTCAAAATTTTTTCTCCTTGATTAACTGATGTAAATCGGCGTAATATTTTTTTCCGCAATTCTTTCTTTCAAAATTTTGTAGCCTTCAAAAACTTTTTCAACTTCAATATGCAGAATACAATGCGGCTTATGTGACCTGCAACCGTATTGTATATAAGGCTGATTAACGGCGCAAGAGTCCATTGCGTGGGAAGGTTGAATCGTCACGCTCGGCACATGGTACGGGCTGAAAAATCTTACGTAATCTGCGCGGTTAATCGGTAAATCAGCCGGAAAACAATTCGGACAGAGTACAGGACATTTCGCCGCCGCCGCAACGTGCATTATCCCAGTATCGTTGCCTATGTACATATCGCACAAACTTAAAATCGCCGCGCTTAATCGGTAGTTCGTCTTATTCGTCAAATTAATCACGTGTTTGTTAAAAATTTTTTCGTCAAGATTCTGTTTGAAAATCTGCGCGGATTCACTGTCAGCTTTACCGCCGCCCAAAATTACAAATGTCGCTTCAGGGTCTTCAAGTAAAATTTTTTCAACAAGTTTAGCATAAAGTTCAGGCGGATAATGTTTTCGTTTTTCTCTGCCACCCATACCCAATGCGTAAATCGGTCGCCGCGCAGGTTCAAGAAGATTTTTTGCGTTGGACATATCTAAAGGATTATACCAAAGTTCCAATTCTCGATTTGCAACGGGAGCGCGTAAGGCATGGTCGACAAATGAAAAATGTGTATCGACAACGTGTCCGCCGTAAGTGTACATTGATAAAAGTTTCGTCGAAAAACTTTCCAACGTCGATTTAAGCATAGCATTGCTGTCGAAGGCGTCGCGATTTTTATTTGCGTCGTAACCCAATACAAAAGTTGTAAGTACTTCTTCAGGCAAATGCGCAATTCTAATCTTTGCGCCGCTCATATACGTTAAAAGCGCAGTGTTGGGACGGTGTACGAAGGCGTAACAAATATGATAGTGACGGGGCAAAAGTTTTTTCGCAACAGAAAGATTCCACTCGTAAAGCTCATTAAAGGCGATTGGATTATAATGTTGTTCATTGAGAATAATTTCATCGACGTGCGGACAATGTTCAGCTAGCGGGAGTGAACCGGCATTAACCATCAGCGTAATATGTGCGGCAGGGTAAAGGCGGCGAAATTCGCGAATAGCTCCCGACTGCAACACAAAATCTCCTATAGCCGCGTCGTGAATTATCAGCACGTTTAACTTTTCGCCAATTTTCGGAGGTTTGCGATAACCCGCCGCTTTAAATTTCGGCTCGGCAAAATCTTTTATCTCGTCCACTATAAATTGTCGCGTCTTTATCAGATGTTGAAGATATTTATTAAATGCGCCAGTAATGACCTTAAGCTTTTCGGTTTCCTCCAAAAAATTTTCCCTCCACTAATTTTAAAATCATTTTTCAATTACTCGACTGCTCCAAATATCAGCGTGTTGAAGGAGTAAAGTTAATTTTTCTTCGTGCATTGCCACACTGCGATTATCTTCAACGTATTGCCCGTCGTGATAAATTATCGCTTGAACTTCTTCTTCCGTCAAATGAATACGTCCGCCGATTAAATACAAACTTCTTACAGGCACGCTCAAATAAACTAAATCGCTGTTGAATTTATATGGCGGGAACGGTGTCATTCCAAGTTGTTTTTGTTTGTCGGACGGTTCAACCTTAATATACTGCGGTTTATTAGGTACGCCTGCTTTTCCCAAATCGTGGAGAAGTGCAACGATTACGCAACTTTCATCAGAAATTTCAGGAGCGAGAGTTGCTTTCAACTTCAACAAAGTTTCTGCAACGTTTACGCTGTGTTCCAAAAGCCCGCCTTCTCTACAGAGATGATATTTCGTTGACGCGGGAGCAGTTAAGTAGGCAGTTTCTTTTTCAACAAAATTCATTAAAGCTAAAAATTCTTCTCGACGATTGACAACTTTATATTTCAAACTTTCGTAGCGTTCCATTAAATTCATTTTCTCACCTCGTTTAGTGGTCAGTGGTCAGTGGTCAGAATTTTTTTCCCTTTTCACTGATCACTGATCACTGATTACTAAAAAAGATTATATCATAAAACACTATGCTGGCAAATAAAAAAAAACGACGCGGAATTTTCACCACGCCGCTAATTTTTAAATTTAATACAAAATTTTACCGTCAACAATCGTTCGCTTAACGTTAAAATTTTCGTCGAATATTACCAAGTCTGCCGCCTTGCCAATCTCAATGGAGCCAATCTTATCGTAAATTTTCAACTCCCGCGCAGGATTTTTAGTCACCAGCTCAACGACTTCAGCTATACTAAATTCTGAATTACGTGCAAAATTTTTTACAACATTATTCATCTTAGCGACACTGCCTGCAAGCGTCCCGTCCTCAAGCGTCGCCAAATTTCCATTAACAAAAATTTTCTGCCCGCCCAATTCACTAAGCCCGTTGCCAATACCGCAAGCACGTAAAGAATCCGTTATCAAAATAATTTCTTCGCGCGGTTTAACCTTAGCTACAATTTTCTGCGCGGCAGGGTGAACGTGAACATTATCCGCAATAATTTCAACAATTACGTTTGAAGTAAGTGCCGCTCCGACAATACAGGGCTTTCTGTGGTGCAAGCCGCTCTGTGCGTTAAAAAGATGTGTAATGTGACTTGCACCGCGTTCAATCGCCTGCATAGCCTCATCATATGTCGCCGCACTATGTCCGATTGATACGATAATATTTTCTGCGCGGCAATCGTCAATAAAATTTAAATCTGCCAGTTCCGGCGCAATCGTCACAATTTTTATCACGTCAGCAAATTCAGAAAAAATTTGATAATCTGCGCAGAGAATAAATTTTTCATCCTGTGCGCCCTTAAACTTTGGATTGATAAAAGGTCCTTCAAGATTCGCGCCTAAAATTTTTGCGCCAAAACTTTTTCCAATTTTGCTACGAATATTTTTCAAGGCGTGTTTAATTCTGTCAACGCTCATCGTCATAGTTGTCGGCAAAAAACTTGTCACACCGCATGACGGCAAAAATTTAATCATACCTTCAAGCGCGGCGGCATCTTCGTCCATTGTGTCGTAAGCGTTGCAACCGTGAATGTGAATGTTGATAAATCCCGGCGCAACAAAATTATTTTCCGCGTCAAGAATTTCATCAGCGGCATTGACGGACTTATTATCAATCGAAATAATTTTTTCGTCGAAGGTTACAACTTTATCGTCGACAAAAAAATTTCCGTGTTCGTCCGGCAAAATAATTTTTCCGTTTACTATAGCTTTCATTAAAATTTTTTCGCCGCCTTCTTTAAATTCTAACTTCAAAATGTTTACCTTTGTCGTCATCATCTTTTTTCGGCAACCGCGCAGTTTTAATCGGCGGAATTTTTTTATCAGCAGGTTTAGGCGGCTCAACGGACGCAGATTTTTTGACAGGTGCAGAAGGTTTAACGGGCTTGGAAAATTTTTCTGTCGTAGATTTTAATTTTTCGCTTGAACTTTTAAAGAGGTCTGATTTTATGTCAGATTTTCTAAGCGCGGGTTTACTCCTGAACAAAAATTTTTTAGCCACAACAAAAGTTGCCGTCACGACAAATAGCAAAGTTACTATCCAAAAAAATCCGCCGTGTTCTTGTGTACTAGCTTGATTATGAAAATTTGCAGGTGCAACCGTTGCCGAAGAATTTTCCATAGCGTTATCGTCTTCATTTTGAAATTCACGCAGGACAGCTTGACCGCGCTCGTATCTGTCAGAAGTCGAAGGCGTATTAGTCGGCGTTGTAACAATCGGCGTTTGATTAGTTCGATTTGACGGCGCATTATTATCTGCGCGGGTAATTTCCCTTTTTGTCAAAGGTCCTGAACCGTTAGCAACCGCGTCCCGTGCCATATCTTCAGGCGTAGTTTCTTGTCGCGTAACTTGTGGAGTTTTTTCAGCTACAGGATTTTTTTCAACCTTCGGCGACTCATCAGCAATTTTTTCTTCCCTATTCCCTATTCCCTCTTCCCTATGAAAAGGCATTTCGGGAACTTCAAAAAATTGGTGCGCATCGATTCGCGGAGTTGAGGATTGTACATCGCCCTTGTCGATAGTCGGAGGAGTCGGCGGCGTTGGTGCTCTTAATGACATTATACTAAACTCTTACGCAAAGTCGCGCCGTCAAGTGCTGATAAATACGCAGGCGGAATATCCAACACTGTCATACAACCGCGCTTGCCTTCCGAGTGAAGACGATTAGCCGCCCTAGCATAAGCCAACAAAACATTTGACGTAAATTCTGGATTAGAATCCAACTTCAAATTAAATTCGATAATGTGTTTATGATTTTCATTTGTCATACCCGTGCGAATCACAAATCCACCGTGTGCAAGTCCGCTATGATTTTTGGCAAGCTCTTCTTCGCTGATAAAATTAACTGTCGTGTCGTAGTCCGCAAAATAATTCGGCATAGTTTTAATTTGGCGTTCGACTTCTGCGGCGTCCGCGCCCTCTTCAAGCACAACGTAACATTCGCGTAAATGTTTTTGTCGAGTCGTCAATTCAGGATTACTACCACTCCTTACGGCGTCAAGTGCGGCGTCAATCGGTACGGTATATTGCTTGGCATTTTTAACGCCTTTAATGCGTCGAATCGCGTCCGAATGCCCTTGACTTACTCCACGTCCCCAAAATGTATAATCTTTGCCGTTGGGAAGTATGGCGTTGGAATATGCGCGAGCTAATGAAAATAATCCCGGATCCCAGCCTACGGAAATTATCGCCACGTGATTAGAATTTTTAGCTGCCGCGTCAACTTTCGCAAAATGTTCAGGAATTTTCGCGTGTGTGTCGAAGCTGTCAACAACGTTAAACATTTCGGCAAATTTCGGTGTCTGCAAAGGCAAATCTGTAGCACTGCCGCCGCATAAAATCATCACGTCAATTTTTTCAATCCAATTTCCTACGTCATCAATATGCACGACGGGAATGCTTTCAGTTTGAACCTTGACGCTTTCAGGATTTCTGCGCGTAAAAACTGCCGCAAGTTTAGCGTCAGGATTTGCTTTAATTGCAAGTTCGACGCCGCGTCCCAAATTTCCGTAACCTAAAATTCCTATGTTCATAAAAATTCCTCCAATTCAATTTTTTGTTTTTGCAAACTTAAGAAGAGTTGAGGCGCGCAAGGACGCGCGCCCGTCCGCGCAAATCGCGTGATGCGATTTCAGCGGACATGTTTTCTTTGCTACTTTCTTTTGCGCCAAAAGAAAAGTATATTTAATAAATAAAATTTTTACCAACTTGAAATTTGTCAACAGCTTTAAATTCTAATCCCCAAAATTTTATCAATAATTTCAGAAAATTTTCCGTCAACTGCAGTATAATGTGTTAAGTTTTTTCGCCGCGATGATTAATTATCCTTCACAAAATTTGGTTGAAAAAATTTTTCTTTTCCTTGACAGCACCGAAACATTGTTATATATTAACACAAGAGAAAATGAAAAAAACCTGAAAGTTTTTAAGGGAGTGATTGCCGTGAAAAAATTGCTGATAGCCTTAGCGATAATTTTCGCGATAGTCGGCGGGGTTATATTTTACCTGTTCCAACGCGAAGAAGGCGGCGTCCCCATCTTGCTCTATCATCAAGTCAACAACATTGACCAAGATTCTTTGACGTTGACTGTTGAGCAATTTGACGCGCAGATAAAATATCTGGTCGACGAAGGTTACACGATTATCACGCCGACAGAACTTTTAGATGCGTGGGACGGAAATGGCAGTTTACCGCCGAAACCTGCCGTCATAACCTTTGATGACGGACATGTTGAGTTTTACAAAAATGTTTTTCCTATTCTCAAAAAGTACAACGTTAAGGCTACGGTTTTTGTTGTGACTGATTTTCTTAATCTGTATCCAAATTATTTGACGTGGGATCAAGCGCGGGAAATGCAGGCAAGCGGTTTGGTTGACTTTGAAAGCCACACTTTAAATAACAGAGTTTTGACGAAGATTAAATCTCGTGACAAACTTTGGGATCAGATTTACGGTTCAAAGCAAGCCATTGAGTGGTATCTGAAAAAGCCCGTGCAATACATAGCTTATCCCGGCGGACAATATGATGTAGATGTTGAGGATTTGTCTAAAGAAGTCGGTTACCGCGCAGGTTTTACGCTTGATTATAATTTGACGCACAAATTACCGCAACATTATTTGTTGGCAAGAATACCGATTTATGGTGCTAATGAGCATACATTTTTCAGATTTCAACTTAGGTTGAAGGGTGCGCCGGTATTTGCGCCTTTGAAACGTTATAAAGAGAAATTGATTGATGACGGCAACGAAGAAATTGCAAGTTTAATTTGGATACCGTGAGATTAATTAAGAATGAAGAATTAAGAAACTACTATGGACTTTTCAAAATTGACAACAGAGCAGAGAAATTCTGCAACAGCTAATATTGATAAATGTTCAACGCTTGAAATGGTGCGACTGATTAACGACGAAGATAAAAAAATTGCGGCGGCAGTTGAAAAAGTACTTCCGCAAATAGCAAAGGCAGTCGATTTAATCGCCAATAAACTTGAGAGCGGCGGGCGTTTGATTTATATAGGGGCGGGAACTTCCGGTAGGCTCGGCGTACTTGATGCTTCCGAGTGTCCGCCAACTTTCGGGGTAAATCCTGAAATGGTACAAGGTATAATCGCCGGCGGCAATATCGCTTTAACCTGCGCGGTGGAAGGTGCAGAGGACGATACGGCGGCGGCAATTACAGACCTTGAAAGTAAAAATTTTTCGGCGGCTGACATTTTAGTTGGTATTGCCACTTCGGGACGTACTCCCTACGTGTTAAGCGGCATTGATTACGCTAAGAAAATTTCTGCGTCAACCGTCGGAATATCTTGTGTTGAAAATTCCGCTCTTGCAAAAATTGTTGACATAGACATTACGCCGATTACAGGCGCGGAAGTTATAACCGGTTCGACGCGAATGAAAGCCGGTACTGCTACAAAAATGATTTTGAATATGTTGACAACAGGCGCGATGATTCGGCTTGGCAAGGTCTACGGAAATTTGATGGTTGATGTCCATGCGACTAATGATAAACTGCGCGATCGTGCAAAAAGAATTGTCATTGCCGCGACAAATTGCACTGAACAGCAAGCCATTGACGCACTTAAAAAATTTAACGGTCATGCCAAAAGTGCAATTTTAGGAATTATGGCTAAGGGATAAAGACTTAGAATTTACTACGAAGGAGGCAAATCATATGCAGAAGGGAATATCGGTTTACGCGGGACTCGGTTATACCGTGCAGGAAAATCTTGATTTAATTGAGTTTGCCTCTTCGCTCGGTATGAAATATCTTTTCACTTCCGCGCAGATTCCTGAAGCCGCTGATTCGGAAGATTTCTTTGAGGAACTCTTAGCAATTTTAACGGCGGCGACAAATAAAAAGTTTGAAATTATTTTAGATGTCAGCTCTGAAGACGCGCCACTTTTTAATGTCGAAGAGTTGATACTTCGGCTTGATGACGGATTCGATACGCCGCGAATTGCAGAATTAAGCCAAACTCGTAAAATTCAGCTCAATGCTTCCACCGTCACTGAAGATTTTTTGACGGAGCTGAAAAATCTCAATGCAAATTTTGCAAACATTACAGCCCTACACAATTTTTATCCTCGCCCCGATACGGGACTGGACTCATATTTTTTTATTTATCAAAACAAAATTTTGCATAATTTTAACATTGCCGTAGGTGCGTTCATACCTTCGCATGACGGAAAAAGGCGTCCTCCAATCGGTGAAGGGCTTCCGACTTTAGAGGATTGCAGAAATTTTTCAGCCGATTTGTCCGCAAGATATTTGGCGGCACTCGGTACGGATTTTATTATTTTCGGCGACGGCTTACCGACTTTTGACGAATGCAAGGCGATTGCCAATGTTAATTCGGACGAAGTTATATTAACCGCGCAGATGATGACGGAGGACGAAATTTCTAAGGAGATTTTGAGTAAAACTTTCACGCGCCGCCCTGACGTTGCAAAGTCTGTGATTCGCGCAGTTGAAGGGCGACAAATTTTAAAATCGCTTGGCACTCAAATTAAGCCGGAAATTTCGTCTAAGAAAAGGACTTTTGGTGACGTGACGATTGACAATGAAAATTTCGGAAGGTATGCGGGCGAAGTGCAAATTATTGATGATGAACTGCCCGCCGATTCAAGGGTTAATATCGTTGCGCACATTATCGACGAGGAATTTTTTTTGACACGGTACATTAAGCCGCGCCAAAAATTTTCCTTTAAGTTTATTTAGGGAAGAGGAAAAGGTAGGACACAAAATTTAAGTAATATTTTAGGAAACGGCATATCCGATCCCCGACCCTAAAACGTCGGAGGATTTAAAAATGAAGTTTAAAACTCTGATGATGCTGTTGCTAATATTTTTCACGGCTAACGGTTTAACGTTTGCTTCACCAACGCTTTCCAAAAATTCTTCGGGTAGAGACGTATTGACGTTGCAGAAAAAACTTTATTTAATAGGTTACGCAATCACCGAATTTGACGGAATTTTCGGCGCAGAAACTGAAAAAGCCGTCTCCGCTTTCCAAAAAGATCAGAAAATTTCGGTGACGGGCATAGTTAATAATGCAACATGGCGAGCGTTAAAAAAAGTTCCGCCTATAGCAGGGCGAACGTTGCCGCCGATCAATGATAAGACTACGCAACAACCTGAAAGAATTGACACAACAAAGCCAACAAATGGAACTGTGCCGTTAGGAAAAACCTTTTTGACAGCCAGACAAGGTGAGCAGATTGTATCGACGGGAAGAAAATATCTTGGCGTTCCCTACGTTTTCGGTGGTACTACTCCAAAAGGTTTTGACTGTTCAGGATTTTTGCAGTATGTTTTCAAGCAAAACGGCTTTACCATTCCGCGTCTTGCCGATGAACAGTACAAACTTGGTAAGGCGGCACAAACGGCGCAACTTGAACCGGGCGACTTGGTCTTCTTTTCGACATATGAACCCGGCGCGTCTCATTGCGGAATTTATGTCGGTGAAGGAAATTTTATGCACGCATCTTCCAGCAAGGGTATCCGCGTTGACTCCTTGAGTAATGATTATTGGCGACCGCGATATTTGGGCGGACGAAAAATTATCGGTTAGATTAACCGAACAAAATATTTTTATCCTTCGCAATGAAGGATTTTTTTTATTTTAACCGCCAACCAGTACGGGACGAGTTACGCTGTAAACGTCGCTGATAATTCGCATTTTAGCCATAAGCTGTTCAACCTGCGCGGAATTTTGAACATCAATGCCAAGATTTATCGTTGACGTTTTATCATTGTCATTTGGTTCAGCGTGAACCGAGCGAATATTTAACTTCATCGATGAAGGAATTGCCAAAAGACTTGTAAGGACGCCGCTTTTATCTGCGCAAATAATTTCAATCTCAACGGTGTAATTAGTGTAAATATTTTTTTCCCAAGCCACGTCAATGCTACGGCTCATATCAATGTTTAAAATATTCGGGCAGTCGACGCGATGAACTGAAACGCCGTTGCCGCGTGTCACGTATCCAAAAATTGTGTCGCCCGGTATCGGCTTACAACATTTCGCAAGCTTTACCAAAAATCCGCGTTGACCATTAACCAAAATTCCGTCGTCACTTTTGCGTTGAGTGTCAGCCGTTGTATGGACTTCCTTCAAAATTTTTTCGACATCAGAAATTTTCGGCGAGTTATCCTTTTCGTAAATCTCAATTAATTTTGTCGTAATACCGCGCAGATTTATTCCGCCGTAACCCAACGCCGCAAACATATCATCTGCAGTCTGAAAGTTCATTCGCGAAGCGGCAATATCAAGGCTACTTTCCTTCATCAATTCCTTGACGTTGTAGTTAAGCCTCCGCAGTTCACCTTCAACAAGCGATTTACCTTGCTCAATATTTTCAGGGCGCGTTTCTTTTCTAAACCAAGCACGAATTTTACTGCGCGTGTCACTCGACGCAACAATATTAAGCCAATCGCGATTCGGTCCGTGATTAGAACGATTAGTCATAATCTCTACGGAGTCGCCGCTCTGCAGTTTATAATCCAGCGGTACAAGTTTTCCGTTGACTTTCGCGCCAATACAATGATGACCAACTTCAGTGTGGACGCGGTACGCAAAATCTATAGGATTTGAACCCGTCGGCAATGAAAGTATATCGCCCGTCGGAGTGAAGACAAAAATTTCGTCGCTGAATACGTCAACCTTTAACGCTTCCAAATATTCTTTCGGGTCTTTAAATTCTTTTTGAAGTTGAACCATTTGACCGAGCCAAGACATTTTTTGATCGTTTTTATTGGACGCTACGGCATCTTTTCCGGCTTCTTTGTACTTCCAATGTGCCGCTATGCCATATTCGGAAATGTGGTGCATTGCAAAAGTACGTATTTGAATTTCAAGCGGATAGCCCAACGCCATAACCGTAGTATGTAAGGAACGGTAACCGTTGCTTTTCGGCACGGCAATATAATCTTTAAAACGTCCGGGAATAGGTTTCCATCTTGAATGAATGACGCCCAAAACATTGTAACAATCCTGCACGTCGTCAACCAAAATTCTTACGGCAGATAAATCGTAAATCTCTCCAATTTCCTTATTATCGCGTATCATTTTTTTGTAAATGCTGTAAAAATGTTTTGCCCTGCCGCTAATCGACGCGCGAATTTCTAAATCGTCAAAAACTTCTTCAATCTGCCGCACAACCTCACTGATATAAATTTGACGTTCACGACGTTTTTGTTTGACGTTCTCAACCATTTCGTAGTAAATATCAGGCTCAAGGTAACGTAAACTTAAATCTTCAAGTTCCCATTTTATATTTGAAATTCCTAAGCGATTGGCAAGCGGCGCGTAAAGTTCCATAGTCTCGCGAGCAATTCGTTTACGTTTATCTTCGCGCATAAATTTTAACGTCCGCATATTATGAAGGCGGTCAGCAAGCTTGATGATGATAACGCGAATATCTTTAGCCGTCGCCAAAATCATTTTGCGATAAGTTTCAAGTTGACGATCTTCCTTTGACTTAAATTGAATCATTCCCAACTTTGTCACGCCGTCGATTAACAGCGCAACTTCATCGCCGAACATATCGCGTATTTCATCTAGAGTAAAAAGAGTATCCTCTACAACGTCATGAAGAATTGCCGCGCAGATTGTCTTATCGTCAAGTTGAAGTTCCGTTAAAATTTCAGCAACGTTAAGCGGGTGGACAATATACGGTTCGCCGGAAACGCGGACTTGGTCTCTATGTCCTTCTTCCGCCACAAGGTAGGCGCGGTCTATCATGTCCAAATCTGCGTCCGGCATATAACTTCTCACAGTTTCCCTAATTGATTCTATAGTAACGGGTTTTTTATCCTTATCGTTCATCGAATATGCGCGGTAGATACCCCCTGCTTTAGCTGTGGGGATGAAACCGCGCCCCTCCTCTCTGTTTCTTCGCCGTAAGGCGAGCGGGCATAATATCTGCTAACATAAAACAGACCCCCGCCCGCTAGGGTAATAATCCTTCGCCAATGTTATCCTGCGGTTTTGTATGCTTACAGCACTGTTCCTACCCCTCAAAACTGTTTAACCATAAGCCGTAGAGCGGCAGATTAGGATTTACGTCCGCCGGTACCTATATTTTCGCAAGTAACATAGTCAGTAAAGACTTAGGCTAGTCAGTAAGAGCTTGTTCTAGATTTCACACAAGCCCCCGCTTTTATGCGTGGGGTTACTGACATTTCACGCCCAACCTTTCCGTATAGTGAGTAATGATATTTTCAAAAAAATTGACGCTTTAATATTATAGCACTTTTAAAAAATATTATAAAAATTAAATTTCCAATTATTGCCGAAAATTTCATAATTGGTTTTGCAAAAAATTATACCAACATTTGAATATTGTGTCCAATAAAAAAATGCGCCGTTAGCCTCAAAATTACTGAAGAGGATTTTAACGACGCTTTGCAAGAAAAAAATTTTTTACTTTACAAATTCGTACAAATCTTTAATGTTTTTCGCTTGACCGACATCTGCAGGATTGGGAGCTTTCCCTGTCTTTTTGAAAACGAAACTCTGAAACATCAACGCAACGAGAGAGTCCCACTCTTCCAAATTGTCAAGCTCGGTTTCCATTGTAACAGATTCTTCAACGTTCAAAATTTCTTCAATTTCTTCCAAAAACTCTTTTTCATTCATAATAAATTCTCCTTCAAAATTTAAATGGCTATCGTAGCACCGCCGTCAACTACGAAATGTTGTCCCGTAATTCGGCGCGCTTTATCGCTCATCAAAAATTCCGCCATATTTGCAACATCTTCAGTTTCGCCAAACCCAAGCAAATATGTACGCTTATGTTTTTCAAATTGTTCATTATCTCTTAGCAAATTATCCATCATTGGTGTATGGATAATTCCCGGATTTATGGTATTAACTCTTGTATTCGGCGCGAGTTCATCAGCCATTGCGCGAGCAAAAACATTTATAGCAGCTTTTGAAGCAGCGTAAAAAGCTTCTCCTTTTGCCGATTTAAATGGTGCAATGCTCGATACCAAAATAACATCTTTTAGGTTTTTGGCATTAGTTTTTCTCTTAACCAAACTTCTTAAAATTTCTACTGCTGAAAGAAAATTTATATTCATCATTTTTTGGACATCGTTCAATTTAACTAAATTCAAAGTTGTTACAAACCATATCCCCGCTGAATGAACAAAGCCGCCGACTTTCAATTCATTGTTTTTAATAAACGCCGTCAAGTTGTCGTAAATATTTTCAACGTCAGCCAAATCATAATTCCAAAAAATGTGTTTGTCCGAATCGGTACACATTGCCCGCGTTTCTTCAAGACGTTCAACATTACGCCCGCCCAAAATCAGCGGATAAGTCTTTGAAAGCGTCACGGCAATATCCCGACCGATACCGCTTGACGCGCCCGTTATCAGCACATAATTTTCCATTTAATGTCTCCTCAATATTCGGCAAATTCGCAGAAATTTAAAGGTCCGAGTTGCATAGTCATAGCACCGACAGTTAAGCCGGTACCAAATCCCGACAGACATACGCTGAAAGTTTTGTGCAAAATATCCGGCGTTAAATTCAAACAAATATTTGTTGGGATTGTTGCACTTTCAGCATTTCCAAATTTTGCAACCACATTGCTGGGAGTTTTTTCCGACGGGATTTTTAAAATTTCAGCAAGATTTTCAACCATAAATTTATTGGGTTGATGAAATAAAAACCAATCAATTTCTTCCTTAGTTTTGCCCGAATCTTTTAAGAGTCTTTCAATTACCGGCGGTACGTCTACCTGCGTAAATCTAAAAACTTCGCCACCGTTCATAACACGTTCTGACAAAAAAGAAGTCTCTATATAATCTAAAGTGGAGCATAATTCCATAAAACTTTTTGAAGGACACCTAATTACATTGCATCTATTACCATCCATAAGAATTTCTGAAAAAATATGCGTGGAATTTTCATTAAAATCATTTTCTACTATACTGATAGCGACGGCATCTCCCCAAAGTAAGGTATCTCGGTTAGTGCTGTTTATGTTTTGTTTATCAGAAGTTCGCTCACCGATAGATTCGCCTACAAAGAGTAAAATTTTCTTATCAGTCATATGTTCCAAAAGTTGAAAAGCTTGAACAAGTCCGACAATGTAACCGGCGCAACCGTTATTCATATCAAGGCAATAAACGTCGGTTGGTAAATTTAAACGACCTTGAATAACGTTTGTTGTCGGCGGCAAAAAATAATCTGGTGACTGTGTTATAAGAATTAATGCGCCGATTTCTTCTTTTTTGATGAGACTTTCAGATAAAAGTTTTTCTACTCCGAAAACTGCCAAATCCGAAAAGTTAGTGCCTTTTTTGGCAACGCGCCGCTTATCGAATCCCATAACTTCTTTTAAACGTTTCATCTGTTTGGGCGTTGACTGAAACTTATCCGCGTAATCGTCAAAGCTGACTTCATTTTTCGGAATAACAGTAAGAATACCGCTGATTTTTTTATTTTTAAAATTAAACTTCATTTAAGCTCCTCAATCATTGTGCATAACGAAAATATAATTTGTGGATTTAATTTGACAACCCAATTTAATTCTAATGTTTACGACTTCAGGATTGTTGCTTGATACAACGGCATAAGCTTTAGTTCGACCTGCCTTTATTGAAGAATCTATACAGGCATACTGAACAAACATTCCCATACCTGTTCCTAAAAATTTTGAATAAACTCCCGCGAGTGCATGTAAATAAAAGCCTACAGTTACACCTTGATAAAGTATTTTGTATGGCGTGTAACCTTGCTTTAACATATCTTTAGACCAATTCACATAACGCTGAGCCGCCTGTTCTTTAGTAAAGTACGGGTCAAGGTAAACGCGATCCGTTTTGAAGATGCCTTTACGAATTTCACTGAACATAACCTCAATGTCATCATCATTCATCGGCGCATAAGACGACAACGCACAAAGATCTTTCAATGAATCTGGGAGTTTCCAATTACGTAAATCACATTGAAAAGTTATCAGTGACTCGATATATTTTGCGCCTTGAGATTGAACGTAGGCTGAAATATCTGCGCGGTTATTGGGAACTTTCAAAACTACATATTGACGCTCGAAAAATTTCTCTCGATTGCTTTCAATATCGGAAAGTTTATCTTCATTAGAAAATTCAATTTCATAGCACGTTACGCCGAGATTTCTTTTTTCCCAAGTCGCGTCAATAATTTTCATCGTCATACCTCCTTAAAATTTTGCACACAAAAAACCGCCAAATCAAAAACTAAGTGCAGTTGCACCTTGTTTTGAAATGACGGTTAAAACGTCTTCTATTTTATAATTTTCTAGAGAGGGTCTACCCCC